>JBATXM010000211.1:0-11061 GCA_049673305.1 Pseudonocardiaceae bacterium | reverse complement strand
AGGACAATTAGATCACAACGATCTCCTTCTTGCCAGTATTTTAGTGACTACAATTGGAGGCGTGTCGTGGACTCAGACGCTGGTCAGACCGGCATTGCTACGGAGAGTCACAGCAAGTTCGGTCTAGGATGGACGAGATGGAGTGGCAGCTTCAAGAAGCCGAGCAGCGCAGGCTGGCGGGCGCCGAAGTCGATCTTAAGGATTACCTGAGGTCAGCGCCGGACCTCGACGCTCTGGAGATCGTCCGGCCCTGCGAGCCTGCCCGCTCGGTCCACTTCGTTGACGAACGGTGAGCTTCCTGCTCGACGCCAACGTCCTGTCAGAGCTGTGCAGATGTGCCCCCGACACCGGGGTAGCCGCCTGGTTCGACTCGGGGTTGACTCCCGGCAGCTGTATCTCAGTGTGCTTACCGTCGGAGAGATCCGACAGGGAGTCTGCCGGCTGCAACGGCGTGACCGGGCGCAGGCGGCGGTCTTTGATCAGTGGCTCGCGGGGCTGTTGCGCGCCTACTCTGACCGCGTCGTCCTGGTCACCGCGCAGGTGGCCGAGGAATGGGGCAGGCTCAACGTCCCCGATCCGGTTCCCGTCGTCGACGGGCTGCTGGCCGCGACCGCCAAGGTGCACGATTGGACGCTCGTGACCCACAACATCAGCGACGTCGTGGGTACCGGGGCGCGGCTGCATAATCCGTTCACCTCCCGGTGACCGTCCCGGGACTTCTCAGTATGAGCGGCCGATCCAGGCGATGAGATCTGATTCGTCACCGCGCTCCGGCAGGCTGCCGTCGGGTCGGGTGAGGCAGCGGACGGTCACAGCGTGATCGGCGAGCTGTGCTTCGCCTTGCTCGCCGAGTGCCGACCAGGGGATGCGGGCCCAGCCGTGGGCGGCTGCCTCCAGGGCCTCCTCGATCGACTTGACGTGCGGTGACGCCGCCTCCCGGCGGGCCAGTGCCTGGTCGTGGAGGGTCTGCTGGTCGGCGTGGAGCGCGGCGTTGATCTCGGGTACCACGGTGCTGAGGGCCACCGGCTCTTTGGTGCCCGGGATGCGCCTGACCAGCACGGCCTTGCCTGCGGCGACGTCGCGGGGCCCGAGCTCCACCCGGACCGGGATCCCCTTGAGCTCGGCGTCGATGGCTCGGCGCCCGAAGCTGACGTCGATGCGTTCGTCGAGCACCGCGCGGATCCCGGCGTCGCGAAGCTCGCCGACGATCTGGTGCGCGCGGGTCCGGACCTCCACGTCGTCCTTGACGACCAGCACGATCGCCTGCACCGGGGCGAGCCGCGGTGGCACCCGCAGCCCGGCGTCGTCGCCATGACACATGATTAACCCGCCGACCATCCGGGTGGACACCCCCCAGGAGGTCTGCCAGACATACTCCCGTTGGCCGGAAGCGGCCAGGTACTGCACATCAAAGGCGCGGGCGAAGTTCTGGCCGAGCTCGTGGCTGGTGCCCATCTGCAGCGCCTTGCCATCACCCATCATCGCTTCGCAGGTCAGCGTGTTGGTCGCACCCGCGAACCGTTCCCGAGCGGTCTTGCGGCCCTTGACGACCGGGATCGCCAGCACGTCGGTCATGAACGCGCCGTAGACGTCGTCGAGCACCTCCCGGGCGTGGGCCCGCGCCTCGGCTTCGGTGGCGTGGCAGGTGTGGCCCTCCTGCCAGAGGAACTCCGTGGTGCGCAGGAAGATCCGGGGACGCAGCTCCCAGCGCACCACGTTGGACCAGTTGTTCAGCTTCATCGGCAGGTCACGGTAAGACTGCACCCACCGGGAGAAGAAGGAGTTGATGATCGTCTCGCTGGTCGGCCGGACCACCACCGGCTCCTCCAGCTGCTTGCCCCCGGCATGGGTCACCACGGCCAGCTCGGGGCTGAATCCCTCGACGTGTTCGGCCTCACGCGTGAGGTAAGACTCGGGGATGAGCAGTGGGAAGTAGGCGTTCTGCCCACCGACGGCTTTGATCCGGTCGTCGACCTCGCGCTGCATCCGCTCCCACAGCGCGTACCCCGTCGGTCTGATCACCATCGTGCCGCGCACCGGGCCGTTGTCAGCCAACTCGGCCCGCGCGACGACGTCCTGGTACCAGCGGGGGAAATCGGTGCTCTGCGGGGTGAGCAGGGACGGCTTGGACATGGCCGGAGCCTAACTTGTCGCGGAGCGGGGGTGCGTTCAGACGGTGAGGAGGCGGACCGGGTACTCGGTGGCGCTGGCGAGTTTTGCGAGATCCTTGGGGTCGGAGGTGAGCACTGCGGCGTTGTGCTCGATGGCCGCGACGATCACGGCCGCGTCGACGACGTCGGATGTCCGGCTTCGAGCCAGGATGCGCCCGACGTCCTCGGCGGTATGTTCGGTGAAGGGCAACACGGTGCACAGCCGGCGCACCATCCGCAACGGATGTTGCCGGGTACCGTCTCGCCAGACCTGGGCGAGCACCACACTCGGCAGATATGGGCGGTACCCGTCCTCGAATGCCTTCACGCAACTGCGGAAGGTTTCGCCTCGGGGATCTGTCTCGATGTCGATGAGCGCACCGGCGTCGAGGATGATGCGTCGTTGGGGGCTCATCCGGCTCGTCGTTGGGGCTCGGCGGGAAGCTCGCCCCGCAACCGGGCCAGTGCGGCCATCCGGGCGGCCGCTTCGTCGGCGGTCTCCCACTGCCCGACACCGGCCTTGTCGAGCCGGGCGCGGGTCTGCGCCATGGCAGCTTCATCGGGTTCGCCGTACACCTCGATGTACTCGGCGAGCGCGGCGCGGGCCTCAGCCAGGCCTGCCGCTTCCGCTGCCGCATGGGACAGCCAGGCTGAGAGCGGGATTCCCTGCGAGCCTGCAGCCCGCTTCGCCCGCTCGAAGACCTCGGAGTCGAGCGAGATACTGATCTTCTTGACTGCCATGGAGCTATCGTAGCAGGGTGGTAGTACTTCGGTACCACCACCGTCGTGCGCTGTGTCCACGGCGTTGGCGGCTTACGGCTGCTCCGCTGGTGTTCCGTCGTCCTCATAAGGCCAGCCTGGTGGCAGGGCCTCCTCCTGCAGCACGAGGTTGATCCATTGCCGGAAGTCCTCGTGCAGCAGCGGGCCCCAGCTGAAGTCATCCACGGTGTGCACGATGTCGCGCACTAGGGCTTCCGGCTTTTCGACCTCGCCTTCGGCGTGTGCGAGGGCGGGCTGGAGGTAAAGCTGGTGGATCACCCAGAACAGGTCGTTGGCCAGTTCGGGAAGAGTGCCCTGGTCCTGGTGGGCGGCGACGGTGCCGGTCCACCAGGGTCGGCGCGTCATCTCATCGGAGCTGGGCGCGGCGTCCTCCTCGCCGGTGTCCTGGGCGTGAAGGTGATCTCGCAGCATCGTCGCTACCGTGGGGGAGTCAGTAACGCCATCGACCTGGGCGAGCGCGTGCGTCGCGCGCAGCACGCCGATTGGGGACAAGTGATCGAGCAGCTGCCGTCGTAACAGCGGTACCAGCCACTCGCGGTAGTCGAAGTCGTTGTGGATGAAGAAGGGCCCGAATTCAAGATTGATCACACTCGCGATGCGCTCGACGCGCTTCTCGTGCCCGGCCCGGGCGGCCTGCTCCAGCAGCCAGATTGCGGCCTTGGGTGCGTACTCCGGATCACCGCTGGTGAAGGCCTCCGTCATCGGTTGCTCGGCATCAAGGCCTTCCTGGTGCAGGCTGTGTCCGATCACGAAGTGCGCGACCGGGCTGTAGGCGCGGCGGCTGGTGTCGGCGACCCGCTGCCACACGGCGCGGATGGCCGTACCGTCACTGCTGTTGAACAGTGTGGCGTAGCGGTAGGCGGCGGCTGGCGCGTAGACCGAGTGATCCTGGGCTGCGGCGATCGCGAACGCTTCGGCGGCGGCTCGCCTGCGGATCCCGTCGGGCTGAAACTGTGCCAGCCGGGCCACGCCGAGCAGGAACGCCGCTTCCCCGAGGCAGCGGCAGCCAGGTTGGGTGAGCAGCGGTTCGAGGACCGCGACGGCGGTGTCGGGGTCGTGTTTGCCCAGCGCCGCCACCGCCTCCAGGCATGCCTGGTAGTCGTCGCCTTCGGTGACCATGGGCCGACTCTACAAGTCGTAGTCACCGTCTTTGACGCTGGCAATGAACACGGCCCACTCGGCGTGGTCGAAGACGGCGGTTCCCGCATCCGGGCGCAGATTGTTGCGCACGTAAACTGCGTCTTTGGTAAACTTGGTCTGCACGCAATCGACTCCGTTGTGCGATCGCTGCGGCAGGAACCACTCGCCGGTGACGCGGGGCATGGTGCTACCTCTCCTCTAGTTCGCTGAGGATCGCCCTGATGAACTCGGTGCTCTCCTCGTGGCCCAATGCCTTGGCCCGGAGGAGGTCCATTCTATGCGCGGCGGGTGCGACTTCGGCCTCGTTGTCCTGAAAGGTGCTGTACGCGCTGCCGTCGAAATGCAGCATCTGCGGCGCGGGTGGCGGGAAGTCGTAGAGTGTCGCGGTCAGCCTGATGTAAGCGTGCACCCCGGAGCCGATCGGCAACACCTGCACCACCACGTTGTCGTGCAGGATGGTCATGGTGATCAGGTGCTCCAGTTGCTCGCGCATCACTGCCGCGCCGCCGACACCGGAGCGCAGCGCGGCTTCACCGAGGATGCACCACAATCGCAGCGGCGACCGGTCGGTGCGGCTCAAGGCGGCACTGCGTCCCATCCGCAGTTTGAGCATTCGCTCCAGCACTTCCGGCGGGTGCAGTCTGTTCCAGCGCAGCAGGGACTGGGCGTAGCACTCGGTCTGCAGCATGCCGTGGATGATCTCGCCAGAGTAGAAGATCGCCGAAGTGGCTTGGCGCTCCATGTCGAGGAAGCGGCGGTGGCTGCCGGGAATCGTGGCCCAGTGACCGCCTCGGGGTCGCCGACTCTGCGACGCGCGGGCGACCTCGACCAGTTCCTCGCGCTCGTCGCCGGTGACTCCGTCGAGTTCACCATGGGTGGTCATGAGGAGCTGGTCATGGTGACGAACGAAGCCGGCCTGCGCCACTGCATCACGGAGTTCACCAGCGCCCTCAACGACTTCGAGGCCACCGCCTCATCACACAAACCCAGCCTCCCGCATTCAGCGGGCTCAGCGGGGTAAACGAGCGCGAATAACCCCGCTGAGCCCGCTGAATGCGGGAAAGGGGTCAGGTGGTGAGGCGGGTGATGGCTGCTAGTGGGATGGGCAGCCACTGGGGGCGGTTGTTGTGCTCGTAGTTGACCTCGTAGACGGCTTTGTCCAGCTCGAAGGCACGGAGCAGGACGGCGTGCTTGCGCGGGTCGGGTGCGGCGTGCGCGTAGCCGTCGCAGAACGCGTCCTGGTTGCGGGTGGTCCAGGCCAGGGTCACTGCGGCGCGCTGCTCGGGGTCGGCGTCGCCCAGCGGTAGGTAGTTGGCGGCGTAGTCGAAGGAGCGCAGCATCCCAGCGACGTCGCGCAGCGCGGACGTGGGGGCGACGCGAGCAGCCAGTGGCGCCATCGGCTCGCCCTCGAAGTCGATCAGAATCCAGCCGGTGACACTGCGCAACACCTGGCCGAGGTGCAGGTCGCCGTGCACCCGCTGCACCGGCACCGGCCCGTCGAGACCGCGCACCGCGTCGAAGGCCGCCCGCAGCGCGTCCTCGTGCGGTGCGAGCTCAGGCACCTGCCCGAGCACGCCGTCCAGCCTGTGGTGCATACCCTCGGCCACCGCGTCGAGATATCCGGCGGGAGCTGGGGAGCTGCCCAGCGCGGTGGCCAAGTCGGTGTGCACGGTGGCCACCGCATGGCCGAGCCGGTACGCCTCGGAGGCGAAATCACCACCGACGTCCTCGGGATGGGTGTGCGCCACCGGGCCTGTCACGCTGTCGGTGAGCAGGTTCTCCGCCAGCAGGTCCCGCACACTTGCCGTCGCCATCGCCCAGCCATCGGCGGCGCTTCGCAGGTATTCGGTGAGCATGCCGTAGGTGACTGCGGCGCCCCGGAGCTCACCTTCGATGCCGCCCAGCGGCGCCGCGATGTGCGTGCAGCCCACAGCGGCCAACGCGCGATGCAGTTCCAAGTCCGGGTTGGAGCCCACAGCCAATTTGCGGAACAGCTTGAGGATGTAGCTCTTCCCGTAGACCAGCGAGGTGTTGGACTGATCCGCCCCGACCGAGCGGGAGCGCTGCGCGGTGTCCAGCGTGACGCCCGGCTCGGTGGTGAAGCGCAGCCCATCCACCTCCGCACCTCGGGCCATCAGGTTCAGCAGCACGGCGGTGAGCTCAGGGTCGTGTATCGCCTGGTACACCGCGTGGTCCCCGCAGGCGGTCACCCAGGCGTGTCCGAGGGCCTCGGGTAGGTCGCTGCGCACCCCGAGCAGGACTTGGTAGCGATCCCGGTGCTGCTCACCTTGATCGACTTCGATGACTGCGTGCACCAGCCGGGGATCGGCCCCGGCGAGGTCGGTGGCGTGCACCGGGATGACCGCGTGCACCGGGCGGCCCTTGCCGGCGAACCAGCGCTGCTCAGGCAACACCGCCGCCAGCGCATCGGCGATCTCCCTGAGCAGCTCAACGGCACTGATCATGGCTCACATCCGGGGTCCGGAGGAATGATCTGGAACCAGTAGAAGCCGTGACCGGGCAGCGTGAGCAGGTAGGGCAGCTCCCCGATCGGCGGGAAGCGTACGCCGCCGGTCAGCTCGACCAGGACACCGCCTTCGTGCTCGCACAAGTCGAGCTCCACGGGCTGCGGGAAGCGGGAGAGGTTGTTCACGCAGATGACGAGATCCTCATCGGTGTCGTGGTTGCCGGTGTGGTGGTGACGATAGGCCAGCACGCTGGGGTTGGACGAGCCGAGCTCAGTGAAGCCGCCCAACCCGAAGGCCAAGTGCTCGCGGCGCACCTGGATCATCCGCCGGGTCCAGTTCAGCAGCGACTGTGACGACCCACACTGCGCCTCGACGTTGACCGCCTGGTAGCCGTATACCGGGTCCATGATCACCGGTAGGTAGATGCGGCCTGGATCACAGGTGGAGAATCCCGCGTTGCGGTCCGGGGTCCACTGCATCGGCGTGCGTACCGAGTCCCGGTCACCCAGCCAGATGTTGTCCCCCATCCCGATCTCGTCGCCGTAGTAGAGCACGGGAGAGCCGGGCAGCGACAGCAGCAGCGCAGTAAACAACTCCAGCTGGTTGCGGTCGTTGTCCAACAGCGGCGCCAGCCGCCGACGGATACCGATATTCGCCCGCATCCGGGGGTCCTTGACGTACTCATTGTACATGTAATCGCGTTCCTCGTCGGTGACCATCTCCAGGGTCAGCTCGTCGTGGTTGCGCAGGAAGATCCCCCATTGGGCGCCGGACGGGATGGGCGGAGTCTGGGCCAGAATCTCCGAGATCGGGAACCGGGATTCCCGGCGCACCGCCATGAAGATGCGCGGCATCAGCGGGAAATGAAACGCCATATGGCATTCGTCGCCGCCCACTGCGGGGTCGCCGAAGTACTTCACCACGTCAGCGGGCCACTGGTTGGCCTCGGCCAGCAGCACCCGTCCGGGATACTCGTCGACCACCTGGCGGCAGCACTTGAGGAACTCATGGGTGCGCGGCAGGTTCTCGCAGTTGGTTCCCTCCTCCTCGAACAGGTAGGGCACCGCGTCCAGCCGGAAGCCATCGATTCCCAGGTCCAGCCAGAACCGCAGCACGTCGAGCATCGCCTCGCGGACTTCCCCGTTCTCGTAGTTGAGGTCGGGCTGGTGGGAGAAGAACCGATGCCAGTAGAACTGCCCACGTACCGGGTCATACGTCCAGTTCGACGTCTCAGCGTCGATGAAGATGATCCGGGCATCCGGATAGGCGGTGTTCTTGTCGCTCCACACATAGAAGTTGCCGTAGGGCCCGTGCGGATCGCGGCGAGATTCCTGGAACCAGGGATGCTGGTCAGAGGTGTGGTTCATGACCAGATCGGTAATTACTCGGATGCCCCGCTGGTGCGCCTCGTCGAGCAGCAGCACGAAATCTTCCACGGTGCCGAACTCGGGTAAGACGGCCCGAAAATCGGCGATGTCGTAACCGCCGTCGCGCAACGGGGAGGCATAGAACGGCGGCAGCCACAGACAGTCAATGCCCAGCCACTCCAGGTAATCCAACTTGTGAGTGAGGCCGATCAGGTCGCCGGCGCCATTGCCGTCGTGGTCGTGAAACGCCCGAACCAGCACCTCGTAGAAGATCGCTCGTTTGTACCAGTACAGGTCGAGCGGAGCAGCTGTGGCGTGTTCGAAGTCGTCGGCCTGCGGTTCTACCAAGTAGCCGTCGGGCAACACCGCCTCACCGGTGTGCGGGGTCCCTTCCGTCGTCCCCATCTCCATCGTTACAGTCGTACCGGTCCGGGCCCGGTGGCGCAAAATATGGGGATTCGCTTACGGTGCGTCGCTAAAAAAGGTGAGGGGCAGATGGTCACAGGAGGAGTGCCGCTGCGGCGGCTGCCGGCCTGGACCTGGGCTGGTCAGCGACCTACCTGGCGTGACGCCCGGCCCGGTCTGATTGAGGCGGCGCTGAAACGGGCGCAGGCCCGGCCCTCGGGCAACTGGTACGTGCTCGCCGCGAGCCGGGAGGTCCGGGCCGATCAACCTTTCGGACGCACCATCGCGGGTGTCGAGGTGGTGGCCTGGCGCACCTCCGACGGCGCGCTGCACGCCGGCCCCGGCGAGTGCCCACACCTGGGCGCGCCCTTGTGTCGTGCGGCGGTGGCGGGCGGGAAGCTGGTGTGCCGCTGGCACGGTCTGGCAATCGGGGCGCACGGGGTGCCGGGGTGGGAACCGTTGCCGGCCCACGATGACGGCGTGCTGGCCTGGGTACGGCTGGACTCCGTGGGTGGTGAGGAGGCTCTGCCCATGCCAGTGCTGCCGCGCCGCCCTGACCCGGAGATCAGCCTGGACGCGGTGTACACCGGGATCGGGCGCTGTGAGCCCGAAGACGTGGTCGCCAACCGGCTTGACCCGTGGCACGGCAGCTGGTTTCACCCGTACTCGTTCGTCGGGCTCCGGGTGGTCGAGGAGCCTAGTGAGGACGTCGACCGGTTCGTGGTGGAGGTCGCCTTCCGGATCACCAAGCGGATCGGGGTTCCGGTGCGGGCGGCGTTCAGCTGCCCCGAGCCGAGGACGGTGGTGATGGACATCCTGGAAGGCGAGGGCGCCGGCAGCATCGTCGAGACACACGCCGTTCCGCTGGGTGTCGATGACTCCGATCATCCCCGCACCGCAGTGATTGAGGCGACCATCGCCAGCTCACCCCGTCCAGGGTTCGCCGTCGCCCGTCGAGGCGCGTCACTGATGCGCCCTGCCATGCGTTGGGCCGCCGCCCGGCTCTGGCGTGATGACCTGGCCTACGCGCAGCGCCGCTACGAGCTCCGGTCCAGCGGACGCTGGCCCGGCTGACCCCAGCTTGCGTCAGCCCGCCCACTGGACGAGCAACACCTCGACTCGGCGTTGGTCTTCCAGGATGAGATACACCACCATGCCGTGGGTACCGAACAAGCCCACCCGCACAGCGCCCTGCGGGTTGTCCCGATTGATGGACCGCCCGCTCCATGGATCGGTCTCCAACACCACCCGCAACTCGGCGTAGGCAGCCAGTGCCTCGACGGGCAACGCAGCGACCTGGTGTTGCGCTGAGTCGTCGGTGTTGACGGTCTACAATTTGGGCGTCTACAACCTCGCCTCGGTGACAGCAACCGGCTCCTCGGGGGGTGGCTCGTGCCCGGTGAGCAGCTCGACGGCGCGTCGGACGACCCACCGGTATTTTTGCTTGTCCCGTGTGATCCACGAGCGCATCCGCCAGTGCTCCAGCGTGTCGTGGATGCCGTCCAGGTCCAGCGACCGACCAGCCTCGGCTAGCGCGGCTCGGTAGTCCCGGTCGAACTCGTCGCGGTACTCCGGGTGCAGGGCAGCTCGGATCTCGCCGGGCTTGGCACCCGGCAGGGCCAAATTGTCGGTCACGGCAGCAGCGCGGGACATGCATACACAGTAGCCAGGCGTAGGACAGGACGGTGGAGGCGTGCGAGAGTGCCTCGTGTTTGGTAGCTATGACTTCCCCAGTTTGCGGGCCAGCAGGTGGGCCTGCTGGACCTTCTCGGTTTCGTCAGGTTCGCGCAGCAGCCGGGCGACCACGACAAACCCGGCCTGGCTCAACAGCTCGGCGACACGGTCGGGCGACCACCGGTAGAAGTCGAGCGACACCGCGTGGCCGAACGCCTGTGCCAGGTGCAGAGGCTCGTCGCCGACCTGGAAGGCGAGCAGCAGGTGGCCGCCCGGGGCCAGCACCCGGTGGAACTCGGTGAACGCCACCGGCAACCGCTCCGGTGAGGTGTGGATGATGGAGTACCAGGCGACGATGCCGCCGAGAACGCCGTCCGTCAGGTCCAGGGCGGTGATCGAACCCTCGTCGAACCGCAGACCCGAGTGCGCCCGCCGGGCCAGTGCAACCATCGTGGGCGACAGGTCGACGCCAAAAACGGTCAATCCGAGAGAGTGCAGGTGCGCTGTCACGTGGCCAGGGCCGCAACCGAGATCGGCGACCGGCCCGACACCGGCGGCCTGCACGAGTTCGGCGAACGCGGCAAGCAGCGCACGATCCAGCGGCTTGGCCTCAAGCTCGGTACTGAAGCGCTTGGCGTAGTCGACGGCGATGGTGTCGTAGGCCGCCCGGGTGGTGCGCAGGTAGGACGGTTCGGTCATGCCGAGGACCGTAGTCCGCTGCCTGCGCCTGACACTCTGCCAGCACCGTCGGGGTTGTGCGGGTTGATCGGGCGGCCGTTCCACGGGCGGCGTGCCTGTTCGCAGCATGACTAGTGCAGAACTGCGTTAATCTTTCGGGGGTGAACTTTGCCATTGTCGCTGGCAGCGTCAGATCATTGACCGTCGCCACGACCGATTCAAAACCGCCCCGTGTGCCTTCTCCCATGGTAGGTGGTGTGGGGGCCTGTCGCTATTGGCGGTTTCGGATCAGGGCGGGAGTGAGGTGGATGGGGTTGCGGCGTGGTAGGCCGCCCAGCCACGCTGGTGGGTGGAATTCTGGGATGCCGCTGGTCATGTCGATTCGCCAGTCGGAGTGGT
>JBATXM010000210.1:0-7481 GCA_049673305.1 Pseudonocardiaceae bacterium | reverse complement strand
CTTCTCCCTGAACGGCGGCGCTACCTCGCTGCCGCTGACAGCGCGCCTGGATCGCCGCGCCACGGTGCAGCAGGGCGCACTCACCCGGATCGGCGTGGATCTCGAGCGGCTGTACTTCTTCGACCCCAAAAGCGGCGCCGCCATCAGATGAGCACACCACGCGACTGGGCTGCTCAGCTGTGCGGCGGGCATACGTGCTCGATCGATTGCCCGGTCTGATCCCACGTGGAGTTCCTTAACGGACCACTGACCGAGAACCCCCACTAGGTGGACCTTGAGCAGCGCATGTGTGACGAGCTGTCAGACCCACCCTGCACCACCCGCATTATGATCATGCAACAGCCCCTCTGAGAAACAGGGGCGAGCCCGCCTCGTTGACGATCGCTACCCCTCGAGATGATCACGTCCAGTATCCTTCCGTCACATGCCGAAGGCTGCCCGCGTCCTCGCCGCGCTCAAGCGCGATGGCTGGACCGAGACCCGCCGCCGCGGGTCGCATCGTGTCCTGGTGAAGGACGATCGACAGCGCATCTGGGCTTACCATGAGAGCGTCGACCTGGGCGGGCCGGCGATGGCCCGGATCGCCAAAGACTACGGTTACACCCTGGCTGAACTGCGCAAGCTACAGGATGATGATCATATGAGCACCACGCTGCGAGCCGAGTTCTTCTTCGATGACGAGGCGAACACCTGGCACTACCGCGTGCCTGCTCTGCACATCAACGGCGGCGGCACGGCGACCCGCGAGGACGCCCAGCGCGAGTGCATGGATGCAATCGAGTTTGCGTTGGAGGGCGACCCGAGCGAGTACGACAGCGATACCCAGGCGATCGCTCTTGAGGTGTCCGTCGCCCCTGCTGGCCGAGGCAGCTGGCGCTCGCCCGACCTACCACCGGGCGGTGTCCAACGGACTGTCCAATAACTTCAATCTTTGCTGACCGCTCGAACTCGACCGTGTAGCGGCCGCTCACCGAGCAGCTACGTCCGGGTATGCGGCAAGGTCATCGGCGTATTCCGTCAGCACCTCAGACAGTGGGACCCGAGGCGCACATCCAGCTAGCGCAGCACGAGCAGCCCGGACGTCCTCGGCCTCTTCCACCGCCTCCACCGGGGCACCACTCTGTGCGGAGGTAACTCAAACGAGCGCGCCGCTGTCATGCCCCCAGCATAGGCGCCACGCGGGCGTGCTCAGTGGCGCTGGTGTTGTGATCTCCAACTGTGTCATCAACCTCGCCGTCAAACCCACCACCGCAACCAAACCGCCACCCACCGCGTCTGCAACCAGGCAGGTCCGTTGTGCACGCAGGTGGTGTCAGCCGGGTGCTGGCAGGGTCTACAGCTGGCCGGGTCGAGCAGGTGCAGCAGCCCAGCTGTCCAGCGTTCCCCGCAGCAGCGAACGGAGGGTACTCTGGTCCCCATCGCTGGACGTGACGCTCACCATTTCAGCCACGACTGTATCGGGGCGATTGTGGCGAACTCGGCGGTGGTGTAGGGAGGCCGCCGCGCTCACCTAGGGGAAGCCTTGAGAGCTCAACCAGATCGCGACCTGTCCCTTCGACCTAATCCGGCCCTGTGGCAGGGAAAGCCAACCACACTGCGCATCGCTTTGGGCGGCCACCTACGTCGGCTGCGCGAGGCCAGCGGAATCACCCGTGAGGCCGCCGGATACACCATCCGCTCCTCTAGCAGCAAGATTAGCCGTCTCGAACTCGGCAGGGTTGGTTCCAAGGAACGGGACGTGGCTGACCTGCTCACTCTCTACGGCGTCACCGATGCCGAGGAACGCGAGACGCTTCTCACCCTCGCCCGCCAAGCCAACGTACCCGGTTGGTGGCGCGAATACGGCGACGTGCTGCCGAACTGGTTTGAGACCTATCTCGGTCTGGAGCAGGCCGCGTCGGTCATCCGTACCTACGAGCCCCAGCTCGTGCCCGGGCTGCTGCAGACCAGGGACTATGCACGCGCCGTCATGCTGCTGCGCCACCTGCGCGTGTCTTACGGCGAGATCGATCGTCGCGTCGCGCTGCGAATGGCCCGTCAAGCGTTCTTGAGCCAACCTGGGGCGCCCGACCTGTGGGTGGCGCTGGATGAGGCCGCGCTCCGGCGACCGCTAGGTGATCAGAAGATCCAGCGAGCACAGCTGCTGCATCTGATCGAGATGGCCCAGCGACCTAACATCATTCTGCAGATCGTGCCCTTTGACGCCGGTGGCCACGCCGCGGCAGGTGGCCCGTTCACCATCCTACGGTTCTCCGCGCCCGACCTGCCCGACGTCGTCTACCTCGAACATCTCACCAATGCCGTCTACCTGGACAGGAATCGCGACACCGGGGAATACCTGGAAATCATGGACAATCTGTGCATCCAGGCGGAGTCACCCACCAGTACCATAAGCTTTCTGAACAGACTCATCAATGAGAGCTATCCCCAGCCAATCGATCAAACTGCAGTCGTTGCCGCGCTGGCTGAACTCGACGCGCGTCCTGGCGATCGGGTGCTCATGATGCTGTCCGAAGGTCCTGGTTTCGCCGAGACCTTCGCTGGTGTGATCCAGCAAGGGGCGGTGCCGCTGGTGGTAGATCCGCTGTTGCCAGCACACGACATCCTGCTGGTGGCCGCCGAGGCAGGTGCCCAACTGGTGCTGGTTTCGGCGGATCGGATTCCTGCGCTGGCCGGCATGGAGGCCAACCCACCGGTACTAATCAACGGGCCACACGGAAGCTGGGCAGCCGCGCTGCGACTGCGTCAAGCAATGAATTCGCCGGACGCCAATTGAAAGGTTAAGCAAACGGCCACTAAGCCAAGCCTCCATGACCCGGCTCAACATTCCCCCCACGACCACAACGGAGACGGCGTTGGCACTCCTCACAGCATCGTCACCGTCACTGGTTGACCCGCACCGCAGTGAAGATCACACTACTCGTAGGACGCAACCGCAACGAGAACAGGCGCCGACAAGTCCCGAGTATGGCCGCGCGCTCCACGTCCTTCGATCTTCAGGATTTGAGCGTGTACCAACGGCTGCGCTCCCGTGGCGCGAGAGGTGTCCGCGCGTACCGGTGGGCGGCTTGTGCGCTATCGGCGGGACGGGGCTGTCCATGTCCCGATCTCGCCCCAGCGCGCCCGACGCGCTGAGGCCCCGAAACGGTCCGGGCCATAGTCGGGCTCTTGTAACGTCACCGCGTGCGCCGGTTACGCACATCACCTGCAGCATCCGCCATGCACCCAAATCGTTCATCTAGGAGTCTGACATATGGCCGACGAGCAGCCCGACCACCCGCGCGACGAGCTGGCCACCAAGATCAGTAGGGGTGTGCCGCATTCGGCGCGAATCTGGAACTACTGGATGGGCGGCAAGGACAACTACGAGGTGGACCGTGCCGCCGGTGACGCCGGCATCAAGGTGTACCCGGACATCGTCACCATGGCTGTTCAATCCCGGCAGTTCCTCATCCGCGCCGTGCGCTACCTGGCCAGCGAGGCCGGCATCCGGCAGTTCCTCGACATCGGCACCGGCCTGCCCACGATGCAGAACACCCACGAGGTCGCCCAGCAAGTCGCACCCGAGTCCAAGATCGTCTACGTCGACAACGACCCCCTGGTTCTGGTCCATGCCCGCGCCCTGCTACGCAACACCACCCCGGAGGGGGTCACCGCCTACGTCGACGCCGACTTCAACGACCCAGACATGATCATCGCCGATGCCCGCAACGTGCTGAACTTCAACCAGCCGATCGGGGTCATGTTCATGGGCGTGCTAGGCCACGTCGCCGAGTACGACGATGCGCGCTCGATCGTCGGCCGGGTGATGGACGCCGTCCCGTCTGACAGCTACCTCATGTTGTGGGACGGCAACGACACAAACCAGGCTTATGTCGACCTCTGCGAGGCCTACACGAAGACCGGAGGGGTGCCCTACATCCCCCGCAGCAACGAGCAGATCGGCCAGTGCTTCGACGGGCTGGAGATGGTGGACCCGGGCCTGGTGTCGATTAGCCAGTGGCGGGCGCCCACTACCGAGATCGGCACGGACGAGCCTCTTGACTCCGCCTACGGCGCCGTGGCACGCAAGCCGTAAAGCCGCCGAGCCAACGAACAGACCAAAGCGCTGGTCACGGGTGCTCAGCACGTCAATCGTGCTGGCCAGCCGCACAACCCTGCGGTACCGCCGCGTTCTCAGCGGCCGCTCAAACCGCCATCACCTTCGCCTGCGCTCAACTCGGCCAGCCCTACGTCTGGGGCGGCAACGGCCCGCGCGACGGCGGCTTTGGCGTGCCTCCCACATTCCTGAGATGCCAGGTTATTCCTCAATAGCCCCACCCACGGCTCGTAGGTGATCACGGAAACTCAGGGAAGGCGTGTGTTGGCGCTGAGCGAGGTAGGTGTCAAACTGCACTTGACTGCGCAGGGAGACACCCGCACGGATCCGTTCGGCCTGGCGTCGCTCGATGTCGCGGATCATCTCCGCAAGCGTGAAGATGTCCCCAGCGTGGGTGGCTGGCACAAAGAGCACGCCATCATCATCGCCCAGGACCAAGTCCTCACGACCCACCGTCCACTGTCCCACAGTGGCGGACTCCAACGCATCGTGGGGACGGACATCGAGGCGTTGAGGGCCGGTGGGGATCGCACCCAGGCTGAAGACCGGCAACCCAATCGCTCGTATATCAGCTGTGTCGCGATGCAACCCCCAGATCACGATTCCCTCCAGCCCCGCAGCCTGAGCCTCTAGAACCACGAGATCGCCGACGCAACTTTCATCGAGTCGTCCGCCATTGTCGACCACCAACACGTCGCCAGGTGCAGCCCCTTCGAGCGCTTCCAGGAAAATATCGACGCTGCCGACATGTCGAGCAGGAAACACACGCCCAGCTAAGCGGCTACCAGGTACTACAGCGTGCACAAGCGCAGGCGCACAGCGCACCAGAATCTGAGCGCGAATACATGCATCCGCCAGATGGGCGGTAGTCAGCGTCATAAACCGCCGCCGAAGCTCTTGATGACCCATACTGTGTTTCCTCCACTTCCTTCCTCTCGCGCTTCACACGAGCAGCCGTCGAGCTGCTGGCGCCCCGATGCCACTGGAACCGCCGGTGATCAGTGTGACAGGGGAGTCGGTCACGAGTGCGCAGCGGGAGCGAGGGAAGAAACGCACAGACACATGCAATGGAGCGATCGCGGACTGACGCAGCAGGGGTGGATCTCAGTGGTCACGTCCGTCGACGCTACGGCCTCAAGCGCGCTCATCGGCATGAGCGGATGATTGCGCCGGACGATGCGGGCTATGGGTCTAGCCGCGGGACCGCTTCGTCAGGGAAGCGGATGTGTTCAGCCGATTCGCGGTCACACCGCAGGGTGGCCACCCTGCCCGCGCCGGTTGCCCAGTCATGTCACGCACCTAAGGCACGTTCACCAGGCCGACGGGGAACGTGGTTGCGCGCCGATCATCGGGTGGGGTAGCCTCGGTGGCGTCTCCCTCTTGTGGATGCAGGCAGATGATGTGCCCCCACAAGAGCTCTCAGGCTCCCCTTCCTCCCGCAGGACGTGCTTCGTGGTGAAGCCGTTCCTGGCGTGACCGGGATCCCCTCCGCGGCGTGCGCCGGCGTGTCCCGGCCCCGTCACCGCACCCCCCAATGATCCATGAGTCCAGGAAGAAACCCCGATGTCTGACAACGATGTCCCCCGCCAGCCTGCCGACAACGGCAGGGCCCCTCAGTCACAGGAGAAGGATGGTTCCCTACGGTCCGTCACCGGGATCCTCGACGTCGTGGACAACCGCGCCTTCGTTCGCACCGAGGGCTACCTGCCCGGACCCCGCGACGCCCCAGTCCCGCTGAGACTGCTCCGCGAACACGGGTTGCGCCGCGGCGACACGGTCACCGGCACAGCCCGCCCGCCCGGCAGGGACGACAGACCCGCGCCCCTCGTCCAGGTCGACACCATCAACGGACGACACCCGCGTCACGCCCTGTCCCGAGCTGTGTTCTCCGAGCTGGTCCCGCTCTACCCGAATCAGCGGATGCGACTGGAGACCGAACCCCACGCCCTGACCACGCGGGTGATCGATCTGCTCATGCCGGTCGGCAAGGGACAGCGGGCCTTGATCGTCGCACCACCGATGGCCGGCAAGACCTCCGTGCTGCAGGCCATCGCGCACGGTATAGCCAAAAACCACCCGGAATGCCACCTCATGCTCGTTCTTGTCGGCGAACGCCCGGAAGAAGTCACCGACCTGGCACGCGCCGTGCCCGGCGAAGTCATCGCCGCCACATTCGACCACCCGCCCCACGAGCACACCGCACTCGCCGAGCTGGCCATCGAACGCGCCAAGCGCCTGGTCGAGGTGGGGCGAGACGTGGTGGTGATGCTGGACTCGCTGACCCGGTTAGGCCGCGCCTACAACCTCGCCGCGCCAGCGTCGGGACGGATCCTGTCCGGTGGTGTGGACTCCACCGCCCTCGTGCCGCCGAAACGGTTCCTCGGCGCGGCCCGCAATATCGAAAATGGCGGCTCACTGACCATATTCGCCACAGCGCTGGTGGACACCGGCTCAGTCGGCGACACACTGATCTTCGAGGAATACAAAGGAACCAGCAACGCCGAACTAAGACTGGACCGCAAGATCGCAAGCAAACGCGTCTACCCTGCCATCGACATAGCCCAGTCCAGCACACGCAAAGAAGAGCTACTGTTGACCACCACGGAAATGGCAGCCACCCGCGCCCTGCGCCGGGCCCTCGATGGCCGGGACAGCCAACAAGCCATCGACATGCTCCTCGACGGCCTCCGCAAGACCCACACCAACACCGAGTTCCTCACCCAGCTCACCAGAAATACCCCACACAACGGCAGCGGTTCGGGGACCGCCGGCCGGTGACCGCGCCACAAAAACCAGCCCAACCCAACGCCCCTCGACGAGCCTCGCATCCGACACTCGGACGTTTCCACCGCCGCCGACAGCAACACCCGAGCAACACCCGCTATTCGGCATGAGCGCGCGACTCGCGGCATGTGCGGAGATCTTGACATGGTAAATACAGGCAGGGCCGATCTTAAAAGATCCTCAGCTCGACCGGTTCTGCGTTTTGCGCCTCGGCAGCTTCGGCATGTCCGCGCCGAAGCTGCCGAGGCCAGACGCAGAATGGCGGTGTGAAACCAGAAGAAGCCATCGAGCGCCTGCGCACTCTCCGGGATGAGGCCGCCCGGCTGCCGCACTCGACCAGCTCCGCAGAGTTCAACTCCTGGCAGCCCCGGGTGCGTTCAGTGCTGACGCGGGCGCTCGGCGAGTCCCACCCATCACTGTCGTTCCACAGCTGCTCAACCGTCCGTATGGCCTCACTCCGGAGCCATTCGCTGCTTGGGCTCAAGCGGTCATAGCGACAGGAAATTAATATAGTAGATCTTGATCCTGCTACGATACCACCTTTCCGAGGGGCCTACTGGGGGATGATTGATGAGTGGGGCTGAGCCGTTGTGCGCGC
>JBATXM010000209.1:0-25700 GCA_049673305.1 Pseudonocardiaceae bacterium | reverse complement strand
CGCATCAGCCAGCAACGCATAGATCGTCGAGGGCTCGAGCGCGACCGCCAACCGACGCGACGCCTCGACCTCACAATCCTCGACACTGGTGTCCTGACTCACAGATGGTTCCCTTCCCGGCCGAGTGGTGATCACACCGACCGATCTTGGTCCATCCGTGGCTTACACACTTGTAGTGACACGCCCTCGCCGGGGGGCGGATCCATGGCACCACCGCGGCCCGGCCGGTCGAGGTGTTCGCCGAGCGCGAGGCCCCCGCGCTGCTCGCGGTGCCCGAGCCCTATGACGTGCCGCTCTTCACCCGGGTCAAGGTGCACCGTGACTTCCACATCGAGGTCGGCAAGGCGCTGTACTCGGCACCGAAGGTCTACATCGGAGCCCACGTCGACGTTCGCGCTGATTCGGCGCTGGTCAAGCTCTTCCACCACGGGCAGCTGGTCAAGGTGCACCCCCGCCAACGACCCGGTGGCCGGGTCACCGATCCTGAGGACCTGCCTGAGCACAAGGCCGGCTACGCCCTGCGCGACCTCGACCGGCTCATCGCCGCCGCCCGGCGGCACGGCCCCAACGTGGGGACCTACGCCCAGCGGCTGCTGGATGACCCGCTGCCCTGGACCAGGATGCGCCAGGTCTACCGGCTGCTCGCCCTCGCGCGGCGCTACGGCGACACCCCAGTCGACACCGCCTGCGCCCGCGCGCTGGAGCTTGACGTGGTGTCCGTCACCAAGATCGCGTCGATGCTGGAGCAGGCCTCGGAGAACACCTCACCACCGCTACCACCACCGGTGAGCGCACCCGCGACCCGCTTCGCTCGCGACCCCGCCGAGTTCAACCCGAAACCACCCACACCCACCCTCACCAACGGTGACCAGGAGGTGCGGTGATGACCCCGACCAGCGTGACCGACCCGGTCTCGGCCGACCTCAAGGCGCTGCTGCGTGCCCTCAAGCTCGGCAAGTTGCTCGACACCCTGCCCGAGCGGATCACGCTGGCCAGACAGCAACACCTACCCCACGCCGACTTCCTGGAACTCGTGCTCGCCGACGAAGTCGCCCGCCGCGACACCAACTCCGCCGCGCTGCGCGCCCGGGCCGCCGGCCTCGATCCCGGGATGCGCCTGGAGACCTGGGACACCACCGCGGCCCTGCGCTACGAGCGGCAACTCTGGACCGAGCTGACCAGCCTGCGGTTCCTCGACGGCCCCCACGGGGCTCTGCTGCTGGGCCCGGTCGGGGTGGGAAAGACACACCTCGCGACCGCGCTCGGGCACATCGCCGCGCGCCGACGACACAGCGTGCACATGGCCCGCGCCGACAAGCTGTTCAAACGCCTCAAGGCCGCCCGGCTGGACAACAGCGTCGAAGCCGAGATGCGCCGACTCGCCCACGTCCAGCTACTGATCCTGGATGATTTCGCCCTCCAACCCCTGGACGCCACCGAGACCACCGACTTCTACGAGCTGGTTGTGGAACGACACCGCAAAACCGCCACCGTGCTCACCTCAAACCGGGAACCCAGTGAATGGCTGCCCATGATGGCCGACCCACTGCTCGCCCAATCCGCCGTCGACCGGCTCGTCTCCACCGCCCACGAACTCGTCATCGAAGGCGACTCTTACCGACGCCGCCAAAAACCCAGCAGCAACCACACGAAAACCGGCACCAACTGAACCAGCGATGGTGAGCGGACTCGTATGCTGGCGCGGGAGAGTCGTGACTTGCGCCGCACGAACGAGATCATGAAGGCATCGGTTCTCTCCGCGAGGGAACTCGACCCTCGAGGGCCACGGCTGAGCAAAAACACATCCAACATATGTCTGAGAGAATTATTCGCCTGGTCGGCGCGGTGCGCGGCAAGACAGCGCGAACGACCGTGTCTGACCTGGACCGTGTCCAGGTCAGACACGGTCCAGGTCGCTGACGTGGTGACACGCCCGTTCACCACCCACACCCCGAACCGGTGATGGGTGGCCGATCTCACCTCCGTGTCCACCGGGGCGGACACGGAACACCGCGTTCGCCCTCGACGTGTTCTCCCACCGGATCGCCGGCTGGACAACAAACATGTCGAAAGAAACCAATCTCGTCCTCGACGCGATCGACAGAGGACTGAATCAATGACCCTACAGTACCACCGGGACGAGGGGGAAAGCAAACTCGTGCACCATTCCGACGCTGGCAGGCAGCACACGTCGTTCCGATTCACCCCACACCTGCTCGAATCCGGCATCGATGCCTCGATCGGCACCGTCGGTGACGCACTCGATAACACACTGGCGGAGTCCATGATAGGCTTGCGCAAGACCCAGTTGATTAAACCCTGTGGCCCGTGGCATACTATTCAAGAAGTCGACATCGCCACCACGGCATACGTGGATTGGCACAACAACCGTCGACTGCACAGAGCCTGCGGAAGCAGACCACCGGTCAAGTACGAGACCCTGGGCGATCTGATCAGTCCAGTCGCCTGACCCCAACAATGAGTCTCTACCGAGCCCGAGGCAGTTCAAACACCGGCGTGTCAGTTGACCAACAGAACGGAGACCACCATGCTCACCGACCAGACCCGGTGGTCCCTAGGTCGTGGCAAACCGCTGGTCCCATCACGCTGGCAGGCGACAGTAGCCGGAGAGCGGAGGTTTCACGGCTGGTTCCTCCGTACCGCGTGGAAGGCCAGACCGGCGACGGGCTCGGGGCCAGGCGTCGCCGGTCCGTCCAGCTTGGGGGAGCGTTCAGCGGAGCGATCCGCCCCACGGGTGCTGCGCTGTTCGGCTCCTAGAGTGAACTCCTAATCTGAACTCCTGTTCAGTGACAACCTACCACATGGGCGACTATTTTAGGAACCTGTTTTAGGTGGTCTACTCTGGCTCACGAGCTCATCGCCCGGTGGTCCAAGATGAGCGTCCTGGCTGATGGGGGAGGAGGCACTGACCGATGGCAACCCCGATGATCCAGCGCCGGAGGCTGGGTAAAGCGTTGAAACGCGCTCGTGATCAAGCTGGCACGACGCAGGAGGAGGCAGCGGCCGTCCTCGACGCGGCGGCTAGCAAGATCAGCCGGCTCGAGCTGGGCCAGAGCGGGATCAAGCTGACTGACCTGAAGCTGTTGCTCGATTTCTACGGCGTGACCGGTGCGCAGGTCGAGTCGATGCGCGATCTTGCCCGGGCCGGGCGGCAGCGTGGCCGCTGGTCGGGCTTCCGCAACGTCGTCCCGGACTGGTTCCGCGCCTACGTCGACCTCGAGACCGATGCCAGCGAGATCCGCTGGTACCAACCCGAGGTCGTCCCCGGCATCCTCCAGACCGAGGCGTACATCCACGCGATGAACACCACGGCCCACCCGCGAGTCACCGACGACGAGATGAACCGGCACGTCAAGGTGCGCCTGGAACGGCAAGCCATCCTCGACCAGCCGGACACCACGCTGCACTTCATCCTCAGCGAGTCAGCACTGCGGCGGAACATCGGCGACGCCACGATCATGCACCAGCAGCTCATTCACTTGGCCGAGGTAGCCGAGCGGCCGAACGTCGAGCTACAAGTCCTGCCCTTCGACGCCCAGACCTTCGGGGCAGCGTGGATCGGTTTCATCATCCTCCGGTTCGATCACGACGCCACCTCAGACGTGGTCTATCTGGAGACTTTCACGGACGCTGACTACCTGGATGCTCCCGATGCGGTCGAGGCGTACAGTGCGTTGTGGAGTCGTCTGAGCGCAGCGGCGATGGGTCAGGTGGAGTCCCGAAATCTGATCATCCGTCTGGCTGACGGGAAGGAAGCACGATCATGACCAGCCCAGACTTCACCCACGCGGTGTGGCGCAAGAGCACTTGGAGCGGGGACAACTTCGGCTCGTGCGTGGAAGTGGTGTTCCTGGGTGCGGCCGTGGGGCTTCGCGACTCCAAAGACAAGGGCAACGGCGCCATCCTCATCGTCAACCCCAGCGAGTGGAACGCGTTCCTCGCCGAGGCGAGGGACGGAGAGTTCAGCCGGCTGTAGCCGCAGCACCAGATGTTAGGGAGTCCTGCCTTCAACACCTGAGAGGGCGGGGTCTCGTTTTGTCACGTCGCGGCATGGTGAGGTTTCAGTAGTCGACGCAGGTTACCGATGCTGATCAGCATTGTGGGCATCGAGGGTCTCCAGGCACACACGAACCTGGGTTGCTTCCGGGGCATCCAGATCGTCGAAAATGTTGAGGGCTTCAAGCCAGGATTCACGTGCTTCAGACAGCTGCTCCATAGCCCGTAGCGCCTCACCTAGGGAATGGAGAGCTCGGGCGGCTTCGTATCGGGCACTAAGTTCACGAAACATGGCCACGGCCTGCTGGAAGTGATCGGCGGCCTCGTGGAATTGACGGAGATCGAGATAGACCAGCCCGAGGGTGCGTAGAACGAATGCTTCGTTTGCTGTGTTATTCATTTCCCGGTGTATCGCTAGACTGTCTTGGGCGTAGATGACAGCCTGTTCAAAATGCTGCTGGGCTTGGGCTAGTTCAGCAAGTTTGACCAGTGCGATGGCCTCGTTTCGCCGATGGTTGACGTCGCGGTAGAGGGCCAGGGACCGCCGATAATGATCGGCGGCCTCTTTGAGTCGCACAAAATGCAAATGAATATCCCCGAGTGCACCCAGTGCATTACCTTCGGCCCACTGGTCCCCAATCTCCCGTGCGACGCTCAGATGTCGCAGAGCAAGGGGAAGAGCCTCCTCGAACCGCCCAAACTCCAAGTATGCATCATTGAGGTGACCGAGTGCCCATGTTTCGCCCCGCTGGTCATGGATGTGCACGGCGGCGGCGAGACCGAGTTGGTGAATGGTGATCACGTCGGTCCAGTAGTAGCGCAACCACAAGAATGTGTCCATAGCATTCGGGAGTTGCCACGCGATGGTGTACTGGCCAGTGTCAGCGGCGAGCCGGATGGCGGCCATGAGGTTGGCGTGTTCTGTGTCGAACCACTGTAACGCCTGGTGGCGGTGGGTGAAGGTCAGTGGCTGGCAGGTCACCGTCAGCGGGTCAAGCGGGATCTCCGGGTGTTGTGGGTACAGGGCGTAGAGAGCGGCGTGGGCCGTGTGTAGGTACCACGCAAGGACCCGGTGCGTTGCGTTGGCGCAGTCGTCCGGTGACTCATCGAATGAGGCGCGCTCGGTGGCGTAGGCGCGCAGCAGGTCATGGAACTGGTAGCGATCGCGCCGGGTCTCGGTGAGCAGGTGCGCGCTGGTCAGCGTAGCCAACTGGCGTCGTACTGAGGTCGTGGTGCTCCCCACAAGCGCAGCGGCGGACGCCACACCGACATCGGGGCCGGGGTGCAGGCTCAGCAGCCGGAACACCCGGGCGGTCTCGGGTGCCAGCGCGTGGTATGACCAGGAGAACACATTCCGCACTCCGGTGGCCTCGTCGTCATCCGCTGTGAGCACATCCAGCCGGTCGCGCTCCACGGCGAGTTCCTCGGCGAGATCGGCCAACCTCAGGTGGGTGCGGGCGGCTGCTCGTTCGGCGGCGATCCGCAATGCCAACGGCAAATAGTCACAGTGCCGGGCCACCTCGGCCGCCGCCTCCGGCTCGGCATCGACCCGGTCGGGCCCAACAGCGCAGCGCAGCAGCGTGACCGCGTCCTCCGGGGGCAGCACGTCGAGCGTGAGACGGTGCGCCCCGTCGCGGGCGACCAGCCCGGACAGCTGGTTGCGGCTCGTCACGACCACCACACAGGTTGGTGAGCCGGGCAGCAGGGGCCGCACCTGGTCGGGGGTGGCGGCGTTGTCCAACACCACTATCATCCGCCGCCCGGCTAGCAGTGACCGGTACAGCCCGGCTTGCGCGTCCACATCATGAGGGATCTTCTCGGCTGGCACGTCCAGCGCCCGCAGGAATCCGTCCAGGGCCTGGTCCGGGGTGACCGGTGGGCCAGGGTCATAGCCCCGCAGGTTCACATACAGCTCCCCGTCGGGGAAGCGTTCCCGGACCCGGTGCGCCCAGTGCACCGCCAGCGAGGTCTTGCCCATCCCCCCGGTGCCCGCGATAGCGGAGATCACCACCGCAGCGGGCTCGCCACGATCCAGCAGGGCATCAAGCCTGCCCAACTCAGCGTCCCGGCCGGTGAAGAACATGACGTCGGCCGGCAACTGTCGCGGCGCTGGCAGGGATGACATCCTGCGCTGGTGAACATGGACACCGCCCTGGATATCACGCGCTTGCACGACGTTGTCCGCGCTACCGGACAGCGCGTTGCGCGTTCCGCCCTCCGACGGCTGCTCCCGGCCAGTCGCAGGCCTGTTGTCCGAACGCGTATCGCCCGGTTGTGCCGTGGCCGCTCTGGCTGACTCATTCAACGTGCCCCCAGCGTGCAAGAGATCATCAGGTGATGCTGTCACGGTTCGCTGGTCCACCATAGCCGATTATGCCGGTCTCCCCATCGATTGAACGGCTCTGCGCTTACAGCTGACGGTGTGTCAGGAGCCTGTAGAGTGGTCCGACGTCTTCAAGGCTAGTAAACGCTGGACTGGAGGGGAGATTCATATGCCTGATCCGATTCTCGTGTCGATAGCCGCCGCACTCGCCGGCAAGGGCGCCACGGGATTGTACGACGTGGTCAAGAAGAAGTTCGCTGGTTCACCCCAAGCAACTAGGGCGCTCGACGACGCCGAGGGTTCCCCTCCGGATTCTCCGGAGGTTCACGCCTTGAGTGAAGAGTTGGCGCGAGCGGAAAACTCGGACCCGCAGTTCGCCGCAGACTTGCGCGCGATATGGGGCCACGTGTTGACTCAGCAGCGCGCCGACCATGGCGGTGTTGTCAATGGGATCACCGGTACCGTCGCCGGGAATGTTCTCGAAGCTCGCGATATCAAGGGCGGCGTGAGCTTCTGACACCGAATTCCGGACGGAAGGAGTGTGCGCGTGTCGATGTCTCGGCGGCAGCTTGGCCAGACGCTTACCGCGCCAGATGCTAACTGCGGGAGCGCTGCGCGGTGTCCTGCCAGCGGGCGTGCTCAGTGTTGACGACGCCGACCGGCTCACCCAAGCATCGCCCACCCCTGCCAGGACATCGAGTAATTCCGTACCGCCGTTCGTCGGGGGTCGTGAACTCGACGGTACCGACATCTCTACGCAGAAGAAACGTCCGTGGCGTCGAGTTCATGACGCGCACCCTCGCCGCGCAGCTAGTGCTGCGCCGTATTAATCCTTCGGGGGTGAACTTTGCCGGTGTCGCTGGCAGCGTCAGATCATTGACCCTCACCACGACCGATTGAAATCGCCCCGTGTACCCTCTCCCGTGGTAAGCAGTGTGGGGGCCTGCCGCTATTGACGGTTTCGGATCAGGCTGGGAGCGAGGTGGATGGGGTTGCGGCGCGGCGGCCCACCCAACCATGATGGTGGATGGAATTCTGGAATGCCGCTGGTCATGTCGATTCGCCAGTCGGAATGGTGGAGGAGCCGGTGGTGACGGCCGCACAAAGCGACGCAGTTGCCGACGCTGGTGGGGCCATGGTCGGCCCAATGCACACAATGGTGAATGTCGCACCAGCGGGCGGGTGCTGAACACCCCGGAAAGGCGCATCCGCCATCTCGGAGGATCACTGCGCGGCGGATCGCGGTGGGCACGGTACGGCTGGCGCGCCCGACGTCGAGCGGCTCACCCCGCGAGCCGAGCACCACGGGGATGATCTCGGCGTCGCAGGCGATACGCCGGGCGATGTCCGCGTTGATCGGACCGCCCAGCGCCAGCGACCCCATCCCGATCCGGCCCTGCAACACCGGCAGGCTCACGGTCACCACAACCTGCGGGCGTTCACCACCCTCGGTGGGCAGCTCACCGTCACTCAACGCACGTGCAGCGAGCTCAACCAGGGCGTCGGCGTCGCGTTGTGCCGCGGTGCGCAGGTCGACCTCGGTGTCGGTGATCGGACGCGGCGCCGCCAGCGGGCTCAACGCTGAGCGAACGATCTCAGCAGCCTCCCGATCCAACCATCCCGCCAGCTCAACGCCACCGTCGCGGTCACCGAAACGCAGCCACCGCCGCGTTTCGGGAGTGTCCTTGGGTCGCGGACCATCGTGATCGAGGTAGGCCAGGATCCGCTTGCCCAACACCGCCAACTGCCCGGCATCCAACGTTCGGCGTGGTGGGCCAGTTCAGCTTCCACCTCGGCCCGCATCTGCGTATCCACGTGCGCGGGGATACGGGCCAGCACCGAGCGGATCACCGCGACGTCGGCGGCGCCGATCGCATGCTCGGCAACCGCTGCCGCTGTGGCCGGCAGCTTCGGCTGCACTGGTGCGCCGCCCAGCCCGCGACCGGGCAGCACGTCAGCGGCGGCGCAGAGTCGGGCCCGCGCCTCACCCCGTGAGATCCGGGCGACCGCCCGCAGCAGTTCCACGGTGGTGCCGTATCCCAACCCGCCGGCCACACCCCGAGAATCGATGTCGGTGACCACCGACAGCATCCGTGCCCAGGTCGAATGCAACCGGGTCTCCAACGCGCCCAGCTCAGCGACCAGCTCCGCATCACTGCTCCGCCACACTGGCGGGCACACCGGCGCCGTCGACATGCCCCAATTTTACGACGGGGCACCGACAAAAACCGGCGCTCCATCCAGCCCCAGACCAGAATTCGCCGCGCGAAGATGCCAGCGAACCAGGGCTGCACCGCATCAATCTTTCGTGCGGGGGAGTGGGCCGTCTTAGGGTTTGCCGGGTATAGGCACTGTGGTGGCTTCCTGTCTTCGACGACGCGGGAGGAGCTTGACCATCGGACGACGCTGGAGGAACTTGATCACCGAAAGTGGGGCGGGGCGGTGCGGAATTGTACGGTCATCGCTCACCCTGGGGCACTACCTCACCGATTTGAACACCTGGATCAACCCTCCGAAGGATTAATGCGGTGCTGCGCTAGTGTCGGATCGTGATACGGAAATGGGGAGTGGAGGCTCAGCTCACGAGCCTGGCCAACGCCGTGGCGAACGCGTCCAGGTCAGGCAGTCCGGCAGCGAGCAACTCGTGCACGCGGGTGTCGTCGATGACGCCGTGCGCACCGAGGATGGTGACGCCGTGCGCACCGAGGATGGTGAAGCTGTCTTTTGAAGTCACGCGGGGCCCGCCAGCCCTCGGGGGCGCCGCAGCTCGCACAGGTAACCGCCGAGCAGCTCCAAGCGCTGGTGAATTCGATCGAGATCAACCATTGAGCCCCTTTGTTGCCACCCGGCGCAGGAATTCGTCGCGGTGTGCTCGCTGAGTGGGGAGAAAATCGAAGTACTCGCTTCGGGTGCGGATCTCGAAGGCGACCCGGCCGGGCTCGTCTGCGCTGTACAGCAGCCGGCCCTCCTCCAGTACCCGTCCGCGCAGCCGCAGTGGCGCTCGCCGCAGGTCGACAAGGTCGACCGCAGGCACCCGCAGAGCCTGTGCCAACTGGGTCGGCCACAGCAGCCTCCGCCAGCAGATCCAGCGGCGCTCCAGGCATGATAGCGATGTCAGCGTCGCTGTCAGGGTGGTGTCGGCCGGTTGCCCGGAAGCCGAACAGGTAGACGAACCGAATGCCCGCAGTGGCGAGCACTCGATCCACGGCAGACGAACTCATGGACATTGAGCGTACGCGCCCACGTTTTCGGTGGAGCCCCGTCCATCGCCGTGCTGGAAGCCAGCCGCAGCCGTATCGGGCACTCGTTGTGTTGCCGTGGCCTAACCGCCAAGCTGACAGACGAACGGACGTCGCCACGCGGAGGGGCCACCGTCATGGTTTGGTATGGAATTCCCGAGCACTCTGCCAGCGTCGGCCCGTTGGCGCCGTCACGACTGCCACTCGGCGCGCCGCCGGCCGGCCACTTGGAGGGACCGATCGTGCGCCAGGCCGGTCCGCGTCCGTGGGGTACCCGGTTCGCGGTGCCAGCTGTCATCGCGGCCAAACACCGCAAGCGGCCCACCCACGGCGTCCACAAGAAGGAAACAAAGTACATCGACGACGGAAAAGAGCACACGGACAGCATCGACGAGCCCTACGAGGATGAGGTGGACGAGTAGCACCATGATGGATGCGACAACGTTGATCATCACCGCGAACGATGACAGTACCGCAGATCTGGTCGCCGACGCCCTGGCCACCTGGGGTGGCAAGGCGGTATCCATCGACGTTGGTGATTTCCCGATCAACCTGTCGGTCACCGGCACCATTGGCAACGACGGGGTCTGGCGCGGTGAGATCGTTGCTGCCGACAGCACAGCTTAACGTTCCCATCGCCGACGCACTTGCTGAGCTGCTGCTGGGAGAACGCGCGCGATGAGCACAGCGACGGTGGCGGCCGATCTTCCCGACAACCAGTGGCGACCACGCCTGCGTGAGCTGGTCGCTGAGCTGACCGCTGAGGGCGCACTGCGCACACCTGGGTGGCAAGCCGCGTTCGCCGCGGTGCCCCGGCACCCGTTCGTCCCGCTGATCTACCGCCGCGACCAGCACGGTGATCTTCGCGCCATTGATGGTCACGACCCCGCCCAGCGGGAAACCTGGCTGACTGAGGTGTACTCAGACGACAGCCTGATCACCCAACTTGCCCAGGTCCGTCCCGGCTACGCGCTGCGCCCCTTCACCGTGCCGGCCAGCTCGTCCACCCGCCCGAGCCTGATGGCCCGCATGCTCGAAGACCTGGAGCTCGCCGACAACATGCGGGTACTGGAGGTCGGAACGGGTACTGGCTACAACGCCGCTCTGCTGTCGCACCGCCTCGGCCCGCAGCACGTGCACTCCGTCGACATCCACCCCGGCCTCATCGCCACCGCCCGTAACCGGCTCGCTGACCTCGGCTACCACCCACGGCTGGGCACCGTCGATGGCACCGCCGGTTGGCCCGACCACGCCCCCTACGACCGGATCATCGCCACCTGCAGCGTCCCCACCATCCCGATCGCGTGGATTGACCAGGTCCGCCCTGGCGGCACCATCCTCAGCGACCTGCAACTCGGTAGGGTGAGCGTCCTGGTCCGACTGCACGTCGACGCCGATCGCACCGCCACCGGGCGCTTCCTGAACTACCCGGGTTTGTTCATGGCCGCCCGTCGCAGCGCCGAGAGGCTCAGCCGCCTGCCCGAGCTCACCCCCGACCAGCTTTTCGGCGTGCGCGAGACCACCACCGACCTCGCCCCGACCGCGCTCGCTGATCCAGCGTTCCAGTTCTTCCTCCACCTCCACCTCGGCACTGGCCGTGGCGATCACTACCGCAGCGGTGACCGCGACTGCGCCAGCGTGGTCGCCGACGACGGTTCCTGGGCCGAGCTCATCACTGGCGACCACCTGGTGCGCTATGACGGCACCCATAACCCCTGGGAGACCGTGGAACAGGTCCACCACCGCTGGAACGAGCTCAAACGGCCCGAACCGGCCGATCTTGGGCTCACCGTCACACCCACCACGCAACACATCTGGCATCGCACGCCCCACAGCACCTGGACTCACTCCCTCATCTCGACCTCGATGGGGAACATCGGGTGGGCGTTGACGGTTTCATGTGAGGTTGGGCCGTCTGACACACTGTCATCGCTGCTGCCCACGCAGTCCGGCTCCGGTTCACCCCGTGCACGCAAGTATGGGGACCCGGCGGTCATGAGGAGAGGACATCCATGAAACAGGGCATCCACCCGGAGTACGTCGAGACGCAGGTCACCTGCGGCTGTGGCAACGTCTTCGTCACCCGCAGCACCAAACGTGACGGTCAGATCCACGTCGAGGTGTGCTCCAACTGCCACCCCTTCTACACCGGCAAGCAGAAGATTCTGGACACCGGTGGCCGGGTGGCGCGCTTCGAAAAGCGCTACGGCAAACGACAGAAGTAGACTCCGGGACCAGTGGACACTGCGGCAGTTAAGGCGTTGCTGGAGCAGCACGCCGAGCTGGAGCGTCAGCTCGGTGATCCTGCGCTGCATGCTGATCCCGACACGGCCCGCAAGGTAGGGCGGCGATATGGAGAGCTATCGCGTATCGTGCGGGCCGTCCGCGAGCTGGATCAGGCTCGCGGTGACGTCGAGGCCGCTCGCGAGCTGGCCGCCGAGGACCCCGCCTTCGCTGCCGAGGCGGACGCCCTCGCTGGCCGGGTTCCCGGGCTGGAGACCGAGCTAGCCGACCTGTTGCTGCCCCGCGACCCGCACGACGACTCCGACGTTGTCATGGAGATCAAGTCCGGGGAGGGCGGTGCGGAGTCCGCGCTGTTCGCCGGGGACCTGTTGCGGATGTACCTGCGCTACGCCGAGCGGCACGGCTGGCGGGCCGAAGTGCTCGACGCCACCGAGTCCGACCTGGGCGGCTATAAGGACGTCACCGTGAGCCTGAAGTCGTCAGCCTCGCCACAGTCTGGTGTCTGGGAGCGGTTGAAGTTCGAAGGCGGGGTGCATCGGGTGCAACGCGTCCCGGCCACCGAGTCCTCCGGGCGGATTCACACCTCGGCGGCGGGGGTGCTGGTCTATCCCGAGCCGGACGACGTCGCGATCGACGTCGATGAGAAGGACCTGCGCATCGACGTCTACCGCTCCTCGGGTCCCGGGGGGCAAAGTGTGAACACCACCGATTCCGCGGTGCGCATCACCCACCTGCCGACCGGCGTCGTGGTGTCCTGCCAGAACGAGAAGTCGCAGATCCAAAACCGGATCCGGGCCACTGCGGTGTTGCGGGCCCGGCTGCAGGCGCTGGCTGAGGAGAAAGCGCAGCAGGAGGCCTCTGAGCAGCGTCGCTCGCAGGTTCGCACCGTGGACCGCTCCGAGCGGGTGCGGACCTATAACTTCGCGGAGAACCGGATCGCCGATCACCGCGTCAACTACAAGGCCTACAACCTTGATGCGGTGCTCGACGGGGACCTCGATGGGGTGCTGGACGCGCTGGTCGAAGCCGACCGTGAGCTGCGCTTGCGAGGCTCGTGAGCAGGCAAGCGCTGCGCCTTGCGGTAGCGCAGGCGCAGCGGGTCCTCACGGACGCTGGGGTGGCCTCCCCTCGGGTGGACGCTGAACTCCTTGCGGCGCATGTGCTGGGCGTGCCGCGAGAGCGGTTGCCGATGGTTCCGCTGGTTGACCCGTCCGTGGTCGAGGCATTGCAGATGCTGGTGTCCCGAAGGGCGAAGCGGGTGCCGTTGCAGCACCTCACTGGGACTGCCCCCATGGGCGCCATCGACGTGGCGGTGGGACCCGGTGTGTTCATCCCGCGCCCGGAGACCGAAATGCTGCTGGCCTGGGGTCTGGCCACGCTGGAGGGTGTGGCGCAGCCACTGGTGATCGACCTCTGCACGGGATCCGGTGCGTTGGCGCTCGCGCTGGCGCACGCCAGGCCTGATGCGCAGGTCCACGCCGTGGAACGGGACCCCGTGGCACTGAGCTGGGCGCGGCGCAACATCGACACGCGAGCTGCGGCGGGGGACACGCGGGTGGTGCTGTACGCCGGTGACATCGCTGATCCGGGGCTGCTCGGCGCGCTGGATGGGATGGCGCACCTGGTGCTGTGCAACCCACCTTATGTGCCGGTGGGGGCGACGGTGGCGCCCGAGGTGGCCTTGCACGACCCGCCCGCCGCTGTCTTCGCAGGTCCCGATGGCCTCGCCGTGATCGGGGACGTGGTGCGCACCGGCACCCGGTTGCTCCGCGAGGGCGGAAGTATCGCCATCGAACACGACGACTCGCACGCGGTGGCGGTTCCCGCGCTGCTGGCTGCCCGGCGGGTGCTCACCGACGTGGCTGATCACGTCGACCTGGCCGGGCGGCCTCGATTTGCCACCGCCCGGCGCGTGGCACTGCCGTTCAGCCCAGAGGCGGCGCCTCGTCCAGGCCGCTGAGCACGTTCAGGGCGAAAGCGGCCACCGCGCGCATGCCGGTGGCGTTGGGATGCACCGGGGCGGCCGGACTGGTCGGCTCAGTGCCTTCCACCCACTTCACGCCGGGCAACTGGCAGGCGTCGTGGCCCAGTGAGGCCGCGTAGGAGTTGACGAAGACCGCGTTATGGTTGAAGGCCTGGCCGGCCAGCATGGCGGTGAGCTGTTGCTCCACGCCGTCGAGGTAGGGCACGTCACCGAAGGCGATGGGCAAGACCGGATAGCACCCGAGGGTGGGCGGCAGGATCCGCAGGTAGCCCACCAGCAGCACGGTGGCGCGCGGCGAGCGCTCCCGGATGCCCTGCAGCACCCGGGCGACCTTCGGTGCTGCGGCGGCGATGCGCTGCGCGTAGCGGTCGATGCCGCCGGCGGTGGCTTGGCGCTGGCAGGGATTGCCGAACGGGTCAGTGGCGCTGAGCCCGATACAGGTGAGCAGGATGTCAGCGAACCCGATGTCGTTGCCACTGATGGTCACTGTGACCAGGTCGGTGTCCGGGCGCAGGGCGTCGAACTGCGGTGGATTGAAGCCCAACGGTACCTCCTGGGGAGCCGTCATGTTGACGGTCGTCGCGTCGCTGCAGCTCACGTCGGTGTAGTCGCTGATGTGCAGTGCTGCGGCCAGCAGCGCCGGGTAGTTGCTGGTGGACCTTCCACAGCCGATCGGATCGATCCGCTGCACCGGGATCAACGGACCCGCCGCATAGGAATCACCGAGCGCGACGTAGTGCTTCGGTGAACTCCCGCTCCTGGCGGCTGCGCTGGCGGGCAACCCCACCAGCGCCAGCGCGGTGGCTGTGGCAGCGATGACGACACGGCGATACGTGGGCACGTGGGCCTCCGGGAGTTGATCGAGGTGGGCCATCGTAGTGTTCGGATCCGTGAGCACTGTCTATGACTGCGCGTTGCCGGCGCGCCGCAGCGCCGGGTTGGCTGCGGCGGCGAGCGCGATCCGGGAACGCCACCTTGTCGTGTTGCCCACGGACACCGTCTACGGGTTGGGTTGTGACGCGTTCTCCTGGACGGCGGTGCAGGGGTTGCTGGACGCCAAGGGGCGGGGGCGGGACATGCCGGTCCCGGTGCTGGTGGGTTCCTGGTCCACGGTGGATGGCCTGGTCCGGGGTGTTCCGGCGCGAGCGCGCGCGCTGATCGAGGCCTTCTGGCCCGGCGGGCTGTCGTTGGTGCTGCCCCACGCGCCGTCGCTGAGCTGGGATCTGGGCGATACTCGGGGAACCGTCATGCTGCGGATGCCGCTGCACCCCGTGGCCCTGGAGCTGCTTCGCGAGGTGGGTCCGATGGCGGTGTCCAGCGCGAACCGCTCAGGTTTTCCGCCTGCGACCACCGTCGAGCAGGCCCGCGAGCAGCTTGCCGATCGGGTGTCGGTGTATCTCGATGGCGGGACCGCAGACGGGGTTGCCTCCACCATCGTTGACCTCACCGGGGACGAGCCCCTGGTGCTCCGTGAGGGCGCAGTCCCGGCCGCCCAGATCGGCGAGTTGCTCGGCCTGACTATCCAGGTGGCCAGCTAACGGCGCTGGGGTGGGCTACCGGCGGAGGTGAACTGGTAGCGGACTAGCCTGCCCCGGTGGGACCCGTGCCCGTTTCCGCCGGACTGCCGCTGCGAGAGTATCTGCTGGTCGGCCTCACCACCGCGGTGGTGACCTTTCTGCTGACCGGGTTGGTGCGCATGCTGGCGATCCGCACCGGTGCGGTGGCGACGCCCCGTGAGCGTGACGTGCACCGCGCCCCGATTCCGCGCCTCGGTGGGGTGGCGATGTATGGCGGGATCCTCGGTGGCGTTCTGCTGTCTCACCAGCTGCCAGTGTTGCGCAGGTCCTTCGAGTTCTCCGGGGACGTCGTGGGGGTGCTGGTGGCCGGGGGCATCATCATGCTGGTTGGGGCACTAGATGACCGGTTTGAGTTGGATTCGCTCACCAAGTTCGCTGGGCAGGTCACCGCCGCTGGGGTGCTCGTGCTTTACGGCGTGCAGTGGTTCATCTTTTGGGTGCCGTGGAACGGCGGTGCCGACTCGGTCGGCTCGGTGCTCATCCTGGGGCAGGACCAGGCGGTGCTCGTCACCGTGGCGCTGGCGGTGGTGCTGGTGAACGCAATGAACTTCATCGACGGGCTGGACGGGCTGGCCGCAGGGATCGGATTGATCGCTGCGGTCGCCATTGGTGCGTTCACGCTGCAGTTGCTGCACCGCTCTGGCGGCAGCGTGTCCGCCTATCCGCCGACGCTGATCGCCGCCCTGATCGCTGGCGCGTGCCTGGGCTTTCTGCCGCACAACTTCCAGCCGGCGCGGATCTTCATGGGGGACTCTGGGGCGATGCTCATCGGGCTGATGCTGGCTGCGGCGTCGACTAGCGCATCAGGCCGGGTCGACCCCGGCAGCTACGGTGCCACCGACGTGCTGGCTTTGTTCTCCCCGCTGCTGGTCGTGGCCGCTGTGCTGTTCGTGCCGCTGTTGGACCTGCTGCTCGCGGTGGTGCGCCGGACTCGCGCGGGACGCAGCCCCTTCGCCGCCGACAAGCTGCATCTGCATCACCGGCTGCTCGAGATCGGGCACTCACACCGCCGAGCGGTGTTGTTGATCTACTTGTGGGCTGCCCTGCTCGCTTTTGGTGCTGTCGCCCTGACGCTGTTCGACGTCTACGTGGTGGTGTGGTCGATCATGCTTGGGCTGCTGATCGCCGTGCTGGGTTCGCTGGTCCCCCGGCTCCCGGTGCGCTGATCTCCGCTGAGCCGCTGACCTCAGCACAAGTAGCGACGAGTGAGTGTGATAGCTTCTGGTTTGTCCCACCCGGGGGTGGGACTTCGGGTCAGGCCGGCCCATCGGCAGTGTTCATGATCGTGGTTTTCCGCCATGAGCCCTGCTCCTGGACTGTGAGGAGTGTCTTTGAGTGATGGCGGCGGGCCGCATCAGCTCGCGCTGAGGTAGTAGGTGGTCGTGGAGCGACGCGAACAACCCAACGGCCTGGAGCTCGGCACACTACTCGGTCTCGGTGCTGCGACCGCAGGGATTCTTCTGGTCGGCCTCGGCATCGGATGGTTGGTAGACCAGGCAGCGCAGACCCTCCCGGTGTTCACCCTGGCAGGCTTGGCGCTCGGCATTGTCGGTGCTGGAGTCTATATCTACACCAAGTTCACGAAGTTGCTGAAGGAGTAAGCGCCGAGTGGTCACCCCTGACGTCACCGCCCCTGATGTGCCCCCGACGAGAGGGGTCGTCGATCTACGCCGGGCCATCCCCATCGCGGCTTGCCTCGGCGCCGCCAGCTTCGTGGTGCTCGCGCCGATGGGCTACCCGCTCGCGGCGGTGTTCTTCTGCGGTGGGCTCGGACTTGGCCTGCTCAACACGGCGCTGGTCAAGCGCTCCACGGCGCGCTTCGCGGCCAGTGGCGAGCCCAACAAGCGGCGGTTCGCGGTGTCGGTGCTCGGCCGGCTCACGCTGATCACCGGGTTCGCGGTCGGCTTGGCACTGATGTTGCGGCCAGCAGGCCTCGGGGTGTTCGCCGGGCTCGCCACCCTGCAACTAGTGATTATCTTTATCGCGTCGGTTCCGCTGGTCAAGGAGCTGCGCCAATCAGGAATGGGCCAATCGGGAGTGGGGAGTCCTCCGTGATGCGCGAGTATGCGCTGGCCGAGGGCGGTGGCGTCCAGGTTGGCCAGCACGTCCAGTGGCACCTGCTAGGTTTGACGATCAACGCTGACACTGTGATCTCTACCGTGATCGCCGCAGTGATCGTTCTGGGGTTCGGGTTCTATCTTGCGGCTAAGGCGACCGCCAAGGTGCCCAGTGGGCTGCAGTTGACCTTCGAGGCGGTGATCGATCAGATAGAGCGCCAGGTGGAGAGCAACGTGGGCATCCGCACCGCGCCCTTTGTGGTGCCGCTGGCCATCAGCCTGTTCTTCTTCATCTTGATCGCGAACTGGCTGGCGCTGCTGCCGCATGCCTGGGACGAGTACGTCGGACCACCGACGGCAGATGTGAACCTCACCTTCGCCCTGGCTTTCTTCGTGATTATTCTGGTGCATGCCACGGGAATCCGGGTCAAGGGCAAGAGCTACTTCAAGCATTTTGTGCATCCTTACCCGTTGATGCTCCCCTTGAACATCATCGACGAGCTGGTCAAGCCGGTCACCCTCGCGCTGCGGCTGTTCGGCAACATCCTCGCGGGCACCGTGATGGTCGCTGTGCTCGGGCTGCTGCCGGCCGCCGTGTCGTGGTTGCCGACCTCAGCCTGGAAGTTGTTCGACCTGTTCATCGGACTTCTCCAGGCCCTCATCTTCGCGTTGCTGACGATCCTCTACTTCGGATTCGCGGCCGGTCAGGACGGGGAGGAGGCCCACTGACGGTTCCCTTCGTGGCCGCACCGCCCCCCGGCGTCATCCCACCCAGGTAAACGCCCAGTTAAACGACCAGATAAAACAGACCAAGCTCTCAGGACAAGAGGGAAAGATATGAGTTTTTCTGAACTGTTCCTTGCTCAGCAGGGGGGCGGCACCACCGGATCGGTCCAGTTGGCCGGCGCCTTCATCGGCGGTGGGCTGGCGCTGGCCGGCGGTGCGATCGGCGCGGCGATCGGTGACGGCCTGGCCGGTGGCGCGACAATCCAGGGCGTCGCTCGTCAGCCTGAAGCACAGGGTCGGCTGTTCACCATCTTCTTCCTGACGGTGGGTCTGGTCGAGGCGATGTACTTCATCAACCTCGCCTTTATGGCGTTATTCGTGTTTGTGCTCGCTAAGTGAGCTGGTTGGGAGCGTCATGAGTTCGTATAACCTGGCCGAGCAGGGCGGTGGTGGGGGCAACCTCTTCTTGATCCCCAACGCGACGTTCTTCGTCGAGCTGGCGATCTTCCTGGTCGTGCTCGGGGTGATCTGGCGCTACGTGGCGCCCCCGGTGAAGCGCGTGATGGGCGAGCGTCAGGAGATGGTCCGCCGGCAGATCCAGGAGAGCCAGCAGGCCAGCAAGCGCCTCGCTGAGGCGCAGGCCCGCTATCACGAGGCGCTGGCGCAGGCGCGGGTCGAGGCGGCCAAGATTCGGGAGACCGCCCGGGCCGATGCGCAGCAGATCAAGGACGAGATGCGCCAGCAGGCCGACCAGGAGGTGGCGCGGATCCGCGAGCGCGGCGCCGAGCAGCTGGCTACCCAGCGCGAGCAGGTCGTCCGTGAGCTGCGGGGTGAGCTGGGCGAGCTTGCGGTGGCGCTGGCTGGTCGCATCGTTGGTGAGTCGGTCGCCGAGGACGCCCGGCGCTCCGGCACGGTGGACCGTTTCCTGGATGAGCTGCACGGTATGGCGACCCCCGAGGGCGCCGCCAAGAATGTGACCGCCGAGGGGGCCGTCTCGGTCTCCAACGGGCCCCGGAGGCGCTGATGCAGCCGGCCAGCAGGGCGGCATTGGCCGCGGCTCGGGAGCGGCTCGAGAGCCGGATCGGCGGCGCTGTTGGTGGGTCCGTGGTCGCTGTCGCCAAGCTCGACCGCATGGGTGAGGACCTGGGTGCTGTCGCGGTGGTGCTCGGTGAGCAGCCAGCGATCCGGCGGCACCTCGCTGATTTCGCGGCACCCGAGCAGATCCGGCGAAAGATGGTCGAGGCCCTGTTCGGTGGCAAGGTCAGCCCAATCAGTCTCGGGATCCTGGGCGACGTGGTCGCTTCCCGCTGGTCCCGGCCACTGGACCTGCTCGACGCGGTCGAGGAGCTGGCCTGGCAGGCGCTGTTGTCCCTGGCCGAGCGGGACAACAGCCTCGATGACGTCGAAGACGAGCTGTTCCGATTCGCTCGGATCCTGGTTGGACAACCACGTCTGGCGACACTGTTGGCTGATGAGAGCGCCCCCGCTGCGGGGCGCCTGGAGTTGCTGGACACCGTGCTGGCCGACCGGGCACGTCCGGTGACCCGCCGTCTCCTGGCTCAAGCGGTCCGGGCGCCACGACGGCGTCCACTTGAGGAGATCGTCGAGGAGCTTGTTGACCGGGCAGCCGCCCGGCGGGAACGCTCGGTGGCGTACGTCACCGCCGCCGGCCCTTTGTCCGAGCAGCAGGAACAGCGGCTAGTCGAGGTCCTCACCCGGATCTACCGTCGGTCGATCTCGCTCAAGGTCGACCTCAACCCCACGCTGCTCGGCGGGCTGATGATCCGGGTGGGCGACGAAGTGATCGACGGCAGCCTGGCGGCCCGGCTGGACCAGGCGCGCCAGTGGATGCTCCGATGAGCTGCCCGGGAATACCGCCATGCCGGCGAGATGGACACGATGACAACACACAAGAACGACACAAGAGAGCATGGGGCCGATAGCCATGGCGGAGCTGACGATCTCCTCGGATGAGATCCGGAGCGCGATCGAGAACTACGTCACGTCCTTCTCGACTGAGACCTCGCGGGAGGAGGTGGGCGCTGTCATCTATGCCGGTGACGGCATCGCCCGGGTCGAGGGATTGCCCTCAGCGATGACCAACGAGCTGCTGGAGTTCCCTGGCGGTGTGCTGGGTGTTGCGCTCAACCTCGACATTCGGGAGATCGGCGTGGTCATCCTGGGTAACTTTGAGGAGATCGAAGAGGGCCAGGAGGTCAGGCGGACCGGCAGGATCTTGTCGGTGCCGGTTGGTGACAACTTCCTTGGTCGGGTGGTGGACCCGCTGGGCATCCCGCTCGATGGCTTGGGCAACGTCGTCCCTGACGAGCAGCGGGTACTTGAGGTGCAGGCGCCCTCGGTGATTGACCGCCAGCCGGTGAAGGAGCCGTTGCAGACGGGTGTCAAAGCGATCGACTCGCAGACCCCCATCGGTCGCGGCCAGCGCCAGCTCATCATCGGTGACCGCAAGACCGGCAAGACTGCGGTGTGCATTGACACCATCATCAACCAGAAGTCGAACTGGGCGACTGGTGACCCGGCCAAGCAGGTGCGCTGCATCTACGTGGCGATCGGCCAGAAGGGCACCACGATCGCGGCGGTCCGCCAGACCCTGGATGATGCCGGCGCGCTGGCGTACACCACCATCGTCGCGGCACCGGCGTCAGATTCGGCCGGTTACAAGTGGATTGCGCCCTACACCGGTTCGGCGATCGGCCAACACTGGATGTACCAGGGCAAGCACGTACTGATCATCTTCGATGACCTGTCCAAGCACGCCGAGGCATACCGGGCCATCTCACTGCTGTTGCGCCGTTCGCCGGGTCGGGAGGCCTACCCGGGCGATGTGTTTTACCTGCACTCGCGGTTGCTGGAGCGCTGCGCGAAGCTGTCCAACGAGCTGGGTGCGGGCTCGATGACCGGCCTGCCGATCATCGAGACCAAGGCCAACGACATCTCGGCCTACATTCCGACCAACGTCATCTCCATCACCGACGGTCAGTGTTTCTTCGAGTCCGACCTGTTCAACCAGGGTGTCCGCCCGGCGATCAACGTCGGGGTGTCAGTCTCCCGGGTCGGCGGCTCGGCCCAGATCAAGGCATTGAGGTCGGTCGGCGGCACGCTGCGGCTGGAACTATCGCAGTACCGCGAGCTGGAAGCGTTCGCCGCGTTCGGGGTAGAGAATCTGGACGCGACGTCCCGGCGCCAGCTGGAGCGCGGTGCGAGGCTCACTGAGCTGCTCAAGCAGGGGCAGTACGCGCCGATGCCGGTCGAGGAGCAGGTCGTGTCCATCTTTCTCGGGACCCGGGGCCACCTGGACGCCGTGGCGGTGGCCGACGTCCGACGTTTCGAGTCGGACTTCCTCACTACTGTTCGCAGCCACCACCAGGGCATTCTCGATACGATCCGGGAAACCAAGCAGTTCAGTGAGGACACCGAACAACAGGTCGTGGACGCGGTGACGGAGTTCACCAAACAGTTCGCCACCGAGAACGGCTCGGCCCAGGATGACTCTGCCGTGGATGACAAGGCCGAGGCGACGTCGGATGATGACGCCGAGGCGATGGACGCCGACCAGGTTGAGCGCGAGTCAGTCAAGGTCACCAAGCCAGCCCAAAGAAGCAATCCGAAGAAGTGACGCGATAATGGCAGCGCAGCTCAGAGTCCTCCGTCGGCGGATCCGCTCGATCCAGTCCACGAAGAAGATCACCAAAGCGATGGAGCTCATCGCCACCTCGCGGATCGCCCGGGCCAGCGCCCGGGTCGAGGCGTCCCGTCCGTACGCAAATGAGATCACCAAGGTGCTCTCCGCGCTGGCCAGCGCGGCAGGTACCCTGGACAATCCCATGCTGGTTGAGCGGGAGAACCCGACCCGGGCAGCGATGCTGGTGGTGACCAGCGACCGTGGCCTGTGCGGTGGCTATAACGCCAACCTGATCAGGGCCGCCGAAGAGCTGCATGCGTTGCTGCGCGATGAGGGCAAGTCCGTGGCGCTGTACCTGATCGGTCGCAAGGCGGTGAACTACTACACGTTCCGAGGTCGGCCGATCGAGCGGTCCTGGACCGGATTCACCGAGCAACCCTCCTATCGTGACGCCGCTGCGGCTGGCGAGGTGCTGGTGCGCGCGTTCCTCGCCGGCACCGAGGACAAGGGCAGTGCTCAGTCGGACGGGGCGTCAGGTAATGGGGTGTCAGGTAACGGAGTGTCAGGCGTCGACGAGCTGCACATCGTCTACACCCGGTTCCGATCGATGCTCACCCAGACGCCGCAGGTGCGTCGGATCGCCCCGCTGGAGGTCGAGTACGTCGACGATAATGACGATAACGACAGAAACGAGTCCAGCGGCCAACCCGGTAACCAACAGAGCTCAGGGCGGCACTCGCCTGCGGATAGCCTGGCGCCGCTGTATGAATTCGAGCCGGACGCTGACGAGCTCCTTGGCCACCTGCTGCCCAAATACATCAACACCAGGATTTACGCGGCGCTTCTGGAGGCTGCGGCATCGGAGCAAGCCGCCCGCCGACAGGCGATGAAAGCGGCCACGGACAACGCCACCGATCTGATCCAAGACCTCACTCGTGAGGCCAACCGGGCCCGTCAGGGCCTGATCACTCAAGAGATCAGTGAGATCGTCGGCGGCGCCGAAGCGCTGTCCGCCGCGGGAAGTGACAACTGACATGAGCCAAGACGTAGGTACCCCTGAGAAGTCGACTGCCGTTGACTCCGCCTCAGAAGCGGGGATCGGTCGTGTGGTGCGGGTCACCGGGCCGGTAGTGGATGTGGAGTTCCCCCGAGGCCACCTGCCACCGCTGTTCACCGCGTTGACGGTGCGGATTGAGTTGGAAGCGCTCCGTAAGACGATGACGCTGGAGGTCGCGCAGCACCTCGGTGACAACACCGTGCGCGCCGTCGCGATGCAGTCGGTGGACGGCCTGGTCCGTGGTGCCCCGGTGACCAATACCGGCTCAGCGATCTCGGTACCGGTCGGTGACCAGGTCAAGGGCCATGTGTTCAACATGCTCGGCCAGTGTTTGGACGCCCCCGAGACGACGTTCACCGGGGACCGCTGGGGGATCCATCGCAAGCCGCCGGCCTTCGACCAGCTCGAGGGCCAGACCGAGATGCTCGAAACCGGCTTGAAGGTCATCGACCTGCTCACCCCGTACGTGCAGGGGGGCAAGATCGGCCTGTTCGGTGGTGCCGGGGTGGGCAAGACGGTGCTCATCCAGGAAATGATCATCCGGGTCGCCCGGAACTTCGGTGGTACGTCGGTGTTTGCCGGCGTGGGCGAGCGCACCCGGGAGGGCAACGACCTGTTCCTGGAGATGAAGGAGGCTGGTGTTCTCAAGGACACCGCGCTGGTCTTCGGCCAGATGGACGAGCCACCCGGCACCCGAATGCGGGTCGCGCTGTCCGCGCTGACCATGGCGGAGTATTTCCGCGACGAGATGAACATCGACGTGTTGCTGTTCATCGACAACATCTTCCGGTTCACCCAGGCCGGCTCGGAAGTTTCCACTCTGCTGGGCCGGCTGCCTTCCGCGGTGGGTTATCAGCCAACTCTGGCTGATGAAATGGGTGAACTCCAAGAGCGGATCACCTCGACCCGGGGCCGGTCGATCACCTCCATGCAGGCGATCTACGTGCCCGCCGACGACTACACCGACCCGGCGCCGGCGACCACCTTCGCCCACCTGGACGCCACCACAGAGCTCTCCCGAGGAGTGTTCGCCAAGGGCATCTTCCCCGCGGTGGACCCGTTGGCCTCGTCATCCACCATCCTCGACCCGCAATATGTGGGGGAGGACCATTACCGGGTGGCTCAGGAGGTCAAGCGAATCTTGCAGAAGTACAACGAGCTACAGGAGATCATCGCCATCCTGGGCATGGACGAGCTGACCGAAGAGGACAAGATCGTCGTCAAGAGGGCTCGGCGAATCGAGCGGTTCCTCAGCCAGAACATGTACTCCGCTGAGCAGTTCACCGGGCAGGAGGGCTCGACGGTGCCGCTGAAAGAGACCATCGAGGCCTTCAGCAAGCTCTGCAAGGGCGATTTCGACCACATGCCCGAGCAGGCCTTCTACCTGTGTGGTGGTCTGGAAGATCTGGAGGCGAAGCACCAGAAGCTGTCCCAGAGCTGACCCCGTTAGTTCTCCTCGTGAGCATGCCCGTGCGCCGCTCGGTGATGCGCGAGGTGATGTCGAAGTAGGCCCACCATAGGGCGCCGGTCACGAGGGTGCCGCCGTAGTCCCCGGCCAGCGCGGCGAGCCAGAGCAGCATCTGAGTCGTGCCGGTGGTCTGTGCTGCGATCAGCAGCAGCAGGGTGCCCGCGAGCATCGTGGGCACAAACCGCATCATCTGGCCACGAAGCGTCGGGTCGTCCCGGCTGGCGAGCCAGAACATGAGAATGTGCATCGCGCGCACGACGAAGTAGCAGGCCGCGAACACCGTCGGGCCGGGCAGCCCGCTCGGCAGGTCGTCGAATGCCTCGGGGATCGTGATCGCGGCGATGAACATGCCGCCCATGGCCCCGAACATCGCCGCCCGCGCGACACCCTCGTCGGCCCGGATCACGTTGAACAGCCATGCGTAGCAGACCCAGCACCACCACAGCACGGTGAGGATCAGTGTGCCCCGGGTGACAGCCGTGACCGTCACCGGGGATTCCCGTGCCATCAGGGCGGTGACTTGGGTCAGCGCAAACACGAAGACCAAGTCGAAAAACAGCTCCAGCGCTGTAACCGAAGCCCGCCCACCCACGACCTCCATCCGCGCCCGCCGCATACACCAGATAGTGCCATCCCCCAACCCGCAGTTCGGCTCCGAATGGCGACAGGCAAGGCGCTGAAACCGCAGTTCGGCTCCGAACGGCGGCTACAGAACAAGGACAACGAGCTCTTCGTCGTTGATCTCGTAGACGATGCGGTAGTCGCTGGTGCGGACTCTCCACTCGCCAGCCCCGCCAACCAGCCGGGTCGCCGCCGGAGGTCATGGCTCGGCGGCGAGTGATCCGCCGGACCAGCGCCAGACAGCCGAGTGTGGTGGACATCATCGACGTCATCGACCGGACCTGGGCGGGATACTTGATCGCAATCGTATGGGCGACCATTCCACCGAGGGAAACGTCGACGAGGTGGGCGCTGCCATACTCGAGCGCGTCGAGCAGACCGACGGTGTCGGCGGCCATGTCCGACAGCATGGAGGACGTCGCCGAGAAGCCACCGGCCAGTTGATTATCTGTGCGTCGCCTCCCATGATTAGCAGACAGTACGGGCGGTGCTCTGATACCGGCATCGCGAAGCGGCGCGGTACTTCTGACCAGGATGTCGCTGGCAGCGTCGGACCACTGGCTGTCGCTACTCACCGTGTGCCCTTTCCTATGGTGGGCAGCGGAGGGCTCTGCCGTTATTGGCGGTTTCGGATCAGGGCGGGAGTGAGGTGGATGGGGTTGCGGCGTGGTAGGCCGCCCAGCCACGCTGGTGGGTGGAATTCTGGGATGCCGCTGGTCATGTCGATTCGCCAGTCGGAGTGGT
>JBATXM010000208.1:0-13759 GCA_049673305.1 Pseudonocardiaceae bacterium | reverse complement strand
ATTCAGCAGCCCATCCACACCCTCGAGCGGCGTTCCCGTGCGCTTCGCATCAGCCAGCAACGCATAGATCGTCGAGGGCTCGAGCGCGACCGCCAACCGACGCGACGCCTCGACCTCACGATCCTCGACACTGGTGTCCTGACTCACAGATGGTTCCCTTCCCGGCCGAGTGACGATCACACCGACCGATCTTGGTCCATCCGTGGCTTACACACTTGTAATGACACGCCCCAGCGCATCAGAACCACGACTCCCGCACCATCACCAGAGCGTGTGAAAGGACAACACGACCACGTTAGCGCACCACTTCCAGTCCGATATCCTCGCCGCCTACCGCCAGCCCTACATCGGCACCGCCGTGTTCCTGGGGACTGGGCCTCCCATACTCCGGACAGGCCACCTGGGTAGCCAGGGCGGTCTTGGCCTGCTCGTCGACCAGCACGCCCTGAACCGCGGACAGCAGATCCATCGCCTCACCCCGCTGCAGGCCCAGGGTGTCGGGAGCCAGGGTGTCCCGATCCAGGGACAACACTTCGCGGACCACACTCGGGGCGTCCGCGTCGTCGCCAGCCTGGACAACAATGTGCACGGTGACCTTCATGACGCCCCCGCCAGCACGACACGCAGCTGACACACGGCGGGACTCGGCAACGGAGCGGCATCAGACATCGCGCCATCCTGGCCCCACTGGCGAAGAGCGCCACGAAGGCCTCGCTGTTCCTGACCAACCGCGCCTCCCACGGTTTTTCCCACTCTCGATCTACGCCCAACCCACCTTCGACGCCGTCACCGCAGCCACCGCAGCGCTCGACCCGGCCCGCAGCCGACCCCGGTCGTAGCACGCCTCCCACGGAATGTTCCGCTCTCCCCAAGCACTGGGCCTCGTAGCAGTCACTGCGACCTTTGCCCTGTTTCGCGGGCAGGCCAGAGGTCCTGCTGCGGCTGTCGCGCGCGGTGCTCTCTCTCCGCTTGACTTCAAACGGTCGGAGTGTGAATTTAATGGCTGGAGCTCCTGCATGCCGGCTGGTACAGTCAACTCTGCGTGTAACAGGTGTACATCATGGGAAACTTTCGATTTTCGGTCGAACGGTACTTCCATCCAACCTATAGGAAGGCAGCCATGAGCGATAATGATTACAGAAGAGGCTTTCGAGACGGCTACAGACAAGGATTTCACGACGGGTTCGAGGAGGGGCGTCGCGAACAACGATCCTTCAGCAGCGAGGAAGGCGATGATTATCAGAGAGGCTTCAGGGACGGCTACGATGACGGCTTCGAAGCCGGCCTCGAAAGAGGTCAAGAAAGGCGTCGACGTCCTTAGGGTAGCGTCGGGAGCGCAGAGTTGGCGGTTTCAAGTGGTGGGCGCGACACCGGCTTTGACCTAGGATTCTTGCGGGGGCTTACCGTGAGCGTCGCGGGTGCCGGGGGAGAGCGGGGCAAACCGTGGGAGGCTACACGGCGAGCTGGTCTTGACCGTTGGTGTGGGTGAAGCTGGGGTACCACCGTTTGTAGTCGTTGGTGAGGGTGTTGTTGAGGACGCGGGTGCGGATCTGGAGCAACAGGTGGGCGCCGCGGGGTGTCCAGCGCATTTGTGGTTTTTTTGACCATGGTTTGCTGATGACCTGGTTGACCGTGGATTCGACGAACGCGGTGGAGATGGCCTCACCAGCGCGGCGGCGCTCGCCGTAGTTGGGGATCCGGGCGGCGTTGGCGCGCAGGTAGCTGTCGAACTCGCGCACCGCCTTGAGGAGCTTGGCCTGGGCGATGTGGGGTTCTTCAACGTCGAGGTCGATCTCCAGATCCTGCACGGTCCCCAGGGCACGGAAGACGTTGCCGTGCCCTGCGGAACCACTTCAGGTTCTGCAGCTGTGTGGCGACGTCCGCGGCGAGGTCCGCTGGTGGTGACGGCGGGAGGTCGGGGTCTGGTGGCGGGGAGCGCAGGCTCTTGGCCATGGTGGTCATGACAGTAATGCGCATCGTCACATGGAACCAGTCAAGCAAGTGCTCGGCCTGCGGGTAGAGGTAAAGCGGCAGGTCACGGATGTCCTCGCCGCCGTCGGTGAGAAACGTGACCTGCTGATTGGCTTGCATACCCTGAGAGGTGAGGATCTCGTACAGCCGGCGTTTGGGTTTCTTGTCATAGGTGATCCTGCTGGCTAATTCTTGATCATGCTGCGAGGGTGGGAACAACGGAACGAAAAGTGGCGGTAAGCGGGGTGTCGTGAAGGTAGCTGTCACGAGGTGCCATCAGCAGCATCTCGGGTCCAGCCGAGATGGAGACCGACCAAAACCGTGGGAGGTCAACTTGTTGCCACTGCTCCCCGCAGCCGTAGTCCCGCCCGTGCACGGTGAAGCGGTGTACCTGGGCGGCCTGGCATCCGTTTCCGTCGCAGTCCTCTGGGGCGCGGTCAGTGCTCGGATGATCCGCACCTGGCGGCGCCGGAGGATCACCAGGCGCCCGAGCAGTTGATCTACCACGGTTTTGGTCGGTCTCCTTCTCCGGCTCCCACACCTGCCTCACGAGCGCGGACCGTATCGACCCCGCCGACAACACGATCAAATGGCCGTCCCTCCACCGTGCGACACGCTGGAGACCAACCCGCCGCTGAGCAGCTACGACGTCCTACTTGGCGGCTGGCAGCAGCTTCAGGAATACTGGGCCGGGACACTGCCTGCGCTGCCTGGTACCCCTCCGGCGTTCCCGACACGTGCGCCTCCGACCACGAGCTGGAGCACTATGCCGCGCGGTTCACCCTGGCAGATCATGCACGACCGGCACCCGGACCGCCCGCCGCACGACTACCTGATGCTGCTCGGTGCCAGGCCCGAGGCGCAGGGCCAGGGGCTGGGTTCCGCGCTGCTGCGTCACCGCCTCGCGAGCCTTGACCTGGTGGGAGTGCCGACCTACCTGGTGGCCACGACCCGGCGTTGCGAGCAGGGCGTCTACTCTCGTGCCGGTTATCGGCCCCTGGGCGCGCCTAGCCAGGTCCCCGAAGGGTTGGAGGTCTACCCGCTCTGGCGCGACCCGCAACCCGGGATCGCGGTGGCGTGATGCCTCAGGTGATCATCGCAGGGGGCGGCATCGGCGGGATGGCGGCCGCGCTGAGCCTGCATGCCGCCGGCATCACTGATGTCGAGGTGTACGAGTCGGCTCCGGCCATCCGCGAGCTCGGCGTCGGGCTCACCCTGCAGCCGCATGCGATGCGGGAGCTGACCGAGCTCGATCTGCACGACGAGCTGGCCGCGACCGGCGTCGCGCTCACCGAGCTGGCGTATTTCACCAAGCGCGGGCAGCGCATCTGGGCCGAGCCGCGCGGGCTGGCCGCAGGGCACCGCTGGCCGCAGCTCGCGATCCACCGCGGCGAGCTTCTGATGATCCTCTACCGTGCGGTGCTGGCCCGGTTCGGAGCCGGTCGGGTGCACGTCGGCCATCACCTGGTCCGCTTCGGTGAGCGGCCCGACGGCACGGTGTGGGCGCAGTTCACCGACCGGAGCACCGGCGAGCCGCTGACCCGGGTCCGGGGTGAAGTGCTGGTCGGCGCGGATGGCGTGCACTCGACGCTGCGGCGCATCCTGCACCCGCAGGAGGGGCCGCCGCCGTGCACCGGGATCACGATGTGGCGGGGGGCCATCGAGGCCGAGCCGTTCCTGGGCGGGCACACCATGGCGCAGGCCGGTTACCACGGGCGGCAGGTCGTGGTCTACCCGATCTCGGGGCGCTACGCCGACCGGGGCCGGATGCTCATCAACTGGGTGGCTCTGCACCGGGTCGGCATCAGCCAATCCCCAGGCCGCCAGGACTGGAACCACCGCGGGCGGCTCGGCGATGTGCTTGAGCGGTTCGGGAGCTTTTGCTTCGACTGGCTGGACCTGCCCGAGCTGTTCCGCCGGACGCCGGTGATCTTCCAGTACCCGCTGGTGGACCGCGACCCACTGCCGCACTGGGGCGCCGGGAGAGTCACCTTGCTCGGGGACGCCGCGCATCCGATATACCCCTACGGCGGTAACGGCGCCGCGCAGGCCATCCTCGACGCCCGCGCGCTCGCCGACGCCTTGGCCGGCTCGGCCAGCGCCGCCGACGCGCTGGCCGGCTACCAGGCCCAGCGCCGTCCCGCCACCACCAAGGTCGTGCTCGCCAACCGCCGGGGCGGTCCCGAGGAGTGCCTGGACATCGTCGAGCAGCGCGCCCCGGACGGGTTCGACCGCATCGAGGACGTGATCAGCGCCGCAGAGCTGGCCGAGATCAGCCGCAGTTACCAGCGGATCGCCGGCGGACGAGGCCAGGGGGATTGACGATGGTTCTCGCCAAGCCGGTATCGGTCACCGGGCGCGAGCCGATGGCCAGGATCGCGGCCGCCACCATGGTGGGCACCGCGGTCGAGTAGGCCTCCCCGGACATCTCGCGGTGTGGGCAACGTTTTATGGTCTGACTTTCGGCTGTGTAACACTGCGTAGGCCGATTGTCTCCCAGCGTTCTCCCAGGGCAGCGCGTAAATCGTTGGATACTCCACCGAATGTCCGGGAAGGCCACTGCCGTCGATCCGCTATCGATGAAGGACGCCCCACACTATGAACGCCTCAACCGAAGGCCCTCCGGTCTTTCTCCTCGTCCCCGGTGCATGGCACGGAGCGTGGTGTTGGGTGCAGCTGCAAAAGCAGCTGCACGACCGAGGCTGGGACAGCACTGCCCTCGATCTGCCGAGCACCGCAATGGGCTCGGAACACCGGGCTGACATGTACGCGGACGCAGGCGTCATCCGCGACACTCTCGCCGGTCTGAATCGACCGGTCGTCCTGGTCGCGCACTCCTACGGTGGAATCCCTGCCACGGAGGCTGCCGCGGATGCAGAGAACGTCGTCGAGATCGTCTATCTGTCTGCGTATCGGCTGAACCCGGGGGAGTCGCTGCTCTCCGCAGGCGCGAGCGTGCCACTACCTGACGGGGACATCTTCGTTGCGACAACAGAGATCCAGCAGCTGATGTTCAGCGACCTTAACCCCGCGCAGCGCAAGTGGTCCGCCGCACGGCTTGGTCCGCAGAGCACCCAGGCCTTCCGCGATCCGTTGACGGTCACGCACGGCCCGGACCTGTGCAGCAGCTACATCGTGACCGAGGGCGATCAGATAATGCCGGTGGCGTTCCAGGAACACATGGCCGCTCGCACCGGGGTGACCTACCGCCTCCGCGCCGGGCACAGCGCGTTTCTGTCGGCCGCGCCCGAGCTGGCCGACCTACTCGGCCACATCGCCAAAGCCTACAGCTGACGACCTGCTCGACAATGTTCGAGCCCGACGAACACCCCAACCCATCGACCCGACACTTGCAGCGAGCGGGCTTCGTCGCGCAGTACATCCGCAGCCGTAATCAAGACCCAAATAATAGTTATCCGGAAAATTTGGGCAGCCCAATCGGGCAAACCCCAGCCCCGGCGGAAGATCTCGCTGAATGCGCCGACGAAGCTGGCGCGGGTGCTGATGACGGCCGAGATGCAGGCCATCCTCGACGCCTGTGATCCTCCGCGTGCCGGTGCCTGGGTAGTACGGCGCGACGACTCGTCCGCCGGCGGTGGCTAGGTCGTTCAGGAACGGGAAGTTGAGCTCAGGGCTGCCGCCCGCTCCATACAGCAGCAGGGTGCCGGTCGAGGAGTTGGGTCCGCGGACTAGTGCGTCGAGTGGGGTGATTGTCATGGCAGAATTGTCAACCTTCATACTGATATGAAGGTCAAGGAGAAAAGCCCGTGCGAATCGGAGAGCTGAGCCGGCAAACCGGGGTCGCCGCGCATCTGCTGCGCCACTACGAGGCCCAGGGGTTGCTCGAGGTCGGTCGCGAAGCCAATGGCTACCGTCAGTACGCCTCCGAAGCTGTACTGACCGTGATCCAAATCAGGGGGTTGCTTGAAGCCGGACTCTCGACCGAGGACATCAGGCTCCTGCTACCGTGTGCCACTGGCACCGCCCCCGACCTCGAGCCATGCCCCGAGCTGCTGGCCACGCTACGAACACGCCTGCACGGTCTCGAGCAACGCATCGACACACTCACTCACTCACTCCCGCCAGGCCCTACGCCGCTATCTCGACGCGACCAACCCCCCGCGCACGCCGCCGACGAAGTCCGAAGATGTCAGCATGCCTCACCCGTTCCGATGAGGAGTATTTCGCGTGCGGGTGTGCCGCTCGAAGGCCATTGGCGCTCCGGCGGCTACTGCTGGGACGGCACCACCTGGTAACCGGCCCCTGCGGGTGTGGGACGGCGCCAGTGAGAAGTACGTCGCGCGCCCGGTCCCGGTAGCGACGACGGTCACTGCGGCGGGCAGGTCGATCTGGCCGCCGCGCCCGTGGTCGGCTGGGTGCAGCACCTGGCAGTTGACGACGCGCGCTTACCAGTGCCGCACCCCACTCAGTGCCCACCACGGCGCTCCACCGACCATGAGGGCCGACCATGAGGAGGACCAGACATAGCAGAGGCGAATGATCAGCTCCGGGCGGCGCGGGAGCGCACCGCCTCCCTCGCCAACCAGGATCATGCCCTGACCAGGCAAGAACTCGCCGAACTCGTGAACAAATGGGTATGGGATCACCACGACGAGAAGGTGGTGCTAGCCACCGCGAACTATATAGGCCGGTTGGAGAGAGGTCTCATTCGTTGGCCTGGTGAGTGTTGTCGGGAGGCGCTGCGGGCGATCCTGAGTGCCCCCCACGATTCCGATCTGGGATTCGTCAACGCACGTTCCCGGCGCGCGGCGGTGAGACTGGAGAACGTGGACCGTCAACCGCTCCTGCGCGGCGCCGCCGCCCTGGGCGTGGGCACACTGGTCCTGGGGCCGTTGGCGGCGCTGCTGGAAGGCAGGATCAAGCCCACCCCGATCCCCAAACGGGTCGGCCCGACCGAGATCGAGCAAACGCGCATCGCCACGCGGGTGCTCCGGTCTTGGTTGAACGCCTACGGCGGGGGGATGGTCCGGGACACCGTGGTGGGTCAGTTGCTCTGGTCAGCCGGTCTGCTGGAGGCCATCTGCCCGGACAAACTCCACGACGAGCTGCACTCTGCGGTCGGCGATCTCGCCGACGTGGCGGGGTTCATAGCCGTGGACGCCGGCGCTCAGGAGGAGGGCCGCTGGATGTACAGCTTCGCGTTGGGCTGCGCTGAGAAGGCCAAGGACTGGTCCTTGCGCGCCGATGTCCTGTCGACCATGGCGAAGCAGGCGATCTCGACTGGGCAGCCCGATGAGGGCCTTACGTTGGCGGATCAGGGTTTGATCCGCTCTGACCGGCTCACTGCGGCTGTGCGGGCGCAGCTGCACACCGACCGGGGGCGCGCGCTGGCCACGATGCGCCGGGTTCAGGAGACCCTGACCGCCATCGGCACCGCCGATGAGCACTTCGCGCACGTCATCCCGGGCAACGAGCCATCATTCATGGTCAACTACGACGACGCGAAGCACGCCCTGCTCACCGGGCAGCCGCTGGCTGAGCTGGCGATCCTGGGCCGCGACCCCGGCGAGGCCGCCGACCGGCTCGCGGCGGCCGCAGCCGGGCACACCGAAGAAAAAACCCGCTCCCGGGCGGTTTGCCTCACCAAACTGGCCAGCCTGACGATGGTCACCGGCGACCCGCTTCAGGCCGTGGCCATCGGACACGAGGCCCTGAAGGCCGCCGGCACCTTGCGCTCCCACCGGGCCGCTCACGACCTGCGGGAGCTGTCCCGCCACGCCACCGCGAACCAGCAGCTCGGTGAAGTCGCCCACCTGCGGCACCGGATCAACACCCTTCTCCTACGCACCGACAGTCCGTAAGAAGTGGAGAGGGCAGAAACGGGAATTCGCCCCCCAACAAGACCTTGACAGGCACGTGATCACGTGCCTCCCGGGCGTGTCTGGAGTCGGCAGAATCATGTGCGCACCGCCACTCTGGTGCCTCGATCACCCAGGTGGCGGTGAGTGGCGGCGGCCCCGCTTCTCCTTCTCGGGCGACACCCGCGCGGGGCCGCCGCCTTCCACCCACGACAGACCGGGAGGCGCCATGGACCAGAACCCCGCCCGCAGACCAGCGGAGGGGCGGCATCGCCGCGCGTGGCTGTTTAGCTGGTGGCGGCCCCGCCTCGAGCTGGACGCCCTCGTTGGGGAGGCGACCGCGCAGGATCTGGAGGCTCTTCGGCGCTGGCTGCGGCAGCCGGTGCGTGAGCGCTCCTACATTCCTCCTCCTCGGCACATCGTGGTCCTGCCCCGCCAGCACCCCGCCCCAGGTCCTCCCGTCACCAACCCCACTGCGGTGCCCCGCCAGGACGCGAGCTGGGGACTGTAAGGTCAACTTTGTCTTCGCTCGGCGCCGATTCGGGGATCGTGGGAGAACCGATCGTGGCGAGGTCGTTGAGGTTCACCACAGCATCGACGCCCATGGTGATCACGAACATGGGACAGGGGGCTGACCCAAATGACCCGACCGGAACCAGAAACCCGCCCGGCACTCGCACGAACGTTGGGATCGTGCGGGCTGGAAGTGTCAAGGTTGCCCGCTTCCGGACACTGTTCGCGCAGATCCAACCGGACGTGCTGGCGGTACGGGACAACCTGCTCACCCCGCGGGATCGATCCGAGGGGATCTTCGCCTTCGCCGCCGACCACGACTGCGGTGTACTGATCAATAAGCCGTTGGCGCAGGGCTTGTTGACCGGCTGTCATGACCCCAGTGCCCCCCGGGTGTTTGGTGAGGGAGACCATCGCCGCCGTAAACGCTGGTTCACCCCGCCGGCGCTGGCGATCCTCACCGAAGGGCTGGACGAGCTGCGCCTGCTGGTCGGCCAGCGCACTGAAGATGTGGTGCGGATCGCGTTGTGGTCCTGCCTGCAGCGCTACGAGCACGCTGCGGTCCTGGTCGGCTTCACCAGCCCTGAGCAGATCGCCATGAACCTGACCTGTCTGCGGCAGCCACCCACCAGCGAGGAACTGTCCACGGCCCGCGAGATCATGGCTGGAGTTCAAGCCCGGCTCGACGCCTGTGGTGAGGTCTTTCTCGACGAGTCGCCAGCGGTGCGCACACTATGACCGGTAACAGCGAGCCGCAGCTGGCGTTGTTGTCCCCGGCCGGAGACGCCACTGCGGCGCCTACCCAGGCCGGGCTGGGTGAGCAGGTGCGGGTGCTGACCTGGAACGTGCAGCACGCCGCCGCAGCCCGCACTCATCAGCAGGCCCGCTGGCTGGCCACCGCCGCCCCGCATGACGTCCTGGTTCTCGCCGAGGTCGCGGCCGGGGAGACCGGGGCGCTGCTGGCCCGGCTGCTGGGAGAGTTCGGCTACGCCGTGCATCTGCCCGAGGCTGGTGCTGACAATTATCGGGTGTTGCTGGCCTGCCGAAGCCCGAAAGACCAGCGCAACGTGGCCAAACGCGCATTCCAGGAGGCCGTCATCGCGGCGCTGCCCAGCATGAGCGCCCGGCTGAACGTGACCGGGCCCGTGGTGATCACGGGTGATCTCAACGTGGTCGAACCCGACCACGACCCGCGCTATGCAGTCTTCGGCCCGTGGGAATACGACTTTTACCGCGCCTTCGGCAACGCCGGATTCGTCGATGTCTTCCGCATCACCCACCCGAGCGGCATGGACTACTCCTGGTTCGGCCGTCCCTCCGGGAACGGCCGACGCAACGGCTACCGCTTCAACCACAACTTCATCACCACTCCTTACGCCACCACGGTCCGGGACTGCTGCTACCTGCACGAGGGCCGCGAGAACGGCCTGAGCGACCACTCACCCATGACACTGACCACCTCAAGCACTGCGGCGAGCTCGACCCCGCGACATCCTCCCGCGCTCGGAGAAGTCTCCACCGGTATCGGACTGCGGGCTGATGCTGCGTGCGCGGCCTCGCCATCTGCGGGAACAGGACATCGCGATGCCCATCCACTCCATCCCCACTGACCATCACGACCGGATCCTGGAGGTGGCGCGGCGCCTCGGCACGGACCTCGACACCTGCACTGAGACGATCCAGGCGATCCCGGCCGACGGTGCTGCTAGCGGCTTTGTACCACCCTGAGTACTTCCCGCTTCCCCGTTTCCCCCTGGCCATCAGCGATCTGGCCCGGGCCGCTCGCTCCACCCTCACCGGGCAGGTGCAGCTGATGGACATGCAGCTGGGAGTCACCCTCGACGACATCACGGCCACGGTCAGTGCCCAGCGTCCCGACATCCTCGGGGTCTCCGCGACGTTCGGCCAGCACGACCTGCTGACCAGGTTGCTTGACACGCTCGCTGACCTCACTGGGCGACCTCTCGTGCTCGCCGGCGGTAGCCTCACGGCACGCAACGAACGCCTGCTGCTGCGCCGATACCCGTGGCTGTTGATCGCCCGTAGTGCGGGCGAGCCAACCATCGCCGACATCCTGGGCCACTGGCACAGCGACCTCGAGCTCACCCTGGTGCGCGGGATCGGCTGCTCCGGTGCGCCGCAAGGCGCCGGCGCCCTGGCCGTCGGTCGGTACCGCAAGACCGCCACTGTGGCCAATCGGGCGCAGACCGACATCCTCCCCGAACTCGATCTTCTCGCGGCCACGTTCGACCACCGGGGTGTGGCTCAGCTCGAATCCTCGCGAGGCTGCACAAACTTCTGCTCGTTTTGCCCACGGGGCCACAAAGGCACCTGGTGGGGCACCAACCCCGGCGAACTCGGGTGGATCGTGCAGGCGATAGGTGCGGTGTTCGACCGTTACCCCGGGGTCTCCCGAACCCTCTATCTGGTCGATGAGGAGTTCATCGGCCGCGGACCCGACGCGGTATCCCGTGCGGTGGCGGTGTCCGAAGTCTTGCACGCCGCGGGATTCCGGTGGGAGACCTCCTGCCGGATCGACCAGGTCGCCCGTCCGGACGCCGACCGCGGCTGGCACATCGACCGTGCCCGCCTCTGGCGTCAGCTGTGTGAGCGTGGCCTGCGGCGCTGCCTGTTCGGTGTCGAGTCCGGCGTGAATTCGATCCTGACCCGGTTCACCTACATCACCTTCGACCACCTCATGACCCCGCAGGAACTGGGTCGACCGCAACTTCACCCTGGACTACACCCTCAAATCGCTGGAGAAACTCCTCGACGGACCGCCCCGACACGCCGCCCGGGCTGCCCGCGCCGTCCTGAAAAACGCCGCCTTCGAGCTGCTCCACACCATGGTGACCCTGCTCGACCGCTATCCGCTCGACCAACCCGATCCCGACGACCTGGACCGCACGCTCACCGCTCACATGGACACCCAGCTGACCCAGCTACGTGCGGACATGGCTACGGCACTCACGCAGGTCGGTCCCGCCCTGCTAGGCCAGGACGCGGAATTGCTGTTGGCTGAGTACACCCGCTGGGAAACCACACACACGTGGGGATTGATCAACGCCGCTGATCCGTGCGGCATCTGAGCCAGCACGCGACCCGCGTGCTCACGCTGGCTCGGGGATCGGCACCCAAGTGAACTCCGGGCAAAACCGTGCGTAGGTCACCAGCTTCCACTGCGCGTACTCCATCATCTGACCCGAGCTGCGCAGCAGGTACTTGACCCAGGTATGGGCGATGCGCTCCTGCTCGGTCATGTTCGCCTCGATGTCATCAAGCATCCGGCAGGCAACCACGAAGTCGTCCTCGGTCAGCGCACTCAGATCGATGTCCACGTCGGCCACCGTGAAGGCGAACACCAACCGGGTCGTGGTACCCGGTCCGCCGTCGACGCTCTCGGCGGCCGGAAAGCGGGTAACCCGCTCACCTTTGAACGACGAGTGCCCAGCCAGTGCCGCAGTCAGGGAGGCCCGGTGCTCGATTGGGTAGCCGATACCCAGATCCAGGTCACTGCTTTCCAGGTTCAACCGCAACCCAAACGACCCAACATCCCGCGAATCCCGGCCGGTCCACTCCCGGATCTGCGACGCAGCCTGCACACGGACCGCCAGCAGCGCATCATCCTGCTCGCGGCGCTTGCGGAAGAAGGCCTCGGCCCGCGCGAACTCTCCAGCAGAAAACACCGCAGGATCAGCCCACCGCGCCGCCAGGATCGCCTCGAGATCCAACCCGGATTCTCTACCCTGAGCCATCACTACGGCAGGCTACGACCCGGCTTGCCCGGCAATGCCAAGGTGTGGCGTGGGGGTGCCATCTGCGCGCAGCGCTCGGTGCCAAGGCAGGTCGTGGCCGTCCTCGGCGAGGATCGTCGCTGGGGGTCCCGACGCGCGCCGGATGCTGGAACACCCCGGCGGGCCGCTGCGGGTGTTGGGCGGCCCGGGTACGGGCAAGACCACACTGCTGGGCCACCTGCTGGAGTCGCAACCCAACACGCTGATCGTGTTCCCCGAGGCGCAACCACCACCCGCGCCGCGCGGCGACGCTCAGGTCGCGCGAGCGCTGCTCACCGAGGACCGCGCCCGCGTCGAGAGCACCGCACGCCTGCACGCGCTGGCCCTCGTTGATGAGCTTCACCTCAGCCAGGGCCACCGGCTCGGCACCGTCGTCATTCTGCGACTCGACCCCGCCCAGTCCCTGCACCGTCGCGCCGCGCACGCCCACGATCGCCGTTACCGGCTCTGGTCCGACCCGCAGTTCCTCACCGCCTACAACGACTTCCTCGATCACCTGCGCCAGTGGACACTGGTGGGTGCCCACTGGGTGGTGTGCGACGCCACGGACTCGGCGAGCTGGCCATTCCCGCTGCCCATCCCACACACCGAGCTGGATGCTCCGGTGTCACCACGCCCGTGTGGTTGCGCCGATCCCCGCTCAGCTCTCGTGAGCAGTCACGGCGTGCCCACCCAGCTGTTTCCCAGCGCCCTCCACCGCCACCGCCCCGACCACACCATCCAGTGCCTGCGCGGCGCCCGGGAGATCACCGCGGACTGGATGGCCGCCCACGAAAGGCAACCGTGATGACCCACCAGCCCAGCGACGCCACCACCACCCGGCACCTGCTCACCGCGCTGGCCATCCCACCCCCCGATGAGCTGACCCACACCTGGGCCACGCACCTGCGCGACACCACGCGCACCATCCAGGCCTTCCTCCTCGACGCCCAGTCATCAGCCACCGAGACGGTGCCCTTCACCGTCCTGCACCAGTGGCGCACCACCCTCGACAGCTCTCTGGCCGCGATGCGACAAGCCAAGGCTGAACTTTGGCGACACCACCGACATCGACATCACCCGCTACCTCTGGGGCGCCCGATGACCCACACCCTCCATGTGATCATCGGCCCCTACGCCGCCGCACCCCTCGCCGCAGCACCCACCCAACTACTCCATCAACACCATCCCCCGCATGATCCACCGACGAGCGCCCGGTGACCACACCCCGTCCCACTGGCACACAACAGGGCCAGCCACCTACGAAGCAAAGGGGCATTCCTGGCTGGCAGAGTAGTGCGCACTCTTCCGTTCCGTCGATGTAAATTCCGTAACATGCCAGTTACCTCACGCGGAGGGATCGATATTCTCCGGGGGTTGTGGAGAATTCGGGGCTCTGGTCGCGCTGCCCCTTTCTTCTTCCGCGTTACTTCGGGCAGGAGTCGGGTGGGACGTCGACGGCATGCGCATTGCCGCCTGGGACTCAGACCTCCTGAAATGGTTTCTTGATCAAGCTCTGACCTGGGGCACCCGTGAGGCGTTCGCATGAAAATCTTGTGGATATCATAAGCCTCCGAAGGGCCGGGTGGTGCCTGTGAGGCGCGTGTTGCAGTAGGTGCTAGCCAGGGGAGGTCTGGGACTCATGATCACTGTTTCGGTGCCGAAAGTGACACGACGTGTCAC
>JBATXM010000207.1:0-5287 GCA_049673305.1 Pseudonocardiaceae bacterium | reverse complement strand
ATGGTACATTCTCGACGGTCCGTTTCTTCGAATTGAGTGTGGAAACCCAATTCTTCCGAGAAACGGACCGTCGTCCAAGTAGGCGCGCCGTGGACGACTCATTTATCGGGGCTCGTGAATAACCCTCTATGTGCTGCCGGTCGCCGGGGCGTTTCGCGCGGAGCTCAACCGGATCCTGGAGGCCGAGCGGTTGGCGGTCAGCTACGTGGGTGGACGCCCGGTGCTCGGCGAGCTCATCGACGATCCGGATCAACCCATGTTCAGCGCGTCGGAAGGGCTTGAGAACCGGTTGAGCGCGCTACTCACCGATCCTCGGATGGTGATGCTCCTAGTAGACTGGGCCGAGCAGAGCAGGAGGGCTCAGGCGTCCGGTGCGTACCTGCTCGCGCTGTTCGGGATCGGTAGCTTTGTGGAAGGGCTGCTGCTCTCCGTGCTCATGGAACGCTACCCCGAGTTGAATGCCACCGGGTTCCGAGGAAGGGACGGGAGAAAGATCAGCGCTAACCAAGCGGGGTTGGAATTGCTAATCGACACGGCGCATGACAAAAGGCTCATCCAGTTCGACGCGAAGAGCTTCATGGACCCGGTCCGGAATTTCCGCAACTTCATTCACCCGCGGCAGCAATTGGAGCACGACTTCCTGCCGGATGAGGACACCGTCGCGCTCTGTTGGGGACCGGTTCACGCGGTGCTCAACGACCTCGAGGAGCACCACACCTAGAACGCAGTTGGCTGCGCGCATTCCCGCCCAGGGCCCTCCCGCTAGCGTGCAGGTTCCATGGACCAGCTGCTGCGCCACCATGGCGACGTCGACGCCACGCCGGGATTGCTGGACTTCGCGGTGAACGTGCGGGGCAGCGGGCCTCCGGCGTGGTTGCGCGAGCGGCTGGTCGCGGCGTTGGACGGGCTCGGCCGCTACCCCAGCGCCGCGCAGGACGCCGCCGCCCGCACCGCAGTGGCCGCCCGGCATGGCCGCGACCCCGCTGAGGTGCTCGTGCTCGGTGGGATCGCGGAGGGTTTCGCCCTGCTGCCCGCGCTGGCGCCCCGATCAGCCGCAGTCGTGCACCCGTCATTCACCGAACCCGAGGTAGCGCTGCGCCGGGCCGGCATCCCCGTCACCCGAGTCCTCACCGACGCCGCGCACCGGCTGCAGCTAGCACAGGTCCCCGCCGAGGCCGACCTCGTCGTGCTCGGCAATCCCACCAACCCGACCTCCGTGCTGCATCCGGCCGAGATGCTGCGCGCGCTGGCCCGGCCGGGGCGGGTGCTCGTGGTGGATGAGGCTTTCGCCGATGCGGTGCCCGGGGAACGGGAGTCGTTGGCGGCCGATCACCACACCCCCGGCCTGCTGGTGTTCCGCAGCCTCACCAAGACCTGGGCACTGCCGGGGCTGCGTGCCGGCTACGCGCTGGGGGCGCCTGGCCTGCTCGCCCAGCTGGCTGCTCGGCGCCCATCATGGCCGGTCAGCACGCTGGTGCTGGAGGTGGTGCGGGCATGCAGCGCCCCGGTCGCGGTTGCCCAGGCCACTGCTGGGGCTGCGCAGGCCGTGCGACACCGGCAGTGGATGGCCCGCCAGCTGGCCGAGCTGCCCGGCGTCACGGTCCACCAGCCGGCCGCTGCCCCTTTCCTGCTTCTGCGGGTGCCAGCTGGGGAACGGGTTCGTGCCGCGTTGGCCGACGCCGGTATCGCGGTGCGGCGCGCTGACACGTTTCCCGGCCTCACCCCCGATCACCTGCGGGTCGCGGTCCGGCCTCCCGAGATCGCCGCCGTGCTCGTCAATGCCCTGCGTGCTGCCCTGCGCTGACCGCCGCCGCCATTCGGAGCTGAATCGCGACTCTCGGGCACCGTCGAAGCGCCATTCGGAGCCGAATCGCGGTTCGAGCGGGGTACGGCGGTACGGTTGGTGGTCATGTTTCGTGCATCATTGGGGAGGGCCTCGCGGTGAATGCTGATCCCACCGCTCAACGGCTGCTGCTTGACCTGGCTGCGGTGGACGCTGAGCTGACCCGCGCCGCGCACCGCCGCCGATCGCTGCCCGAGCTGGTCGAGGTCGAGCAGGCTGAGGGGGCACTGCTGTCCGCCCGGGACTCGTTGGTCGCCGCAGAGACGGTGGCGTCGGACTTGGACCGTGATATCAGCAAGCTGGAGACCGAAATCGATCAGGTGCGCGCCCGGGAGGGCCGGGACCGCAGCCTGCTCGACTCCGGGTCGATCTCCTCAGGCAAGCAACTGGAAGACCTGCAACACGAGCTGGCCACCCTCAAGCGTCGCCAGACGGTGCTGGAGGACGACCTGCTGGACGTGATGGAGCGGCGTGAGGCCACCGTCGCCGACGTTGAGCGGGGCCGCGCCGCGCTGGCTGGCATCGAGCAGCGGCGCCGTGATGCCAGCCGCCGCCGGGATGAGGCACTAGCGGAACTAGGGTCCACTGAAGAGCACGCTCAGCACGAGCGCCGCACTCTCATGGCCGCGCTGCCCGTGGACCTGGTGGCGCTCTACGAGCGGATCCGGGCCAGAAGCGGTACCGGCGCGGCGTTGCTGCGCGAGCACCGTTGCGGCTCCTGCCGACTCGAGCTGGACCGCACCGCGATCGGACGCCTGCGGGATGCGGCTCCCGACGAGGTGCTGCGCTGTGAGGAATGTGGTGTCGTCCTGGTGCGCACCTCGGAGTCTGGGCTGTGAGCCGACGCGTGATCATTGAGGCGGACGGTGGCTCGCGGGGCAACCCTGGCCCGGCCGGGTACGGGGCGGTGGTGCGCGACGCCGACACCGGAGCGCTGCTCGCGGAGGTCTCCGGGGGACTGGGTACCACCACCAACAACGTCGCTGAGTACTCGGGTCTCATCGCCGGGCTGCGCGCCGCAGCCAAGGAGGGTGCCCAGTTCGTCGAGGCCCAGTTGGACTCCAAGCTGGTCGTTGAACAGATGAGCGGACGCTGGCAGGTCAAGCATCCGCATCTGCGACCGCTGGCACGTGAGGCGGCTGAGTTGGCTCATCAGCTCGGTGACGTCCGATACACCTGGATACCGAGGGTCCGCAACGCGCACGCCGACCGGCTAGCCAACGAGGCGATGGACTCCCAAGCTGGCGTCACCCGCAAGCCTGCCGCGTCGACGGGGGCGCACAGTGGGCCCCGGGTTGACGCACCGTTGCCCTGGACCGGCGCCACCGGCTCCCCGACCCGACTGCTGCTGCTGCGTCATGGGCAGAGCGAGCATTCCGCGCAGCGCCGCTACTCCGGGCGCGCAGACGTGGCGCTGACCGAGCTGGGGGAGCGGCAGGCCGCCGCCGCAGCCGTGCGCCTGGCCAGCACCGGTGGTGTCGCCGTGGTCGTCAGCTCACCGCTGTTGCGGGCGAGGCACACCGCCAAGCCCGTGGCCGACGCGCTGGGCGTGCCCCTGAGCGTCCACGATGGATTGATCGAGACTGATTTCGGCGCCTGGGAAGGACTAACTTTCGCCGAGGCCCACACACGGGATCCGGACCTGCACGCCCGGTGGCTCACCGACACCTCGATCGCCCCGCCGGGCGGCGAGAGTATGGATGCGGTGCACCGTCGGGTACGCCGGGTGCGTGACCAGCTGATCGCCGAGCACGGTGCGGCCACCGTGGTTGTGGTCAGCCACGTGACGCCGATCAAGTCGCTGCTGCGGATGGCGCTGGATGCCGGACCGTCGCTGCTGCACCGGTTGCACCTGGATGTGGCATCGCTGTCGGTGGCGGAGTTCTATCCTGATGGTCCCGCCATGGTCAGTCTGGTCAACGACACTGGTCACCTGGCGAACAGGTAGGTCGACACCGCCAACCCCACCACGACCACGGCTGCTCGCAACACCGGCGCGGGCAGCCGGCCGACGAGCTTCGCGCCGAGGAAGCCCCCGACCAGGTTGGCGGGGGCAAGCAGCGTGACGACCAGCCAGTCTACCGGTGCGCCAATCGCGAACACGACCACGCTGACCACACTGATGATCAGTGAGAGCACCCCCTTGACGGCATTGAGCCTGCGCAAGTCGTCGCGTGTGGTGAGGGCGAGCACTGCGATCAGGATGACGCCGAGTGCCCCGCCGAAGTAACCGCCGTAGATCGCGGCGAGGAACACTGCAGGCAGCAAGACCGCGCGACGGTCCGGAGCATCGGGTTCGGGCTCGCCGATCCACCGGGCGAGCCACGGCTGCGCCCCGAGCAGCACGCTGGCCAACGCCACCAGGCTGGGTACCACCGCGTCGAACAGCGTAGCGGGCAGCATCAGCAGCAGCAGGCAGCCCACCAGCGAGCCCGCCATCGCGACGCCAGCGCTCGAGCGCACCCGGTCCTGCTGCCCACGCAGCTCCGGGCGACTGCCCAGTGCCAGGCCCAGGTAACCGGGGCTCTGGATGACCGAATTGGTGACATTCGCCGCGAGCGGGGGTAAACCCACCGCCAGCAGCGCCGGGAACAGCAGCAACGACCCACCACCAGCCAGAGCATTGACCGTGCCCGACAGGACGCCCGCGACGACCAGCAGGACAAGGTGGGTAAAAGGCACGAGGCCCCACGTTAACCCGGAGTGGGGCGATCTATGCTGATGGGGCGGACGAGCTGGCCGGGCGGTCGCGTCGGGCTCGCCGGACTTTCCTCGGCGAGCCCGTCGAGGAAAGTCCGGACTCCTCAGGGCAGGGTGGTTGCTAACGGCAACCCGGGGTGACCCGCGGGACAGTGCCACAGAAAACAGACCGCCCCGCCCCATGAGATCGACGGGGCCGGGGTAAGGGTGAAACGGTGGTGTAAGAGACCACCAGCGTCCTGGGTGACCAGGATGGCTCGGTAAACCCCACCTGGAGCAAGGCCAAAAGGCGCGCCGGCTTCGGCGCGCTGCGCAGGCGATCGAGGGTGGCCCGCCCGATGCCTGCGGGTAGGCCGCTAGAGCCTGCCGGTGACGGCAGGCCGAGATGGATGACCGTCGGCCGGGACGCCGCAAGGCACCCGGTGCACAGGATCCGGCTTACAGGCCAGCTCGTCCGCCCCGCCTCCCGGTACCAGCTCCGGGGGAGTTGGGTACTCGGGTTGGGCAAGGGAAACGCTCTCGCTGGTTCTCGGGTTTCTTAGCTCTCCCCGACGTCCGACGGCTCACAGGCGGCCCAGAGATCGGACAGAAGCGCACATCGGGCTAGCTGGATAGTTTTAGTCCGAACTTGCTGTGACTCTCCGTAGCAATGCCGGTCTGACCAGCGTCTGAGTCCACGACACGCCTCCAATTGTAGTCACTAAAATACTGGCAAGAAGAAGATCGTTGTGATCTAATTGTCCT
>JBATXM010000206.1:0-10941 GCA_049673305.1 Pseudonocardiaceae bacterium | reverse complement strand
GGCATCGGCGGTGGTGGTGCGCCGTTGCCGAAGGCTCGCTGTGGCGAGCGGAATCTCCGAGGAACGAATCTGCGGCTGGGGGTTCGTGCAGGCAGTGCTCTCTGCGGTGTGGTCACTCGACGAAGATCCGGTCCCCGACCGGCACGTGCTCGCTGTGGCCGAAGCTCTCGAGTAATCGTACGCGCAGCATGATGATGTCGGTACGCTCGACCGACGGTGAGAGGGGAGAGGTGTTGGTGGGTGTTCCTCGGCAGTTGCCGGTGGCGCCTGCGGCGTTCGTGAATCGGGACGCGGTGCGGGCGGCGATCGGGCAGGAGTGTCGTCGAGCGCACGCGGATGGCCGTCCGGCGTTCGTGGTGCTGTATGGGGCGGGCGGTGTCGGGGTCAAGAGCGCGGTATGGAAGTGGTACTGGGAGAATCCGGGCCGTTTCCCAGACGGTGCGTTGGCGGTGGAACTGGGTGACGCCGAGCATGGTGATCCGGCGGCGCTGAGCGAGGCGCTGGGCAGTGCATTGGTTGCGTTGGGTGTGCCTCCTGGTGAGCTGCCGGTGTCGGTGGTGGATCGGCACAAGTGTTTGTTGACGAAGACGTTCGGCAAGCGGTTGCTGATCGTGCTGGTGGATGTGGTGAACCCGGCGCAGGTCAAACTGTTTCTGCTCAACTCGCCCGGGTCAGTCGTGGTGGCGGTGTGTCGCACGCCGCTGCGGGAACTGGCTCGCCTGGGGTTCCGGCAGGTGCCGGTGCCGCCGCTGGACACCGCGTTCGGTGTGGAGTTGTTCGAGCGGGTGCTCGGGCCGGGCTGGTGTTCGGCGGATGGCGCGGATCCGGTGGCGGTGGTTCGCGCCTGCGGAGGATACCCGTTGGCCATCACGACGACGGCCGCGCAGATCGCCATGACCCCGGAGTGGGACGTGCCGGGGTTGCTGCGCCAACTGGCCGAGCGGGGGATGAGCGCGCTGGATGAGGATGCACAGGAGTACGTCCGGGAAAGCTTCGATCGAACGTATGCATGGCTGTCGGCGGGTGTCGCGCGCACGTACCGGTTGCTGTTCGGTGTTCATCCGGGAACGGAGTTCAGCGCCGCCACGGCGGCGGCGTTGCTCGGTATGCCGGATGATCAAGTTCAGGCCGACTTGGCGGTGCTGGCCAAAGCCCAATTGGTGACCCGGATCGCCGCGGACCGCTATGCCATCCATGATCTGGTGCGCTGGCACGCCCGGGATTGCCTGCTCCGCGAGGAGCCGGTGGAGGTGATTCGTTCGGCCGCCCGGAGCGTGGTCGAGTGGTATCTCGACACTGCGGTGCGGTTCGACAAAGCGTTATCGAGCCGTCCCCGAATCGGACCCCGCTACGAGGTGCTCGACGCCCACGCTTGCGCCACGGCTGAGGCCACGAGGACCGAGGTGTTGTTCTGGTTGGAACATCAGCGAAGCAACCTGGTCGAGGCGGTCCTGCTGGCCGAGCGCTACGAGCTCGACGATCTGGCGTGGCAGCTGTGTGAGGCGTTGTGGGGTGTGTTCCACCTGCACGGTCACTACGAGGATTGGATCATCACACACCGGGCGGGGTTGGCCTGCGCTGTGCACAGTGGTGATCGGCGGGCGGAGATGCGGATGAGCTCCCAGCTCGGTGCCGCGCTGGTGGCGACCGGTGACGTCGTGGAGGCGGAGATCTCGTTCGCCGGATCGCTGGCCGCAGCCAGGGAGGTCGCCGACTCCCTGGGCGAGCAGAGTGCCGTGGAGTGGTTGGGCAAGGTCGCGGCGAGACGTGGCGACTTGGAGCTGGCACTGTCCTATCTGGACCACTCTCGGCGCGTGGCGCAGTACTGCGTGGACACCGGCGCGTTGCCGAGGACCCTCGCGATTCTCGCTCTGCAGCGAGGTCGCTTCCTCGCCGGGTCGGGGCGATTACCGCAGGCGTTGGAGGAGCTCATTCACGCTGGCGATTACTTCGATACCACCACCGAGACCGACAACCAGGCCAAGGTGGCGTTGGAGACTGGTCGCGTGCTCGATGCGATGGGCCGGGCCTCCGACGCTGTCCCGCTGGTGCAGCGGGCCCGGGCCGGGTTCTGCGCCGACGGCTCGCTTCGCGGGGAAGCTGCGACGTTGGAGGCGTTGATCTCCCTCGGCGTGGACAGAGCTGAGAACACCAGGCGGCTAGCCGAGATCTACACGATCCTCGGCGATGCGCGTGGGCGTGAGTTGCACTAAGGACTCGCCGGCAAATAATGTCTGTTTGGGCGTGTTTGATCTCTAGAGTTCTGCTATGGCAGAGATGGTGGGGTTGTCGATCGCGGCACCATAGCAGGTGACCGCGCCGTGATCGCCCACGACGAGATCGGAAGCGATCAATGCCGCCGACCAACCCTCCGCGGGCGGCACTAGGAGCAGCCCGGCACGCAGGCAATCAGCTAACCACAACCGAACCTGCAGGCGACTGTGCCCGTACCAGATGTGCGGATGCAACACGTCCGCCACCCGGTAGCGGTCGACCGGCAGCTCGGCCAACAACTGCCGGAACAGATCAGGCCACGACCCGAACAGCGACCGGGACGACCACGTCGAAGAGACCACGACCAGTCGCTCATGCTCGACGATCCCCAGCGCGGCGCGATAGCGCGCCCGCAGACCAGTGCTGGCCGTGATGCGGTCGAAGCGCGGATCACCCGCGACGACGGCGTTGGGCAACGCCTCCGACACCGCGCCCGCGAGGCGATCGAGTTGCTCGGTGTGCGACAGCACAAGCGCCTGCGGGATCACTCGGCCGCCGTATACCACCGATTGACCGCAAAGACCGTAGACTGGTTTCCTGGTTTCCTGGTTTCCTGGTTTCCTGGTTTCCTGGTAAGTTTTTACTATATCCTACTCCGTGGGATACGACAACGAGAGGTGCCGCCAGTTCGTGCAGATTTCCGCTGGTGTTTGCGGTGATGGCGAGGTCCCATTCGGTGTGAATCGCCTGTTGCCAAGAAATGGCAATGACGCCGAGCTCGTCGAACAGTTCCGTGACGCCGGTCGAGATTGCCGAGGCGTCGGGACAGGTGAACACCAATTGCACGCGGAGATCGGAATCGAAGAGGTGGACCAGGTCGAGGAGCCGGTTCGCTGAGGTGACCGTGTGCACGACGAACAGCACCTTCTTGGTGTCGGGGACAGTTGACCAGGTCGCCGCGTGCACGCTGACCGGCACCTTCACCCACGGACCTGTCATCGCGTCAGGTCGGCCCCCTGGGCCGGCGAGTCGATGTCGGTGTCACTCCGGGCGGCAGCGACGAACTCGACGACGGCGCAGGCGAACGTCCGCGCGGCGTCGTCGTGGCGTTCGCGGAACCTTTCGTCAATCCGCCCCTGGTGCCCGGGCTTGCTGTTGGCGCGGATCTCCTCGATCAGGTCGGCGAGTGCGCGGGCCGTGGTCACGGTGCGTTGTGCGGGGCCGGACACTCGCGCGGGCGCGATGAAGACGATCTCGGTGGCGCTTCGGGCGATGGCATCGGTCAGCGATCCAGTGGCGGTCAACGGCTGCGAGGAACCGCCGGGCCACACGTTGAGGTCGCGTAGATCGTGGCAACTCTTGAGGTGGCGGCTGTAGAGGTCCAGCTTGAGTTCCGTCCACCGGTAAACCGATTCCCGGGTGTGCTCGGCCAATCGGGCCGCTGCCTCGCGTCTGCCTTTGCGGTGATCGAGCCGTACCGTCACCAGCAGGGTCAGGAGCACGCCCCCGAGCGTGAACGCCGGGATAGCTCACCACGGGCCAGACGAGTTCATACCCGGACGATAAACGGTGACCCCGCGCGCGTGGCGGGAACTGGGGGTGGCGAACGCGTCACGCTCCGAGGTGCGTAACCGAGTCGGCGGGACGACGGTGGGATCTTCTGCCAGCTAGTTTCAGGTACACAGCCGGTTCTCGTTACGCTGATCACCTGCCCCCGTAGCTCAGCCGGATAGAGCAAGCGACTTCTAATCGCTAGGCCGCAGGTTCGAATCCTGCCGGGGGCGCAACGCCGCAGCTAGCAGGCTTGCGGAAAACGCTGCTCAAGATCGACCCCACGTTTACCCCGCGCTTTCGTTTGGTCCGAGCCGGTCCAGTGCGGCCGCCGCAGCGACTCCTGTCGTTTGCCGCGCCATGTAGACGTCCTGCGTCATGGAGATCCGCTCGTGCCCCAGGTAGTCGGCGATCTCCCGGGCCGAGAGCCCAGCCCGGTCAAGCCGCGTGGCGACCAGGTGCCGGAAGGCGTGCGGGTGTAGGCCCTCCCACGGTGTGCCCCGCACGACGTCGCGCAGCCTCGCCCGAGTGTTGTCCGGATCGCGCACGGTAAGCCGAGTCGTCGGGAAGATCCACTCACTGAGAGCATCCGCGTGCCTGCGCCGGAAGGAGTCCAGCACCCAGCCCGGCGGATGGATCGTGCGCATGCCAGCTTTCGACTTCGTGTGCGGCTGGACGATTAATCCCTCGCCCGGCACACGGATCACCGTTCCTTCAATACTCAGCGTTCCCGCCTCCGCGTCCACCTTCGTCCAGTCGAGCGCATCGCAGCGCCGCGCCGTCGTCACAGCCGTCCTGGAGAGTGTCATCGTGCACCCCGCGACGGTGATCGGTCGCAACCCGGTCGACTCCGACCGGCTCGAACCGAGGTGGCGGGCGTGATTCGAGCCGGATCGCGGGATCACGGCGACTTATGGCGCGTCGGCTTCTCGGTCAAGGTAGGTCCAGCGGTCCGATAATGGTGGTGGTGTGATGTTTTGCTGTCGCATCTGGTGCCGCAGGTCCTTTAGCCGCTCTTCGAGTTGGCGGGCGGTCCTGCGCTCGGCGTCCATGAGTTGTTCTGCTGTTGCGCGGTCCGCGTCGGTAGCCTCATGTTTGACTGTAGTGACGAGGGCTTCGTGTATTCGGATCTGGTTTTCTGCCAGCTCAGCCGTGAGTCGGTGGTGTCGGTGGTGCAGGCGCAGTGACTCGCTCGCGGCGCGCCAGGCGTCCAGTTGTTCGTGCGACGCAGACGCCTGCGGCCGTTCGCCGGTAAACCAGCGCAGCGCATCCTATGTCTCGCATACGTGGCCGGGCAGTACCTCCACTTTGGCAGTCTCGCCCACAGGGAACGCCAGCGCGACCGGGGGGACATCCAAAACGTGACCGAAGACCAGCAGTTCACCCAGGGTCACGGTGTCCCTGCGTTGTGCCTCCAGGTTGGTGACCTGAGCTCGCGTGTAGCGCAACCCGGCTGCCGTCACTGCTGCGGCCAGTTGATCGGCGGTGAGACCCCGCTTCTTGCGGTACCGCTGCACCTGGCGCCCGACAGTCCCCGTGAGCTCAGACGGCCACGGCCGTGTTGGTGTCATGAGCACACCATAAAGCTCGTTATAGAGAATCATTAGACAGGCAAAATGCACCCATGATGGACTGTGCTCGTCACACTGGACGAGACGAAATGTCGAATGATCACACGATCTCTGGCGGAGAGACGCATCCTCGCGGCTGCAGGACCAACGATGTCGCTACCAGATGCGGCGCAGGTGTTAGGGATCTCCCGTGCTCACGCCTACGCGCTCGCTAAACGCGGCGAGTTGGGCGTCCGGGTGCTCCGACTCGGCAATCGCTTCGTAGTACCGACCGCTGAGCTGTGGCGAGAAGTCGGACTTGAGCCCGATCCGGGAGGGAGCCCGCAGCGTGAGGCATCCACCCGGACATACGGCGTGTCGGTCAATGAGCTGGTCACCAAGGCCGCACCCGGTGACTCCTGAGCTGCGAGCCAAGGTGGCACGGTCGCGGGCCGCACAAGGACTCCCCGCGACCGTGCCGGATCCAGCAACCCTGGAGCGCGTCGCCGCCGTGCTGCGCCTGGTGACCCTCCCCGAGCCGGCCCTGCCCTCACCGCGTACCCGCCGCCCTAAAGCACGACGGGGGGCGGCGCGATGACCATGGTCGAGGTGATCGCGGGGTGAGCCCTCCTGAATGGCGAAACGGCCCCCCGCCACAGAGAGCCGCTGCCAACGAAATCAGCCACTACCCAAGCGGTGATCACCAGCAGCCTAGCGCGCCAGGGCGACAGCGCGAGGTCACGGCGACGACTCACATCCCGCCGGACATGTCCCCGACCGACGACGAGCTGCGCGCCGAGGTGCACCGACTGGTTGATCCGGTCGTGCAGGCCGCCCAGGCCACCTACGGCCCGATACCCGGTGTCGGCGCGGCCGCGTGGTGGACCGCACCCGTCGAGATCAAGATCGCGGCGATCTGCATCTTGGGTGAGGCGTACCTGATCGCCGATCCCGAACGCATGGCCGTCCAGATGCTCAAGGATGCGGCCATCGACCTGTCCCAGGCACGCAGCTGGACCGACGCAACTCGCTTGCCGTCGCATTTGGGGTTGCTTCGGCGGCGTTACCCAGCGGACGGCGACGTTGAACGCTGGGTGCGGGAGGGGCCACCGGGGTATGTGAACTACCTCGGGGGACCGGTGAAGTGGTGATCGCCGCCGTGGAGATTTCCGAGGCGCTTGCCGAACTCCACGACCGAGATCACCCCGTGCCGTTACGCGACTCGCGGTGGTCCTTCGCTGAGCAATGCCGCCGGCTCATCAGCTCCAAGGCATATCGGAACGCGTCGTGATCAAATACGGCCGCACCTACACAGACACCAGTGCGTGGGAAGACTCCGACGGCACGGTGCACGACGGGGCGAGCACGCGCAACGGCAACGGCGAGCCGCCGAAGGATCCAGCGCCGAACTCGGAGCACGGAGCTGATCAGGACTCCTGGGCACCGATCGACCTCGGCCCCTACCTGCGAGGGGAGGTCGTACGACCTGAACCCAGCCTCGGTATGGCCCGCGCTGACGGCCTGCGCCTGCTGTATCCGGGCAAGGAACATGCGATGATCGGGGAGATGGAATCCGGGAAATCCTGGTTCGCCCTGGTTTGCGTGGCCGCCGAACTGAACGCCGAGAACCACGTCGTCTACGCCCATTTCGAGGAGTCCGACCCGTCCGACAGCGTGGATCGGCTCGTCGCGCTCGGAGTTCGGGACTGCGACATTCTCCGGTCGTTGCGGTTCGTCGGCCCGGAACGGCCGGTGAGTCCGGAGGCGCTCGCCGCGCTACTCGACCCAGCTCCCACTTTGGTCGTGTTCGACGGGGTGAATGAGGCGATGGCGCTGCACCGGTGGGCGATCCGCGAGGAAGACGGCGCCGCCGAGTTCCGCCGCCGGCTGGTGAAGCCGTGCACCCGCGTCGGGGCCGCCGTGCTCAGCCTCGACCACGTTGTCAAAGACGCCGAACGGCGAGCTCGGACCGCTCTGGGCTCAGTTCACAAGGTCAACGGGTTGTCCGGGGCGCTGATCCTGCTGGAGAACGCGGAGCCATTCGGCCGGGGGCAGCGCGGCCGAAGCCATGTCCACGTCATGAAGGATCGTCCCGGGTTCCTGCGCCGCCACGGGCGACCCGACCCGAAGGTGCCGGATAAGACGTTCATGGGTGAGTTCGTCATCGATGACACCCGCCGGTTCGTGCCGGTCCTGGAGGCGGCCTTCCACGCACTGAAGGGCGACGGCGGCACAGTGGAATCCACTCAAGGCGGCGCACCATCGCTTGCGGACGAGGTGTTCGCAGTCGTGGATGCAGTCCCCGGCAAGGCGGTGGCCTCTGAGCGGGAGTTGTTCGCTCAGTGCCGCAAGGCCGGGATCAAGGTACGCGAATCCTTGATCCGGGGTGCCGTGGACGACCTCATCGTGGCTTCGCGTCTTACCGAGGTGACCGGTAAGCGCGGCGCGAAGGGTTACCAGATTCTCTCGGACTGCGGCCCAAGGTCAAACCCAGTGAGTCCCTCGTGACTGCGTCCGCGCCCGCGTCCCTAGAGAAGGGGGACGCGGGCCGCAGACGCACAACCGCGGCCCGGCAGCAGTCGGCAGCAGTCCCAACGAGCACCGACCGGGGACCACACCGCCGCGCCCGATCGAGGCCTACGTGCACGGCCTGGCCGGCCCGCTCTGCCTGGTCGAGGGCCGAGAGGCGATGGCGTTACTCGCCTTCCCCGGCTTGGACGCCTACCAGCGCCAGCATCGCGGCGCTGACGCACACCTGGACCGCGCCGTCGCCAAGCTCCGGCTGGCATCGGCCGCCTACAGGTCCGGTGCCGGTTGCGCGGTCGCGACTTCACCTGCTGGGCTTGCCAGTGTAGCTAGCCGCGGGGTCTACGAGTGCGGCCGTCGCGTTGCGCCGGGGCTGGTCATCGCACCTTGGCCCACGTGGCGCAACCCGTGGATTTGAACGCACCATCGGATTCGTTGATCGTGACGGTGGTGGGTCCGTTGCTGATGTCGCTAGCGGTCACGGCGTTCATGTCGCCGGTGGTGTTCGCGAGGCGCTGCCAGATACACATCGGCATCATGCCCGGTCGGGGGCCGGCGGTCCGGTAGGTGCCGGGCTGGATGTCGGTACCGACAACGTAGGTGCCGTCCCCGATGCCGCCGGTGGACTGGGAGGGCGCCCTGACGGGCAGGGTCACCACGGGAGCAGCAGCAGGGAGGGTTGGGCTGGCGGTGTTGATGCTGGCCGCGCCACCGATCATGATCAGCGCAAACCCCACGAGCCCCGCATAGGAGATGACCAGGCCAGCGGTCGCGAGACCGTTCCCGTTCTCCCCGCTGCGTTTAATCTGACCTCGGGCCATGTGCCCGAACAAGATCGACAAGGGCCAGAACAGGAACGCGAACACCAGGGACAGGATCGCGAGGGTGTTGGTGGGTGGTGCCGGGGTGGGTAATGGTCGGGCGGTGGGTGCCTGCGGAACGGTTGGGACTGTCATTGGTCGGGCCTTTCGGTGGGGTTCTGGGCTTCCTCTGCGTCGAGGCCGACCACGAGGAGGTAGTTGACGGCGCTGTTGCGGCTGCGTCGGGTCTGGGCTGCGTAGGCGTCGAGGCGGGCGAGGACGTCAGCGTCGACGCGGAACGTGGTGACCTTCGGCTGGTCTGCTGCGGGCATGCGGCACGCTAGCATTTTGCTGTCGTGTGCATTCGATCCGCTGTCATACTTATTCATCGCGAATTGGCCCGGGCGTGTTACAAACCAGCAGGGCGATGCAACATAGACCCGGTGGCACGCTGGTCATGGAACCCAGTCACAGGGAATCGGGCGCCTGCCGACACGGGTCGTGCTCCAGTCGCCCTCCAGTCGTGTATGCACCCTCCGTAGAGGGGATGCATCTGAGATCACGACGATCTCAGGTACGAGAGGGAGTAGGCCCGGATGGTGACGGATAATGTTCGTAATGCCACCGATAACCTGGTCAACGGCGCACTATTCATTGCCGCGTTCCCTATCGCATTCTGTCGACCCATTCCGGTCCGTGTGTTGTTACGCGGTTCTCACGTCCGGGCCTCCTGCCTCTCTGCCGCAGAAAACAAGGCGGGGGCCAGCCGCCCCGAACCGGCGAAAGAGACACCAACCCGGGGGCCTTGATCCCAATCCCTGACAACACTAGGAGCTGAGAACCGTGAGCGATCTAACCGTCTCCGCCGCTCCCGACACGCGGCGTGCCGCCACTGCGCAGGCCCTTTCTGACGCCGTACTCGAATGGCTGCGAGCCAACAACCAGATCCCGGAGAACCGCGACGTGGTGGCCATGGACTTCGCGGTTCCGTTCACCGTGAAGTGGTTCACCTCCAGTGGGCGGGTCGCTCGCCGGTCCGGGACCATCATCCCCCCGGACGGGCCGGATCTTCGGTCCCTGGGTGACATGATGTTTCGGCAGTCGCAGAAGGTGCGTGACCCGCTTTATACGATCGACAGGCTCGACGTCGATTACAGCCGCACCCCGGTCACCCGCCACCAGTACATACCTGACTGTGTGGCCGACCATTCCGCGGAGCCCCTCGACAGCCGCCGTTGCTGGGTGCAATTCGGTGGCTGCTACACCAAGAAAGACAGCCCGGCCTCAGTCGAGGTGTGGGCGCACCAGATCACCACCCCCGAAGGGACTCAGTCCCGGGTCCGAGTGCAGCTCATCAACCACCGCACCAGGGCGCGCATGGCAGCGAACATGCCGCCGTACTGGGCGCACTGCCTAGCCGACGACGTAGCGGCCGCTGCTGACCGCTTGCAGTGGACGGAGTCGGTCCGATGAGCGCCCCCGTGGAAAGTGTGCGTGTGCGTGGCCTCCCCGACGACAGCCACGGAGCCTTCGCCAACCCGGACTCGTCCGGTGGCGCCCGGTAAGACAGCCCACCACGGGGTGATGCGGTTCACCGGGCACACTCGGCCAGCGTCAGCAGCCGGCCGCGCAGCTGCTTGTCGGTGATCGTGGGCGCGTCGTCGGCCAGCGCGATGAGCTGCTGCGAGAGGGAACGCGCGGCGTTGAGCCGCTTGACCGCCGCGGTGAGGTGATCCAAGTACGGCTGCGGTGACGACGACCCGGGGCACGGTTCAGTCTCGGTCGGGTCAGTCGCCATGGACGCCCTTGCGTGACCGATCACCAGTTGCACCCCCGGTGGTCTGTCCGCATCCTGGGCATGCTTCGTCGTCGGGGCCGCTCACCATCGTGCTGGCGCTCACCGTGGTGTTGGTGCTCACCGGGTGTCCCTCGATCGTTGTCTCGGGATGAGGGAGCGGCACGACCAGCAGTAGCGGCGGAAACCAGGATCGGTGAGGTCATCCGCGCGCATCACCTCCGCCCCGCACACCGCGAGGAAACGACCCGTGTGGTCGGCGCCCGCCGCCGCGGCGGTGGAGGTCACGAGGTGGATCACGGCGGTGCGCGCGTCGAGCATGTCCAGGGTGCGGTCCACATCGCGGTGCAGGGGTCCTCGGGTCGTCCGAGGCGTTCCTTAGTCCGAACTTGCTGTGACTCTCCGTAGCAATGCCGGTCTGACCAGCGTCTGAGTCCACGACACGCCTCCAATTGTAGTCACTAAAATACTGGCAAGAAGAAGATCGTTGTGATCTAATTGTCCT
>JBATXM010000205.1:0-19551 GCA_049673305.1 Pseudonocardiaceae bacterium | reverse complement strand
GCAATGCGGTCGCCCCTCCCATTATTTCGTGGATAACGCGTGAGCCGGCAGCGTCAGGGGCCGATGCCGGAGCAGGGGCGGCTGCGCAGTTCGGTGACGTAGTCTTCCGGGGCGCCGGCCGCTTCGGCGGCGTCAGCGATGACGCCGAGATAGCGCGCCGAGGGTAGCCCGCCTTCGTAGGCGTCCAGCACATAGAGCCAGGCGAGCACCGAGCCGTCCAGGGTGTGCACCCGCAGCCGCAGCTTCTTGTGCAACCCGAAATCGTCACCCTCCCAGTGGTCGAGCAGTTTTTCATCCTCCGGGGTCACGTCGTAGATCACGACGAATACCTGGGAGAGCGTGTCTTCGACGACGCTGGCCAGCGCGCCTTCCCAGGTGAGGTCCTCGCCACCGAAGGTCAGCCGCCACCCGATCAACCACCCGGTCATCGCCATCGGCGAGTGCGGCGCACGCTGCATCATTTGCGTGGGATCCATGTTGGACCCGTAGGCTGCGTAGAGCGGCACGCGCGATAGCGTAGCCGCTACGCGATGTGACCTAGCATTCCCGCCACCGTCGTCGCCATACATCTGCTCAAGGATGGGCGGTGAGCATGCCGGGCTTCACGCAACCCTCGCTGCATCCATGCGTCTTATCGGGCATGAAGGCTGGCATGAGGAGGTTGCGATTGGCGGTCGCCGCCTGCGGGCTGATCGCTGGCGCGACTCTGCTGGGCCCCGTCCCAGTGGCCATGGCTGACGCACCGGTCAGCGCAACCAGTGCGGACAGCACGGCGGCGCCACAGGAGCAGGTGAGCGTGCTGGCGGTGTCGCTCACGGTAGGCGGTGCGCTCGCCATGGCCGGATCCGGCGTGGTGCTGGCGCTGACCCGGCGCCGTACGGTCAGTCGTCGACCCAGTTAAGAGTCCGGGTGACGGCCTTGCGCCACTGGGCGTAGAGCTCCTCGCGTCGCTGCGGAACCATGGTCGGCTCCCAGCGCCGCTCCGCCGCCCAGTTGGCTCGGATCTCCTGCGTCCCGGACCAGAACCCCATCGCCAGGCCAGCGGCGTAGGCGGCGCCCAACGCGCTGGTCTCGCTGACCAGGGGGCGGATCACCGGGACGCCGAGGATGTCCGCCTGGAACTGCATGAGCAGCTCGTTGCCGACCATCCCGCCATCGACCTTGAGCGAGGTCACCGTCGCCCCGCAGTCGGCGTTCATCGCGTCGAGCACCTCCCGGGACTGGAACGCGGTGGCTTCCAGCACCGCCCTGGCCAGGTGCCCCCGGTTGACGTAGCGGGTCAGGCCAACGATGGCGCCGCGAGCGTCGGGGCGCCAATGCGGAGCGAACAGCCCAGAGAAGGCCGGCACGAAGTAGGCTCCACCGTTGTCCTCGACGGTAGCCGCCAGGTGCTCGATCTCCGCCGCTGAGGAGATCATGCCCAGGTTGTCCCGCAACCACTGCACCAGCGACCCGGTGACCGCGATCGAGCCCTCCAACGCGTACACCGGGTCCTGCCGCCCGATCTGGTAACACACCGTGGTGAGCAGTCCATGGTGACTGCGCACCTGCTCGGTGCCAGTGTTGAGCAGCATGAAGTTGCCGGTGCCGTAGGTGTTTTTCGCCTCCCCGACACGCAGGCAGGCCTGCCCCAACGTGGCCGCCTGCTGGTCACCGAGGATGCCGGCGATGGGTACCCCGGCCAGCGCGGCGGGCTCCCGGACCTTCCCGTAAATTTCTGATGACGAGCGGATCTGTGGCAGCATCGACACCGGCACGCCCATCTCTGCGGCGATGGCCTCGTCCCAGCCCAGCGTGTCCAGGTCCATCAGCAGGGTCCGGGAGGCGTTGGTGGGGTCGGTGACGTGCAGTCCGCCGTGGCGGCCGCCGCTGAGGTTCCAGAGCAACCAGGTGTCGATGGTTCCGAAGCACAGCTCGCCGTTCTCAGCTCGCTGCCGGGCCCCGTCCACTTGGTCCAGAATCCAACGGATCTTGGGGCTGGAGAAGTAGGTGGACAGCGGTAACCCGGTCCGGTGCTGGTAACGGCTGGCGCCGGCGGCCCCGCCGAGCTCGGCGCACAGCCGGTCGGTGCGGGTGTCCTGCCACACGATCGCGTTGTGCACCGGCTCGCCGCTGCGCCGGTCCCACACCACCGTCGTCTCCCGCTGGTTGGTGATTCCCACCGCGGCGATGTCGCGTGCTGCCAGGCCGGCCCTGGCCAGCGCCCCAGCCACGACCTCCCGGGCGTTCGCCCATATCTCCAGCGGATCGTGCTCCACCCAGCCGGCTCGGGGGAAGTATTGCCGGTGCTCACGCTGGTCCACTGAGACCACCCGACCGTCGTGGTCAAAGACCATGCAGCGGGTGGACGTGGTGCCCTGGTCGATCGCGGCAACGTAGTGGCTCATCAATACTGGACGCTAGCGGGTTCCCGCTGGATGAGCAGACGCTGGCTTGAGCTGCCGGGCAAGTTCCTGCTGCACACGAAACCGAGTGTCGCCAAGCCTTCGGACAAGTAAAGCAGCTCTGATGCACTACCTGCGGCGGCTTGTAGAACCTTGTACTTGGCCCCGTTGTCCGCGCCCCACGCCATCGCTGCCCGCCACAGCGCCTTGCCGTGGCCCCGGCGCCGGTAGTGGGGATGCACGGCGAAATACTGTGGCGGCTGAATTCGCGTCCCGGTGGAATCGAGCAGAGTTCCCATCGGGCCAACCGCTCCTACGATGCGCCGGTCCTCGACTCTGACAAGGATCGGGCCGTCGAGAATTCCGGCCTTGATCCGCTGGTAAAGAAAATCGAATCCCGCTGCCCCGAGTTCCTCGGCGAAGGCTGGGAACGTATCAGCGACGGCGCAGTTTGTTAGCTGCATGGCTTCACCATGGTGGCATTTATTCTGGGATCCGAATGTTTTCAGCAACAATCGTGTTCTCGCGCCCTCGGGGGCGCGCTGAAACCAGATGACCCGACCGGCCGTCACGCTGAGGGTGGCCCACCGCGTGCGCGTCCCCTGAGTCAGCTCGCTTAGCCGCAGTGGGCTATCGCCGTAATGGTGAATCTTGACCAGACCGCAGCCACGAGTGAACGTAGGTATCATGGTGAGTCCGGGCTCATGAACGATCCCATCGACGATCACCCGCTCATCTTTTCTGCCTGACCAGCGACGGTCTTTGTCGTAAGGCAGAAATCGTCCCGTGTCGGCGATGTCCACGACGGCGTTGAATAGCTGAGCAGATAGTGCCCTAGGCTGTACCGGTCCCAAGGTGGGAACATAGGGGACAGGTGCCACCGGGCTCAGCCAGTCCCACTGGAAGCGCATGCCCAGCAGCGTAACAAGCAACGTGTGCGCATCGGGCCCTGACGCGCGGACACGCCTGGGCCCGATGAACCGGTCAGATCAGAACGGGTTGTCGTCACCGGCGCTGCATGAGCACACGTCAGACTCGGACAGCACGTCCAAGTCCGCGACGAACTCGATCTCGTCAGGCTCGACGGGCCTCGGCCCGATCTCGACATCTGTGGTCATCAAGCATCCTCCTTCCTTTCTCGGTGCTGGCAATAAGTAGCCAAAGGAGCCTTGGCCTTGCGGTAGAGCTGCACCAGGGGCATGCATGTGCCGCACGTGCCACTGAGGATGCAGCCGGCGCAGCCCCCCCTGACGGAGCAGCAGACCGTCCGCGACACCGCCGAGTCGGCACAGGCCCTCGACCCCTTCGTCTATCAGGGAGATATGGGGATCGCGGCCGACTTTGCAGATACTCGCGTTGCCGTGCGGATCGACGTGGAAAAATGTGTGACCGGCGTTGCAGCCGGTAAACACTTTTCGTTTCCGGAGATGCTCCACCGACTGAGACGGCAGGGTCTCAGCACCGCCATAGATCGTCGGGACCATGTTGACGTACTCAGCGAAGGGCAGCTCGAGGCGTTCGGCGATAGCCCGCATCTTGTCTACTTCATGTGCGTTGCGCTTGGTGACGATCATGCTCAGGACCAGCGGCAACCCGGCTTCATGGCCGGCGTATAGCCCTTTCTCGAACATCCTGAACGCGCCCTTGCGTTGGGTCAGTCCATCGTAGCTTTCCGCGCTCGCTCCGTAAACGCTGAGCGTGATCCGGTACGGTCTTCGGGCGGTGAGCAGATCGAGGATTCTGGAATTCGACAGCCGAGAGCCGTTGGAGAGGATGGTCAACATCATTCCGAGTTCGTGGGCCAGACTATAGACTTGGGTGAACAGACGATCGATCATTGGTTCGCCGCCCGTGAGCTGCAGCCACAGCACCCCGGCGTCTCGCATCATATGCAACAGCCGCTCCCGGTCCGGCCAGGACAAGCCATCGAATCTCTTCAGTCCGAGGTAGCAGTGCTCGCAGTCGTAGTTGCATCCGAGGTTGAGTTCATAGGAGGCGCGGCCGTAGCCAAACGGGGATTCTAGCCTGACAAGGATTGTGTGGGAGATCGGTTGACCAGAAATGTCGAGATCTCAGGCGCGATGAGCGGCCGCCGTCAACCAGGCCGGTATAATTTCATCGGGGACTGCCTCCACTAATTCCATGTACTTGATGCGAGGAATCGCCACTCCGTTTCGGCGGCCCGGTCGTATCACGATGTAGTTGCCTAGGAAGGGGCTGGCAATGAGTTCATGCATGGGCGCTCCTCAGTACGATCCCTGCTGATCACATCGTCGGTGCGGATCGCCGGGTACGGCCCCGTGCAGCGGAGCTGTGTGATCCGTCTGGGTGATCATGTCATCGGGTAGCTGCTACTGCTGTGTCCCCAGCCTTCTCGTCGTCTGGTCGCGGGTGTCCCGGTGAGCTACCTGCGTCGGATGGACCACAGGCAGGGGGCCTGAGCACTGTGCCTCCTAGATCTACCATCAAAATAACCTCATATAAGCCTTAGATGCAAGGGTTAGTATGGTTGATTACGAGGTTGACGTTGCCATACAGAGCGTGGATCAACCATGATAGTGGCAGGTCAACCAGTACTAAGCCGAGGGAGCTGCGACGATGAGACTGACGCTGTTGGCGAAGGACGAGAGTTCCGGCAGGGATGGCTGCCAGGCGGTCTACCTCACAGAGGACGGCCGGTTCGGTGTCCAGGGCGACGTGGTCGACGACGACACGCACGCCAATCTGGAGAACCTGTTGCCGGGTGAGGGTGGGGTGCTCATCAAGCCTGAGATTGTCATCGAGGCGGTGCGCCGCTACCAGGAGAGGCTGGCGTAGGCCATAGATACTCTACCCGGGGTGGCGGAGTTGCGGGACCGGCTCACCACGTTCCGGTACTCGGTGTTCCGCTTGGAGACCTTGCAGGTTTATGCGGGCTCCAGCGAGGACCCCGCACGGGCTGCGTTCCGCCGTGGTGATCCCATGCCGCCGCCGGACCCCGATCAGGACCAGTGGGTCACGATGCTGCGCGCACACTGTGACGCGGGACGCACTCAACAACGAGTACACGTCGTTCGCGAGCCCGTATCCGACTATCTTGCGTTCGAGCTGACGTGGGAGTACGGCCCGCACGTGGCGGCTGGGGAGGACATCCGCATCATCCCCGTCACCGACACATGGCCCCTCGACGTGCCGGAGAGGGACTTCTGGCTGGTCGACTCCCGGCACCTGTTCCACTTGCGCTACGCCGACACCGGCGCCTGGCTCGGCGCCCTACACGTCACTGACCCGGCAATGGTTGCCCAGGCGTGTTTCGAGCGAGATGCCGCGCTGCACCAGGCGATGCCGTGGGCGGAGTACCTGGCTGCCCACCCCGCCTTGCTCCAGCGGGTGCCGAAAGGCGCGTGACCGTGCCGCCGAAGGTCAGCCCGGAACGCGCCCGCCTCGCAACGAGGTTGCGGGAACTACGCGCCGCAGCGTTTCGCTCCGGGTCGGCGATGGCCCGGCACCTCGGGTGGCAGCAGACCCGCGTCAATAAACTTGAGCATGGCTATCAGCTACCCAGCCCAGATGACTTGGACGCGTGGGTGGCGGCTGTCGACGCCAGTCCGGATGTTCGGGCTGAACTCGGTGACCTGCTCACCGGCGCTCGCGTCCAGTACAGCTTGTGGGCCGAGATGTACCGCAGCGGTGGTATCGCGGATCGTCAAGCCGAGATCGGCGCGGCAGAAGCCGGTGCGGCGCTGCTGTGTGGGTATCAGCCGTCGCTGATTCCCGGCATTGTGCAGACTGTCGCCTACGCTCGGGAGTTGCTCACCATTCCCGGGGGCCCCATCCTCACCGGTGCCACACCGGAACGCATCGAGGCACTGATCGCGCAACGGGTCAAACGCCAGGAGCTGCTGTACGGGCCCCATCGGCGCGTGCGGATCGTGCTGGGCGAGGCGGCGCTCACGGTGTATTTCGGGACCGTGGATACCCTGCTTGGGCAATTGGATCGCCTGGTGACCCTCGCTGGGCTTGCCTCACTCGACCTTCGGGTGCTGCCCCGGGCGGTAGCGTCTCCGGTCATGCCGCTGTCCGGGTTCTGGCTTGACGAGGATGCCGTGTACCTCGAGACGCTCACCGGAGAGCAGCGGCTCACCGGGCCGGATGACATCGCCGTGTACGCGAAAGCGTTCGAGTTGCTCCGCGTCGCCGCACTGGCCGGCCAGGATGCCGTGGTCCTGATCCAGCGCGTGGCGGCTGAGCTAAGAGCCTGACGGCGTGCCTGATCTACACACCTCCACCGGCGAAGGGTAACGCAGAACCTACCGCCGGGTATTACCACCAGCAATGGATCGCGATTGCCGCCCAGAAGCAGGTTTGCTTGTCAGACGTGAACGGCCCGGATCGTTAGATCGTTAGATCGTTAGATCGTTAGATCGTTAGATCGTTAGTAAGTCTGAGCCGGGTACCCGCGCTTTTTGGCCTCGGCGGTGAGATGGCAGCCGGTGATGAAGGTCATGGTTGTGTTGACGGCAGTGCCGAAGACGAGTTCGGCCTGGTACGAATCGTAGAAGTCGACCTCGTGGTCGGAGGGGCGGTTGACGACGCGGATTGGCCCGGAGTTGAACCCATAGCTGCGCACCACGGTGTCCACGATCGACACAGCGCGGTCCCACTGGGCGTCGGGCAGGTTGCCGGGCGCCATCCAGTTGCCCAGCCCCCGGATCACAGCGTCCTGCCGCGATCCGGTGTCCAGGGCAGCGAACTCGGAGCCGCACGCCGCACCGCCCGGCGCTTGGGTCTGCTGCCACTGGAGGAACGGGAACGCGGCCGTGAGCTGCTGCCGGACACTGGTGTACATCTCCTCGTAGCGCGCGACCGCCTGGTCGATGTCGGGTCGTTCCTTCAGTTCGTTGAACTGCTGGGTCGCTCGGTCCACGGTGGGCTCCAGGGGTGTGTTGGCGTCGCAGGCAGCGATGTTCAGCACCAAGCGCGCGGCGGCGATCGAGCACAGGATGCGCCGCATCGGCGTGCGGGATGCGCCCGTCACTGCGGCGGTGCCGAGGGTGGGGCCGGTACCGCTTCAGGCGGTCCCGGCGTGGGCCGGTCTATGATGGCCAAATCAGAGCGGCCCGCAGTGATCGCGGCAATGTTGTATTGGCTGGTGGACTTGTCGTTCAGGTAGTCGCTGTGACCCTCTCCGGCTGCCAACGACTGGCCGTCCACACTGGTGGCGTTACCGGTGCTGAGGTGATTGATGCCGGACAGTGAGTAGGGGGAGACTCCGAAGTGGTCGGCGATGTCGAAGTCTGACACGAAATCCCCACGTGACAACTCCGAATACACATGTCCGTCCGGCACCTTCAGGTCGTGCACGTCATTGATGTCCATCCCCGGTGAGCCGAACACCACGGCATCGTGCACGGGCGTCTGGTGCTGCAACGCGATACCGGTGGTCAGGCTGCCGTAGGAGTGGCCCAGCGCGGTCAAGTGCAGCGGGCGGTTGGCGACGTCGTGGGACGCTCCGATGCCATTGAGGAACCCGTCCAGGTTCGCGGCACCAGCCTTGGCCGCGTTGTCGAGGGCGACCGAGTGGCTGGGGTCGGTCAGTTCGCCCCATTGGGGGGCTTCGTAACCAATCCAGGTCACAGTCGTGACCTGCCCACCATCGCCGTACCGGTTTGCGAGGTCCTGGGCACGTGTATTGAGCTGGTACATCGCCCTGTCGTAATCCCGCAGGTCCCCAGTTCACCGTGGAGGTGAAGCCTGGCGTGAACACCGCGACATGCTCGGCGGTGTCCACATTGCCCACCGCGATCGCGGCCTTCATTCGCCTGCCCGAGGTGTCCAGTGTCAGCAACTGCCGGTTGCCCTGGGCGATCGTTTGTTCGATCGCATCTAGCGACGCGAGCTTGGCTCCGACCTCGTTGAGCCGCTTGAGGTCGTCGAGAAGGGTCTGAGCGGGCGGGAGATAGTTGAGCGGGTTCCTCTCGTCACTGCTTGTTTTCTGTTGAAGGTCCTTGAGCTCCGCCTCCAACCGGGCCCGTTCTTGGGGTAGGCGAGCCATGTTCGCCTGCAACCTGACCACGCCGGGCAGGCCGTCGAGGTTGCCCAGCCAGTCCGGGTGGTCGCGCAGGAGGATCGCCTGCCCAGCGGGCGACAGGGAATCCCACCACCCGGTGTTCTGGCTCGGAGTGCCGTTCTCCGGTGGCTCTGGCAACGTCAGCCCGGGGTCCTGAGCCCCGTCCGCCGCTGCTGCGGCAACCGTCGCCTCGCCGCCGGTGCCGAACTCGCCAAGCGCAGCCCACTGGAGGACCGAGGCGAGGTCGTCGTCGATGTCTGCGGCCGTCCGCAACGTCTGGGCAATCGCGTCCATCACCTCGGACCTCACCCGAGCCCGGTCCTCGGGATGCATGTCCGGCGGCGCGTGACCATCGGGGAACTGATCGATTACCTGACCGTCGTCACCGACCTGGAAACCGTACTTAAACGCCAACTCCTCGGCGTTGATGATGGCATGCTGAACGGCCGGGATGGCGTCCGAGGCCTGGCCGATAGTCTTGGCGACGATGCTCACTCCGGCCGCCATTGTGTCCAACCGGCTCATCAGTGACTGGTGCGCTGATTCTGCTGTCAGGGCGGCCGCTCCCGACCAGCCCTCAACTGGGATGACTCTGCCGAAGTCGTCACCCAAGTAGATCAGAATTTGCTCGCGCTGCTGGACCGTGCGCAGGACATCCTCAAGGACACCGGGGTTCCAGCGCTTCACATCCGCCAGACTCATCATCGCGGCCCCATGATCTTGCCCGTGTTCTCGGAGAAATTCGAGGCGTTGCTGTGCTCGGTGGCGCTGTAGGTGTCAGCCGCCTGGGTCAGGGCGGTTGCATGCTGCTCCGCGTCCGCACACCATGCGGTGAACGTGGACTTCCACACTGCGGCGAACGACGACGCCGCTCCAGCCGCTTTCCTGCCCGGTAGCGCCCCAGCCAGGTCGGCGACCGGGCTGCCACAGTCCGCGCCTCGCAGCGCTCCCACCGCCTCACCGGCGGCTTTCCCCGCCGAACGCAGTACGTCCGGGATCGTCGTGAACCCCACGTCAGCCAAATCCGCCATGGTCTGCGCCGTGACTCCCCGCGTTCAGCGAAGCGCTGGCGCGTTGCATCGCCAGCCTCGTGCAGGCCCTCATTGTGACCGATGCGCTACCGCCAGCACGTCTGCGGGGCTACCGAGACTCGCCTGAGGAGACATACCGGAGGGTAAGGAGACCGGTCCTCCTCGGCCGCTACTACACGTGGTGGTATAAATTTTGGTATAAAATCCTCGCATCCATCCGCGACGGAGGTGCTCGACGAGCTGGGAGACAAGGTCACGAAGGGTCTCGCGCTCATGGTGGCGCAAACACGAGATGACTTACGTGTCTACCGGAGGACCTTCCCTTTGTGGGTCGCCGATTCGACCGACCGTGAACTGCTCAACTGGTGCCACGACCGCGCTTGGACGCACGCCATGAGGATATTCGGCGGGATCCCTGAGGTGTCGTTCGTCGACCAGCCGCTGACCCGGGAACTCTATGTCGGGACCCGCTACCGGCTGCGGGTGAAGAAGCACGGCCTTGAAGGCAATGGGCGCGACCAGCGGGCCGAGGGAACTGAGCAACAGTGATTGCGCTCGGTGAGGTCCTTGAGACGGTCCGGCGAGCGCGGGGTCTCACGCAGGCCGACTTGGCTGAACGGGCGGGAATCACTCAGGCGGCGCTGTCGCGGTACGAGAACGACCTCCGCGAACCGGAGATCGATGCGCTCCAGCGCGTCGCAGACGTTCTGCGTGTGACGGTGCCGTTCCTCAAGCATGCTGGCCGCGCCTGCGGGTGGCATGGCCATGGACGCGCATATGCGCCGCCAAGCGACCGCGCCACCCGGGACCTGGCGCCAGCTCGAGGCGCGGTTGAACGTCTACCGGTGGCACGCCAGCCACCTGTTCGAAGAGGTGTCCTTGCGTGCTGAGCAGCACGTCCCCACCCTCGATCCGTCGGAGGTCACGCCTGAGCAGGCCGCGCGGTTTGTGCGTGCGCAATGGCGCATGCCCGCTGGACCGGTCCGGCGCCTGGCGCAGTGGCTCGAGGCCGCCGGATGCCTGCTGTTCGGCGAGGACTTCGGGACTGGCCGCGTCGACGGTTTGTCGCAGTGGGTCGGCGACCATCCCGTCATCCTCTACAACGATGTGGCGCCCGCCGACCGGGTTCGGCTCACGCTGGCGCACGAACTCGGTCACCTGGTACTCCACGCCGCCGCCATCAGCGTCGACTCGATGCAGGCCCTCGTTGAGCGCGCGTACCATCTGGACCTGCTCAGCTGTACCCAGCGCACGAGCATGTACAAGATGTTCAGTGCCAAGGGCTGGAGGACGCGTGAGCCCGGGAGTGAGGACATCGCACCTGAACGCCCGGTGCTGGCCCAGTCAATTGGTCAGAGCTTGAGTGCGCGCGGCCTGAGCCCGCAAGAGGTCGCGAGTATCGCCGGATTCTCTGAGCCCGCCCGCAACACCTTGTTCCGACCGAGCGGGCTGCGTGCCGTCTGACAGCTCGGCTACCACTGCGCGCACGCCCAACTCCTGGCCGCTGGGCAGCGACGGTATGGTGATTCTATCCTTGGAGTATGACTGCTGAGCGCGTCACCGTGAGCCTGCCGCCTGAGGTACTGGCCGGTGCCCGGGGTGCCGTCAACGCCGGCGCCGCCGACAGCCTGTCAGCGTTCGTCGCCGATGCTCTCCGAGACCGACTCAGCCGCACTCACGCACTCGCCGAGCTGGTCCGCGTCCTCGGTAACCCCCGCCCCTAAAAGAGCGGGCAGCCCTCCGCCGCGCTTGGGGACTCGCGCTACCAGCCGACGCACGGTGATCGGTGGACGGATCCTCGACACCTCCGCCCTTCTCGCCTTCGCACGTGGCACCTCCATCTATGCCGCTGCGGCAGTCTGGACCGCGGTCGAGGAGTCCATCGTCCTCCTGCAACTCCCGGTCACGGTCATCGACGCTTTAGGCGAGACACGCGCCCGGGCCATCGGTCAGCTCGGCGGTACCCAAACCGACGCGCCCGCCATCGCCTGCGCCCAAGAACGTGGCTGGCCCCTCATCACCGCCCACCCAGATCACTACACCCGGTACCAGCAGACTGGCGTCGACCTCGAACCCCTCCCCTAGGGTTGTCCTGTCACCGCTCACTTCGGGTAGCAGTTTGAGGGTGAGGTCGTCATGGCATCAGCAGCGGGGCAGTTCGGCAAGACATACGTACCGGAGCAATCCAGCCGGGGGGATGGCGCGAAGGACCGGAGCTGGCTGCTACCGGTGTTTGCGGTGGAGCGGTTGCTTCGTGCGGTCGTTCTGGTCAGTGTCGGTCTGGTCCTGCTGACGCACGCGCACGCCGACTGGGCCGATCTCGCGCGACGTTTCGCGGAACGGGTCGGTCTTGACCCCAGCCGCAACGAGACCGGTCGGCTGATCTCAGGACTTGGTGGGTTCGGGGTGCGGCGGGCGCAACGCGACGGTGCGATCGCCATCGGGTACGGACTGCTGGAAATGGTGGAGGGCTACGGCCTGCTCCGACGCCGGCGGTGGGGCGAGTACCTGACCATCGTCTCGACCGCGTTATTGCTCATCCCCGAGGTCCAGGAGCTGCTCAAGCACCCCACCGGACTCAAGGTCGGCGGCCTGGCCCTCAACGTGATCATTGTTGTCTATCTGGTCATCCGGCTACTCCGGCGCCGAAAGACCTAACCTCACCTCCAGGTCAGCTCGGGAAGCTAGAGGCCCGGCCGGCATCGGAGTAGGTTAGCTGTCTCACACCGGGAGGTTGATATGTTCAAGAGGATTCTGGAGTTCCTGGCCCTGAAGTGGCTCTGGGACCGTCGCCGCGGCCGCCGCCGCTAGGGCCCGTGCTCTCTCAGCCGCCCGGCACCCCGGCAGTCCCCACGACGGTCAAGATCGCGGCTAGGAGAAACACGACGCACGACAAGACGACCAGGACAGTCCGCCCCGTTGAGTGCCTGACCAGGAAACTTGCTGCCAGAAACAGCAGCCCGAGCGCGATCAACAGCGGGTAGTAATTCATGGATTTGTCCCCTCACTCCTCGTTTTCACCTCGGGTCGTCTTCACCTCGGGCACCGGACCGGGTCCGGGCTGGGTCAACCTCCCGTTCGGGATGACGCCGGAGGTATTCCTCCTCGAGCTGGGCGGTGCGGCTGCTGTGTTCTCGCAGCGCATCAGGTGCGCCATGCAGGAAAGTGCCGTGGCGGGTCGTGTGGAGATGCTCGAGTTCGCGAAGCAAGTCTGACTCGGAAAGGTTCTCGGGGGGCACACCTGGCACGTCGTCCTCCTGCGACCTCCTGCGACCGGATAGTGCAAGACATACCGGGCAGCCCGTAGCTGCGCAAGCTCGCTTGGCATCACTCCACCATCAGCCAGAGGTGAGCGATCGCACAGCGGCCAGGGCCGTGTCAACGTTGGCCGGTGAGGTGACCAGGCTCGGCGACAGCCGTACGAAGGACGTGGCATAAGGCGACGCGGAGGCTACGATGCGCCGTTGCAGCAAGCGGGCCACAGCGGCGGCGGGAGTCATCGAGTCCACCTCGAAGCAGACCAGCCCCGAGGACAGCCCCGGAGTGCGCGGGGTGTGCAGCCGGACGTGTTTCATGGCGGCTAGGCCGTCCTTGCACTGGGTGTTGAGCTGGTGGATGCGCTCGGCCACCCGCGCACGGCCGAGCTGGCGGTGGAATGCGAACGCGGCCGGCAGCGCCCAGAGGTGCTCGAAGGCCTTGAATCCCCCGGGCGTGACCCAGGAGGCGTGCGTCGGCCCCGGCGGTTGGCCCTGCATCCAGGCGAGGTAGGGCTCCTTCTGGAAGGAGGGGATCGTGGGTTGCATCTCAGCCCAGAGCCCGCCGCGCCCCCAAATGATGCCCGTGCCGCGCGGTCCCAGGATCCACTTGTGCGTGCCAGTGGCGAAGAAATCGAGCCCCATGGTGGCGACCGCCTCGTCCTCCACGCCGAACCCGTGCACGCCGTCCACCACCAGCAGCACGCGGTCGGTGTCCGACCGGTTCGTGTTGTGCTCGGCCAGCATGGTGGCGATCGCGCGCAGTGGAAGCTTCACGCCCGTGCTCGAGTGCACCCAGGTGACACCCAGCACGCGGGTCTGCGGCTGCAGCGCGCGACGCAGGCGATCGACGATCTCGTCCTCGGCGGCGGCCGCCGGCTCGTCGTAGAGCGCGACCTTGCGCACGGTCGCTCCAGCGCGGTCGGTGGCCAGACGGATGGATTCATGGTGCGAATAGTGGTCATGGGTGGTGGTAAGCACCTCCTGTCCGGCGCGCAGCGGCAGATCGTGATAGATCAACGCCAACCCCATGGTGGTGCTGTCCGTGAGCGCCACCTCCTCCGGGCGACCTTGCAGGTATTCGGCGGCTACCGCCGCAATGGTGGCCGGCATGTCGGACTGGCTGTGCAAGGCCAAGGCGGGGTTCCGGTTGATCATCCGCCGGTACCGTTCGATCTCGTCCCGAACGCCGCGCGGATGGGAGGAGAGCAAGAAACTGCTCATATGAATGTAGTCAGGCGCGAGATCGAACTACGCTCGCACCCATTCCCAGCCAGGCCCGGCCCCGGCGGGAGCTGTTTTGGGAACCTGGGCGGTACAAGCGGTGCCTGGCAACGAACCTGCGGTCAGCGCAGCCACTCCGGTGACGAGTAATGCACGGCGTTCCATGCTCCCCCTCCTCACAGCTGTGGGCGGCGCGGTTAAGAACGGGCACGCCACAAGCCGCTGCCCGTCAAGACCGGCCGACCCCAATACGGGTGCGAGATACAGCAGAAACGTCTAACGCCGGTCACTGGCCCTTTGGCCTGAAGCAGGCGTGTCCCCACACCGGGCAGCCTACCGGGAAACAAACGTTACCCGGTAGATCGTGAAAACCGGCGTTGACCTGCGGATATATTGTCCGGACAACCAGATTGGAAACCTTTCGCCGGCACATCATGCAGGCAGAGATCATCAACGCCAGCGACACCGCCCGCGCCCGACATCGCCGCCATCCACGAGGGGGGAACAGACCGTGGAGGAGATTAACACGTGGGTGTCACTGTCTGTAGTTGTTGGTGGGGGTGTTGTTGAGGACGCGGGTGCGTGATCCCGCGCGTACCGCGACCGTGAGCGCCGTTCACCTACGCTGGCCCACATGAGGGGTACGAACGCTCACAACCCGCCCGGCAGTGGAGACACGTCGTTTAAAATTCGCCTCCCGCTCTCAGTTGCAATCACTATAACGGTATTGTTTGCCGCAAGCTTGGCGATTGCCCTTAGCTATGCAGGTTACTACTTCCTGCTGCGCCCAGCCACTCGACTCGCTGGTATTAAATATCAAGATCTGGTAGAAGTGGTCAAGATCGCATTAACGGTTGTTGCGGGTATTGGTGGCACCGTTGCGCTGACCGTGGCGGTGCGGAAACAGAAATTTACCGAGCAGCAGCACGTGCTGTCAGAAGCGGACGCGAATAGGCAAGATCGTCGGATACTAGACGAACGTTTTCGAAATGCTGTTGAGCAGCTCGGGAAGGAGTCTGCCGTGGTGCGGATTGGCGGCGCTTATTCCCTGGCGAAACTGGCTGATGACTGGCCGGAAGAGCGTCAAACCTGCATCAATACGCTTTGTGGATACTTGCGTTTTCCATATGATTCATCGGGCGGTAAAGATGGCGAGAGGGAAGTTCGACAGACTGTTATTGGCATTATGCGTCAGCGCTTATCTCGGGCCGCTGAGATCAGCTGGGACGGTAAATTGTTTGACTTGACTGGCGCAGTCCTTGACCATCTCGATCTCAGTGACATCGATCTGAAAGAGTCGACACTGTGTTTGCGCGGTTGCGTGATCCAAGCGGCAACGTTCAAAATGAAGGGATTTCGCGTCATGGGCGGCGAGGTCGACGCGCGGGATCTTCGGATTATGGAAGGGGCGACGCTAGATGCTCAAGGTGGCTACCTATCGGACTCCGGAAAAATATCGCTAGCCGGTTCGGCTATTTCGTCAGGTGTTGTCACGTTCGAAAGTGTGCAAGTTGATGGCGGGCATCTTGAGTTAGATAACGTACGGGTGGATGGTAGTAGTGTCCTTGATTTGTCTCATATTTCGATCACAAGCGTTCCCCTGGTTCGGAAACTCCTCAGTCCGCTCAGTCTGGATGAAGCGACGATTTCTGGTGGAACAGTAAATCTCGAGCACATCCAAATTGCGACAGAGCTGGATCAGTCGGAGTTGACCTGGAGTGGGGGTCGAGAGAAAGGGGGAGGGCGATTTTCGGCCTCATTTAAAAAACTTAAGCTAATAGATGGAAAAATCAGCTTCAATGATGTGACAATCCCTTGTGGAGTTTTCTCTTTCACTGGCGCAAATTTCACCGGCGGTGTCCTGGACTTCGAGAACTCGAGGTTGGAGGACTGCTGCCTGGACTTCGCTGGAGCAAAGATCAACGGCGGCTGCCTTAATTTTTCAAATAGCTTTATCGGAGTAGATCGGTCGAGTGATACAGCACCTCGTAGTAGGTTTGTCTACGAGTGGCTCGAGGGTCTGCGGAACACGAAAGAAGTGTTGGGTAGGACCATGTTTTCCAGGAAGAATCCACACGGCGTTACAGTGTTCTCGGCGGCTAAACTCTATAGCGGACACCTGAATTTTGATCACGCGAATGTGCGAGGTGCACTCCTGAATTTTCTAGATATAGAGGCATCAAATGGGAAGATCACCTTCATTAATAGCCTGTTCGATTTTTCGGCTATCTCACTTTGGAATGCAAATCTTTCTGGCGATTTTAAAATGGAAATCAAGCCGCTTCTCCGCCATGGTGTGACGGTACTCTACAGTCAAGCCTGGGGCGGCCTGAACGGTCGTGTGGTGCTTGGCGCGCAAGTTGAGTTGCTAGAAGTAAGCGGAGCCGACTGAGCTACGCATGCGAAAAACAGTGATTATCCGTGCAACCTTCCATTGCACCTGGCCAGAAAGCTGCCAACGTAGTGCGGTCACAACCCAATAGGGCGGCGCCAAACTGCGATAAGTCCACCTCAACCCACCGGAGCGACCACAGAGGCGAGCCTCAGGGAAGTGGGGTTCTGTATTGTCAGTGACCGCATTATGATCCACGTCGTCATCGCCGGATTATGGAGTGGCGGCTACCAGGAGGAATCAGTGGCGCGTCCCTGCGCGCCGTCTACGCAGATCTGGGTGCCGCTGATCCAGCTGGCCCGCTCGGACAGCAAGAATGTCACCACATCCGCGACCTCCTCGGGCGTACCGAGTCGGCCAAGCGGAAAATCCCGCTCAATGAACCGCTCGACGCGCTCGGGATCCCGCTCGCGCAAGGATTCCCACCCGCCGCCGGGAAACAGGATCGACCCGGGGCTGACGGCGTTCACTCGGATCCCTTCGGAAGCCAGCTCACGCCCGAGTTCCATGGCGAGGTAGATCTCGGCCGCCTTGGCTGCCCCGTACTGCGGGCGAGGCGCGGGTTTCCAGCCGGAGATTGAGGCGATAATGACCGCTGCGCCTCCGCCGGCCTGTTTCATATGCGGCACACAGGCGCGGACCGCCCGCGCCGCGTGGATCACGTGGAGCTCGAACGCCTCTCGCCAGTCATCCGGTGTCGACTTGACTAACCTGCCTCCCAGGTGCGGGCCCGCGTTCGCCACCAGCAGATCGACTCGGCCAAGGTTGGCGGCGGCCTCTTCAACGAAATGCTCGATATCCCCTTCCCGCCCTACGTCTGCGACAACGCCACATGCCGTCACGCCCTGTGCCCGCACTTCCTGAACAGCCCGGTTGATGTCTTCAGCGTTGCGGGCGCAGATCCCTACCGAGCAGCCCTCACTCGCTAACCGCAGCGCAATCGCTCGGCCAATCCCACGGCTGCCACCGGTGATGACTGCGGTTTTGCCCGTTAGTCCGAGATCCACTGCCACCGTTCCTTCAGTTCAATCACGCACTGCTCGGAGGACGGTTGCAATGTCGCTAGTAAATCGCGAATTCTCTTGCGTATGGGATAAGTCCGCCGCATGGCCCAAAAATCCATCGCTTCGATTGCCACGGCTGCTGCAGCGTCCAGCTCGTGTGCTTGGGCCAACGCGATGGCCAGATCTACCCGGACGCTCACCTGCGTGGAGATTGTCGGCTCGGACTCGGTGTCTGCTAGCTCGACCGCCTGAGACGCGTACGTACGTGCCTGGCTTAGGTCACCGAGCCAGACGAATGCGGTCGCTGAGCAGTAAGGCAGGTAGGAGGTGCCTAAAGAATAGATGCTCCGGACGTGGAGTAGCGGCAGCACATTCCACGCGTTTTCCGCCGCGTCCAGGGCCACCTGTGTGCCTGCACGATCTCCGAGCCGCGCGCTGGCGCGGGCTTCTTGCGTGCAGGCCCGGACTAGGGCGGCGGATCCGGTTGGTGCTGTTTTCCGGCCGGCTTGGGCGAAGGTGATGGCTTCTCGTGGATTGTCTGTGTAGAGCGCGGTTTGTGCTTGGGTGCCGCGTACCCAGCCGACGAGGCGGGTGTCTCCGGTTTCCTGGGCTAGTGATAGTGCGGTTGCGCAGTGGGGCTCGGAGTGCTCGCCTAGGGCGAGTGACGCCTCGGCCACCAGGCCGGACAGCCAGCCGGCTGCCGCGTAGAGGTGGCGACGCTCTCGCAGGGTGAGCTTGCCGTCGAGCAGGCGGGTGACGTATCGGCGCCAGGTCAGCGCTGTTTCGCGGAACTGGGCTGGGGGACGGTGAAGTACTCGAGGCCGAGTTGCTCGATGAGTTCCTCAAGTTGTTCGAGGGTGCCGGTGCCGAGCTCGGTTGCCTCGGTGTGACGTAGCAGCTCGAGGGATTCGAGTGTCGGGGTGGTTCGGGGGGTGGTAAGGGCGGGGCTGTGGTCCGCGGTGAGGAAGCGGTCCCGTTGCGCGGGGGAGGCTTTCTCCAAGGCCTGGTCCAGCGCGCGCCGCAGTGGCAGGCTCGGTGGGTGGGCGCCACGCTCGGCGTTGCCGATCGTCCGCTTCGCGAAGCCCAGCGCTTTGGCGAACTGATCTTGGGACAGGCACAGCCCCTCTGCGCGGAACAGGCGGATCCTCGCCGCAGTCCACTCCATGCGCGAAGGGTAACGCAGGATCTGCCCTCGGGTTTCCCCCTGCAAGTGGTCGCGGTTGCTGCCCAGAAGCGGGTTTGCTTGGCAGACGCGAACGGCGAGCGCTCGCTCGTCACGTTTCCACAGATCTGGGAGGTGGCGGTCTATGTCCACCCGCTGGTGCGACTCCGAGTCCCGTCGTCATCAGAACCATTCGGCAGTGCTACCGCCACGGGCGACGTCGCCCTGCCCGGAGTGCTGGGCCGTGCTCCCGGCGATGGTGGCGTGATCGTGGTGATCCGTGGTGGCTCGTGTGTTGCCCAGACCAATCACGACCTGCTGCGCCGGACGTTGCGGGAGGTGTTGGTGGCGGGGGTGCAGGCCGGGCCGCGTGCCGTGGGGGGAATCGGGTCGGTTCCGCTGCGGGCGTGCGCGGCGTTGTGTGAGTTGTTGCGGGAGCATCCTATTGATCAGTGGGGTCGCTGCCGATTGTGCCGGTGGCCTGGGTCGGTGTTTGGGGGGCGGTGGCAGCCGTGCCGGGTGTATCGCAAGGCGAATTTGTGTCTGCGTGAGCTTGATGAGGTGCTGCTGTTGAATCCGCTGATCGACGAGTTGGGGCTGGACGTCGTGTTACCACCCACCTCACCCGGATCAGCGCGCTGGTAGCCAGATCCGCCCCCTCAGCCACCGCAGAGACCCCGTTGGCCGCCGAGGCTACGACATCACCACTAGCATCGACGTGCTCGGCAAAATCGGGATCTCCGTTTGGTCGAAAGGAAACAGGGACCAATGGCTGAGAAATCCGCAGAATCCGCAGAACCCAAGGAACCCAACAAGCACGAGAAGGGAAGGCCCGAGGACGACAAGCAGGTGCCACCGGATAGGACGCTGAGCCCGAACGAACCCAAACCCGGTAGACACGGGAAGTGACCCGTGGCCGCGCCGGAGGGCCTGTCATTTTTTCCGTGTAAGCCACGGATGACTGATGGCATTACCTTATCACAGAGGAAGCCGTCCTGGGAAGAGAACGACCAGCGTGTTCAAAGCCATTTTCCAGCCCGACGTTCCGGTC
>JBATXM010000204.1:0-1959 GCA_049673305.1 Pseudonocardiaceae bacterium | reverse complement strand
GAGCCAGGAGCGCGGCGACGCGATCGGCGCAGCGGTCGTAGGGAATCCGCACGAGCATGGTGAATCTGCTGGTACGCTCAACCAGGGTCGCGATCTGAGATTTTCCTCCTTTCCCAATGATCAAGTCTCCCTCCCAGAAACGTGTCCATTCACGGGTGGGGTCGTGTTGTTAGCCGGTGACGGGTGTGGGGAGCCAGGGATTGCCGGTGAGGGCGGTGTGGATGGCGTCGATCGCGCGGATGCCATGGCCGCGGGCGCTGACCAGGTAGGAGCGGACGCGGCAGAACGCGTCGAGGGTGGACGTGGTGTGCCAGTAGCCGGACACCTTCTGGTGCAGCTTCGGGCTTTTGATCGCCTGTTCGGAGGCGTTGTTGGTCCACGGGATGGTGAACACGGTGGTGAACAGCCAGACTTGGTCGGCTTTGGTCTGGAGTCGTGTGGCCAGTTTGTAGCCAGGATGGTTGCCGTCATGCCAGTCCCGGTACCGGTTGGTGATCACGCCCCAGTCGACGGCCTTGTCGTAGCGGGTACGCAGGTCCGCCAGGAGCTGCGGGTCGAGTTGGTCACGGCCGGTCGCTGTGGCGTCGGTGACGGCGGTATGGGCTTGGCGCAAGACGGTGGCCACCTGGTGAGCCCATGCCTGCACCTGAGGATCGAGCTCACGCACTCCGGTGAGATATCTGAGCAGGTGAGCACAGCATTGCTGGCGGCCGGCCAGGTCGGCTTCGAACTGCCGGTAGCCGGCGTAGTCGTCACCGACCAGGTAGCCACGGTAACCATCGAGCACCCCCAGCCCCTTGAGCGCGGTCTTGGAGCGGGAACCGGTCGCGGCATACCAGACTAGCCGGGCATCGGGGGTGCGCACGACAACCGCCTGCGGCTGCCCAGCGACGACGTTGCCGCTCTCGTCGAGGTCTTTGCTGATCACGTTGACGGGGGTCTCATCGCCACACAACACCTCTTCGGCGCGCAACGCCTCCTTCATCGCCGCGTCGAACCCCGCCGCGGTGAGGCGTTCGGCCAGCCTGGCCAGGGCGCGGGCGACGAACCCGACCGAGACCGGCGTGCCCAGCAGGGCCTGCATCAGCATCGCGGTCCGCTCGACCGGGACGTTGCCCTCGCTCCCCAGCAAGATCGCCGCGGCATTGACGTTCGGGCCGTAGACCACAGCCCCGGCCTGGGCATACGGGTGATTGGCGGTGGTGGTCTTGCCGCAGCAGCCACACCGCCGACGCCCCAGCAGGTAGTGCACTTTTTCCATCACGATCGGCGGGATGTCCCACACCTGCGCCCAGCTCACCCCCGCATCCACACCCTCGGCCAGATCGGCGCCACACCCCGAGCACTCGGCTGGCGGGTCCACCAACTCGGTCCGATCCGGCTCGGAGCTCGGCGTCAGCCCCGATCCCGTGCGCCCCTTCTGACCACCAGGCTTACGGTCGGCACGCCGTTCTCGAGAGGAACGCTGGGCGCGGCGCGCCGCCTTGGCCGCAATCGGGTCCTTCGACGGCGGGGTCGAGGAGTTCGACGAATTCATCCCCAACCGGCGCTTCAATTCAGCGTTCTCGACTTCAAGGGCCTCCACCCGAGCCACCAACCCCGCTACCAGACCAGACAGCTCCTCATACGAGGGCGAGAGCTGCTCCGGTGCGGACACAACCGCAATGATCGACGATCAAGGCGCAAGACCCAAACAGGCGCGCCGCCCCGACCCCGACCAGCCACCCCCAACATCAACCCCCATGCAACGGCCCAGCTCAGCCAACCCCGTGAATGGACACCCAGAAACCGGGCACCGCGCGATCGTCAGCTTCAGCGGGACGCTCACTGATGTTGACCATATCTGGGATCTTTCCCCTGCTCAGAGACGCCCTGGACCGGGGTACCCGCCGCGCTCGACCCTGCCGCAACGCGAGCTTGAGCTCGGTGCGCAACTCGCCCTTCGCCTGCAGATACAGG
>JBATXM010000203.1:0-40752 GCA_049673305.1 Pseudonocardiaceae bacterium | reverse complement strand
GCATCGGCGGCGACAACACCCGCGCCGCCGAGCACGCCTACGAAGTGCTCCGCTTGTCTGGGCGGCCAGACGGCAGCGACCGCAGCCCCATGCGGGCCACCGAAGCCCGCCTCACTCTCGCGATCGTATCCCTGCGAGACGGCGACATCGACCGTGCCACCGATTGGGCACACACAGCGTTACGTCCATTTCCGACCGGTAACCCGACACCACGCCCGCCACAAGCGGGGTTCGTGCGTTGCCGAATTTGGCTCTATGGGATCTGTGTATGCCGCCCATGGCGGTTCAAATCGAGAAATCAGGCACGAGCGGGGAACGCCCTAACTTCACAGCCGTCGCAGCGAACAAAACGACGCTGACCAACGATGAACGTTTTCGCTGGCCAGCGTCGTTCTCAGGGTTGCGGTCAGGAGGCCTGCTTGGTCTCCCAGAAAATCTTGTCAATCTCCGTGATGTAGTCCAGCAGCTCCTGCCCGGTTTTCGGGTCAGTCGAGCCCTTGGTGCCCGAGGCGCCCGCAGCCTTGGTGGCCTTGTTGAACAGCTCGTGCAGCTGCGGGTACTTCTCGAAGTGTGGCGGCTTGAAGTAGTCAGTCCACAGCACCCAGAGGTGGTGCTTGACCAGATCGCTGCGTTGTTCCTTGATCTCGATTGCGCGCGCGCGGAACTCTGGGTCGTTGTTGGACTGGTACTTCTCCTGAATCCCCTTGACCGACTCGGCTTCGATCCGGGCCTGTGCCGGGTCATAGACGCCGCACGGGAGGTCACAGTGCGCAGTAACCTCCAGGCGCGGGCGGTGCAGAATGCGCGACAGCAGTCGCATCGTTCCTCCCTGACATGTGGTGCTCGGTACGTCACGCGACCTTACTCGCGTGTGGCGTGCCGAGCATCCGCAGGCGGTGATCATCATTGGTAGGCACGGAAGGGCATGAAGGGGCGCGGAAGGGCATGGAAGGGCACAGCCGTAGGGGGTGGCCTTGGCGACTCGCGGTGGTGCGCGGTCCTTCGATGTCCCCGACGTTGGCCGACGGCGACGTATTGCTGGTCAGCCTGCGAGCCCGGCCACGCCCCGGAGCGGTGGTGCTGGTCCGGTGGGCCCGGCGGCCCGGTGAGTTGTCCGTCAAGCGCGCGGTGGGCCGCCACGGAGATGTCTGGTGGGTCCTAGGTGACAACCCCGCAGGCTCAACCGACTCCCGCCACCTAGGCTCCGCGACCCCCACCGGGGTGGCCATCGCCCGCCTATCCCCCACACCCCGCTGGCTACGTCCGCATTCAGCGGGGTAACGGGGGTCCGAATAACCCCGCTCAGCCCGCTGAATGCGGGAGAGCGGTTCGGAGTGTGGAGTAATGGGATTGGCAGGCTGCCCAGGTGGGGAGGAGTCCGTTTTGGGCGGCTTGGGATAAAGTGGGGGCTTTATGGTCTTTGGGGGAGAGGATGATTTCTTGATGGAGGGGCCAGGGCAGCTGCAGGGCGGGATCTAGCGGGTCCAGGGTGTGTTCTGCTGCGGGGTCGTATCCGGTGGAACACAGGTAGGTCATCACAGTGTCATCGGCCAGTGCGATGAACGCATGCCCAATGCCCTCAGGTAGGTACACCGCCCGGTAGGTCTCGGTGTCCAGCAGTACCGACGCCCAGCGGCCGAACGTGGGGGAGCCCACCCGGACGTCGATCGCAACGTCCAGCAGTGCACCCCGGGAGCAGTGCACGTACTTGGCCTGGCCGGGGGGTACGTCGGAGAAATGCACCCCTCGAATCACGCCCCGCCGGGAGATGCTGTGGTTGGATTGGGCCAGGTGCAGCCGGTGGCCGGTGGCCTTGATGAACGCGGATTCCTGAAACCGGGCGACAAACTCGCCGCGCGGGTCAGGGAAGATCTTGGGAGTGAACTCGACCACTCCCGGCACCGCCAGCTCGCGGAACTGCACGGTGCCCCACTCTAGCCAACAGACTGGCGGCACAAAGCGACTTAGCCACCTGATCCGGTGACACTTTAAGATCCACTCTCGAGGCAGGCGAGCGTCACCTGTCACCCGCGGTTGCGCAAGGCGCATAACTAATCGCTAGTTCGCGCGTTGGTGCACTCGGCAGGGTTGTGACACGTCGTTGCCAGATGTCGAAGCGCCAGTGGTGGTTGGCGCGGCGGGAGGGTGGTGCCGTGGCCGAGCGCGCTGAGCGGGTCGAGTTTGTTCCTTTGGCACTGGACCCCGGCGAGGTGGCGCGGGCCGCGCCTGGGCGCCCGCTGGCGGCCTTCCGGTCCGGCCGGTCACTGTCGATCTCATTGCCGCCGGACCCGTTACCCCGGATCTCGGTACCCCGGATCCCGCTACCCGAGTCGCCTGCGCTGGTCTGCTCGCGAGGTGTTGTCGTCCAGGCCAACCTGGCTGCGGTCCAGCTCGCCGGCCGGTGGTTTCCCGATTCGCTCACCGGCCTTGCGTTGCATCGCCTGCTGGTGGCCCCGCACAACGGCCCCAACAACGGAACCGACGCTGAACTGGTCGGACCGGGTCGGCGGGCGGTACCGGTGCGGGTGACGCGCTGGATCGTGCCGGGCACGGACCTGCTCGTGGTGTTCTTGGTGGACATCTCCGACCTGTGCTCGGCTGGCTATCCGCCGGATACCGGGGAGTTCGCCGAGGAACCCGCGCGACTGCTGGAAGCGCAGCGGATCGCTCGGGTCGGTAGCTTTGTCTGGGAATGGCCCACCAACGAGATCAGCTACACCCCCGCCCTGGGCGAGCTGTTCGCCGGGCGTTGCGTCGTGTCAGCCGATGCGGCCGACCCCTTTCGCCACATCCACCCGGAAGATCTGCCCGGTCTGTTCCGGCGGGTGCACGAGATGGTCGCTGACCGTGATTCCAGCACGCTGGAGGTGGAGTTTCGTGGTGTGCCCGAGCACGGCGAGGCTTACTACGTGTGCCGCCTGCAGGCCGAGCGCTCGCACAGCGGGGAGGTCCTGCGTCTGGTCGGTACCCTGCAGGACGTCACCCAGACGCGAGCGATGGAGCGGGCGCTGCGCGCGGAACAGCATCGGCTGGCTCAGGCGCAGCGGGTGGCCCGGATCGGCACCTGGGAGTGGGATCCGAACTGCGACCAGCTGGTCTGGTCGGACGTGATGCAAGAGCTCTACGGAGTGGCGGCCCGGCAGAGCACTTACCAGACCTTCCTTTCCCTGGTGCATCCTGATGACCGGGAGTGGGTGGATGAGCTGTGGCGCCAGCTGGTCGTTGACCAGGTTCCGGTGGACTGTGAGCATCGGGTACGGCGACCGGACGGGGTGGCGCGCACCTTCCGTTGCCATGGCGCGGCCATCGCCGATCCCTCCGGGCGGCTGCGCCTGGTCGGTACCGTGCAGGACGTCACCGAGCAGCGGGCCGCTGAAACCCGGATGATGCGCTCCGGCCAGCGCTTCGCTGACCTGGTGGCGATCACCCCGGTGGGCGTCGGGATCTTCGACGACAACGACCGGCTCGTCGACGCCAACGAAGCGCTGTGCAAGCTACTGGGCTACGACCTGGAGACGCTTCGGGGAGTGAGCTCCGAGGCGCTCACCCACCCTGATGAGCGGGCCGAGCGACTCTGCCCCCCGCGTACCCATCATGACGCTCAGCACGCAGCCGGGTCCGGGTCTGTGGCCGCGTCCGGGAGCTATACGGTGCCCCAGCGGATCCTGCGGCGGGCCGACGGCGCCCCGGTGTACTGCGAGCTGCACGTCTCGGCGTCGGTACAAGACGACGGCCAGCGCTTCCTGTTGGTGATCTTCACTGATATCACCGAGCGGCGCCGAGCGGCCGAGGCGCTCACTTACCGGGCCACCCACGACGAGCTCACCGGCCTGCCCAATCGGGCCGCGATCAAGGACACCCTGGCTGAGCTGCTCATGTCGGCGCGGGCCGACATCGCTGTGCTGTTCTGCGATATCGACAACTTCAAGCGGGTCAACGATGCGCTCGGCCATGATGCCGGCGATGAGCTGCTGGTCGTGCTGGCGCGGTGGTTGCAGGACGGGTTGCCCGAGAGCTGTACCGCCGGTCGCCTGTCCGGAGACGTCTTCGTGGTGATTTGTTCCGACGTCGCCGCCCAGGGAGGTATCGAGGCACTCGTCTCCACGGTCTCCGGGTTGCTGCGCACCCCGATCCCGTTGCGCGGTCAGGTGGTCCGGGTGTCAGCGGCCATCGGAGTGGCGGTGCCTGACGCCTCGACCCGCTGCGCGCAGGATCTGCTGCGCTTCGCCGACGCGGCCATGTTCGAGGCTAAGCGGACCGGCACCGGGCCCTTCGCGATGGCCAACCCGGCACTGATCGCCTGCGCTGATCGGCAGGTAGAGCTGGAGTGCCAGCTTCGCGAGGCGCTCGCGGGCGACGAACTACAGTTGCACTACCAGCCGGTGGTCAATCCTGAAGGAGCGATCCTCTCCGCGGAGGCGTTGATCCGCTGGCCGCACCCGGAACGCGGAATGCTCAGCCCGGACGTGTTCCTGCCGGTGGCCGAGCAGGGCGGCCTGATGCGCGATCTGGACCGGTGGGTGCTGCGCACCGCGTTGCGTGAGGCGCGCGAGTGGGTAGCGTGGGATGGGCGCCCGGTCGCCGTCGCGGTCAACCTGGCCGATCCCGGTGCTGGTGACTTTGTGGACACTGTCGCTACCGCGGTGGCCGAAAGCGGGTTGCCGTGGGGCCGCTTGGTGCTGGAACTGGTGGAAACCACGCTGATCGGCCTGCCCAGCGTGACCCTCCAGGCGATGGCCGAGCTGGTCGAGCGTGGGGTGCGCTTCGCGGTGGATGATTTCGGCACCGGTTATTCGTCGCTGGCCCGGCTCAAAGAGCTGCCCGCGCAGATCCTCAAGCTGGACCGTCGATTCGTCTGCGGGGTAGGCGTCGACCCGTCGGACTTCGCGGTGGCTCGCGCGGTGGTCGATATGGCTCGCGCGATGAATCGCGTCTGTGTCGCTGAGGGTGTCGAGAACGCGGCCCAGTTCCAGGTGCTGCGCGGGCTCGGGGTGGACGCCTACCAAGGCTGGTTGTTCTCCCGCGCGCTGCCGGGACCCGAGTTTCGTGCCCTGCTCGAGTGCGGTCCACTGCTGCGCTGACCCACTTGTGCCAGGCTGGTGAGCATGGACTATACCCAGCTGGGCCGTAGCGGCCTTTCGGTGTCCCGACTGTGTCTGGGGACGATGAACTTCGGGCCGGAGACCTCGGAGGCCGACAGTCACGCGATCATGGACCGGGCCCACGAGCATGGCATCAACTTCTTCGATACCGCCAACGTCTACGGCTGGCAGAAAGGCGAAGGGATCACCGAGCAGATCATCGGCCGATGGTTCGCCTCGGGCGGGGGACGGCGGGAGCGCACCGTGCTGGCGACCAAGCTCTACGGCGTCATGGGGGACTGGCCCAACGAGACCAAACTCTCCGCGCTGAACATCCGGCGGGCCTGCGAGGGGTCGCTGCGCCGGCTGCAGAGCGACTACATCGACCTCTACCAGATGCACCACGTGGACCGGGCTACTCCCTGGGAGGAGATCTGGGAGGCCATGTTGGTGCTCCGGCAGCAGGGAAAGATCATCTATGTCGGCTCGTCGAACTTCGCCGGCTGGCACCTGGTCGCTGCGCAAGAGGCGGCCCGCCGCCAGCACGTCACCGGGCTGGTCAGCGAGCAGTCCATCTACAACCTGCTCACCCGATGGGTCGAGCTGGAGGTGCTGCCCGCCGCACGGGACTATGGCATCGGGCTGATCCCGTGGTCGCCACTGCACGGCGGCCTGCTCAGCGGGGTGCTGCGCAAGCAACGAGCGGGCGGCGGTTCGCGAAGCACCACGGGGCGCTCGGCCGAGGCGCTGGAGGCGAACCGGGAGAGCATCGAGGCCTACGAGAAGCTGTGTGCCGACCTCGGCGAGGATCCCGCCAACATCGGGCTGGCCTGGCTGCTGCACCAGCCCGGGGTGACCGCGCCGATCGTCGGCCCGCGCACCATCGCGCAACTGGACAGCTCACTGCGGGCCCTCGCGGTCACCCTCGACGCCGAGGTGCTGGCCCGGCTCGACGAGCAGTTCCCCGCCCCGGCGCCACATGGCGCCAAACCCGCCCCGGAGGCCTATGCCTGGTAATCAGCCCCGAAGGACTATGCCTGGCAATCGGCATCGGTGTCGTCGTCGGCGCGGGCCAGGAACGTGGCGAAGCGCTCGACGGCGTTCTCGAACTCCGGGTGCTCATCGACGAACGCGCGCATCCGGGCGGCCAGCCACTCAACGCTGAGCTGTTCGTCGCCACGTCGGTCTTCGAACTCTTCGATGCCGCGGTCGGTGAAGTACACGGGGTCAGGCGTCGAGGGCCGCGGCGATGAGTTCTTGCTGCTCGACATCGTGCACCTTGGCCGACCCCGCCGAGGGGGCCGCCATGGCACGGCGGGAGATCCTCCGCAACGCGCCCAGCCGCTCAGGCATCAGCTCCGGCAGGCTCAGCCCGTAGAACGGCCAGGCGCCCTGGTTGGAGGGCTCCTCTTGGACCCAGCACACGTCGGTGGCCTGCGGGTAGCGGTCCAGCGCCACGGCCAACCGGCGCTGGGGCACCGGGTAGAGCTGTTCGATACGCACGATTGCCGTGTTGTGGATGCCCCGCTGCTGGCGTGCGACGTTCAGCTCATAGCCGATCTTTCCGCTACACAGCAGCACCCGGCGCACCATCGAAGGGTCGGTGATCATCGGATCATCGAGCACCGAGGTGAATCGTCCCGCCGTGAAATCCTCCACCGGGCTCACCGCCGCCTTGAGGCGCAGCATCGACTTGGGGGTGAACACCACCAGCGGCCGGTGCACCCCGTCCAGGGCATGCCGGCGCAGCAGGTGGAAGTAATTTGCCGGAGTGGATGGTTGCGCCACGGTCATCGAGCCCTCGGCGCACAGCTGCAGGAACCGCTCGATGCGCCCAGATGTGTGGTCCGGGCCTTGGCCCTCGTGGCCATGCGGCAGCAGCAGCACGACATCGGACCGCTGGCCCCACTTGGCCTCACCGGAGGAGATGAACTCATCGATCATCGGCTGCGCGCCGTTGAGGAAATCACCGAACTGCGCCTCCCAGAGCACCAATGCATCCGGGTTCGCCACAGAATAGCCGTATTCGAAGCCCAGCGCGGCGAACTCCGATAACGCCGAATCGTGAGCCAAGAACTTCGCCTGATTCGGCGAAAGGTTCATCAGCGGCGTGTGCTCGGCCCCGGTCTTACGGTCGATCAGCACCGCGTGCCGTTGCACGAAGGTGCCGCGTCGGGTGTCCTGGCCGGACAGTCGCACTGTCCGGCCGTCCAGGCACACCGAGCCGAGCGCCAGCAGCTCGGCGAAGGCCCAGTCGATGCCACCTTCACGAGCCATTTTCGCTCTTTTTTCCAGTACGGGCCTGACCCTGGGGTGTGGAGTGAAGCCTTCGGGCAGGTTGACGTGTGCGTCGGCAATCCGCTCGATGACGCTGCGATCTACTCCGGTGGCCAGTCCCCTGGGCACGATCTGCTCGGCCTCCACCGATTCGCTCGGCGCCACAGGGCGCTTCTCCAGCTCCCGGACCTCATTGAAGACATGTTCAAGCTGTTGCGCATAGTCCTTCAGGGCGCGCTCGGCCTCGGCCACCGAGATGTCTCCTCGGCCGATGAGCGCCTCGGTGTAGCTTTTGCGGACCGAGCGCTTGCTGTCGATGATGTCGTACATCCTCGGCTGCGTCATGGACGGGTCGTCGCCCTCGTTGTGGCCGCGACGGCGGTAACAAATCATGTCGATCACGACGTCTTTGCGAAATTCCTGCCGGTAGTCCACCGCCAGCTTGGCGGCCCAGACGCAGGATTCCGGGTCATCGCCGTTGACGTGAAATACCGGCGCGCCAATCGTTTTCGCGACATCGGTGCAGTATTCACTGGACCGCGAATACTGTGGCGTCGTGGTGAATCCGACCTGATTGTTCACGATCACGTGCACGGTGCCACCGGTGCGGTACCCGCGAAGCTGCGACAGGTTGAGAGTCTCGGCCACCACGCCCTGCCCAGCGAACGCGGCGTCTCCGTGCAACGCCAGCGGCAGCACAGTGAAGCCATCCAGGCCCTTGTCCAGCATGTCCTGCTTGGCCCGCACGATGCCCTCCAGCACCGGGTCCACGGCCTCCAGGTGGGAGGGGTTGGAGATCAGCGACACCTTTGTCTCGCCGTCGCCGAACATGCGGTAGTACTTGCCCTCGGCCCCCAGGTGGTACTTGACATCACCGGAGCCGTGTGCTTGCCCAGGGTCAAGGTTGCCCTCGAACTCGCGGAAGATCTGTGAGTACGGCTTGCCCACCAGGTTGGCCAGCATGTTGAGCCGGCCGCGGTGCGGCATGGCGAGGACCACTTCGTCCAACTCGTACTCACAGGCTTTGTCCAGCACGGCGTCCAGCAGCGGGATCACCGTCTCGGCGCCCTCCAGCGAGAAGCGCTTCTGACCGACGTATTTGGTCTGCAGGAAGGTCTCGAACGACTCCGCTGCGTTGAGCTTGGACAGGATGTACTTCTGCTCGGCGGGAGTGGGTTTGTCGTGCACCCGCTCGACGCGCTCCTGGAGCCACCGCCGCTCGTCGGGCGCCGAGATGTGCATGTACTCCACACCGACGTTGCGGCAATAGGCGTCGCGCAGCACACCCAGGATGTCGCGCAGCAGCATGTGGGAGCGCCCGGCGAACCCACCGACGGCGAACTCCCGCTCCAGATCCCACAGGGTGAGGCCGTGGCGCAGCACGTCGAGATCAGGGTGTTTGCGCTGCCGGTAGTTGAGCGGGTCGGTGTCGGCCATCAGGTGTCCACGGGTGCGGTAGGCGTCAATGAGCTCCAGCACCCGGGCGGTCTTGTCGACCGCGCCCTCGGGGATGTCCTGCACCCAGCGCACCGGCTCGTAGGGGATGCGCAGCGAGGCGAACAGCTCGTCGTAGAAGCCGTCCTCACCGAGTATCAGTTCGTGTATCCGGCGCAGGAACTCGCCGGACTCAGCGCCCTGGATAATGCGGTGGTCGTAGGTGGAGCTCAGTGTGATGATCTTGCTGATCGCCATCTCGGCGAGTGCCCGGTCGCTGGCGCCCTGAAAGGCAGCCGGGTACTCCATCGCGCCGACGCCGATGATGGCGCCCTGCCCGGCCATCAGCCGGGGTACCGAGTGGTTGGTGCCAATGGTGCCTGGGTTGGTCAGCGAGATCGTGCTGGCCGCGAGGTCCTCGGCGCTGAGCTTGCCCTCCCGGCCCTTGCGGATGATGTCTTCGTAGGCCTGCCAGAACTGGGCGAAGGTCATCGTCTCGCAACCCTTGATCGAGGCGACGAGCAGGCTGCGGCCCTTGTCGGCCTTGCGGTCGATCGCCAGGCCCAGGTTGACGTGCTCGGGCGCCACGAGAGCGGGCTTGCCCTGCTCGTCGATGGTGTAGTGCCGGTTCATCTGCGGGTGCTCGGCCAGCGCGCGTACTACCGCGTATCCGATGAGGTGGGTGAAGCTGACCTTGCCGCCGCGGGTCCTTGTGAGATGGTTGTTGATCACGATGCGGTTGTCGACCAGCAGTTTCGCCGGAACCGCGCGCACGCTGGTGGCCGTCGGCAGCTCCAGCGAGGTCTCCATGTTCGCCACCACACGGGCCGCCGCGCCACGTAGCGGGGTGGTGGTGTCCTGCGTGAGGTCGTGCTGAGCGCGCGCGGGTACGACAGCCTGCCCGTGCACTCCGTTCGCCGAGGGCTGCTTCGGGGGTGCTGGCAAGCTGGTCAGCGGCGTCTGGCCGTTGTCGCTGCGCGGTGCGGGCCGGTAATCGGCGAAGAAGTCATGCCACGAGGAGTCCACCGTCAAGGGGTTGGTGAGGAACTGTTCGTACATTTCCTCGACGAGCCACTCGTTGGGGCCGAACTGCACGGGGCGGTCAGTGAGGGACACTGCGGGAACTCGCCTCTATCCGTTCTGTCCTGGTCTGTTCAGGGTCTGTCTTGGGTGGCTGACGCTGTTCTGGGTCGCTGACGCTGCTCCCAGGCTAGTCCCCGCCGCACGGGATTTATCACGCGGCGACGGTCCCGTCCGGAGAGCCTGCGGCGCAGAGCCGAGCGTAGTGTCCGCCCGCCGCGAGCAGCTCGAGATGGCGGCCCTGCTCGACGACCCGCCCGCCGTCGAGCACGACGATCCGGTCGGCCTTGGCTGCGGTGGCCAGCCGGTGCGCGATGACCACGGTGGTGCGGCGCGCGGTGAGCCGGTCGGCGGCGGCCAGCACCACCGACTCGGTGGCCGGATCCAGCGCGGCGGTGGCCTCATCCAGCAAGAGCAGGTCAGGGTCTACCAACTCGGCGCGAGCCAGCGCGATCAGTTGCCGTTGTCCCGCCGACAGGCCCTGCCCGCGCTCACCGACGGGCTGGCGAAACCCGTGCGGCAGCGCGGCAACGGCTTCCAGCGCGCCGACCCGCCGGGCCGCCGCCTCCACCTCGGCGGAGGACGCCTTCGGGGCACCGTAGCTGATGTTGCTTGCGACGTCGCCGTGAAACAGATGAGCCTCTTGCGGCACCACGCCCAGCCGGTGATGAAACGCCGCCGGGTCGAAACGGCGCACGTCCACCCCATCGACCAGCACCGTTCCGGCAACTGGGTCATAGAACCTGGCCAGCAGCTTGACCACGGTGGATTTACCGGCTCCGGTGGCCCCCACCAGAGCGACGGTCTCGCCGGGCGCGATGCGCAGCGACATCCCGACCAGCGCGGGTTGCATCGCGCCGGGGTAGCTGAAGGTGACATCACGCAGCTCCACCTCACCCCGCAACCGCGCCGGCACGGGGACGGCGTCGGCGCCGGGGGGCGGCACAGAGCTCGGCGTGTTCAACAGCTCTCGGATGCGCCGTAGCCCGACCAGTGCCTGCTGGTAGCCATCGAAGACCTGGGACAGCTGCTGCACGGGCGCAAAGAACAGGCCCAGGTAGAGCAGGAAGGCGGTGAGTACCCCGGCGGTGACGGTGCCCTCGGCGACTCGGAAGGCCCCGACGCCCAGTACAGCCGCCTGCGCGCTGTCGGCTAGCAGGGCAACAAAGGGAAAGTAGGTAGCGATGTAGCGTTGGGAGCGCAGCCGGGTGCGCCGGTAGGCATCGCTGCGAGCGGCGAAGTCCCGGGCCGAGCGGGGCTCCTGGGTGAACGCCTGCGCTACCCGGGCACCGGACACGTTCTCCTGAAGGTCGGCGTTGACCTCGCTGACCCGCTCCCGAGCCTCGGCGTAGGCCACCGATGCCAGCCGCTGGAACACCACGGTGGCCGCGATCAGCACCGGTAGGCCGAGCATCGCCACCACAGCGAGGCCGGCGTCGGTGACCAGCAGCGCAATGGCCACCCCTACCACCGTGAGGACGCTCACCAGCGCGGTGGACAGCCCGGTCTGGAGGAACGTGGACAGCGCATCCACGTCGGTGGTCATCCGGGTCATGATGCGGCCCGCCATCTCGCGCTCGAAATAGTCCAGTCCGAGCCGCTGCAGGTGCGCGAAGCTCTGCACTCGCAGCAGGTACAGCAGCGTTTCCCCAGCCCGCGTGGCGACTACCGTCCGGGCGGCGATGACGAGCCAGTCAGCGGTGACCACCCCGAGCCCGACGGCGACCGCGATGGCGAGCAGGTTCGGAGCGCGGCGGGTGATGGCATCGACGGCGAGGCCGCCCAGCGCCGGGAACGCCACACTCGCCAGCGCGTCGAGCCCGACCAAAATGGCGGTGAGGATGAGCCACCCCCGCATCGGCCGCAGCAGCCGGGTGAGTCGGAAATCCGGGTCAGGGGCGCTTGGGTCAGTCCCTTTGGTGTCGGGCAGGGCGGTCGCTGGCGGTAGCGCGGCCACCGCCGCAAGCAGTTCCGGGGTCGGCCCAACGTTGCCTACCATGCTGGCCGTCATCCCGCCGCCCCGCACTGCCCCCGCCGGGTTCTGCGCCGCTCGGGCGGCCGGACGGACGGCCGAGCGGCCGTCGCTGGAGCTTTCCGGTGCGTCAGCTGGAGCGCCTGCGGGCCAGAGCTGCGCGGTGACGCTGTCCGGACGCAGACCCGGATCCGGACCCGTCGCGCCCGTTGCGCCGGCCACCACGTTCTCGATCATCTCCCCGGGGCCGGCGAGCAGTGCGCGGAACAGCGCGCACCGAGCGGTCAGCTCGGCCTGGGTCCCGACGTCGATCACCCGCCCGCCGTCGAGCACCGCGATCCGGTTGGCCAGCGCCAGCGAGGACCGGCGGTGTGCGATGAGCAGGGTGGTGCGCCGTGCGGTGACCGCCCGCAGGGTGGTGTGGATGGCCGCCTCGGTGGCGGTGTCTACCGCGGAGGTGGCGTCGTCGAGCACGAGCACTCTCGGGTTCGACAGCAGTGCTCGGGCCAGTGCGATCCGCTGGCGCTGCCCGCCCGACACGGTGAGTCCCCGCTCACCGACCTTGGTGTCGTAGCCGTGGGGCAGCGCGCAGATGAACTCGTGTGCCGCTGCGGCCTTCGCCGCCTGGTGCACTTCGTCATCGGTGGCGTCCGGGCGTCCGTAGGCGATGTTGGCCCGCACCGTGTCGGAGAACAGGAACGCTTCCTCGAACACCATTCCGATGGCCCGGCGCAGCGACGCCAACCGCAGCCGCCGAACATCAATGGGGTGGCCTGGTGGTCCGACCCGAATCGCGCCCTGCTGCACGTCGTAGAACCGGGCCAGCAGCAGCGAGACGGTGGATTTGCCCGAGCCGGGCGTGCCCACCAGCGCCAGCGTCTCGCCCGGCTCGATGAGCAGGGACACCCCGTTAAGCACCGGCTCGCTGCGGGCGTAGCCGAAGCGCACCCCATCCAGGTGCACCGCCAGCGGTCCGTCCGGCAGATCGATCGCGTGTGGCGCCTCGGTCACCTCGGGTTGGGAGTCGATCAGCTCGTAGACCCGCTCTACCCCAGCGCGGGCCAGCTGGGCGAGGACTACCAGGGCGGCGATCAACCGGGCCGGGCCGACGAGCATCGCCAGGTACGCGGCGAATGCCACGAACGTTCCCAAGCTGATCGTCCCGCGCAGCGCGAGCATGCCGCCCAGGGCAAACACCGCCACCTGGCCCAGCGACGGGAACACGCTCATCGTCGGGGCGAATATCGCGTTCAGCCGCGCCGAGCGCATTCGTTCCGCGAACAGCCGCTGGGCCAGTGTCTCGAGCCGAGACACGGCGCGGGCCTCTTGACCGAACCCCTTCACCACCCGTATTCCGGTAACGGTCTCCTCGACATGCTCGGCGATGTCAGCCGCGCGCTGCTGAGCTGACCAGGTCGCCGGAAACAACACGCGTCGCGTCCGGGTGGTGACCAGCCCGGCGGCCGGCACCACGATCAGCGCGATCAGGGTGAGTAACGGGGACAGCCACAGCATCGCGGCCAGCGAGACGGCGAAGAGCACCACCACGCCGGCCGTCAGCGGCACCATCGACAGCAGGCCTTGCACCAGCTGCAGGTCAGAGATGGCCCGAGAGGCGATCTGCCCGGTGTGCAGGCTGTCCTGTTTGGCGCCGTCCAGCTTCTGCACCGCCCGGAACACGGCATTACGCAGGTCATGCTGGACGTCCAAAGACAGCCGCCCACCGAGATAGCGACGCACGAAGGCGGTCCCGAACTGGAGAAGTGCCACGGCGACCAACGCGGTGACCAGCCAGCCCAACCGTTCGGTGGTACCCGCGATGGCGTCGTTCAGCGCGAGCCGGGTGAGCAGTGGGGTGCTGGCTTCCATACCGACCCCGATGCCGGAGGCGAGCAAAGCCGTGATCGTGAGGTGCGGATGGCGCCAGCAGGCTCCCCAAAGCCGGCGGATCCAGCCGCCCCGGTAACCGCTCAGCGACCGCGCCAGCGACCGACCTCAGGTGGCGGCTGGCGGAGCACGTTCGGTGGATCGATGCGTTGCCGGCTCCGCTGCGCGGGGGCGGCCTCCAGGGATGCGCTGCTCGCCGCTACCTGCTCGGCGGCGCAACCGTCGAGCTGACGCGGGATCACCTCCAGACGGGGTTTCACCTCCACCTGACGCGGTTGGCAGAACGGATTGGAGTTCCTGGCGGGCCATTCGATCAGCCGGGTGACGTCACCGATGATGTGACGGTGCGCTGTCAGCCATACCTGGCAGGGCCAGCGGCGACGGCGCAGCCAACCGACGCACAAGGGGCAGCGACCAGTGGGGTCCGGCTGGTGTTGGCTGAGCAATTCCCGCCACCCAACGGTGAAGGTCTGGATGTGCCTGCGCGCTAACGGTGCCGACAACGTCGCACCTGCCCGCGCGGCCATCGCCTCAACCGCCGTCAATCGGTCCAACACCGCACGCAGCACTCGACGATCCACTGACCCAACCTCCTCATCGCCCCCGACCACCCCGAGGGCGCCCCTGACTGGTTTAACGACGACGCCGAAACGCCGTCACGCCGCAGTGCACTGTCTACCGGACTTCACTGGCGGACTTAACCCCCCTCACCCTGGCGTCGTGCCGGTCTACTGGGCAGGAGCCGCCAGTGCGCCCATATTGCCTAGTATCCGCTAGAAGGCTGCCCGCCGTCGGTGACCTATCCCCGAGTGGGTGACCGGCGCTGTGCAGGCCAAGATGGTCGGCGTTCCCACCGCGTTGAGAACGGAGCCGAGGAGGACGTTGTGCGCGTCGAGGTCAACCCGAACATGTGCGAGGGCCACGGGCAGTGCAACGCTGTCGCCCCCCAGGTCTATGACCTGGACGAGGAGGGGTACTGCGTGATCCGCAACCCAGAGGTCCCGCCCGATCTGGAGTCCGAGGCTGAGGCGGGGGCGCTGGCGTGTCCCGTGCAGGCCATCACGGTCACCCGTTGCGCGGGCCTTACCTAATATCGGAGGGCCGCATATCGGAGGGCCGCGCGTGTTTGCGCGCCCGCATGTCCTGCTTTCGGTGGCGATGTCCCTCGACGGTTACATCGACGATATGTACGATACTCGGTTGATGTTGTCCAACGAGGAGGACCTTGATCGGATCGATGCGGTGCGTGCCAGTGTCGACGCCATCTTGGTGGGGGCGAACACGATTCGCCGCGATAACCCCCGGTTGCTCGTCCGTTCCCGCGCGCGCCAGGCACAGCGGATCCGGCGTGGCCTGACCCCGCATCCCATGAAGGTCACGCTGACCGGTCGCGGTGGCCTGGACGTCACAGCACGATTCTTTTCCGCTGGCGGCAGTGAGAAACTCGTCTATACTCGCGATTCCGCAGTGCCCGCGGTTCGCGCGGCCCTCGCGGATGTCGCGACCGTGGTGGCGGCCGGTGAGCCGATCGAGCTGGGTGTGGTGCTGGACGATCTCGGCGCGCGCAAGGTCAAGCGCCTGATGGTGGAGGGCGGCGGCGCCACCCTTACCCAGTTCCTCAGCGCGGGGCTGGTGGACGAGATCCACCTGGTGATCGCGCCATTCTTCGTCGGTGACTGTGCTGCCCCCCGGTTTGTGCATCCCGGTCGGTTCCCGCAGAACCCTGAGCACCCGATGACACTCGCGGAGACCCGGCGGATCGGGAATGTCGTCCTGATCCGCTACCTCGCCGCCCGCACAGATGGTGCTCGGTAACGGACAGCGTTCGATGACGGAACGGGTCTCACCCGGGCGGGTTTTCGCACTGTGGCGTGAGAATTGCCCGGACCTGTGGATCGTTGATGTTCTGCCGGGTGACGAAGGTGACGCCGGTGTCCTCGCTGGGCGCGATCCGGCCGGTCCGCACCGTCTGCACCATCGCCTTGACTGCGTCGAAGCCCATCCGGAACGGGTTCTGGACGACGAGTGCGGTGATTGCGCCCGAGGTGACGCCCTTAACCTCGTCCGGTGACGCATCCCAACCGATGATCTTGATCTTTCCAGCCTTGCCCGCCTGGGTCAGGGCGTTCATGGCGCCAACCACGCCAGGCTCACTCGCCGCGAAGATCCCGTCCAGGTCGGGGTTGGCGGTCACGATGTTCTCGGTGACCGACAGCGCGGTGTTAGGGTCGCTGTTGCTGGACTGCTCGGCCACCAGCTTGAGGTTCGGGTGCTTCGCGAGTCCTTCGGTAAAGCCCGTGGTGCGCTGGTCATTGGTGACCGTTCCGGGCTGAAACGGGATGAAAGCGACTTGGTGCTCGCCCGGACCCAGTGCATCGGCGAGCAGATCAGCGGCCTTTCGGGCGGCCGCGACGTTGTCGGTCGCGAACACGGGCACGCTGTCCGGCTGCGGGTCCGTTCCGGAGTCAATATTGATCACTGGAATGTTCCGGCTCAGCGTGTCCTGGGTGAGCTGGGCGAGGACCTTCGCGTCGGTGGCCGCATAGATAAGACCGTCCACCTGCCGGGTCAGGAAATTCTGCAGCAGGTTGACCTGGCCGGTGACGTCGGTCTCCGTGGTGACTCCGTCCCACTGGACCTGCACGCCGGGCAATGTCGACGCCGCGCACTGGGCCCCTTTGCGGACGCTGTCCCAGAAGTCGAACCCGACAGCCTTGGGGACGACCGCGAGGGTGATGGGGCCGCTGGTCTTCACCTTCGTCTTTCCCTCAGCCCCCGAGCCTTGCACGGTGATCGCTGAACAACCCGAGGTCAGCGCGATGACAGCGACCGTGCAGGCTAGTGCTGCCGAGATCCTGACACGCATGGCGCCTCTCTTTCTCAGCTTCTTTTCTTAGGGGTTTCGCGGGACGCTTTGAATCAACTCCGCCGTCGGTACTGGTCCCAGAACACGGCGATCCAAATGATCACTCCGATGATGACCTGCTGGTAGAAGGTGTTGATGTCCAGGAGCACGGACCCGTTGCGGATCAATGCGATTAACAGGGCACCGAGCAGCGTACCGACGACTTTCCCCTCACCGCCAAAAAGACTGGCCCCGCCAATCACGGTAGCGGCGATCACGTCGAGCTCAAGCCCGATACCGAAGTTCGGTTGCCCGGAATCAACCCGGGATGCGGCGATCATGCCGCCGAAGCCCGCGAGAATGCCGGAAATAATGTAGACGGCGGTGAGGTAGCGTTTGATCGGAATGCCGGACAGTCGCGCGGCCTCGACGTTTGACCCCATGGCGTAGGAGTATCGTCCGAGTTTGGTCCGGGTCAGGATGACATGTCCGGCCAGCGCAACGACGACGAGAGCCAGGATCGGGATGGGCAGCGCCCCGAGTTTTCCCTGGCCAAGCAGCTTAAACTCCGGTGGCGCACCGGAGACGGCGACAGAATCAGTCACGATGTACCCGAGGCCACGGGCCACGCTGAGCATACCCAGAGTAGCGATGAACGGCGCCATTCCCGCCTGCGTCACGAGCAAGCCGTTGACCACGCCCGCGATGGCTCCGATCGCCGCGCCGCCGACGATCGCCAACGGAACTGAAACGCCGTACCGCACCACCATCATCGCGCCGAGCACACCCGACAGAGCGGCCACCGAGCCGACGGACAGGTCGATTCCGGCGGTGATGATCACCATGGTCATGCCGATCGCGATGATCGCCACCACCGCCGACTGGACACCGATGTTGAACAGGTTGTTCGCGCTGAGGAAGGCACCGGAAGCGAAGGACAGGTAACCGAAGAGCACCAGCACGGCACCGGCCGCCGCCAACTGGGACACCGCGCCACGAACTCGGTCGCGCCATGTGCCGGGCAACGGGGTACGGCGCACCCCCGATCCCATCGTTGCCTCCTCCTATCCCGTCCTATGCCGCTGAGCGGGTGGCCAACCGCATGATCCGCTCCTCGGAGAACTGCTCGCGAGCCAGCTCCCCGGTGATTCGTCCAGCATGCAAGACAATGATGCGATCACACATGGTGAGCAGCTCCGGGAGGTAGGAGCTGATGAGGACAATCCCGCGCCGCTGGCTGGCCAGGCGCCCGATCAGATCGAACATCTCGGCCTTGGCACCCACATCGATGCCCCGCGCCGGCTCATCGAAGAAGATGATCTGCGCCTTGGTCTCCAACCATTTCGCTACCATGACCTTCTGCTGGTTACCGCCGGAAAGCACCCGGACCGGGCGGGTGATCGACGGCGTCCTGATGCCCAGCTGATCTCGCCAGAACAGCGCGGTCCTGCGCTCGGCGCGCAGGTCGATGATGCCGAAACGGTGCGGGACGTTCGCCAGGGTGATGTTCTGGTCGATCGGCAGCTGCAAGGCGAGTCCCTCGCCCTGGCGATCCTCGGTCAGGTAGCCCAGCCCCGCTTCGATCCCCTGCCGGGGTGAGGCGATGCGGACCTCGCGCCCCCGCAGGAGAACGCGCCCGGCGTCGGGGCGCTCCGCGCCGAAGATGGCCCGCGCGAGCTCGGTCCGCCCGGCACCGACCAGACCGGCGAACCCGACAATCTCACCGGCCCGAACCTCAACGGTGCAGTCGATGAGGTCGACAGCCTTGCCACGCCGGGAGATGCCTTCGGCCCGGAGCAGGACGTCCCCGATCTCGACCTGTGGTTTGGGATAGAGGTTGTCGATGTCCCGACCGACCATCAGCCGGATCAGGCGTTGCGGTGACACCTGTGCCGCCGGCAGCGTCTGGACGACCCTACCGTCGCGCAGGACGGTGACCCGGTCGGCCAGGTGGGCCACCTCGTCGAGACGGTGCGAGAGGTACAGGATCGCGATGCCTTGTGTTTTCAGCTCCGCGATCACCTCGAACAGATCGCCGATCTCGGCTTTCGTGAGCATCGCGGTCGGTTCGTCCATGATCACGACGCGAGGAGTTCCGTTGAGCGCTTTCGCGATCTCGACCCGTTGCCGGTCGGCGACCGGGAGCGTGCCCACCAGAGCGCCCGGGTCCACCGCGAGGTTGACCCGGGCCAGCAGTGTGCTGGCCCGCCTGCGGTTGGTGCGCCGAGACAACACGCCCAGGCAGGCCGATTCATCGCCCAGGCACAGGTTCTCCGCCACAGTCAGGTGCGGGGCGAGCGCCAATTCCTGGTGCACCATCGACACGCCCAGCACCAGCTGGGCGAAGCGTGGACCTCGGAACTCCACCGGCCTGCCGTCGAGGAGCACCGCACCGTCGTCTGGCCGCTCGATCTGTGCCAGCAGCTTCATCAAGGTCGACTTGCCGGCACCGTTCTCACCAGCGATGACGTGGACCTCACCGGGCAGCACCGACATGCTGACCCGGTCAATCGCGAGCACCCCCGGATAGCGCTTGGACACCCCGCGCATCTCCAACACCGGCTCGACCCTAGCGGCGCCACCACTCCATGGCTTGGGCTTCACCCCAGTGGGGGGCGATTGGCGTGCCATCGTTGCTCCTCGCCGTGTGCGGCATCCCAGCGTGGAGTCTGCGGGCAGGCACTCGTCCTCGGAACTGCCGGAGATCGACCTCTTAAAACATTATTCGAACCGCTCTGACCTGATGGAACAGCTTCGCAAGGTGAAGTTGGTCTTTCCCGGTGACGGCCAAGACGATGGCGCTGGTGCGGAAGTCACCACGGAGAGCGCGATCCGCTCACGTCGTCTACATGATCGTTTCTCATCTGAGGATCCCTAGATCATGATCGATCTATACCGGTCGCGCATGACGGCTTGGCAGGTGGCCGAGAAGTTCGGAGTTAGTCTGCGAAGCGTCAAGCGGCTGCTGTACCAGCACGGTGTACGTCGTGAACGCTGCACATCTAACCCCCGCCCAGCACTTCCGACCCCAGTACCACAGCCAAACCTCCACGCTGAGCGACGCCACCCCCAGACCATCATGACCGCCATTCGGCTCCGAATGGCGGTCACAGTGCCCTCGCTCGCCGCCATTCGGCTCCGAATGGCGGCGAGCGGTGGCGGGAGGTGTTGGGGGCAGCAGGTTTTGATGACGCTGGCGCTTGCGCAGCTACTCGGTAGTGGGTTAGTCCGGGCTCGGTGAGCGCCACCGGTCGCATCCCGGACTTGTCCGGATCGCCCAGTTTCATCGGCTCACCCTCCTCCGGACGCAATGTCGCCGCTCCCGAGGTCGCCGCCATGGGGTCCTGTTCTGTGGTCAGGGTGGGGATCACGTCTCGGCTCCGGGTGTCCACCACCGGGCGCGGGGACGCTGAGCGGGTCCGCGAGCAGCTGCGCGCCCGCCGCCAGCGCGACGAGTGACACGTCGAACGCTGCTCTAAAGTTGCGCCATGACGGTCCCCTTGCCGCTGGAACGCCAGGTCCGCCGGAACACCAACGATGTTGTGGCGGTCTATGAGTTGGTGCACGGGATTGACCGGAAGATTTCGGCTCTCGACGTCGCGATGTCCACGGTGGTGGGTACCCAGCTGCGTCACGGGCAGCGACTGGATGTGATCGACGACAAGCTCGAGCAGGTGAGCGGGGAGTTGGCTGAAGCCAGGATCGAGATGAACGCCAAGCTTGACCAGGTGCTAGAGCTGTTGCGCGGACAGTGACCGGCAGCTCTTAGGCCGGCCTGCTCGGCTGATCGTCAGGAGAGCGCAGGCTCTTAGCGTTGGCGCGGCCTACGCTGGTGGTGATGGCTACCACCGCATTCCATACCGAGCTTGCCGTGCCTGTCGCTGGTGGTTCCCTGACGGTCGCTGTCGCTGGCCCTGGTGAACCAGGCGCCGCGGCACTGGTATTGGGCGTCCACGGCATCACTGGGTCGCACCGCTCTCTGTCGGTGCTGGCTCGCCACCTGGCGGCCCGTGACATCACCTTCCTGGCGCCGGACCTGCGTGGCCGCGGCGCCAGCGCGGGGCTTCGGGGGCACTACGGCCTTGACGCCCACGTGACCGACCTGGTGGCCGTCCTCGACTACTGGGGCGCCGAACGGGCCGTCCTCGCCGGCCATTCGATGGGGGCCTACATCGTGGCTCGCCTGGCTGCCGCGCACCCGGGACGCTGCGCTGGGGTCGTGCTGATCGATGGCGGCCTGCCGCTGTCAGTTCCCTCCAACACCGATCCAGATCCAGACCCTGATGTTGTGCTCGAGGCCGTCCTTGGCCCGGCTTTCGCCCGGCTCCGGATGACGTTCGCCTCCCCGGAGGACTACCGCGACTTCTGGCGCCGTCACCCTGCCTTCGCCAACCGCTGGAACTCCGACGTGGAGGATTACGTGGACTACGACCTGGACGGCCTCCCCGGCGCACTGCGGTCCACGGTGGTCGAGGCGGCTGTCCGAGCCGACGGGCGTGACCTGCTTGACGGCGCTGCCGCCTGGGAGGCGGTGGCCGCCGTCCCGGCGCCGGTGGTTCTCATCCGGGCGCCTCGTGGTCTTGCCGACGAGCCCGATCCTCTGTTGTCCAAGGCTATGGTCGACGAGGCCAAGCGCACCGTGCCGGGGATGCGTGATGTGCTCATCGCCGACACCAACCATTATCTGATCGTGCTCGGTGACCGGGAGGCGGCCGCCGTGGCCGCTGAGATTGCTCAGGTGACAGCATCGGCTAAGGCAGGAGAGTGATCGGCGATGAAGGTGTTCACCGGAGCCGACGAGTTGCGAGCCGCAGCCGGCGAGCAGCTGGGCGCGAGTAACCAGATGACGATTGATCAGCAACGCGTCAACGCCTTCGCGGACGCGACGGAGGACCACCAGTGGATCCACCTTGACCCGCAGCGGGCCGCAGCCGGCCCCTTTGGCACTACCATCGCTCACGGATTCCTCACCCTGTCGTTGTTGCCGTATCTGACCGACCAGGTCTATCGGGTCGAGGGCGCCACGATGGTGGTCAACTATGGGCTGAACAAGGTGCGTTTTCCGGCTCCCGTGCGGGTGGGATCCACGGTCTGGGCCGAGGTCTTGCTGGCTGAGGCTACCGAGGTGACCGGCGGCCTGCAGCTCGTGCTGCGGGTTACCTTGCAGGTCGAAGGCGGTACGAAGCCGGCTTGCGTGGCGGACTATGTCACGCGAGTCTACTTTTGACGTGCGCAGACGAGGTCGTCGGGCCGCAGCCGGAACACCTCCAAGCGCCTCCGGTGATATTTGTCGCTCTCACCGACCCACTCCATCCCGATCCGCCGCGCGGTGGCCGCCGCGCGGGCGTTGTCCCGGGCGACCAGAGCGAACAACTCGACCAGCGCGTGCGCAAAGGCCCAGTGCGCCAGCGCCCGGGCGGCCTCGGTGATGTAGCCCCGGCCCCAGTACTGCGGCGCAAGCTGGTAACTGATCTCGACATCCGCCTCGGGCACCGGCATCGGCAGCAGGCTGATTCCCCCCACCAGCGTGCCCCCGTCGAGCAGAACCAGCGCCCACCGTCCGGTCCCCGGCGCCATCTCACTCTGTTCGGTGGCCCAGCGCTGCAGCATTGCGCGTATGGTAACTGCGTCAGGGATGCGGTCGAGTTCGGGCAGCCACCGGATGACGTTGTCGTCGCCGTAAATCGTCAATGCTGCCTCGCCGTCGGCGGCTGACCAGTCGCGCACCAGGAGCCGGTCAGTACGCAGCAGCTCCGCCATAGATTGAACTTACTCCGGCTCGACGCCCCCCATGGGCTTGATGTTCGCGTTCATCCAGAACACGTTGTCCGACACCCGGCCGGTGAGTTGAGCACGGAGCGCTTCGATTCCCAGGATCTGCGTCATCAGCCTAACCTCCGCACCACGTGAAGTGGGACCGCGAGGGTGTTGCGCTCAGGGAGCACTATCGAAGATTATTACGCTAGGCAACATAGATCGGCAGTTTTAGCCCTAAAGAGTTAATTTTGGCCGGACATGCTGGTAATGATGAGCGATTAAAGACACTCTACAGTGCTCTATTGGTTACTTTCTGTAGCTTACGCTCGACCATCGCTGGTCTGAACGGGTGGTCTAATAGTCCTTGTGGGCGAACGTTCATACGTTGTTCACTCTCCGACTAGTTAACGTCTACCTTTTTCCTTACCGAGATTGCATAGGTTGCATCAGCGGCCGTTCGGCTGTGGTTGTTTCCACCCATGCTCTCCCTGTTCGGAGGTCTCGTGAAACTTCAGCGGCATCGTATTGCGCTGGGCTGGCTGGCAGGTTCCGGGCTCCTGCTCTGCGCGTGCGGCTCGGACACCGGCGGGAACGCTGAATCGTCAACTAGTCCCAGCGCGGCGGCAACTATCACGTGCAGCTCTGGATCGCTGACCGCCGCCGGATCCACGGCCCAGCAGAACGCCATGGAAGAGTGGATCAAGGGCTATCTCAACAAGTGTTCGGGCGCTAACATCAATTATGGTGGCGGTGGCTCGGGACAGGGTGTTCAGCAGTTCGCTGATGCCAAGATCGACTTTGCGGGATCTGATTTTCCGCTGGCCGAGGGAAATGAGCAGCAAGCCGCGAATGCACGCTGCGGAAGTGGGCCCGCAATCAATATTCCGATGGTGGGTGGGCCAATCGCTATAGGCTACAATGTGCCCGGAATTACGAAAAACCTGAATCTATCCGCCAGTAACCTAGCCAAGATTTTTAGCGGCAAGATCACGAATTGGAATGATCGGGAAATCGCGCAGGATAATCCTGGCCTACAGCTACCATCGCTGGGTATTCAGAGTTTCCACCGGTCTGATGGTTCGGGGACGACCTACAATTTCACGAATTACCTGGCTCATGACGCCACAACTGACTGGACATTTGGTACCAACAAGAACTGGTCTGCGCCAGGGGGTCAAGGCGCCAAGGGTAGTCAGGGTGTTGCGCAGGGCGTGCAGTCCACTCCGGGCGGCATCGGGTATTTCGAGTTATCATTTGCGACGCAGAGTCGCATCCCCTACGCGACAGTCGGTAATGCGGAAGGGAAATTCATTTCGCTTACCCCGGAGAATGCTGTACACTTTCTGTCTGAGGCCAAGGTTATAGGTACTGGTGATGACCTCAAGCTACAGTTCAATTATGCTACCACCGACGCCGCCGCCTACCCGAACCTCCTCGTCACCTACGAGATAGTGTGTTCGAAGGGGAACGCCGCGGCCAAGCTGCCGTTGCTCAAGAACTTCTTGGGATACGCGGCCAGTCCGGCTGGTCAGCAGGAGCTCCCAGTCCAGGGATACATATCGTTGCCAGGAAACCTTCAGCAACAGGTGCGGGAGGCGATTGGTTCTCTCGGCTAGCAATGCGGTTATTACCTGCCCGCCAGGAATGCTCAGGCATGAGGATGTAGTATGGATAAACCGGAACACGCAGGGATCTCGATGGCGTTGTCCGCGCAGGTTCCGGAGAGCGGTGGAGTTCATTTTCCATCGTCACCAGCCGCGCCACCGCCAATGATGGGAACCCCCTCGTTCAGTGGAGGGAACAGGCGCCCGGCTCGTCGGAGAGGTGATGCAATCTTCCGCATGCTAACCCAAGGATCCGGCGCTTTACTGCTGGTCATCATGGCTGCTATTGCGGTGTTTCTCGCGCTCCAGGCCATTCCCGCGTTGACGGCAGATACCACTAGCTTCCTTACCACGTTGACGTGGGATCCAGACGGCACACCCTCGTCTTTCGGTATCGCGGCGCTGGCCTTCGGCAGTATGTTAACGTCGCTGCTCGCGCTGCTGATGAGCGTGCCAGTTGCTGTGGGAGTGGCGCTCGCGGTGAGCCACTACGCGCCCCGATGGTTGGCGAGCCCGCTGGCCTACGTGGTTGACTTGTTGGCCGCTGTGCCAAGCGTCGTCTTCGGGCTATGGGGACTGATCTATCTTGTTCCCCACATCATCTCACCGTCGAGGTTTCTCAACCACTATCTGGGTTTCATTCCGCTTTTTGGATCCAATGGAACTTATGGCAAGTCAATTTTCGCCGCATCTGTAGTACTCGCGGTCATGGTAATTCCGATCATTGCCGCAATCTCCCGGGAGGTGTTTATTCAGACACCGCAAGATCACATCGAGGCGGCTTGGGCGATCGGGGCGACAAAATGGGAGGTAGTCCGCACGGCGGTGCTGCCCTACGGCCGCTCAGGTGTTATCAGTGGGACGGTTCTCGGGTTCGGACGGGCAATAGGAGAAACAATTGCGGTAGCGTTAGTGCTGTCGGCGAACTATGCGATCAGCATTCACATCCTCGAACCTGGTGGCAACACTATCGCGGCAAACATCGCCAACCGTTATGGAGAGGCCGGTAACGTGGGTCGAGGCGCGTTGATCGCGTCAGGATTGGTGTTGTTCGTCATTACATTGATTGTCAACTTCGGGGCGAGAGCAGTCGCCGGTAGAAGTGGTCGGGCAGGTGCGTCATGACTCAGTTACCTGCGGTCTCCGGCAGGCGCTCTCAGTTGATTCGGGCTCGGTTGTCCCGTTGGTCGCTCACCGGGATCGCGGCGGGGGCGATCGCGGTGACCCTGGTCCTGTTCGTTACGACGCCACTGCGGGGACGGGTCGGTTTTCTGCTCGTCGCAACTGGGCTCTATGTTGTCGCGCTGACTGCGGTGTCGGGTATGGTCGAAGGCCGACGCAGGGCTAAGGACCGGTTGGCGACCAGCATGGTGGTGGCGTGTACCTGCGCTGCGGTCCTGCCGCTTGTCGCGGTGCTCGGCTTTACCGTTGTCAAAGGTATGGCCGTACTCAACGGATCTTTTCTTACCCACACGATGCGCGGAGTCGCCGAGCAGGACCCGGATGGTGGTATTTATCACGCTATCATCGGCACACTCGAACAGGTCGGCTTGGCGACGCTCATGGCGGTCCCGTTCGGCCTTCTCGTTGCGGTCTACCTTGTAGAATACAGTTCCCGGCGGCTAGGTCGAGTAGTGAGTTTTTTCGTCGACGTGATGACCGGCCTACCGTCAATTGTTGCTGGGTTGTTCATCTTCGCGCTGTGGATCCTCGCGTTGGGGCAGAGCTTCTCCGGGTTTGCGGGCTCGTTGGCTCTGACGATCCTCATGTTACCTACGGTGGTCCGGTCGGCTGAGGAGATGCTGAAGATCGTGCCCGACAGCCTCCGTGAGGGTAGCTATGCGTTAGGTATACAAAAATGGGTCACCGTGCTGCGTATCGTCCTGCCCACCGCACTGACAGGAATCGTGACGGGGGTGATGCTGGCTGTTGCTCGGGTGACCGGGGAAACTGCTCCGTTGTTGCTCACAGTATTCGGCAATCCCGCTCTCAACTTCAATCCGTTCTCCGGTGCGCAGGCCTCGCTGCCGCTGTTTGTGTTCAGTGAGGCGGGCCTGCCCAACGAGACAGCGATCAACCGAGCCTGGGCGGCGGCGCTGGTTCTGATCCTGATCGTCTTGGCTCTCACTATCCTCGCTCGAGTCATCGCACGTCTCGCGCGTGTCCGTAGCTAACAACTAAAATTGGATCTGCCATGGCTAAGAACGTGCAGCTAAAAGACGTTGACATCTACTACGGTAAGTTCCATGCTGTGCAGAACGTGAATTTATCGGTGCCACCGCGTGCGGTTACCGCCTTCATTGGTCCATCGGGCTGCGGCAAATCCACCGTGTTGCGGACGATCAATCGGATGCACGAGGTCATTCCAGGGGCACGGGTCGTAGGTCGGGTCGAGCTTGATGGGGAGGACATTTACCGGGCCGGTGTTGATCCAGTCGAAGTCCGTCGCGCGGTGGGCATGGTTTTCCAGCGGCCAAATCCTTTTCCGACGATGTCCATCCGGGATAACGTGGTTGCCGGTCTCACCTTGCAAGGAGTGAGTGATAAGACCAAGTTGGACGAGGTGGCCGAGCAATCACTACGCCGCGTCAACTTGTGGAATGAGGTCAAGGACAGGCTCGCCAAGCCGGGTGGCAGCCTGTCGGGTGGGCAGCAGCAGCGGCTGTGCATCGCCCGGGCCATCGCGGTGCAACCCGACGTTCTGCTCATGGACGAACCCTGCTCGGCGCTGGACCCGATCTCCACCCTGGCGATCGAAGACCTGATTGGGGAATTGAAGAAAGACTACACGATCATCATTGTGACACACAACATGCAGCAGGCCGCTCGGGTGTCTGACCAAACAGGGTTCTTCAATTTACCGGCCGCCGGAAAGCCGGGCTGTCTCGTCGAGCTCGACGACACGGCGAAAATCTTCTCTAATCCGCAGCGGAAGGCGACTGAAGACTACATCTCAGGAAGGTTCGGCTGATGTCATCGATCGACAGCTGGGGGCCAACAAACACGCCGGAAACAAGACGTTACTTGTCGGTTGACCCTCGGACTGTCGGGCGGCTGCGGGTCCTGAAGATCGGCGATGTTGAGCTCCAGCTTGATGGGTACAGGCTCGTGGTCCGAGGAACACCTGTGCACTTGCCGCACAAAGAATTCGTGATTTTGCGGCAGCTGATGGACAATGCAGGTCGGGTCGTCACCCGGCGTGAGTTACTGGACAACGCATGGGGTCCGGACAGGGCGGATGTCCGCAACTACCTGGAGGTGCATATTCGTCGGCTTCGTACCAAGGTTGAAAGTAACTTGGACCGGCCGACTCATATTCGGACAGTGCGCAGGGTAGGATACATTTTCGACTTACCGAACGACGACTGACGCCATCGGCCGTTACTGTGACTAAGTCCTTGTGTGGTTACTATAGTTGTGCGCCAAGGAGCTAGCTGACAGGAGGTTTCTCAGCCAGCGGCGGCTGCTCCGACGGGGCCTGGTGAGATGGGGCCGGGGAAGTCTGAGCGCTCGACGACTGCGTGGTCTGAGGCGGCGGGCTGGTCGTCGAAGGTAACTGTTCGTGGTCCTTCTCACCGGACAGCGCTCGTGTCTCAGCCTTGAAGATCCGCATCGACTGACCCACCGAACGCGCCATCTGTGGCAGTTTGTTGGCCCCAAACAGCAGCATGAAGGCCGCCACCACGATCAACAAATGCCACGGGCTCAACTCGCCCATCGCAGCCTCCCTCCCATCGCAGCCTCCTTGGCCAGTGCCCTCATAGGCGACCGTCAAGCCCAACATACTCGCCCCGGGCGGACTGGGTCACACTTACCGCTCCGGGTCAGTGCTGGCCCTCCCGGGTTCCAGCCAAACTGGGTTCCAGCCAAACCCTCCAAATCCCAGTAAACCGTAGGATACTGCTCCCGGTCGGGTTGGCTGCCGTGGGAGGTGTTGTGATCATGGCGCAAACATCGGTACGCGGGGCGGTGTCCGAGGCGCGGCCCGGCTTCCGGCGTGAGCTGGGTTTGTGGGCGTTGATGTTTCTCTCGTTGAGTTCGATCATCGGCTCAGGGTGGTTGTTGGGTGCGTTGACGGCGGCGAAGTCTGCTGGTGGGGCATCGATCGTGTCGTGGCTGCTCGCGGGTGTGATCATTGTGTTGTTGGCGTTGGTGCACTCGGAGCTGGGTGCGGCGTACCCGCTTGCTGGAGGCACGGCGCGCTGGCCGCGGTTGGCGTTCGGTTCGCTGGGTGGGTTCACGGCTGGGTGGATCGCGTGGATTCAGGCGGCGACGATCGCTCCGATTGAGGTTGAGGCGGCGTTGAGTTATCTGGATCACAAGTGGCATGGGTTGATCGACACAGTGGGCGCGCTCACCTCGAGGGGTTTGGCCGGGGCCACCGCATTGATGTTGGTCTTCGCTGTGATCAACGTCTTGGGGGTGCGGTGGCTTGCTGGTAGTAATACGGTCGCTGTGCTCTGGAAGATCGCGGTGCCAGTGGTGACGGTTGGCGTGCTGATTGTGGTGTCGTTCCGGGTCTCGAATTTCACCGCCGGTGGTGGGTTCGCTCCCTATGGTGCGCATGGGGTGTTCGCGGCGTTGCCGTTGGGTGTGGTGTTTGCGGTGATGGGTTTTGAGCAAGCGGCGCAGATGGCTGGTGAGGCGCGTGACCCGCAACGCAACGTACCTCGGGCCCTGATTGGTTCGGTGGTACTGGGCACCCTGCTGTATCTGGCGCTGGAGGTGGCTTTTATTGGCGCGTTGAGCCCGGGCAATCTGATCCACGGGTGGGCCAACCCGGTGGGTAAAGGTGACTTCGGCCCGTATGCCACGCTGGCCACCGGGTTGGGTCTGGGGTGGTTGGCTGTCATCTTGTATGTGGATGCGTTTGTCTCACCAGCGGGTACCGGCCTGGTTTATCTGGGCGTGTCCGCGCGGTTGTCTTATGCGCTAGGGCATGCCGGTTATTTTCCCCGGGGTGTCAGCCTGATCAGCGGTCGCGGTGTGCCGTACACGTCGATCATCTTGTCTTTCGTGGTGGGTTTGATCTGTTTTCTGCCGTTTCCGAGCTGGCAGGGCCTGGTCGGGCTGGTCACATCGGCTGCAGTGATCATGTATGCGTTCGCGCCGATCACTTTATTGGTTCTGCGAAAGGCTGATCCCCAGCGCGCTCGCCCGTACCGGTTGCCGGCGCCCTCAGTCTTGGCGCCGTTGGCGTTCATCGCCGCGAACGAGATTATCTACTGGACGCCCTGGACCACGGTGTGGAAGCTGATGCTGGCCATCGTGGTGGGTTATATATTGTTTGGGATCGCTTATGGGCTGGGTCATCCGATCGAGCGCCCACCGCTCGATGAGTTGTCCCTGGCGTGGATCCTGCCCTGGTTCGTCGGCCTGACACTGATCTCCTACCTTGGGCAATACGGTGGACACAAGATCATCCCGCAATGGGTCGACCTGGGCGTGGTGGCCGGATTCAGCCTGGTGATCTGTTACCTGGCCGTTGCGCTCGGGTTGCCCAGCTACCGGGTGACCGCAGCCATCGCCGCTGACCAACGTGAGATCGCAGTCCAACCCGAGCTGATGACGCCATGATGGCCGACGCGGCTCGCGCGGACCATGGTCCGGCCGGCGTTGGCTCCGGCGCTAGAGCCGTGCGAGCAGATGGTCGTGCGCAGCATGGGATGCGCAGTGTGGGAGTGGAGGAGGAACTGCTGCTGGTCGATCCGGACAGTGGCCGGGCGCTGGCCCGGGCTGCGGAGGTGCTGCGGGACGCGGCGGCCGATGGGCCTGCGGCTGACCAGGACCTCACCTCGGAGCTGATGCGCGAGCAGGTCGAGACGAACACCCAGCCTTGTGCCACGCTGGATGAACTCGTGGCTGAAGTGCGTCGGGGGCGGCGGGTGGCCAGCGACGCCGCACAGGGCAGGGGCGCCAGGGTCGCCGCAGTGGGCACCTCGCCGCTTCCGGTCGATCCGTCGATCACCGCCTCGCCTCGTTACCAGCGGATAGCTGAGGAATTCGGTCTCACCGCCGAGGAACAACTCACCTGTGGCTGCCACGTTCACGTTCAGATTGAGTCGGAGGCGGAGGGGGTGGCCGTCCTGGATCGCATCCGTGGCTGGTTGCCCTGCCTGCTCGCGCTCAGCGCCAACTCGCCGTTCTGGCAGGGGCGGGACAGCGGCTACGCCAGCTTTCGATCGCAGGTCTGGGGTCGCTGGCCATCTGCTGGGCCCACTGAGCTCTTCGGCTCCGCCGAGACCTACCACGCCACGACGGGGGCAATGATCGAGTCTGGGACGCTGCTCGACGTGGGGATGCTCTTCTTCGACGCGCGGCTGTCCCAGACGCACCCGACGGTGGAAGTACGCGTTGCCGACGTCTGCCTACTTGCCGACGATGCGGTGCTGCTGGCGGCCTTGGTCAGAGCCCTGGTTGAGACAGCCGCGCGGTCGTGGCGAGCCGGCGTGCCGCCAGCGCCACTTCGGACCGAAGTGCTTCGGCTCGCGGGCTGGCGAGCTGGTCGATCAGGCCTTGACGGTGATCTCGTTGATCCGACGGGCCGGCCGGCGCCGGCCGATCAGGTGATTCGCAACCTCATGGACCACCTCCGGCCGGTACTGGAGGACCACAACGAACTCGAGGTTGTCGAAGACCTGGTCACCAGCGTGCTCAGGCGGGGCAATGGAGCAGCTGTGCAACGCCAGGTTTACCGTACCAGTGGTCAACTGACCAGCGTTGTCGCCCACGTCGTGAACAGCACAACCTCGTAATTTTTCATGATGGCTGCCTTGGGCCACTAGACCGTTACCTTGATTTATCGTGACGGCGGTTGCGTACTTGGCCGATGGTGGGCACGGTAGTAGGTGGACGGCATACCCAGCATCCCCGAGAACCGAGAACCGGGAGCAGCAGCATGTCCACTCAGATCAAAGATTTCCGACGGATCGTCGACGACCGAGACTCTTGCCCCGTTCACGCAGTCGTGGACACGGCCACTGAGCAGGCCCGCGTTGTCGCGGACATGAGCACCCAGCAGGTGCGGGACTCGATGGCCCAGCTCGTACGTCAAGGGCAGGACACCTCACTGCGGTCGCTGCAAGTGTGGGCCGACCTGGCCCGCAAGTTTGGCCCCACAGCGCCGAGCTTCCCCGCAGGCACGGCGATAGTCGCCCTCGCTCACGATCCGTTCGAGAGACTGCTTGAGGCTCAGCGCCAGATCGTTGACGAGCTAGTCGCCACCCAGCGGCAACTCGTGAAACGACTTTTCGACATGACCGCCCCTGTCGGCGGCAACCCCGCCCTCTGAATAGGACGGACCCCAGCGGGAAAATTCACACACTGGCCGATTCTGGCCCACGGGCAACGGCGCTCACCGACGCGGCCGTGCCCCCCGTGCTGCCGCTCAACAACGACTACCCAGAAGGTTGTTCCGCGATGAGTAATGCCCTGCAACTCGCCCACCAGTGGTGGGCCACCCTCGACCAGACCGACCAGCAACGAGTCTGGGACGCACGCCACAGCTACCTCGCCGGCGACCTCGTGGAGAGCATGGCCAGCGCCGGCGTGCCCGTGGTCAGCGACGGTCGCTGGTCCTGCGTCAGTGTCGGACCCACCGGTTTCACAGTGCCCGTCGCCGTCCAGCAACTCTTACAAGGACTGTCTCAGATGCCCCACGGAGACAGCCCCCGCGGCAGTCCATAGCTGAGATCGCGCGCAGCGCCTTCCGCGGCCCCGTCATATCCGCCGCGAAAGGCGCTGCGCGTGTTTCTGGGGACGTTTCTGGGTACATTTCTGGGGTCACGCTGCCGCTCTCAGGGCGGCGCCACCGGGGATTCACGGACAGTGCATCGACCGGTTACGCCAGTGTTCTTTCCGCAACCGGTTGGCCCGGTACACCCAGGCTCATGAGTACGACACAGCTGTTGGTGAGCACTTCCCCGGTTGTTGGCCTCCCTCGATACACACTGCTGGTGGCCCAGCGGCAGGCCGAAGTCCACGCCGCCCAGCGCCTGCGGCACCAGGTGTTCGCTGGCGTCTCAGCCGGCGTGCTCGCGCAGCGCCGCCAGGAACGCTCGGAGATCAGCGGGCCCGCTCGTCGCTGCGGCATGTACCCGGCGCAGGTCGAGTTCAGCGTAGGCGTGCACGATCAGATTGCGGAACCCTGCGGCGTGACCCAGCCGCTGCGCTAGCTCGCCCGGTATCAACCCGGCACCGGCGAGCATGCGAAATGCATCGGCATAGGTAGGCGGACTACCCAGCCCGAGCCGCACACAGCTCGATACCGCGAGATCTATCACCATCTGCACTGCCTGCCAGAGGTGCAGAACGACTGCGTCGGTCTGGGTGCTCAGTGGCTGCAGGTCCTCGGCGTGGCGTGGCAGGTGCTCGGCGACCCGGCGCAGATGGCGATCCACTCTTGCAGCGCGCTCGGCGAGCAGTTCACGGTCGATCGCGAGGCTCATCCGAGCGCGGCCAGAACGTCATCGTGCGCGCTCCGGATCACAGTCTCCGCGTCACACCAGAACTGAACGGCCGCAAGCTGGAAGCGCTGGAATTCATTCGCTGGACGTTCCAGCAAGGGGATGCCGTCGCGAGCCGTGCGGTAGCGCAGCAGCGCACTCGCCCGGCTGAGGTCGACCACGTCGACCTCGTCGGTACCGAGGATCTCGGTGAGCGTCGCTGACAACGCCGGCATGTCCGGCGGGTCGTCGGCGAGTACGCCGATGTCCCAGTCGGACCCGTCAGTCGCGTCCCTACGCGCTCGGGAACCGTGCAGCACAGCGAGCCGCAGCGCTGCGGCTGCGGGATGCATCGACAGCCTTTCGCGCAGCTCCGCCGGGGTCACGGTCACCAGCCTACGGCGGGCTCCCACCGCCAGTGACGCGACCTGCGATCATTGAGTGGGCCGAGGCGTCCTGCCCACCCCTGCCGCCGAGCAACCTGCGCCGCTGAGCAGCACGAGCAACTCGGGCGGGATCCGGCGGCCAGCTCGGCGTCGTTGTCGGAATGCCCGAGCGGAGAACGTGGGCGCGTACCGGTGTGTGGTCGAGGCTCAACTCAACGCTGCCTGTCGCGACCACTCAGACACTTATTGTCATCACGCAGCAGTGTAATTCACTTATATGGGTGATGAATTGCGCTGTCTATGATTACTCATAGTATTATAAAGCTGTCAGCCTTTGGGGACGTCACGGAATAGAGGGTGTGCTATTTGCAGCGCTAGTACTACTGTCACGCTGAGTGACCAGTGAGAGGCCGTCGAGTGCTGGCAGCGACATAATCGACGGGCGATATAGCGGCTTCGACAATAACAATTCACAATTTTCCTTCGCTGCCGTGTTGAGATTTTTCTTGTCTGGGGTCTCGTCCAAGTAACCAAGAAAATCGTCAGCGAGATGGGCACTCCTGTAGCGCTGCGCTCAAGACACGGAGGAACACGCATGGGATGGTATGAGTCGTTGTCTGGCAGCAACAAACAGGAAAGTCCACGGAATGCATCCGTGGCCGAGAAGATCGAGATTAAACGCTGGAGGGCGCACAACCCGCCGCTGAAATCTGATGAATCAATCGGATGGGAAGGCTGCCTCCTCATCGGTTGCCACCTTCACAAAGTGCCGAAGGATGCGTCCACGGAGTACCTCAAGACGGGCTTGCCCGGTTCTACAGGGAAGATCAACAGCTAATGGCGGTGGGTGGAATCGACCGGCCGGGGATTTACTTGTCTTGTGGGTGGGGGCTGCCCCGGGTGTTGGAGTCCGCCAGGAAGTTGAGATGGCGGCGCTCGCATGTCAGGCCGGGCAGCAGCGGGAGTGTGTGGTAGTCCAGCCGGGACCGCGCCCAGTGCGCCGGGCCGCTCATCGGGCTCTCCTGGCGCATGCTGGGCATACCTGTTCGGGGGTCGGGTGGGTTGCCGGAGAATCCCAGGCCACGGCCAAACGGGAGCGGTCTGGGCACGAACGTCACGCCGCACAAGGCGGCCAATCTGGTTATTGATCTGGTGCGAGGGGATGATCAGAGATCGGCTTGTTCGTTCGTCCGGTATGGCGGTCATGGGCAGTCGCAGGTCGAGGAGAAGGGTGGGGGACTGAGGACATGGCCCGCATCACCGAGCGCAGCATCGGCACCCGCCCGCTGGTCGACATCACGTTCATCTCCCATGGAACCTTGGGCTCGGTCAACTTGCAGGAGTCGCGCCGGTTTTACGAGGAGGTGTTCGGCTTCGAGGTAGTCCAGCTGAGCAAGGTCTCGCTGCTGCTGCGCAAGGGTGGGGAGCACACCTACGTCGTGGTGGAGACCGGCAACGACGATCACAAGATGAGTGTGATGAACCACAACGGCATCGACGTTGGCAGCCCCGAGGAGGTGGATCGCGCCCATGCGACCCTGACCGTGGTCAAGGAGGAATACCGGATCCGGCAGATCCGTCCCGTCCGATATCAGCACGGCGTGTACTCCTTCTACCTGCTGGACCTGGACGGGAACTGGTGGGAGATCTTGGCGAACCGGCCAGGCGGCTACAGCTACGCCTATGACGACCCCGGCCGCGACATCACTGGGCGGCACGATCTTGTGCTGGGCAACACCGACCACGTGATGGATGACGAGATCGCGGCAAAGGTGCGCGACACAGTGCCCTGAGATAGACCCGGTGACACGCAGCTGGTGTGACCTCCCGCTTCACCACCTGGAACGACGTCGTCAGCTTCCTACGGCTAGCTGACACAATCCCGACAACGGCCACCCCGCACCCCGCAACACCCTCGTCACCCACCAACTTGACTTGGTGCCATCCAGTCTCTGAGGGCTTGACACTGGCGGCGTCAGCGTCCCGCTCCGCACAGGACCGCGACCGCGCACCCGTGCGGCGTCAGCGCCGTTAGAGCCACCCCGCAGCAAGAGCATGCGTGCCGGCCCCGACGTTACTCCACTGTAACTTGCCCTGGGCCATTTACCGCCGGCGAAATGTGACCTATAGTCGATATCATGGTCCGGCGGTGCGAGAGACGACACCGAGTCCCGGCGTGGCTTATCAAGATTTTCTCCCCGCTCGCGGCCCTTGCTGTGCCGTTCCTTTGGCTGTATTATCATATCCCGGCCGTGGTCATTTTTTGGGCGTCGCTAGCATCGTTGCTTTATTACCTATTCGCTGCCCCGACTATATGCGGAGTCGTTCTCTCGGATGGCAGACGTACCTGCGATAACAACGTTTATGGTGTCCTGTGGGCGTGTTGGTTAGAAGCGCATAAGCGCAAGAAACGTCAACAACTGCTGCACCGACTGCGGCACCCGCTGACCCGGCCGCCTCCTGCGGCCCGAGCGGCAGTCCCCCGTTCAACAGCTGGACCCACGCCGGGGTACTCTTACGCTCCGCCCGCCCAACCCTCGTCGAGACATCTGGAAACATGGCTGTCAGTTGCGGGGGTGACAATCAGCGCCCTTTCTCTCATCCTCTCTTTCATAACGTGGCGATTCCCTGTGACCTGATGATCTGCTCGATGCGACGTCGCAATAGCTGCAGCTCAGGTAGGCACCTTACCGGTGGCAGCCAAGACGTCTGCCTCGGCTTGAAGCAGCGTGAGCTTGGCGGCATGCAGGCGCTGTGCTGCGGTTGCGGCGGCCGTCGGTTCCGAAGCGTGGGCTGCTTCCAGGGCTTGCAGAGCCCTCCGCAGGTTGTCCACGAGCCGCCGCTGCGCATCCGCGATCTCCTTCTCGAGGCGGATCACCGCCTCCTGAGGCAGTGGACGGGACGGGTCGTAGACGAACGCGTGCTCCCTTTCTTGGCGCCAAGCGACGAGACGATCGGCCAGCACTGGACCAAATTGCGGAACCTGCTGGACGCGCTGGTTCTCAACGTCCCAGGCCGTGTCGATGCCATAAGCGGACAGCATTGCCACACGCCCGGAGCGGATTCCCACAATACTAGCCGACTCGATCAGCTGCGCCTGTAGGAATTGCCGCAGTTGCTCCTGGCGCTTGTTCTTCGCCAGCTGTCGGTACTTCTCAGCCCGCAGGGATGGCAGACCATCCCACTGACGTGACGCGCGGGTAGCCGCTGCCAGAGCTACGGCGTGCGCCGGGAAGCGGCTCGCCTGCTCGAGCTCCGCGGCAGCGTCCGCCTCTTCGCTCTTGGCAGCGCGGTAGGCGTTGATCCACGGCTTCCGACGTTTTCTGCGTGCACCGGCACCAAACATCAAGGCAACGGCACCAAGAAGGGTGAACAGCAGCCCACCGCGAGGTAGTAGGACTAGTCCCCCCACTATAAGCAGGAGGCCCAGTAAGCAGCTGCCCCAGGCCAGGCCAGGCGTCTTGGCGGCTTCTTGGGCGGCAGGGTTAACCACGACGCCGGGGGTCGCCGCAACCAGAGTCCGTGGCACTGGCCGAGGTACCGCCGCTATGAGGCCAACTAATTGCTGGTATTCGTTTTCGTATCGTTGCGTGAAAGCGGTCGTCGGGACACCGAAGAGAAGCACGCCGGTATTCTGCTCGAAATCGCACCACGGACACAGTGATGCTGATCGAGGATAGTAGTGCTTGGGATTGCGCTGACAATGTGCGAGCTCGGCGGCTAATTGGTCCAGGGTCTGCGCCCACTCGCTGGCGGATGGCCGCAGACGTCGGTGAGCGGGAGACGCGAATGCAGACTCAAAGAGCGCGGCCACACGGGATGGCAGTATTTCCATGCCCACCGTGTTCGGGGGTCGCTGCATTTGGCGGCTGGCGGCGTGGGCGCTAAAGGCGAACCGATGCTCGGCGATGGCGTGTTCAATCGGCATCTCGCCCACGCCGAGGAAGCGCCCGGCGTAGGGGTGACGCCCCAACATCAGTAGCTGAAAAATCGTGATGGCCAGCCCGAACGCGTCGTGGTCCGGGGTCCGCACCACCGAGTTCAGCGGCGCCTGATTCAGTTCCGGTGGCAAGAAAAGGGGCACCGCCACGGTGCACAGCAGTGGGCGCCCACCGGGCACGGGCACCTGAAAGCTGTCGACGTCGATGAGCCTGACGGTGCCATCGCCTAGCACCAAGATTGAGCCCGGATTCACGTCACCGATGACCAGTCCCAGCGCGTGGACGGCGGCGAACGCGCGAGCGACGTTGCTGCTAACGTGCACAAGGAAGCGCCAGTCCGCAGTTGGGAAGTGCTTTCGGCGGCTGCTCGGAGTGTAAAGGTGGTGGATGTCCTTGCCGTGTTCCACAACAGGGAGCAACAGACCGCGCGCTCGCCCCTTCTCATCGAGGACCAAGCCGGAGGGCCATGCGGTGAATCGGTTGATGTCCGTCTGGCTGAATTGGGTCAAAATTTTGATCTTTTGAGCTCGCTCCACAGTCAAGGGGGAGGCGTAGACCTTGATTGCCTGAGAACTATCTCCGGCGAGCCGATAAACAGCTCCTTCGCCACCCTCGCCAAGCTTGTGGCCAAGCCGCAGCGGGCGACCCCGCTCGTCAACGAGGCGCGACAACACCGGGACCGTCCGCGAGGCGGCTCGCCATCACGAGCGTCAGGTCGTCATCGGCACGCGATGTCACGGTGGTTGAGTTCAGGTACTTCGCCAGTGCGGCGCTGAGCTCTCGATCCTCGCCATCGGTTGTGGATAGGCGGATCGGAGGCAGCATCCGTTCGAAGAATGGGCTGTGCACCGTCTGCTGCTCGTAGTGCAGAAGGAGGTGCTGCAGGCCGTCGGTGAACACAGCGACTTCATGCTGAGCATGGGGAAGCGTGTCGACTTGGAGCATCTGCATGGCTGTCGGGTCAGTGATGAATGAGGTTGTATTGGCGTACTCGCCGCGCTGGGGCCAGAAAATCCATGCCCACGAGTCGGTTCCGGTCTCGGGAGTGACGATGGCACCGTCGCCCACCTGAGCAAATGCCGACCACTGCTCGGTCAGCACCGCACAGAGCAGCGTCGCGGCTAGCTCTCGCGATGGTAATCCCAAGCGGTCGGCCTCGGCGAGGAGACCCTCGCGGGCACTGGCGACGCTGTCCTTCAGCCAATCGTCAGTCGTGGGAGGGGGCGCACGGTGCGGCAACTTTCCTTGGACCTGCTCCATGAGCTCATTGCAGACATAGGCGGCGCCTCGGGTACTTTCGGAGGCGCTGCCGGCCCCATCGGACACTACAACAATGAGGACTTGTCCCTGTGGAGTCGCGACAACCTCGCAGCGATAGGCGTCTTGGCATGGCAGGCTCTCCCGTACGTGGCTCGTGCCAGCTATTGTAGCCGCCGCGAATCGCCAGGTCGTCGGGGTGAGCATCGGCTCAGGTGGAAAAGTCATTGCAAAGAATTAAGGTCATACCATGTTGAGCAGTGCACTCGGTCACCCGACCGCCCAGCCTTCCGGAGTTGCTGGATTAACTAGCGGCACTTCGTCGCCTGGTTGGGATTGGGACCTCGAGCTCATGGAGTTTGACAACCAGGTGAATAGGCGACTGAACTCGAGCCCCCGAAGCCGCAATGGTTGACGCTCCTGCGGGGAGATTTGCGCGAGCACGTCCATATTGGCATCTTCAACCCCGACAGCGAAGAAACGAAATGCTTTGCTCTCCTCGCCCGCATGGACACGCACGGCGGCGTCTCTCCAATTGTCAGTTGGCTCACCGTCTGTGATAAGAAAGGCCCACGGCCGATAGTACGAGATGCCCTGTTGGCGGTACAGCTGCTTACGCTGCTCAATGAGCTCAAGGCCGGTACTGATGGCCTCGCCCATTGGCGTGGCGCCATTAGCTCGCAGAATGGGAGGTGTGAAGTTCTCGGCCGTAGTAAAATTGGTCTCCACGTGTACGGGACCGAAGGATAGGATTGCCACCTCCACTCGCTTGGCTGCTAGTTCATCGCTAGTGAGCTGGGAGGCGAACGTCTTCAGGCCAGCATTGAGCTCGTCTATTCGCTGGCCAGCCATGGAGGTCGAGGCATCCAGCAGCAGCAGACACGGGCAACGCGGCTCAGGATTGTCCACGAACTCGCTCGCGTCAAACGGGACCTGCTCGAAGCTCGTCATGTCATCATTCTCTCTCCGTATCGGTCTAGCCAGTTCGCCTAGGTAGCAGCCAGTTGGTCCAGGTAGCAGCCAGTTGGTCCAGGAAGCCCACGCACGGCCGCTCCAGGCAGAGACTCCTGCATCTTACTTGCGGCCCCATCTCATGACCTGCAGCGCTGACGTCCGTTCGGAGTCAGTCCCGCCGACCGTCGAGGATCGTAGACAGAACGGGAAACCTTCTGAGGGGCGGTTCAACAGCCGGGTAGCCCTCAGCCTTCGTCGACCTGGCGCTTGAGCTTGGTCAGAGAGTAGCGCGACTGAATCCGCGAACCACCCGTCATCGGACCACGTTGACCGTCCTTCCGGGCCAGACGTGGCGCCCCCGGCAGGATTCGAACCTGCGCTCCCGCCTCCGGAGGGGTGGATCTCGGCGGCGTGCAGTATGGCGCTGACCAGGGAAAATGGACCTTGTTGGAACGTCGGGGCAGAGGACTTGGGCGCATATTGGGCGTGGTGGCGCTGGCTCGACGGCGTTCGAGGGGTGTTGACAGCCGTGTTGGCCGCCAGCCCCCGTGCGCCATGTCAGGCGAGTTGGTGTAGGACATCGCAATGACCCGCTCGGAGGAGCAGCACGAATCGCTAGCTGTCCGCACGGCGTTTCTCGCTGACTACGCGAAGGTAGAGCCCACTGGGCTGTTCAGCGTCATCGGTGGCGGTATCACTCGCTTCAGGGCGCAGGGGCTCCCAGCATCGTTCACTTTCGCCGTCGTTCTCCAGGTCAGCACAGCTGCGGATGAACTGATCAACACGCCCTTCAACCTCGCTGTGATACGCCCGGCAGGCGATCCCGCGATCACCATCAGCGGTGAGGTCGGTATCACGCCGAGCCCAGATGCCCTAAGCAACATGGCGTTCAACATCTCCACGATCATTGACGTTGAGGGGCCATGGCGTGTGCGCCTCGGGTTGGGTGAGGACCGTCCAGGCGTTGATCTTGTGTTCACTGTCGAGCTAACGCCGTCGTCTGGCTGACCGGGGCCTGTCCTATGCTGGAGCCATACCTTACGGATCACGTGCGACGGCGGCTTGCCCAGAAGGGCATCAGCGTCGAGGCGGTGGACCTCGTGTGCAACGCTTACTCTGATCACGAGTATGATGAGACCAACGACTCGGTCAAACTCAGGGGCATGGTGACTGGTGGTTTGCTCGAAGTGTGTGTAACGGCAACGTCGTTTTACCACCCCAGAAAGGTCGTGAAGACAGCATACTGGTTGCAACGGTTGGGCGAGTGAGAGTGGAGGTGCTCAGCGATGGTGTCTGTCTCGATCGATCAAGAAGCTGACGTGGCCTCGGTTGACCTGCTCCCCGGCCGACCGATCACCCGGTCCGTGAGGGTAGGAAGCTCCCTGCTCGCCAACTACGGCGACGGCGGCTCCCTCGTCAGCGTCGAAATCCTTTCGCTTGGCGCACTCTTGCGACCGCACGTTGCCGAGGAGCTGCGTACACTCCTCGGCCCCTCCGCTGCTCTGAGGACCTCCCCGGTAGGCGTGGGGAACGTGCGCCGTATCGTCAGCCGGCCAAGCACTGATCTTGTTGACTTACTGGCAGAGCGCCCAGCTGGGCATGCCGCTACGCGAGGGCAAGGAACCCTGTTGAGGGTTTAGTCAGCGCGCCAACCCCACTGGTCACGCCCTCGGAGTCACTCCGCCGCGTGCCGGACGCTGTTACGCGAGTACCTATGCGCCCGGGTGGCGGCCACCTGCCGGGCCATTCTTGCCAGGTCCCTGGCGTCGCTACCGCGCCTAGTGGCCAGGGCGTCCGCCAGCGGTTCGAGTCGTTTCCGGGCGCGTCAGGAAG
>JBATXM010000202.1:0-11245 GCA_049673305.1 Pseudonocardiaceae bacterium | reverse complement strand
ACCACCAAGTCCGCACAATCAGCCGTCCGCTCCCCACGTCCGCACGCCCATCGGTCCGCCTGTCAACAACGCCCTCTACCTGCGACAATGACACCCAGAGAACAGATCTAGCCCTGTAGTACTAGGCCTCAAGACCGCCCATGGCTGCGACGGGGCGCACCTCGATCACGTTATTTCTAGCATCAGGAATCGCTGCGGCGATCTCCAACGCGCGTTCCGTGTTCTCACAGTCGACCACGTAGTAGCCCGAGAGGCACTCCTCGGTGTTGGTCAACGACCCTTCGGTGATGTCGATCTTCCCGTCGCGCACCCGGACGGTGTGGGAATTGCTCCGATCCGTGAGTGGAGCACCGTACAGGTGTTCCCCGGTATCGATGATCTTCTGAGTGAACGTGATGTACTCCGCCAGCCAGTCTTCTTTCTCGGCCTGCGTGAGAGTTCTCCAACGAGTCACGTCCGTGTAGATGAGCAGCATGTACTTCATGGCCGGTCCTCTCCTGTCGTACTCACGTCACAGTCGTACCACGACGCAACGGTTTTTCCATCATCCCCTATGCGTCCATGTTACCCGGCCATGGGTGGTCGATGGAAGTTCGTCATTGCGGTGACAACCACGCTCAGGCGTACACTAGATTGGACTGATCTATCGGCATTCACTCTGGTTCGGTGACCGTTATGCTGGTGCTCGGGTTGAACGGGAACTTCTCCACGGAGGACGAAGACCTGGTGCCTGGAATGCTGGAATTCTTCTTCCACGATGCCTCCGCCAGTCTAGTCCGAGACGGCGTGCTGATCGCAGCGGTGGAAGAGGAGCGGCTAAACCGGATCAAGAAGACCACCAAGTTCCCCATCAATGCGATCCGGTCATGCCTGGCCACGGTGGACGTCTCGCCCGCTGACATCGACGCCGTCGGCTACTATTTTCGCGAAGATCACATGGATATGGTTCTCAACCAGCTCTACACTGAGAATCCCAAGACATTAATTCGCTACTCTCGCCAGCTCATCAAAGACCGGCTGCGAACGGAATTTGACTGGGAGCTTCCTGGTGACCGATTGGTCTACATCCCGCATCACATCGCGCATGCGATTTCCAGCTTCGTTCACTCCGGAATGCGCGAGGCATTGGTCACTGTTCTGGACGGTCGGGGCGAGGAACATTCCGGAACCATCTTCGTGGCGCATGGTGAACGGCTGGAGAGTTTGGCGACCTACCCGGTGCACAAATCATTGGGGACACTGTATCTGTCCGCAACTCAGTTACTGGGTTACAAATTCGGTGACGAGTACAAGGTTATGGGACTCGCTCCTTACGGCGACCCTGGCAGGTATCGCGAAATCTTCGACTCGTTATATTCGCTGCACGACAAGGGTGACTACGAGCTCACCCCCAGTATGGTAGGTCCCAATGCGGTCGGGCCAATTTTTTTCGCCCACAAATTTCTTCCGAGAAGGAAAGGGGAGAACTTCACCCAGCAACATATGGACTTCGCCGCGGGACTCCAAGAGGTCGTCGAGAAAATTACGTTGCACATCCTGGGGTACTGGGCCGAGTTCACCGGGCTCACCAAGCTGTGCTTTGGTGGGGGTGTTGCACACAACAGCAGTCTCAACGGCATGATCCTGCGCTCCGGAATGTTCGATGAGGTGTTCGTGCATCCGGCCTCTCATGACTCCGGAGCCGGGGAGGGCGCGGCGCTCGCGGCCGGGCACCAACTCAGTGGAGCCGTATTTCCCCGAGTGCGGCTGCGTACCGCCGGTCTGGGCCCCGCCTTGGGCAGTGAAAGCGAGATCATCACCAAACTGGACGCCTGGAACGCGCTGATCGAGGTCGTCCGCCCTGACGACATTGTCGACCGTGCTGTCGAGTTGGTGGCCGAAGGCGCGGTTCTCGGCTGGGCGCACGGCAGGTCCGAGTTCGGTCCGAGAGCACTGGGCAATCGCAGCATTGTCGCCGACGCGAGACCGAAGGAGAACCAGACCAGGATCAACGCTATGGTCAAGAAGCGGGAGAGCTTCCGGCCCTTCGCGCCGGTCGTCACCCCTGAGGCCGCCTCGGCGTACTTCGAGATACCAGCCGCCAGGGCGAACTATGACTTCATGTCGTTCGTGGTACGCGTGCGTGCGGAGCGGAGGGAAGAACTCGGCGCGGTAACCCACATCGATGGGACCGCCCGAATTCAGATCATCGAGCCCGAGACCAACAAGCGCTTCTACCGGCTGGTGGCCAGATTCGGCGAATTCACCGGAACGCCTGTGCTCTTGAACACGTCGTTCAACAACAACGCTGAGCCGATCGTACAGAGCGTCGAGGACGTCCTGACCTGTTTCCTCACCACTGAACTGGACTACGTCGTGATCGAGGACTTCTTGATCCGGCGGCGGCCGAACTTCTTGGCGGCGATCGATGATCTCGTCCTTCGGTTCAGACCGGTGACCAAGCTCGCCACGCGCGTTGGGTTCACGTCATCCAGCGAGCGGATCATAGTCCACGAGATATTTCTCGACTATTCGACTGGACCGAGTTGCGAGGTATCCCCGCAGGTGTACGCGCTGCTTGAGAAGGTGGATGGGGTGAGCCCTCTCGCCACATTTGGAGGAAGCTTATCCGACGCGCTCAGGGAGGAGCTGTTTCGGCTATGGGCCGAACGCTTCTTCACTTTGGCGCCGGCATGATCGATCTAGCTGTGACCGAGGAGGAACGATCAGCTACCTGGGAATTGATGTTGGCGGCACCAAGGTCGCCTTCCGCTTCGAAGGAAGCGGACAGAAAACCTACGAGACCTCTTTTCGGTGGGATAGCGCACGAAATTCACGATCGCACAGCGCCGCGGACGATCTCGCCATGCTGACGGACAAGGTGCGCGAGTTGCGTAGGTACTGGCGGGAACCGATTCAGGCAGTCGGTGTCGCTATGCCGGCCAAGCTCGACGGCTCGGGCAGGGTACTGGCATGGCCTAGTCGACCGGGGTGGCGGGGGGTTGAACTGTGGACATCGTTGCGCACGTTGTTCCCTGGTAGCGAGGTGCGATGCGCGGACGATGGAGATCTGGCCGCTGTTGCCGAGGCGCATGCGGTGGGCTGCACCGAGCTGGTCTACATCGGCATCGGTACCGGCATTGGCGGCGGAATCGTCTCCGGCGGACGGTCATTCCCCGGCCGGGCTAGGGGATCCTGTGAAATCGGTCATGTGGTAGTCGACCGTTGTGGGAGAGATTGCGACTGCGGCCGCCGCGGCTGCCTGCAGGCGGTGGCCTCGGGTCCGGCGACGCTACGCCGGGCCGCCGAACTTCGGGGCGACGACGTGACATTCACGGAGTTCCGGCGTGCGGTCTTGGCCCGGCAGCCGTGGGCGGTGGAGGCGGTGGCGGACAGTTGTGTCGCGCTGGCATCAGCGATCATCAGCCTTGATGAGTTGCTGCACCCTGCGCTGGTCCTGATCGGCGGCGGATTCGCCGCTCAACTGCCCTGCCTGGTCGAGACCGTGTCCGCCGAGGTTGCCCGGCTGGCACGACCAGGCAGTCCGCCACCACCTGTCCAGCCGGCCGTGCTCGGTGGACTGTCGTCCCTGCATGGCGCCGTGCTGGCGGCCAAGGGCCAGGCCGGTTGACCCCACCTGCCGCGGGTCAGCTAGCCGTGATCGCTAGCAACGCTGTGGCCGCCAACCGGTAGCCGAGCGAGCCGAGACCGACAATCACACCGCTGGCCAGGGGGGCGAGCACCGACTCGTGGCGGAACCTCTCCCGGGCCCAGACATTGGACAAGTGCACCTCGATCCAGGGCCGAGGGTAGTTGGCCAGCGCGTCGCGCAGACTCCAGCCCGCGATCATCAGGGCGCCCGGATTGATGATTGCTCCGATCGTGTCGTAGTTGTCCTGAATCGTACGGACCATTTCGCCTTCGCCATCATGTTGGAACGAGCGGACCTTCCACCCCCGATCGGACACCTCCTCACGGACAGCGTTCTCGATGTCGGCCAGCGTGTCCGTGCCATACAGCTGTGGCTCACGCCGGCCGAGTATGCTCAGATTGGGGCCGTTAACTAAGAGTAGTTGATCCACCGGGCGCCTCACGTGCTGAAAGCTGTTTTGACGGCGAAAAAATGTAAAGCACAAAGCGTGACGGCACAATTATTGCACGTTGTCGCGGACTGGTGGACTACAGGCTTCGTTGTCGTCGCGAATAAGGGGGAGTTGAGGGGGTACTAGGGGGTTGGGGTCGGTCGGCGCCATCGGTAACGTCCCGAATCTGCGTATTCATTTCTCATCGAGCAGGGTGACCGTCAGGTGGAGTGACAGTGGCAACTATGAGCGTTGGTTCGAAACAGGTGTTGGAATTTCCTCCGTGGCCCCAGTTCGGAGTCGAGGAACGGACTGGGTTGAGCCGCGCGCTGGAGCAGGGGCAATGGTGGCGCATGACTGGCGCCGAGGTCGACGCGTTCGAACAGGAGTTTGCCGAGCATCACGGTGCCGAGCACGCGTTGGCGGTCACCACCGGGACGCACGCTCTGGAACTGGCCCTAGAGGTCCTTGGGGTGCGCCGAGGCACCGAGGTCATCGTCCCAGCGTTCACGTTCATCTCCTCCTCGCAGGCGGCACAGCGGCTGGGCGCGATCGCGGTGCCAGTGGACGTTGACCCGGACACTTACTGTATCGACGTGTCCGCCACCGAAGCCGTGATCGGTCCGAACACTCGTGTGATCATGCCTGTGCACATGGCAGGTCAGGTCGCCGACATGGACGCGTTGGCGAAACTGTCGGCAGACTCCGGCGTTCCCCTGCTCCAGGATGCCGCCCACGCCCACGGCGCGCGGTGGCACGGCAAGAAGGTCGGGGAGTTGGGTTCGGTGGCGGCATTCAGCTTCCAGAACGGGAAGCTGATGACGGCGGGTGAGGGGGGCGCTCTACTGTTCCCTGACGCCGAGCTGTACGAGGAAGCCTTCGTGCGGCACACCTGTGGGCGTCCACGTGGTGACCGGGACTACTTCCACACCACCTCGGGATCGAACTTTCGGCTCAACGAGTTCTCCGCCGCTGTGCTGCGCGCCCAACTTTCCCGGTTGGATGAGCAGATCGCCCTGCGGGAGCAGCGCTGGCGGGTGCTGGCCGCTCTGTTGGCCGAGCTGCCAGGGATTGTGCCCCAGGGGAGCGACGAGCGATGCGATCGCAATCCGCGTTATATGGCGATGTTTCGGATTCCCGGTATTGGCGAGCGGCGCCGTGCCGAGCTTGTCGACACGCTCACCCAGCGAGGGATCCCCACGTTCGTCGCTTTCCGCGCTGTCTACCGCACCGACGCCTTCTGGGAAATCGGGGCGCCAGAGGAGTCAGTGGACCAACTCGCTGGCCGCTGCCCCAACTCCGAAGCACTGAGCCAGGACTGTCTGTGGCTGCACCACCGCGTGTTATTAGGGAGCGAGGCGCAGATGCACGAGATCGTGTCCGTGTTGGCCGACGTTCACTCCCGCTGGTGACACTTCGCGTCGCCATCGTCGGCCTGGGATGGGCGGCACGGTCGATCTGGCTGCCGAAACTCGGGGAACACCCCGCCTTCGCGGTGCGGGCGGTGGTAGATCCTGATCCGGTCGCACGGGTGAGCTTCGCCCGGCAGTGTAGCGACGTCGCGGTGCTCGCCGAGGTTGACGAGCTGCCAGCGGGTTCGGTTGACCTCGCGGTCGTTGCGGTGCCCAACCACCTGCACTGCGCGGTCGCCTGCCAGCTGCTGGCCACGGGGCTCGCGGTCTTCCTGGAGAAGCCGGTGTGCCTGAGCTCCGGTGAGGCGGATCAGTTGGCCGCTGCAGAGCACTCCGGAGGCGCGGTGCTGCTGGCGGGCAGCGCTGCCAGGTACCGAAGCGACGTCCGCGCCCTGCACAGCCTCGCCGAGACAGTGGGACAGATCCGGCACGTCGAGCTGGCGTGGGTTCGCGCCCGAGGTGTGCCGGACGCCGGTGGCTGGTTTACCCATCGACGGCTCGCCGGCGGCGGTGCGTTGCTCGACCTCGGTTGGCATCTGCTCGACGTGGTCTTACCGCTGCTGGGATCCACCATTTTTGACCAGGTAGTGGGAACTGTCTCGGCTGACTTCGTCAACAACCGCACCTGTCAAGCGGTGTGGCGAGGGGACCACGCGGCGGGACTTCAGTGCGGAGATGGCGGTGACGTCGAGGACACCGCACGCGGTTTCCTGCTCACCGAGGACGGGGTGTCGGTCTTCCTCCGCGCGAGTTGGGCCTCCCATGAGGCCCGCGACACCACAATGATCAAAATCGAAGGCACCGCTGGCACAGTCACCCTGTGCTGCACTTTCGGATTTAGCCCCCATCGCCTGTGCAGCTCGACGCTGTCGCACATCCGAGCCGGCGTGAGCGTGCCGGTGGCCGTGGCCGATGAGCCGATCGGTACCGAGTACAGCCGGCAGCTCGACCACCTTCCGGTGCTGCTGGCCGATCCGGCCAGCAAGGGTCGAGCGATCCAGCAGGCCCGCCGGACCATCGGGGCCATCGAACGGGTCTACCAGTCGGCCCGGATTCACGGGGCGCCAGTCCCGGTACCCGCCACTGCCCGTCGTCAGCCACGTGCGGTGATCTTCGACCTGGACGGTGTGCTCGTCAACAGCTTCGAGGTGATGCGAGAGGCATTCACGATCGCCTACGCCGAGGTGGTCGGTCTCGACCGGCCGCCATTCGAGGAGTACAGCCGCCACCTGGGACGCTACTTTCCTGACATCATGCGGATCATGGGACTGCCGCAGGAGATGGAAGCGCCGTTCGTGCGGGAGAGCTACCGGCTCGCCCACCGGGTGACCCTCTTCGACGGCGTGGTGGACACGGTGCGGACACTGCGTGAACGCGGATGTCGTCTCGCAGTCGCCACCGGTAAGAGCGGTCCTCGCGCCCGGTCGCTACTCGACCAGCTCGGCGTGCTCTCCTTGTTCGACCATGTGATCGGCTCCGACGAGGTGGCTCGTCCCAAGCCCGCACCCGACATCGTGGTGCACGCGCTGGGCCGGCTCGGGGTCTCGCCGCAGGATGCGGTGATGATCGGAGACTCGGTGGCCGATCTGGCCAGCGCCAAATCGGCCGGGGTTACCGCTGTCGCGGCCTTGTGGGGCGAGACTGACGAGGCCGAGCTGATTCGCGCACACCCCGATGGCGTGTTGCGAGAACCGGGCGAACTATTGTCCGATTTCTGGTGTCCGATGTCGGGCTCTCCTTGATGCCCACGATCATCGCCCGGGGGCCGTCGAGTTGCTCAAGGCAGATCTTCCGGAAACCGGTCTGTTGCAGCCATTGCCTGCGCTCCGCATAGGGGGCTGTTAGGGGGGTCTTCCCGACATTTTTGAGTGAGGCTGTGATGGGAGCTCCTGTCGGGAGATCCGGGGAGTGCTTGTCCGACGGAGAGATGTGGTGACATGCTACGTATCGACCTGATCCGGCCGATTCCCGAACTGCTGATAGCGCATGCCGGCCATTTCGGTAACAAGGTTGCCTACCGGGACGGACGGCAGAGCGTGAGCTACGCCGAGCTGGAGCGGCGCACCTGGCGGTTCGCCGGGCACTTGGCCCAGCTCCGCCTCCAACCCGGCGACCGAGCGGCGATTTGCCTCGGCAACCGAGTGGAAATGGTGGAGAGCTACCTCGCCATCACCAGGGCCAGCGCGATCGGGGTGCCAATCAATCCGCGTGCCACTGATGCCGAGTTGGCCTATCTCCTCGATGACAGCGGGGCCAGGGTGGTGATCACCGATCAGACGCACGTCGACCAACTGCGACGGCTGCTGGCGCAACGCCCGCACCTGAGCGTTGTGGTGACCGATGAGGCCACGGCACCGGCTGGAATGCCCGTTGACTTCTCCTCGTATACGGCTTTCACCACGACCGACCCGGTCAGCCCCGCTCGGGATGACCTTGAGCTGGACGACCTCGCGTGGATGCTCTACACCTCGGGTACGACCGGCCGACCCAAAGGCGTGCTGTCCACCCAGCGCAACTGCCTCTGGTCAGTGGCAGCCTGCTATGTACCCGTTCCCGGATTGTCGGCAACCGATCGGGTGCTGTGGCCGCTTCCCCTGTTCCACAGCCTCTCCCACATTGCCTGCGTACTGGCCGTCACCGCGGTCGGCGCGACCGCCCGAATCGTCGACGGCTACTCGGCGCAGGATATTCTCGAGGCACTGACTGAGGAGCGCTCGACCTTCCTCGCTGGTGTCCCGACCACGTACCACCACCTCGTGCGAGCGGCGCGCGAGAAGGGCTTCCTGGCGCCGGAACTGCGTATGGGCCTGGTCGGCGGAGCGATCACCACGGCGGCGTTGCGGAGCGCCTTCGAAGACACCTTCGGTGTTCCGCTGCTTGACGCCTACGGCAGCACGGAAACATGCGGTTCCATCACGGTGAACTGGCCGACCGGTGGCCGGGTCGCAGGGTCGTGCGGGCTGCCGGTGCCCGGTCTTGGCGTACGTCTCGTGGACCCCGATCGCGGCCTTGACGTCGGCGTCGGCCAGGAAGGCGAAGTCTGGGTTAGCGGGCCAAGCGTCATGGTCGGCTATCACAATCAGCCCGAGGCCACCGCAGCGGCGATGCGCGACGGCTGGTACCGCACCGGCGACTTGGCCCGGCGTGATGAGGCCGGCTACTTCACCATCACCGGCAGGATCAAGGACCTGATCATCCGGGCCGGCGAGAACATTCACCCTGGCGAAATAGAAGACGTCCTGCGCGTCGTGCCTGGCATCGTTGACGTGGCTGTCGTCGGCAAGCCGCACGAGGTATTGGGCGAAGTGCCGGTCGCGTTCGTGGTGATCGGGGACGGCGGGTTGGATCCGGCGCAAGTCTTCGCCACCTGCCGCGAGCGATTGTCGTCCTTCAAGGTGCCGGAGGAACTCTACGAGATCGCGCGCATCCCGCGCACCGCTTCCGGCAAGATCACCAGGCACGTGCTGCTGGAGATGCCTGCCCGGTTGCGCGCCTGCGGCAGTGACCACTACGAGTCGCTGTTCAGGGTCGATTGGATCCCCAGAGCACCAGTGCCTGGGCCGGCCACGGTCGGCGGCCGATGGGCGATGATCGGCCCGGACGTCTTCGGACTGGCGAGTGGGCTGGAAGCGGCTGGCATTGAGCTACGGACCTATCCAGACCTCGCGGTGCTGCAGCAGGTTGTCGCGACGAGCTCGAGCGCGCCTGATGTGGCCCTGCTACCCGCTGCGGTCGAGCCGCCCGAGGGCGCCGGCTCTGGCGTCGCGGTCCAAGGGGTCGCCGACGAGTTGTCCTACCAGTTGAATGCCTGGTCAGCCGACCAACGGATGGCAGGCTCGCGGTTGGCCGTCGTGACCCGAAGGGCGGTGGCCACCAACCCCGAGGAGGACGTCCCGTCTGTGGCGCATGCGCCACTGTGGGGCTTGGTGCGATCCGCTCAGGCCGAACATCCTGACCGGTTCGTCCTGGTCGACATCGACGGCGACGGCACGCTGTCGGCCACCGCCCTGCCGGCTGCGGTGTACTCCGGCGAATCGCAACTGGCGGTGCGTTCCGGAATAGCTCTGGTGCCCCTGCTAGCCCGGGTGTCCACGTCCGGTGGGAACACCCGCGCTCGTCTCGATCCTCGGCGCACAGTGGTGATCACCGGCGCGGACAGCGGGCAAGGCGCCGCGATCACCCGGCACCTCGTGGCTGGCTACGGCGTCCGGGACCTGCTGCTGATCAGCCCGCGTGGATCCGTGGACGGGGCAGCGGTGGCACTTCGGTCAGAGCTGGCCGCGCGCGGCGCCACGGTGATGCTGTCCGCCTGCGACCTCACTGACCGGCATGCCCTGGCATCCGTGCTCGCCAAACACGGGCGCCCCTTGACCGCGGTGATCCACACCCAGAGCGATCCCCAGCGCATCCTGGAATCCACCGTGGACGGGGCGCTGAACCTGCACGAGCTGACGCGGGACGCGGAGCTGACGGCGTTCATCGTATTCTCGTCGTCGGTGGGCGTCTTTGGCGCTACCGGTCGGGGATACGAGGCTGCCGCAGCGACGTTCCTCGACGCGCTTGCGCAGCACCTCCGTGCTGCGGGTCTGCCGGCCCTGTCGTTGGCATGGGGACCGTGGGAGCCGGCGAACCAACTCGCTGCGGTGACAATACCCGCTGGAACTGGACAGCTGTCCACCCAGCAGGGCTTGGTCATGTTCGACGGTGCGTACACGGCGGACCAGGCCGCGCTTGTCGTGACCCGGTTGGATGCCGCGACGTTGCAGGTCCCGGCCGCCATGGGCACCGTCCCGACGCTCCTGCGTGGCTTGGTTGACGCGTCTGCTTCAGCGAACACACCGGATGAGGCGAGTGCGTCCGCGTTGCGCCAGCGACTGGCCCGGCTGACCGAGCCGGAGCAGCAGCGCGCGCTGCTGGAATTGGTGCGCACCGAGGCCGCGAAAATACGCGATCTGGATGGACCCACCACTGTGAGACGTGACCGCACCTTCAAGGAACTCGGATTCACGTCGTTGACTGCGGTCGAGCTGCGCAACCGGCTCACCGAAGCTACCGGACTTCGCCTGCCGGCAACACTGGTCTTTGACCACCCGACGCCCTTGGTGCTCGCACAGCGGCTTCGTACACAGTTGCTGGGCATCGAAGCACCTCGCGTTGCGCCGTCGTCCGCTGTGCCACTGTCTGATGATCCGGTGGCGGTTGTGGCGATGGCATGTCGATTCCCTGGTGGTGTGTGTTCGCCGGAGGATCTGTGGCGGTTGGTGGCGGACGGGGTGGACGCGATTTCGGATTTTCCCACAGATCGTGGGTGGGATCTGGAAGGTTTGTTTGATGCGGACCCTGACCGAGCGGGGAAATCATACGTGCGTGAGGGTGGTTTTTTGGCGGATGTCGCCGGGTTTGATGCGGGGTTTTTTGGAATTTCACCGCGTGAGGCGTTGGCGATGGATCCCCAGCAGCGGTTGTTGTTGGAGACGTCGTGGGAAGCGTTCGAACGGGCGGGGATCGACCCGACCTCGGTTCAGGGAAAGGACATCAGCGTATTCGCCGGTCTTATGCGCCACGACTATGGCGCCGGCCAGGACCCAGCCGCAACGGGAGTCGAAGGATACCTCGATATCGGTTCGGCAGGCAGCGTTGTGTCGGGTCGGGTGGCGTACACGTTCGGTGTGGAGGGTCCGGCGATCACGGTGGACACGGCGTGTTCATCGTCGTTGGTGGCGGTTCATCTTGCGGTGCAATCGTTGCGGCAGGGTGAGTGTTCGATGGCGT
>JBATXM010000201.1:0-62372 GCA_049673305.1 Pseudonocardiaceae bacterium | reverse complement strand
CGTCGCAGACGAACTCAACAACCGTCCACGGCAGACACTCAACTGGAAGAAACCGACCGAAGTCCTCAACACCTTCCTTGTCGAGGCTGGTTGAAGCTGGTGGTGCGTCCATGACTTGACACCAAGGAGCATATTACGTGCCGCGTTCGATGATCTCGGTAACCAATGTGCCATGTTGCGCTGTATACTGAGAGTAGTAAAACAATTATCGCGGTTTCTTCCGTGACAATATCGCGACAATACGCTGTTCCGTGACGACATATTTTTGGGGACCCAATGACCAGCATCGTAATTGGCGACGACCATGTGGTATTCGTGGAATCGCTGGTATCGGTCCTGGTCGGGCAGGGGTTCCACGTACCGGCGGCCGCCCGAAGCCTCACCGGGACGGTCGAAGCGGTCCAGCATCACCGACCCGATATCTGCCTACTGGGTCGGCGCTTCTCCGATAGCGAAGGAATTACCGCAGTCCGCCACATCATCACGGTAAGCCCGGCGACCCGGGTACTCATCCTCGCGGCAGGCGATGATGCTGACGCGATGCGCCAGGCCCTCCAGTCGGGCGCCGTCGGCTATGTGCCCCCAACGTGGGGCGTCCGCAAGCTGGTCCACGCGATGGAGCGGCTCATCGACGGTGCGGTCGCGCTGGACGCAGCCCAGCCGAGCAGCGCGCGATCCGAGGGTTCCGAAGCACACCGGCTCGCCGCTCACCTGACGGCCCGGGAGCGTGAATGCCTCGCCTTGCTCGTCGAGGGACTCGATACCGCAGCGATGACCCTACAGCTGGGCGTCTCGACCACCACCGTACGAAGTCACGTACAGGCTCTGCTGACCAAACTCGGAGTGCACTCTCGCCTTGAGGCTGTCACCTTCGCTGTGCGCTACAACCTCGTCGATCCCGACCAGCACGGCGCGAAAGGCCGCACGAGAACGGGATAGGCGCTTCGCGCACCATGAGATGAAGGCGCTAGTGGCGCAATTCAAACGGTGGGGGTGACGCGTTACGTCGCACCGAGATATCCAGGCTCGCCAGCATGTCGTCGATGGTGATGGACTGCGCGTCGCGGTGGCTGGCCAGGCCTCGCCGGGCAAGCTCAGTGGCGAGCTGGTGCTGGTGGTCATCGATCTGTTCGCCCCGCGCGCTGTCCCGGGTGGCCAGAATCGGGTACCGCCCGGCGTTCAGGGTGGCCAGCGCGGACCCGGTGCCGGCATGGCTGATCACGATATCCGCCTTGCCCAGCGCGGCGCCCAGCTCAGCTGCGGGCAGCACCGGCGTAGCCCGAATAGGCAGGTCATCGACCGGGGTGTCCCCGGTCTGCCACAACACGTCCACCGGCAGCCCAGTCACCTGCGCGAGGGCACCTTCGGGGGTCAGCAGTGGCGCCAGGTGGTCGAACAGCCGGCGGAACGGGTACTGAGTCGCCGCCCCCACCGTGACCACCACCCGAACCACCCCATCGAGTTTCCTCGGCACAGCAATGGGTTCATAACCGTCGAAGACACTGCCGGCGTAGCCCCAGCGCTGGTCCGCCCAGCTCTGGTACTGGGTGTAGGTACGGACTCCGGGGACCCACTGCAGGACCCGCCCGGTCAGCGACGGTCCACTCACCCGAGTCGCGCTCTCGATGTAGTGACACTCCACTCCCCGCGCGGCGAGGTACGGTAGGTACCCCAACGCGATTCCCGACCCTGTTGACACCGCTCGGGTCAGTTTCCGGCGCTGCATCAACCGGCGCGCATAGCGGATGCAGCGAAGCACATCAGGCACGTTGCGCACCCCGACGTAGGGCACGAACTCCACGTCCCTGTTCGCCAGCATCGACCGGCTCTGCTCATTCTCATGGGTTACCCAGACAGCATCATCATGGGGATCGTCATCCGGGGTGCCGTTGGGGGGGATGCGCCTCGCCAGGCTGTCGAGCTGGGTGAGGTGCCCACCTGTCGTGGCGACAAACAGCGTGGTCATATCGTGAGAGTAGCGGGTACCGTACCGTCTGTGAACGCGCCCGCGATGCAACCGGAAACCGTGCTGACCGATCCGCGCAGTGACCCTCGCTGGCGGCTGCTCGCCCGGGGCCCACACGGTAGCGTGTTCACCTCGCCGCCGTGGATCGACGCGGTATGCGCCACCTACGACTTCACCCCCGCCAGCACCATCCGGCTCGACTGCGATGGGCAACCGCGCGCCGGGCTGGCCTGGGTGCCGATCAGCGACATTCGCGGTGACAGGTTGTCCAGCTTGCCCTTTTCGGACCGGGCAGAACCGCTGACTGATGACCAGCTCGACTGGAAAACCCTGGTGAGCGGGGTCATCACCGCCGCTGCTCCCATGACGTTGCGCTGCTTTGAGAGCGCCGTGCCCGTCGAGGACCCCCGCTTGGCTCGGGTCGCCTCAGCGGCGTGGCATGGTACTCCACTGAACGACAGCGTCGAGGAGATTCGGCAGCGGCTTTCCCAGCACGCTCGGCGCAACATCGCGATCTCCGAGCGCGAAGGAGTCCGGGTCGAGGCGCACACCGGCCGGGACGCCGTGCACCGGTTCCACGGGTTGCACGTCTCGCTACGAAAGCGCAAGTACCGGCTGCTCGCTCAGCCCATCGAGCTGTTCGACCACATCTGGGACGCTTTCGCCCGCGACGGTGCGATCGTGACGATGCTCGCCCGCACCGGCGACGAGTTGATCGCCGGCGCGGTCTTCCTCACCTGGGGCGACACGCTGTACTACAAGTTCGGGGCCTCGCGCCACGATCATCTGGCTCTTCGCCCCAACGACGCGATCTTCTGGGCCGGGATACGGTGGGGTGTCCAGCGAGGAGCCCGGCTGGTTGACTGGGGCCTCAGCGACCTCGATCAGCCAGGCTTGATCGCGTACAAACGGAAGTGGGCTACCGAGGAACGGCGGATTGTGACCCTGCGCGCCGGCGGAGAGCACGCGCGCAGCAACTCCCAGGCCAGCGCAATGCTCGGCGAGCTCACCCGGCTGCTCACCGAAGATTCGGTGCCCGATGAGGTGACCAGGCAGGCCGGAACGTTGCTGTATCGCTACTTCTGCTGAACAGGGATGGAGAGCAGCTTTTGTGCCCTGCGACCGCGCGGCGTCTTGCCCCACGGCTTGACCACCGAGAGCCCTGTGGCGGCGAGCAGCAAGACCAGCGCGCCTAACCTCGCGATCAACGTCGGCATCCCGGCTGGATTGCCTCCTCCGGCGAGGATCCGTGGCAGCACAGGCACCAGGATCAGCAGTCCAGCGATGGTCAACACGACGGCGATCCCGCACTTGGCGAGCACCCACCAGTGCCGCACCAGACCCCAGCGGGTAGACAACGCCAGTATCAGCCCGGTGACCAGCGAGAAGAACACCACCGGCACGAGCACCCAGATGGCGATCACGGCAGTCGCGGTGGCAATCCCAGCCCGCACTGCCGGGTGAACGGTGGACAGGCTGGTCGCCTCCAGGGCCACCAGCGCGCCGTCGACCCCCAACCACCCGACCGACATCACGACATGGACCGTGAGCAGGACCGCTCGGCGTCGGCGTGATAGTCGTGGACTTGTGCAAGACTTCACCGCGACGACCATGAAGACTGCTCCCCCAACTGCCAGACGAATATCTTTGCTTAGCGTGCGCCATGCCCCCGTAACAGCGCCGGAACAGTTCGCAGCAGAATGGCAAGGTCTGTCCAAAAACTCCAGCTACGCACATAAGCCACATCGAGTTCCAACATCTCCAGCGTACCCATCGTGCTACGCCCACTAACCTGCCAGAGTCCGGTCAGGCCCGGCGGGACGTCGAATCGCTCGGCGAATTTGGCCGGGAACATCTCTGCTTCCCAGCTCAGGCAGGGGCGAGGCCCGACCAACGACATCTGGCCCCGCAGCACGTTGAGTAGCTGGGGAAGCTCGTCAGCGCTGACACGCCGCAGGATCGCACCAAGCCGGGTCACCCGAGGATCATTGTCAATCTTCCAGCTGCCGCCGACCGAGGTGTCCTCACCCCGCAACTCGCGAGCGATGAGCTCACGGTGCTGCGCGTCGGAGCAACCGGTCCGCATGGTGCGGAACTTGTACATCGTGAACGCTCGGCCTCCCCGGCCTATCCGCTGCTGGCGATACAACGCCGGACCCGGGCTCCCCAGCCTGATCGCCATCGCGATGAGCAGCATCGGGATGGCGATCACCAGTAACGCGATCACCACCACTAGTAGATCGACGGCACGCCGAGCAACTGGTTCCCATCGAGCGGGCAAGCGAGCTTGTTCAACGCCGCTGGACACTGAGCCTCCCCGTGGTGATTCCCATCAGCATGAAAAGCACATCCCCGGTGCCTCGTAGCGTCAGATGCGGATCGAGAACGGTGAGAATGAGCACAAACCACCAGCACACCCACAGCGTTGAGGCCGCCACCGCGACCGGCTGGCTCTCTCGCTGCTGGCTCTCTCGCTGCTGGCCCTCTGGTTGGCCCGGCGACTGGGCCATGAGCTTGCCGGTTCTGCGCAGCACCGCGACTGACAGCCAGATGAAAGCGGCCAGCAACGGGAGCCCGCCGATCCAGAGTAACTCCAGGTAGCCGCTCTCCAGGTAGATGACCTCGCGCCATCTCTCGGGTGCCGGCAGCACCGAGTTGGGCGACACCCCCAGGAGAACATTGATGAAGCCGAACCTCGGTAGGTAAAAGGTGGACAGGTTGTTCCAGCGGCCGATCCAGCTGGATGGCACGCCGTAGTCACCGAACCCCGCCAACCGGCCGATCAGCGCTGGCGCGCCCACCGCGAGCGTGACCGGAACCAGCCACAGGAACCGAATCGAGTTGCGGCGCACGGTGCCGAACCGCCACAGGATGAGCGCTGCCGCCACGACCGCAGAGATCCAGGTGGAGAACTGGCCGGTGGCGAGCACCCCCGTCCCAAGCAGGAGACCCAACGCCAACCGCTCGCGGCGATCCAGCAGCCCCCGGGCTCCGCAGCAGATCACCAAGGTCAGGCAGATAACGATGAAGTCGCCAGTGGCGATCGGCGAGCCGAGAGTCGTGGTGCCCCGCTCGGCGAGTGCCGCCGCGTTGCTGTCAGGTGTCCAGACGGCCTGCAGGATCGAGACGACCGGGCCGACGTGGAAGGTCTGCAGGACCGCGATCACCGCGACCACGGCCCCCGGCCAGATGATCAGCCGGAAACACCGCACCAGCTGGGCCTCGGTGGTAACGCTGAAGCGCACCAGCAGGTAAATGGCGACGAGCTTGCAGACTGGCAGCACGGCGGCCAGATCAGAGGTCGCTGGCGTCTGCCCGCGCAGCATCATGGACAACAGCGGCCACGCCGTCGACATCAGCAGGAAGACCCCAACCGGGATGTCGAGCTGATGCAGCTGTAGCGCCACCCGGTCGCCCCGGCACGATCGGAGATAACCGCCGACCAGCACCCCGGCCAGCAAGATAACCAGCAGCGCCTCGTTGGGACGCACCAGCGGGATCAGGTTGCCGCGTTCGATACCAGCGATGAGGGGCAGGGTGCCCAGATAGGCATACGTCGCGAAGACCGGCCGGTAGGCCGCTGCGGCGAACAGCCCGACCAGAGCCAACACCCCGATGACGCTGAGGACGAGCAGCGGCCCGGCCGCCACTGCGAGGACCCCGCCCACCAGGGCGCAGCCGGCGGCTCCCAACCCCAGCCAGCGGTTAACCGCAGGGGTTGGCGGGCTCTCGGTTCGAGTCATAACCCACCACCTATCCGTCGCACCGCGACTCGGAGCACCAGGACGTAAACCCCGAGCGCGACGACACCACCCAGGGAAAGAAGAGTGAGGTCAGCAAGCCGGTCGCCGCCATTGACCCGCTGGATCCACCACATCGCGGCGGCCACCGGCACCATCGCGAGCGTGGCCACCAGCGCAGCAACCAAGCCTCGTACTTCGAGGAACCGCTCGGGCCGGATCGCCCGGCGCAGCCGGACCAACACCGTCCCCGCCGCGGCAAGCTCACTAACCAGAATCGCCACCACCAACCAGATCAACCGGGACCCATCCGCAGGCAGCAACAAGGCCACCACCGCCGCGAGCAGCACCACACCAAAAGCCACCTCACTGGCCCGACGCGGAACACGATCATCCAACCGGGCGAACAACGCCTGACGACCAAGGTCATGCACCCCACCGACCAACTGAGCCACCGCCACCACCCCCAAACAGGTGGCCAGTGGCCCGATCAAAGCCACGTGCCGCAACTCTCCATTGGCCAGAATGTCCGCAGTGGACCCCGAGTTCACCGCGAGCAACACCAGCAGCGGCAGGCTGGCAATGACGGCATAGGACAGACCTTGACGCCACGCCGAGCCGAACGTCACGCCATCCGCACGATGAGCGGCGTACGCCAGTCCAGGCAACGCAGCCATCGACACCGCCCGGGCACCGACGTAGGACAGCGAATAAAACACTGAATAGGACAACTGCACGACGAAGACACCACCGGGCACCGAGCCAGCCAGCGCGAGCAGCACATACATCGCCGCCGCCGGCCACGCCGCCACGCCAACAGAGGACACCAGCCTGCGGGTGATCACACGAACCTCGACGTCATACCGCCAGCGCATCGACGGCCACGTCAACAAACCCACTCGTGCGGTCCCATACAGTTGCAATGCCGCATGCAGGGCCACAGCCACCGTGCTGCCCACGCCGAGCACGACCACCAGATCGACCGGCACCTGCCGCACATCCAGGCCCGTCCCGTAATACCAGCCGGCCAACACCACCGTCAGGATCAAGACAACGTTCTCCACCGCCGGGGCACCCGCCGCCAGCGCGAAACGCCCCCGCGCCTGCTGAGCAGCCATACCCAGATGCAGCAGGGCATATAGCAGGACCTGGGGTGCAATGAACAGAACCAACAGCATGGACAGCCACAAGCCCCGAGCCCGGGCAACAGGATCCGGGATCCCGAAGGTCAGCGTCCACGCCACCACCGGCGAGAGGATCATCAGCAACGCGACCACCACAGCCGAGACGGCGAGCAGCCACCCGCTCACCCCTGCGAGCACGTCCCGGGCCCGCGCCACGCCGCCGGCACCAATGGCGCGGACCACGCCGGGTACCAGCACCATCGCCAACACCGGCCCAGCGATCAACGTGAACACCAGGTTCGGAACGACATAGCCGGCCTGGAAGGCATTGGCGAAATAGGTCGGCCCCAGCACCGCCCCGATCACCACCACCCGCAACAGCCCGGTGACCCTGCTCACCAGCGTCCAACCCGCAACGGTGGCCGAGTTCCGCGCCGTGGCAACGGGGTGTTGCTCCTCCAACGCCCTCACCGTTGAGACGACCACAGCCGGGCCCTCACAACCTCGTCCGGCGCCGCGCGCTCACCGCCACCAACGCACCGGCCACGATCACGCCCACCAACGCACCGGTACCAGCCGCGATCAACGGCTGCGGAAACACCGGGTCGGGCAACGAGTAAGGCGCCGTCAACAACTGGGCATCCGGTCCCGCTTCGCCGTTGAGGGTACGCTCATCAATCTTGGCCTGGATCGCCTTCTCGCGGTCCAACGATGCGGTGAGCAGTGCCCGGGCGTCGTTGAGTGAAGCCTGGGTCGCGGTTCCGGCCACCACCGCAGTGGTGAGTTGCTGCACCCGCGTTTGGATCTGAGTGGTATTGGCATGGGCGTCAGCGAGCTGGGTGTGGAGGTTCAGGGTCGCTCCGCTAGGCTGGCGAATCAGCGTCAGATACCCATCCGTGACGGCCTGTAGCGTCTGCATCGCGGCCAGCTTGGTGGGGCCGTCGGCCTCGACCTGGATGACCTCACTGTTGTCCAGGACGGTCACGCTCACGTCCTTGTCGAGGTCCTTGAACTGCCGGCCCTGTTTTTGCGCGACCGGCTCGAGCACGTTACGGCTCTTGAGAAACACCAGCTGGTTGCTGAGCTGACGATCCTGCCGAAGAGGGTCGCCGCTCTGCTCATTCTGGCTGATGTTGTAGAGGATCTCCGCCCGAGCGCCGTAAGTTTTCGGCATGACCAGTGCTCCGAAGAGCCCGGCGGCCGTGCCAAGCAGGACGATCGTCAACCCCAGCAGTACCAAGCGTGTTGTCAGCCAACCGCCACTGCGGTCTTCAGTGGGACTGCGGTCTTCAGTGGGACCGCGGTCTTCAGTGGGACTGTCGAACTGAGCCGCTGAAGACCGAGGTGGCGGTACTTCGCCAGTCCCCAGGGAACGCTGTAGTTGTTCTTCGTGGCCTATCGAGCGTCCATTCGACTCGCTAGCCCCATATTGGAAGACATGGGGAACATTCGTCACAGCGCACCTCCGAGCACATCGCAGACCCGCGCAACCTGCTCGATGGTCAGGGTGGGGGACATGGGAAGGGACAGGATCCGGCCGGCAGCGCGCTCTGCTACTGGCAATTTCTGGGCTACTGGCAATTGCTGGGCTACCAGCGCCGGCTCGTGGAGCGTGGTCAAGGCCGGCTGCTGATGGCAGGGGATCGGATAGTGCACACCCCACCCGATACCGGCCGCAGTGAGCACGTCACTGACCTCGCGCCGGTCATCCACCTGAACGATCGCCAGGTGGTAGATCGGTTCGGCACCAGGCGCCACCGATACCGGCAGGCAGCGCTGAGGCAGCATCTCGCGGTAGGCCGCCATCGCCGCCGCGCGCCGGGCATTGCCCGCATCCAGCCACGGCAGCTTGGTGGACAGCAACGCCGCCTGCAGGGTATCGAGTCTGCTATTTCGCCCGATCCGATCGTGTAGGTAGCGATCGGTCGCGGACCGCCCGTGATTGGCGGTGCTGCGGATCCGGTCGGCCAAGGCGAGATCACTGGTGACCACCGCGCCACCATCGCCCAGGGCGCCAAGGTTCTTGCCGGGATAAAAGCTGAACCCAGCGGCGATGCCCACACTTCCGGCGCGCCTGCCCTGGTGCCGAGCGCCGTGAGCCTGCGCAGCGTCCTCAATGAGGGCGAGCCCGTGCGCAGCAGCGATCGTCGAGATCGGCTCGGGGTCCACCATCTGGCCATACAAATGCACCGCAATGATCGCGGCGGTCGAGCTGTTGATCGCAGCAACCGCCGCTGCTGGATCAATCAGCAGAGTGTCGGGACACACATCGACGAACCGAGGCCGCGCACCGGTGGCGCAGACCGCCTCGGCTGTCGCGATGAACGTATTCGTGGGGATAATGACCTCATCACCACGCCCTATTCCCAGGCCGCTGAGGATGAGTTCCAGAGCATCGGTTCCATTGGCCACCCCAATGCAGGCCTTAGTTCCACAGTAAGTCGCAAACTCACGCTCAAAGCACTCGACCTCAGGGCCGCCGACGAAGTGACCGTGGTTGAGCACGGTCTTCCAAGCGAGGTCGAACCCCTCGCGCAGCTCGTTGTTGACACCGTGGAGGTCCAAAAAAGGGACGCGTAAAGGGGCACCGGAAGAGACGCTGCCGCCACTGGTCATGAAGCCACCCCCCGCACCAGGTCCGCCCCGGCCGGGTCAATGCTGCCAGCGACGAAAACTGGGCGCCCAGTAGCCGCCGCAACGTCAGTGGCAGCGAGAACCCGGACGATGTCCAGCCCGCGCTCGCCGGGCGTGTTCGGCTTGGCGCCAGTACGAATGCATTCAATGAAGTGACTGTCCTGAACCAAAAGCGGCTCATTGAACTGAACATATGGCGAGACGATGTCTCCCGTTCGATAGGAAACTGGCATGGCGTGCGACTCGCCATGGTCGTCGGGCTCTGCCGGGTCGACACCGATGTCATACACCCGGATACGTTCATTGTCCGACATGTCGTCGTAGACGGCCATTTTACGTTCCCCTACAACGGTAACCCGACGGACCTTACACGGATCCAACCAACTCACGTGCACGAATGCGTGAGTGGCCGCCCGCTCAAAATCGAGTCGCAGGTAAGCCACGTCGGCATGGCGGTTTCCGACATTCCGTGTGGCCCATACCCAGGTAGTCCTGGGAACCTCATTGAGCAAGAACGACGCGATCGAGATATCATGCGGCGCGAGGTCCCAGACGACGTTGCAGTCGCTCTGGTACTTGCCCAGGCTCAGCCGAGCGGCGTCGATGTAGAGAATCCTGCCAAGTTCACCGGAATCAATGATCTCCTTCAGCTTCCACACGGCCGCGTTGTACTCGAAGGTATGCCCCGCCATCAGGTGCACACCGCTGGCCGCCGCTGCGTCGACCATCTCCTGCGCATCGTCGACTGTCGTGGCCAACGGCTTCTCCACAAGGGCGTGCCGCCCGTGGCGCAGTGCTTGCAGCGCGACTGCGGCATGCGCGCTCGGCGGGGTCGCGACGACCACCGCGTCCACCCGCCGCACCACGTCATCAAGGTGGAGCGCCGACTCCGCCGATGGGTAGCTTTGCCTCGCCTCCGCGATCCGCTCGGGATTCTCATCGACGATGGTTACCTGCACGCCCGGCATGCTGCTAAGCACCCGCATGTGCTTGGAACCCCAGTAACCATAGCCCACGACAGCCACGCGAACATCGGGATTGAACGCCACGAAACCTCCCGATTCGCGATCAGCTAAGGTTGGTGTTGGTTGGGTGGTATCTGCAACGAACTTCATCGAGACGGGCCCCCTGCCGTAACTCGAGATGCCTGCCGACAACTGAATGTTCAGGACCGCACGCGAGAGCAAGCACGCCGAGTGCCCCAGCCGGGTCCTCCGCGAACCGCGCTCACTCTCTCGTACAGTGGGTTCGCCCCGGGGCTCTCCCCTCCCCACACTGCGTATATCTACCACTCGCCGCTGACCGTTACCCCGTGAGCACAACCCTCGAGATTTTCACCCGAATGGGGTGATCATGTTTCCCAGCGTGTTGGATACGCACAGCCACCAGCATAGCTACCGACCCTGACCCAGCGAAGTCGCCAACACTACGCCGGACGGGCGAAGGCCGTGACCTCACATCCCAGCCACGATCTTGGCCAGCCGCTGCGGCGTCGGCCAGCGCACGTTCCACGCCCACCCGAGCTTCTCGAACAGCCAGATGACCCGGGCCGAGATGTCGATCTGCCCGCGGAGCACGCCGTGCCGGGCCGATGTCGGATCGGCATGGTGCAGGTTGTGCCATGACTCCCCAGCGGACAGGATCGCCATTGGCCAGAAGTTCGCGGCCTTGTCGCGCGAGGCGAACGGTCGGTTTCCGATCATGTGGCAGACCGAGTTCACCGCCCAGGTGACGTGATGCAGGAATGAGACTCTGACCAGCCCAGCCCAGAACAGCCCGGTCAGCACGGCCCACCAGGACCAGGCCACCAACCCGCCGATGATCCCCGGCAACACGAGCCAAATCCCGGTCCACAGCCAGAACAACTTGCTGACCCGCACCATCGTCGGGTCAGCAAGCAGGTCGGGGACGAACCGGCGTGGATTGGACAGGTCCCGGTTGAACAGCCAGCCCATATGAGCATGCCAGAACCCCCTGGCCACCGCGAACGGAGAGGTGCCGAACAGCCAGGGCGAATGCGGGTCACCTTCCTTGTCGGAGAACGCATGATGCCGGCGGTGGTCGGCTACCCAGTGCAACAACGGGCCCTGCATAGCGGTGCTGCCCAACACCGCCAGACTCACCCGTAACCACCGCTTGGCCTTGAACGAGCCGTGGGTGAAGTGGCGGTGGTATCCGACGGTCACCCCCAGCAGACTGACGAAGTAGGTGACCGCGAACAACACGATGTCCGTCCAGCCCAGCCCCCACCCCCAGGCGACCGGCACCGCGACCACCAGGGCCAACATGGGGGCGAGCACGAAGAGGTACACCAGAATGTGCGGCCCCCACGTTCGCCGTCCCGAGAAAACCGGCTCGGGCTCCGTGCGCTCCTGGTCGGCGTTGGCGGTCAGCGTCATCGGCCGGTGCTCCTCATGTCGGCAGGCACGGACGACCGCCACGCCGCAGTGCCCTCATGCTCGCACCCCGGGCGCAACTCCAGGTGGCGCTCGTTGCATAACTATCGCAACCGTAGATTATCTACCCGATGCCCGTCACGACACGCCGTGCTACCAAAGGGCGTGTCGAGCGTGTCGAAGCCAGCAGCCGGCTCTGCGGCTGGACGGGAGGGCTGCACCGAGGCGAGCGCAGCGGCCGTGCCACGATGTGCATGCGGGCCCGTGACCCGCTCGTCCGCCGTAGTGTAAAGGCAGCACCTCGGATTTTGGTTCCGATGGTCCAGGTTCGAATCCTGGCGGCGGAGCACTGCTGGGAAGGACAGGCTGATGCTCCCAGGCGGGAAACTCACGACGGCAATCGTGCTGGCCGCTGGTGAAGGCACCCGGATGCACTCGGTGATCCCCAAGGTGCTGCACCCGCTGGCCGGCCGACCCCTGGTAGAGCATGTGGTGCGGGCTGCCGCTGGGCTGGCCCCCGAACACCTGATCGTGGTCATCGGCCATGGCCGGGACGCGGTGGACACCCACCTGCGCACCGTCGCAGCCGCGTTGGGACGCGAGGTGCGCGCCGCTGTACAGGCCCAGCAGCACGGCACCGGTGATGCGGTCCGCGCCGCGTTGGGCGCCCTGCCGGCTGAGCTATCCGGGACTGTGCTGGTCAGCTGTGGTGACGTGCCACTGCTGGACACCGCCACGCTGGCTGGGCTGATCGCCGAGCACCACCGCGCCGGGCACGCGGTGACCGTGCTGGCCACAGTGCTCGACGACCCGACCGGCTACGGGCGGGTGCTGCGGGACCGCTCGGGCGCGGTCACCGGCATCGTCGAGCATCGGGACGCCACCGCGGCGCAGCGCGCCATCCCCGAGGTCAACTCAGGAGTGTTCGCCTTCGACGCCGGGGTGCTGCGCGATGCGCTGGACCAACTGGGCAGCTCCCATGTCCACACCAGTCAGACCGGTAATAGCCAAGGCGAGCTGTATCTCACTGATGTGCTGGGGATGGTGCGCGCCGACGGGCTGCCGGTTGGCGCGCACCGGTGCACGGATCCGTGGTCGGTGGCCGGGGTGAACGACCGGGTGCAGCTGGCGGCGGTGGGTGCGGAACTGAACCGGCGACTGCTGGAACGCTGGATGCGAGCCGGGGTCACCGTCGTGGACCCAGCCTCGGTGTGGCTGGACGCCGACGTCCAGCTCGCCCCCGACGTGGTGCTGTATCCCGGTGTGCAGCTGCATGCGGGCACTGTGGTGGGTCCGGGTGCGGCGATCGGGCCTGACTCGACCCTGTCGGGCTGCACCATTGGCGCGGGGGCCACCGTCGTGCGCGCCCATGCCGACGGTGCGGTAGTGGCCGATGGCGCGCAGATCGGCCCGTTCGCCTATCTACGGCCCGGCAGCCAGGTCGGCGAACGGGCCAAGGTCGGCACCTTCGTGGAGACCAAAAACGCGCAGGTGGGGCCAGGCGCGAAAATACCGCACCTGAGCTACGTGGGAGACGCTACGATCGGCGAGGGCAGCAACATCGGCGCGGCTACCGTGTTCGTCAACTACGACGGGGTGGCCAAGCACCGCACCACGGTGGGCGCGCACACCCGGACTGGTGCGGACAACATGTTCGTCGCCCCCGTGACCATCGGTGACGGCGCCTACACTGCGGCGGGCTCAGTCATCACCCAGGACGTGCCGCCAGGGGCGCTAGCAGTGGCCCGCAGCCGCCAGCGCAATGTCGAGGGCTGGGTGAGCCGGCGACGCGCGGGGACCCCGGCGGCGCACGCAGCGAAACAGGCCCAGCAGACCGACGGTGACCAGACGCGGCAGGAGCGAGCATGAGCCTCTCCACCAGGTGGGCGATCCCGAAGAAGAGCCTGATGCTCTTCTCCGGGAGCTACCACCCCGAGCTGGTAGGGGAGGTGGCCAAGCACCTCGACATCGCCGTCACCCCGCAGTCGGCATACTCCTTCGCCAACGGTGAGATCTTCGTCCGATTCGAGGAGTCAGTACGGGGCTGTGACGCCTTCGTGGTGCAAGCCCACACCGCCCCGATCAACGATGCCATCATGGAGCAGCTCATCATGGTGGATGCGCTCAAACGCGCGTCGGCCAAACGGATCACCGTGGTGATGCCGTTCTGGGGCTACAGCCGCCAGGACAAGAAACACCGAGGGCGTGAGCCCATCTCCGCCCGGCTCATCGCGGATATGCTCAAGGTCGCTGGCGCAAACCGGATCATGACGGTGGACCTGCACACCTCACAGATCATGGGCTTCTTCGACGGCCCCGTGGACCACCTGTTCGCGCTGCCGGTACTCGCCAACCACATCAAGAACACCTACGCCGGACGTGAGCTGGCCGTGGTGTCGCCGGACTCCGGCCGGGTGCGGTTGGCCGAGCGCTGGGCCGAGACCCTCGGCGGTACGCCGCTCGCGTTCATCCACAAGACTCGCGACCCCCGGGAGCCCAACCTGGCGGTCGCCAACCGGGTGGTCGGCGACATTGAGGGCCGGCTTTGCCTGGTGATCGACGATATGATCGACACCGCTGGCACGGTGGCCAGTGCCGTGCGGGCGCTGCTCGAGGCTGGCGCCACCGACGTCGTCGTGGCCGCCACCCACGGGGTACTGTCCGGCCGGGCTACCGAGCGGCTGTCCAGCTGCGGTGCCCGCGAGGTCATCCTCACCAACACGTTGCCCATCGCGGACGAGAAGCGCTTCTCCAGGATGACCGTGTTGTCTATCGCGCCGCTGCTGGCCCGCGCAATCCATGAGGTCTTCGAGGACGGCTCGGTGACCAGCCTGTTCGACGGCAACGCCTGACCCGTTATACTTCGCCGCCACCCCCTTCAGGCCTGCTAAGGAGTCCGTCGTGTCCGAGGTCCGTCTGGCCGCCGAGCCACGCACCGAGTTCGGCAAGGGCGCCGCCCGCCGCACCCGACGCGCTGGCAAGATCCCTGCGGTGCTCTACGGGCATGGCAGCGACCCGCTGCATGTGGCGCTGCCCGCGTTGGAGTTCGCCAGGGTGATGCGCGAGCAGGGCAGCAACGCCGTGCTCAACGTCGACCTGGACGGCCAGCCACAACTCGCGCTGACCAAGACCGTCACCGTGCATCCGATCCGCCGGTACATCGAGCACGTCGATCTCCTGATCGTTCGGCGCGGTGAGAAGGTCGTGGTGGACGTGCACATCGTCATCACCGGCAGCCCCGCTCCGGACACCCTGGTCACCCAGGAGCTGGGAACTCTCCAAGTCGAGGCGGACGCGATGGCGATCCCCGACGAGATCGAGGTGTCTGTCCAAGACGCCGAGCTGGGCACCCAGGTGCTGGCCGGCGAGATACCACTGCCGCCGGGCGTAACGTTGCGGACCGACCCGGAGCACCTCGTGGTCAATATCGTCGCATCGACCGTAGGGGACCTTGGAGACGAAGGCGAGGATGAGACCGCGTCGGCTGCTGCCACGGCCGGATCAGCCGACGATCAGGCCTGAGACGGATTTTCGATCACGCCGTGACCGTGCAGGGCAGTACCGACTGGGTCGCTGGTGAGGTTTCGCTGGTCGTAGGTCTGGGCAACCCGGGTCCTGGCTACGCCGGAAACCGGCACAACGTCGGGTTCATGGTCGTTGATGAGCTGGCCCGACGGGCAGGTGGGCGCCTCGCGTCGCACAAGAGCGGCGCTGACATCTTGGAAACCCGGTTGGTCGGGCGGCGGGTGGTGTTGGCCCGTCCACGTTCGTTCATGAACCTCTCCGGGTCAGCGGTGGCCGGGACGGCGCGGTTCTTCACCATCGCACCGACCGACGTGGTGGTCGTGCACGACGACTTGGACCTTGAGCACGGCGTCCTCAAGATCAAGCGCGGCGGTGGCGAGGGCGGGCACAACGGTCTGCGCTCAATCTCGGCGTGCCTGGGCACCAAAGATTACCTACGGGTGCGCTTCGGTATCGGCCGACCACCAGGCCGGATGGACCCGGCTGACTTCGTGCTGCGCGACTTTTCCGCCGTGCAGCGCCGTGAGCTGGACCTGCTGGTGGACCGCTGCGCCGACGCCGTGGAGCAACTGCTCAGCCAGGGCCTGGCCGCCACCCAAAACCAGCTGCACGGAACACATTCAAACGGTTAAGGCAAGTACTCCGCGATCTGCTCGCGGACCGCGGCGCGACGCAGCTTGCCTGATGGTGTCTTGGGCAATGCGGCCGGCGGCAGCACCACCACCACGCCCGGGCGCAGTCCCACCGCGTCGACCACCCGTGAGATGACCTCCTTGCGCAGGATGCGCTCGGCCTCGGCGTCTCCCGCCCGGGTGGACTCGACGGCCACCGCAAAAGATTCCCGCCGGGCGCCGGCGTCAATGCGGACCGCCGCCACGTTGCCCGGTCGGACTCCCTGCACCAGTTCCGCAGCGCGTTCGATGTCGATGGGATAGATGTTGCGCCCGCCCATGATGATGACGTCCTTGCGCCGTCCGCAGACCACCACCTCACCGTCGGTGAGATATCCCTCGTCGCCGGTGTCCAACCACCCGTCGGGATCCTGGGTGGGACGGGGTCCGGCCGTGGTCAGGTACTCGCGGGTGACCGAGTCGCCGCGCAGTTGGATCCGTCCGACCTCGCGCTCACCCAGCGGGCCACCATCCTCGGCGCGGACCCGCACCTCCATCCCGAGCAACGGCGGTCCCAACCGAGGGAAGGACCGGACGTTCCGGTTACCGGGGCCAGCTACCACCGCCTGGCGCCGGGTCTCCAGTGCGTCGGCATCCACGGTGTCCACCTGCATACCGACCCCGCACGGAGCGAAGGACACCCCGAGGGTGGTCTCGGCCATCCCGTAGGCACACACGATGCAGTGTTCCGGCAACCCGAACCGGGCTCCCGCAGTCGTGAAGGCCCGTACCGCAGCCGGTTCGATGGGCTCGGCGCCGTTGAGCGCAAAGCGCAAGCTGGAGAGGTCGAAGTGCTCGTCGGTGCTGGCGAGGCGCCGAGCCAGCAAGGCGTAGCCAAAGTTCGGCGCCGCGGTGATTGTGCCGCGGTGCCGGCTGATCAGCTCGGCCCACAGCAACGGGCGGGACATGAACTCCGCCGGAGTCACCGTGACCAACTCCAGGCCCAGCGCCATCGGGAGGGTGAGGAACCCGACCATCCCCATGTCATGGAACAGCGGCAGCCAGGACACCATCACATCGGTGGTCGAATCGAGCGCCCCGGCCCGGGCCATCGCGATCATGTTGGCGTAAAGGTTGCCGTGGGTGATCCGGACCGCCTTGGGCTCAGCACTGGACCCCGAGGTGAGCTGCAGCAACGCGGTGTCGTCCTCGCCCACTTCTCCCGGTGCGGAGAGTGGCCGCAGGTCCGGATCGTCGAGCTGAGCGAGCATCAGGTAGCCGATCCCGCGCTGATCCAGCAGCGGAGCAAGCGCCTCGAAGGGCGGCCCGAGGAGCACCAGCTTGGCGTCGATCATGCCGAGCACCCGGACGGTGTCCTCCACCCAACTCGCCAGATCACCACGGTGAGTGGGTTGGTGCAGCATGGTCACACTGCCCCCGGCCAGCCAGACACCTTGCACCGCAGGAGCGATCAACGCAGGATCACCAGCCAGCACCGCAACCGCGTCACCCTGTTGGACCCCGGGAGCGGTAGCGCCCATCAGGCATCCGGCAGCCCTCAGGGCCTTCTCGTGCACTTGCGTCCAGGTGGTGCGGCGCGGCTGGGTGAGTCCATCGGTGGTCATACCGCGATCCGAGCGCATCGGTGAATCCGGCGCGCAGTGGGCTACCAGGGTGTCGACAAACCTGCTCACAAGCGGCCCACCTTACGGTTGTGCTACAACGGCGCGATGTCCCTCTGAGTCCCTCTGCGACGCACCCCAATGGTGATCAACCGGCGGCGTCGGCGACTTCCAGCCAGCGGGTCTCCAGATCACTCTTCGCAGCGAGTACCACCCGCAGTTCACCGTCGAGTTCCCGGAACGCGGCGGGGTCAGCGGCCTGCTGGATGATCCGCCGCTGCAGTTCGGCTTCTCGGCCCGCCAACCGCTCCAGCTGACGTTCTAGCCGGGCCAGCTCCTTGCGGGCGGCCCGCTGCTCAGCAGCTTCGGTAAGCGTCCCCAAAGAAGGCCCACAAGAAGGCCCACAAGAAGGCCCAGACGAGAACCCCGACTGGACTGGAGGGGCCGGTGCCCCAGCGCGCCGATCGAGGTATTCCTCGATGCCGCCGGGCAGATGAGTGATCTCTCCGTCGCCGAGGAGCGCCACTACGGTGTCACAGACCCGGTCAACAAAGTAGCGGTCGTGTGACACGATGACCAACGAGCCCGGCCAGCCGTCCAGCAGGTCCTCCAGTTGCTGCAAGGTGTCGATGTCCAGGTCGTTGGTGGGCTCATCGAGTAGCAGCACGTTCGGCTCGGCCATCAACAGCCGGGTCAGCTGCAGCCGGCGCCGCTCCCCGCCGGACAGATCCGCCACCGGTGTCCACTGTCGTGACGCCGGGAAGCCAAGCCGCTCAGCCAGCTGCGATGCGGTCAGCTCCTGGCGGCCCAGCACGACCCGGCGGGCGACCTCCTCCACCGCCTCCAGCACCCGCAGCGACTCGGGCAGACCCTCCAGTTCCTGGTGCAGGTGCCCCAGGAACACCGTCTGGCCCTGCACGCAGCGACCCGCGTCGGGCTCCCGCTCCCCCGCGAGAAGCCGCAGCACCGTGGTCTTGCCCGACCCGTTGACCCCAACCAGTCCGATGCGCTCGCCTGGGCCGATCCGCCAGGTCTGGCCATCCAGCAGCCGGCGGCCAGCGATCGTCACCGTGACGTCCTCGAGCTCCAGCACAGTGCGACCCAGCCGGCGCCGGGCGAAGACGAGCAGCTCGACGTTGTTCCGCAGCGCAGGGACGTCGGCAATCAGCGCCTCGGCGGCCTCAATGCGGTAGCGAGGTTTGGAGCTGCGCGCGGGTGGTCCTCGACGCAGCCACGCGAGCTCCTTGCGGGCCAGGTTGCGCCGCCGGTCCTCGACCGCGACGGAGCGCCGAAGTCTTTCGGCCCGGGCGTAGACCCAGTCCGCGTAGCCACCGTCGTAGCCGTCCACTCGGCCATCAGTGACCTCCCAGGTACGGGTGCACACGGTGTCCAGGAACCAACGGTCGTGAGTGACCACCACCGCCGCGCACCGCCGCGCCCGCAGGTGCCCGGCGAGCCAGGCCACCCCCTCAACGTCGAGATGGTTGGTCGGCTCGTCGAGCAGCACCAAGTCGAGCTCGGGTACCAGAGCCGCAGCCAGCGCGACCCGGCGCCGTTCCCCGCCGGACAGCCCCGCCACCGGCCGGTCCAGCCCCAGCGCCGAGATGCCCAGCCCGTCGAGGATCCCCCGAACCCGGGGGTCGGCGGCCCACTCATGCTCGGCGCTCACCTCCAGCGGGTCCAGCACTACGTGGCCCACGGTGGCATGCTCGGGCAGCTCTATGCGCTGGGTCAACACCGCGACGCGCACTCCCCCGGCTCGACTCACCCGGCCGGAGTCCGGTTCCTGCAACCCGGCAAGTATCTCGAGCAGGGTGGTCTTGCCGCCACCGTTGAGCCCCACCACCCCGATCCGGTCGCCCGCGTCGACGCCGAGCGAGACACTGGACAGCAACGGAGCGATCCCGTAGGACTTCGAGACCGCCTCCAGGTTGACCAGGTTGGCCATCAGGCGTGCGCTAAAGGTTCAGGGGGTGGCACGGGGCGTGAGTCCTCCACAATCCGGGCACCGGGAACCGGGCCGCTGGCTACCCGGACCGTACGGCACACACCGGCACCAGCAAGCTCGGCAGCAACCCGGACCGCGGCGTCAGCGTCGGTGCACAGGAACGCGCAGCTCGGTCCAGACCCGCAAACAATACCGGCCAGCGCCCCGGCATCGACTCCGGCGCGCAGCGTGCGGCGTAGCGCAGGACGTAGCGACACCGCGGCAGCCTGCAGATCATTGCCCAGCAACGATGCGAGCCGCTGGGGATTCCCCGAAGCCAGCGCCTCCAGCAGCGGCTCAACGTCACCAAGCCGCTGTAGCGACGGGTCCAGCGGCGGAGAACACGGTGCTGGAAAACCCAGGGAAGCACTGTGGCGAAGCCGGTCCAACTCCCGGTAGACCTCCGGAGTGGACAGGCCGCGGTGGTCCAGCGCGATCACCCAGTGGAAGGTGTGCCGGGCCAGCACTGGCACCAGGGACTCACCCCGCCCGGTGCCCAACGCGATGCCGCCGCACAACGCGAACGGCACATCGCTGCCCAGCTCGGCGGCCAGCCCGGCAAGCTCTTCGCGGCTGATGTCCAGGCGCCACAACCCGGCCAGGGCGACCAGCGCGCCCGCCGCGTCGGCGCTGCCGCCAGCCATCCCGCCAGCCACCGGAATGGTCTTGCGCAGCACCACCCGCACGGCAGGCCGGCGTCGGACATGCTCGGCGAGCAGGAGCACCGCGCGCCACGCGAGGTTGCCGCGGTCGGTCGGCACCGTCGCTGCACCTTCGCCGTACACCTGGACGCCGGGCTCGTCGGTGGCCACGATGGTCACCTCGTCCGTCATCGACAGCGACTGGAATACGCTGACCAGCTCGTGGTAGCCATCACAGCGCAGGCCTCCCACGGCCAGGTGCAGATTGACCTTGGCCGGGACAAGCACGGTAACCGGTTGCGGCACCACGGCGAGCACGGCACCAGGGTACGGGCCAACCCGAGACAACCCGAGAGAACCCATGAGTGGCGATGCGAGCTATCCCGAGGATCCGCGCTCACCGGCGATGTGCGCAAAATCGCTGATCGTGAGCTGCTCGGCACGGGCGCTGGGATCCACCCCCGCCGCGCGTAACACCCGCTCGGCGGAGGCGGGCGAACCAGCCCAGCCGGCCAAGGCGGCCCGCAGCGTCTTGCGGCGCTGCGCGAACGCGGCATCGACCAGCGCGAAGACCTGTTCTCTGGGCACTGTGGACGGAGCTGGGCGGCTGGTCATGCGGACCAGGCCAGAGTCCACCCGAGGCACCGGCCAGAACACCGCGCGGGGCACCGCCCCAACGCGGCGGACCTCGGCGAACCACGCCGCCTTGACGCTGGGCGCACCGTAGCATCGAGTGCCCGGCGGGGCAGCCAGCCGGGCAGCCACCTCAGCCTGCACCATCACCAGCCCACGACGCAGCGTCGGCAGCTCGGCTAGCAGGTGCAGCAGCACCGGAACACCGACGTTGTAGGGCAGGTTCGCGACCAGCGCCGTGGGTTCCAGACCACCAGCGGCCTCGACGATCTCCGCACGGCCTACCCGCAGGGCGTCGGCGGTCAGGATCCGCAGCGCGTCGGCGCGCTTCCCGGCGCGGTCGGCCACGGTGACGGGCAGCGCGCCGGCGAGCAGGGGATCCACCTCGATGGCCAGCACCCGGTCCGCCACGCCGAGCAGGGCCACCGTGAGCGAGCCCAGCCCAGGCCCGATCTCCAGGACCACATCGTCGGCAGCCAGGTTGGCCGCCGCCACGATACGGCGCACCGTGTTGGCGTCGTGCACGAAGTTCTGGCCGAGCCGCTTGGTCGGCCGCAGCCCGAGTCGATCGGCCAGCGCGCGCAACTGCGCCGGCCCCAGCAAAGCGGGCCCGGACGGTCCGCAGTGGGGGTCGTGAAGAGGATCAGGGGAGACCAAGGTGGGCTGAGCAGGTGGGCCAGGCGCGGTAGCTGCCACGGGCGCCGTGAACTCGCTGGGCGACCGCAATCTGCTGCTCGCGAGTTGCTTGGTGCGGATAAGGGGCAAACTCATTACCGCCGTTGGCGCTCCAGGTAGACTTGTCAAACTGCAAGCCGCCATAGTAGCCGTTGCCCGAGTTGGCGGCCCAGTTGCCGCCGGACTCGCATCGGGCCAGCTGATCCCAGATGGTAGCCGCCAGGACGGCGACCTCTTTCACGTCAACCCGGATGCGGTCCTTGACCTTCTTGACCGGAGGCCGGACGAGTGGCTTCTCGGTCGGTAGCACGATGGCGGGAATCTCGCTCGCCGAAAGGTCACTGACGGGCAGAGTGATCGGCTTGGCGATGCGTACCACCAGCGCCATGCCTTCCAGCGGGATGCGCCGGGACGGATCAGCGGACAGCTCCACGCCGCGCGAGGGCATGCCCATCTGCTCCAGCGCGTTCTCGACGGTGAGGGCGGTAGTCCAGATCTTGTGTTGCGTCCCATCGACGGTGAGGACCAGCGGTCGGCCGCGCTTGAGCACAATACGACTGCCGTCCTCGACGGTAGCGCTCGCGGTGGGGGCCAGCGTGTCCTGATCAGCGAGCCGTAGGCCGGCGGAGTCCAGCGCCCCAGCGACTGAGGACGCGAAGGTGTGAATCCTGCGCTGCTCATCGTCCACCGTGATGGTGATGGTCTTGTCCATGGCGAGAGCCACGGCAGTGCCCGTTGTCAGCGTCAGCATGCAAGCGAGAAGAACGCCTCGGACGAACGTGCGAGTGGTCACCACTGTCCAGTCGTCGCAGTTCCGGGCAGGGGAAGCACGAGAACACCAGGCGCGGACGCCTACCTGGCCCACATCCTCGTACTGGGAACTACCCCATCCCGGCTGATAGTGACGGAACGGTAACGGTTAGTTATGGAGTGCGCAAGCATTTCGCGGTGGGTGTCGCCGGTTAAGGACCCACCGACCAGCCAGCGGCATCGGTCGCATCGATCTGTGCCGCACGGTGCCCGAACCCAAAGACCCGCTCGGCGACAGCTGAACTCGACGCCGCCAGCTCCGCTACGTCCTGCCCGCGCACCGCGGCGAGATCCCGAACGGTGTAGGGCAGGTTGACCGGTTCGTTGGCCTTCCCTCGGTGCGGGTGCGGGGTGAGGAACGGAGCATCGGTCTCCACCAGCAGCTGCCCGTCAGGAACCAGCGCCGCTGCCGCACGCAGCGCGCGGGCATTGCGAAAGGTGACGGTGCCGGAAAAGGACAGCACATAGCCGGCGTCCACGCAGGTCCGCGCCATCGCGGCATCCCCAGAGAAGCAGTGGAACACCACTGTGCGCGGTGGACCCTCCTGCTCCAGCACCGCCAGCACGTCGCTGTGGGCGTCCCGATCGTGGATCATCAGCGGCTTGCCGACTCGCTTGGCAAGGTCGATGTGCCAGCGGAAGGCATCCAGTTGCACCTCGGGGGACGGGCAGTGAGGATCGACTCGAGTCCAGTAGTAATCCAGGCCGGTCTCCCCCACGGCCACCACCCGGGGCGCTCGCGCAAGCCGCTCGAGCTCGACGCGGTCGGTGTCAGTCATCGTCGCGGTACGGGTGGGATGCAGCGCCACTGCCGCGAAGACCCGATCGTCCCAGCTCGACGCCTGCACCACCCAGCGCGCCGAGGTCATGTCGTCGGCCACCGTCACCACCGCTGCGACCCCCACCACGGCAGCCCGGTCCACCATCGCGCGAACCCCCGCCCCCCCAGTAGCTCCACAAGCGTCCAGGTGCGTATGCGCATCAACCACCGTCACACCCAACGGCACCGGTGCCGGCGGCAACTCAGCCACATCAACTCCTCGGATCAGGTTAGAGGTTCAGCCGGAGAGGTGGCGCCAGAGGAACTCGTAGGCCAGGGCAGACATGAAGGCCGCCTGCTCGCTGTCCGCCGCACCGCCGTGACCGCCCTCGATGTTCTCGTAGTAGGTGACCGGCAGGCCGTACTCGCGCATCCTGGCCACCAGCTTGCGGGCATGGCCGGGGTGCACGCGGTCGTCGCGGGTGGAGGTGGTGAGCAGGGTCGGTGGGTAGCGGCGGTCGGCCCGTAGCTGGTGGTACGGGGAGAAGCGCAGCAGGTACTCGCGTTCGGCCGGGTCGTCAGGGTCACCGTACTCGGCGGTCCAGGAGGCCCCGGCCAGGAGCATGTGGTAACGCAGCATGTCGAGCAGCGGACATGCAGCGACGATGGCGCCAAACAGTTCCGGGTACCGGGTGAGCATCACACCCACGAGCAGCCCGCCGTTACTGCCGCCCTGGGCACCGAGACGGGGCGGCGTGGTGAGACCACGGGCGACCAGATCCCGGGCCACGGCGGCGAAATCCTCGTAGACCAGATGCCGGTGGCGCTTGAGCGTGGCGCAGTGCCAGCTCGGGCCGTACTCGCCGCCGCCACGGATGTTGGCAAGGACGTAGCAGCCGCCACGGGCCAGCCAAGCCCGGCCTCGGACCCCGCCGTAGGCGGGTTGCAGGGATATCTCGAAGCCGCCGTAACCGTACAGCAGCGTGGGCCAGCCGCCGGGCGGCACAGCAGCGTCGGGCGACACCACGAAATACGGGATCCGGGTGCCGTCCTCGGAGACCGCGAAGTGCTGATGCACGGCAAGACCGGCGCCGTCGAAGAAGGCCGGTGCTTGCTTGAGCGCAAGCGGCGGACCGGCGCCGATGGTCCCGATGGCCAGGGTGGACGGGGTCAGAAAACCGTTGACGTCGAGCAGGTACTCGTCGTCGGTGTCCGGGTCAGTGCCCCACGCGCTCAGGCTGCACTGCGGCGGTGTGTCGGTCAACGGCGTGGCATGCCAGTCCTGTGCCGGTGTCAGCACCGAGAGCTGGCTGACCACGTCGCGCATCACATCGAGAATCAGGTGGTGGCGGGTCCAGCGGTAGCCGGCCAGCGACGTCCGCTCATCAGGGGTGAACAACACCCGCAAATCCCGACCACCAGCCATGAACTTGTCGAAATCCGCCACCAGTAGGCAGCCCGCCGGGTACGTCTCGCCGACCGTCCACGCACTGCGCAGCTCGATCAGCAGCCACTGCCGGTGGACGCCGGCAATCGCGTCGTCGGGCACCTCGACGCGGCGCAACCGCTGCCCGCACCGCTGATATAACTCGCAGCGGTAGAAGTCCAGCACCCGCCAGACGAAGTCACGCTCGAAACCCTCGGTGTCGTCGTGGTAAGCGGACACGCTGATGTCGTCGGGCTTACCCTCGTACACCAGCTCGGCCTGCGCCAGCGGCGTGCCACGCCGCCATTGCCGGACGGTACGCGGGTACCCGCTGGTGGTGAGGGTTCCCAGGCCGAAATCGGTACCGACGTAGACGCTGTCGGCATTGATCCAGCCCACAGTGGACTTCGCCTCGGGCAGCTGGAAGCCGTCGGCGACGAACTCGCGGCGCTCGATGTCGAACTCCCGCACCACCGCCGCGTCCGCGCCGCCTCGCGACAGCGAGACCAGCGCCCGCCGGTACTGCGCCCCCCGGTCTTGGGGCCGCAGGTACTGCGCGCCATCGAATACCCAGTTTTCACCCTCGTCGCGGCCCAGTGCGTCCACGTCAAGCAGGACCTCCCAGTCCGGCTGCTCCTTGCGGTACTCGGCAAGGGTGGTGCGCCGCCACAGGCCGCGCGGGTGCTCGCGGTCCCGCCAGAAGTTGTACCGGTACCCGCCGAGCCGGGTGATGTACGGGATGCGGTCCGTCGAGTCGAGCACCTCGCGGATCTCGGCGCGCAGCGCCTCGAACCGGGACCCGACGGCCAACTCCGCGACGGTCTCAGCGTTGCGCTCCCGCACCCAGGACAGTGCCCGCTCGCCGGTCACGTCCTCCAACCACCGGTACGGGTCGTCTGGGTCTGCGCTCATGCCAACAGTCTGCTGCAACGCACCTGTGCTGTCATGAGTGGTCAACCCACGCCCCAGGAGGCCCCGTGTCCGCAGAATCGACGATCTCGGTGTCCACCCCGGTCGTGACTCTGATCAACGTGTTCACCGTCGAGCCGGCACGGCAGCAGGAGCTGGTGGCGCTGCTGGTGGCCGCGACCGAGGAACTCATCCAGCACCAACCCGGCTTCATCTCGGCCAACATCCACACCAGTGCCGACGGCCAGCGCGTCGTCAACTACGCCCAATGGGAAAGCGAACAGGCATTTCGAGCGATGCTGGCGAACCCGCAAGCACGTGAGCACCTAGAAGCGATGGCGCGACTCGCCCACGCCGAGCCACGCCTGTACGCCGTGGCATCCGTGCACCATCTCTGAGGCCGCACCCAGAGCTGAAGGGAAAGGTGCGCGGCGGCGGTGTCCTCCTACGATTGCTAGCATGTCACTCCACCGCGTCAGCTGTACGTCGTGACCTCGTCATCGGCGCGCCACACCGACCTGGAGAGGAGAACCAGATGGCCCCGCAACACAAGACGACAGTACGCGATCGCAAGGTGTTGAGTTTCGAGAAAATCGATCGCACCGATGGGTACGACTGGAAATTAAAAATTCGCTTCACCTACACAAACGACACCCACGTGGACTGGGCGATGTCGGGAAACCTGTCACGGAACCCGATGGGGCTTGAATGGAAGACTGATTTCAGTATTGAAAACCCACCGAGCGGCGCGACACCCGAGAGATTAATCCGCTCTATCGCGACAAAGATAGATTACAACTCAACAGCCCCCTCCTTTACCCAGTCGAGCTTGACCCAGTCGAGCAAACGGCCAGCGACAGTGGAAATGACTTTCATACATGGCGACGGGCAAGAGCGCAGGACGACCAGCACACACCTGCTCAGCGGGGCTACCGTCGAGCCCTCACTAGAGGAGCTCCTCAACTCAGTAACCAATTCAGTCGTGAGCCTGCCATTTCCCAAATTTCCCACCGAGAAACCTGGAGACAGCCAGTGAACGAGGAGACCACCGTCGTCAGCCCCGAGCTTCCCGCTTGGTTCTGCACAGAATCATGCGCTTCAGGATGCATCGAGTTCATCGAATTCCCCGTGGGCTACACTGCCTGCGTCAGCGTCTGCATGGCAGCCTGCCTCGCCGATTAGCCAACAGGACGACCAGGGCGGTGCGCAAAATCGTTTTACCTGTTCAGAGGCCGCCGATCGTTGCGTAGCGCCAGGTGGCCAGTAGCATTTCCGATGGTGGTTGTCACGGTCACCACGTCAGTGGTCGAATGCTCCTGGATGGACAGGGTAAATGTGCCATCGGGATTGGCTTGGACTGATGCCGTTGTGGTGGAGGCGTCGACGGCACCAGTGTTCGTCATGGCCACGTCCACGCTCGCGCCTGGTGTGGTCAATCCAGTCACCGTCAGCAGCGCGCCTGGGGTGGAAACGGTGGCGCTCAACGGTGCCGTTGCGGGTGGCAGTGCTTCGACATAGCGGGCCCGGGTGATCGCCGGCTGTTCCAATGGTCGGCCGGCGCCCAACGCCAGCGCCAGGCGCGCCAGTTGCGCCTGCGCCCAGGTCAATGGGGAAGCTGAGCCGGCGGGATGACCGGGTGCGAAGCCGATCGACGCCAGAGTGGGGTCAATCCCGTAGGGGGAGGCCTCCAGCGGAGGGTTCTCCCAGTCCTGCTCCGGTTCCAGCCCCACGCCGGAGGTCATCCGCTGCATGCTCACCAGCAGCGCCGCAGCCGTGGTGGTGTCGCCGGTCTGCAGTTCCTGCTCGCCACGCTCGCCGGACAAGACCGGCCAGAGGTGCCCGGAACCGGTGTCGCCGGTTGGCCAAGGCCTCCCAGAGGGAGCGCAGTTGGTGGGGTCGGGTTGGTAGCAGTCGCCGTAGCCATCCGAGCTGCCTGGTGTCGAGGTCCCATAGCGGTAGAAGCCCACACCGCTGGGTGTGTCCCGACGGATCGTCGCGTCCACCACCGTCAGCGAAGCGAGCACGTCGGGGTCACTGGCGGATAGCTCGCCAAGCCGGACAAGCTCCAGGAACCCGGCGTCCACGACCTGGCGTTGGTCGGCGTTCGGCCCGCCATTGCCAAGGTTGTAGACCTTCGCCGCGTTCGGATCACCGGTCGGGGACAGCCGCAGGAAATAGCGTGGCCCGTATGGACCTACGGTGGTGAGCGTCCAGTCCTTGACGCGGCGCTGAAAGTCATCAGCTGTGGCCTGGTAGAGCCGGGCGCGAATGGTGTCGTTGTGTCGACCGGCGATGGCACTGGCCGCAGTCAGGCCGGCGATTTCGGCAGCGATGGTCGAGGGGGAATAGCCGGGCTGTTCTTCCCACCGTTCGACGCCGAAGGCCGGACCATGCGCGACCAGGAAATCCGCGGCCGGGCGGAGGTGGTCAGTCCAGAACGCGGTGTCACTGCCGAGCCCTGACTGCCATGCCATCAGAATGGGATACGAGGTCTCGTCAAGCTGGTCACCCTTGGTGTCCGGCGCTATCTTGCCGTTGAGCAGCGAGTTGCGCGGCAGGTGGCCGTCCGGGAGCTGCTGGCGATGGAGCAGGGACCGGGTGGCGTCTTGCGCAGTGGCCAGATCACCCTCGGCGAGCAGCGCGGTGAACGCCTCGTAGAGATCGCGGGAGAACACCTCGCGGTAGGAGCCGAAATAGAGCGGTTTTCCATTCACCAGCTCGCCGGCGCTGACGGCCTGACCCCACGGGCTGGCCAGGGAGGCGACGATCGCACCGCGGAAGGTCTTGTCCTCGCTGGCCTTCACCACATTGGCCGAAAGGTAGTAAGCGGAGCGTATCCGGTCCACGGTGAGTTGATCAAAGCCGGGCAGTGTGGTCGGTGGCGGGCGCAGGCGGGCGTCGTAAGCGCGCCAGCCAACGGTATATCCGGCCACTGTCGCGGCGAATGGGGTGGTCGCCGCCTTGTCCGCGACTGATATGGCACCGTGCTGGTCACGTCCGAAACCGAGGGCAAGGGTGATCTCGCCGTGCGGGCTCGGCACGAGGCGGGCGGTGAGCACGACGTGCCCATTCGGGGCGGCGGTGTAGTCACCCAGCATTCTGGTGGTGTCGAGCTGGGTCAGTCCATCGCTGGTAGTGCCGGCGTAACCGACACTGGCCTTAGCAAAACCACCGATCGCGCTCAGCGCCATGAATGTCGGAACGGCGTAGTCGCGATTCGCCGCCTCGGTGATTGTCGCGATATCGTAGGCGACCGGGACGGGTGTGTGGGTGGAGGTGTCGATCACCGCACAGTCAGCGCCGCCGTTGTCCTGACCGCCCCCGCCGTTGCCGTTGACATGTGCGTCCAGGCGAATGTAGAGCTTCAGCCCTTGCGGTGGTGGGCCATGCGTACCGCGCACAGTGGTGTGCGCGACAACAGCGTCTCGGACGGGATCGGTGACATAGGTCGTCACGAGCTGATAGCCGTGCGCCGCGCTGGTGGCATGGACTGTGCAGGCCATTCCGGTGGGATCAGCGCTGACGGTATAGGTCAGATCGCGAGTCTGCAGATCAGTGAAGCTGTGTCCATCAGTGACCACATACTGCATGGTCTCGACGTTCGTGTTGTCCACAGTGGGGCTGTAGACATCGGAGAGCACCCCGTCGGCGACGGTGTACCAGACCTTGGATGTGGTATTCACGGCCGTGCCGACGCAGTCCTTGCGCGCCAGGTCAAAGCGAGACTGGACGCCTGGTGCACCGGGCGCGGTGCGGCCAGCGGCTGGCGGCGCGGATGCGGTCCCCGACGTCGCTGTGCAACCAGCCGCGACGACACACCCGAGCGCACCCATGGTGAACAGTGCCGCGACAGTGGACACCATGGCCCTTCGGCCTCCCCCAGCACTCACGAACTGTCCACAGCCGCCTGGTAGAGGTCGCGCTTAGCGACACCGTGCGCGCTCGCCACGGCGGCGACGGCCTCCTTGAGCCGCTCCCCCGCGCTCACCCGCTCGCTCACCTCACCAACGAGGTCGGCGACATCCGGCGGAGCTGCGAGCGGCGCACCGGAGAGCACGACGGTGATTTCGCCACGCACCCCCTCTGCTGCCCAGTGGGCGAGCTCGCCCAGCCCACCACGGCGAACCTCCTCATACGTCTTGGTGAGTTCCCGGCACACCGCTGCCCTCCGGTCCGCGCCGAGGATCTCCGCAGCGTCAGCCAGCGTGGCGGCCAGCCGATGCGGTGACTCGAAGAACACACAGGTGCGCTGTTGCGCGGCAAGGCTGGCCAGCCACCGCCGGCGGGGGCCGGCTCGGCGCGGCGGGAACCCCTCAAAGCAGAACCGATCACAGGGCAGTCCGGACACGGCCAACGCCGTGGTCACCGCCGAGGGGCCGGGCAGGCAGGTGACCAGCAACCCCTCCTGCACGCAAGCTGCCACCAGCCGGAACCCTGGGTCGGACACGGCGGGCATTCCGGCGTCGGTCACCACCAGCACCGTCGCGCCGGCGCGGATCGCCGCCAGCAGCGCGGGGATCCGCGCCGCCTCCACCGCGTCGTAGTGCGAGACAATCCGGCCGGTCACCGCCACACCAAGGGCCGCCGCCAGTGCCCGCAGCCGACGGGTGTCCTCGGCAGCCACCACATTCGCGCGGCCGAGCGCCTCGACCAAGCGCGGCGAGGCGTCCCGCGAGTCACCGAGCGGGGTGGCCGCCAGCACCAGCGCCCCCTGCAGGCCGGGGGGGGCGCCGGGGAGATCTGCGGGAACGGAGCCTGACATGCCGTGCACGACGCCGAGCCTACGATCAGGCCCGTGACAGTCGTCCGGGAGGCGAGCCACGATACGCCGTTGCTGGGCATCGGGCCGATACCTCCGGTGCCGGCCAGGCCGGCCGGTCCACTACAGCGGCTGGCGCGGCGCCCGCTCACCGATCGCGCTCGGAGCTGGGCGGTGACGCTGAGCCTGACCCTGGTCACCGGCCTGGTACGGCTGTGGAATCTGGGCCTGCCTACCGATGGCGGTACCCCGGTGTTCGACGAGAAGCACTACGCGCCGCAGGCCTGGCAGATGGTGCGGGGCGGCGGGGTGGAGGACAACGCGGGCTACGAGCTCGTGGTGCACCCCCCGCTGGGCAAGCAGCTCATTGCCCTGGGCGAGATGGCGATGGGCTACAACGGCTGGGGGTGGCGGATCTGCTCCGCGCTGGCCGGCACGATCTGCGTGCTGCTCATCGTCCGGATCGTGCGGCGAATGACCAGCTCGACCCTGCTGGGCGGGATCGCCGGAGTGCTGCTCATCACCGACGGTGTCAGCCACGTGCAGGCGCGCATCGGGATGCTCGACATTTTCCTCGCGATGTTCGTCCTCGCGGCATTCGGCTGCCTGGTCATCGACCGGGAACAGGTGCACGAGCGGCTGGCCACCGTGGTCCGGGAAGCTCGCGTCACTGACACCGATTTCGGTCCTCGGTTCGGGGTGCGCTGGTGGCGGTTCGGGGCCGGGGTGCTGCTCGGGCTGGCCTGTGGTGTGAAGTGGTCCGGGGTGTACTACCTCGTCGGGTTCGCCGCGATGAGCCTGACCTGGGACGCCTGCGCGCGCCGCGCCGCGGGTGTCCGCCGACCCTGGGCCGGTACGCTGGTCCGGGATCTCGGGCCAGCGTCGTGGGTGCTGGCGGTGGTGCCGCTGGGGGCCTATCTGGCGACCTGGTGGGCTTGGTTCAGTAGTGAGACCGGCATCGACCGGCACGTGGTGGGCAACCAGATTGGTACCGGTGGCCCGTGGCACTTCATGCCGGGAGCGCTGCGGGCACTGTGGTACTACAGCGCCGCCGTGTTGCGTTTCCACGAAGGGCTACTCACGCCCGCCCACCCGCACCCGTGGGAATCCAAACCGTGGAGCTGGCCGATGGGGCTTCGGCCGATGCTCTACTACTACCAGTCCGGTGCCGGCGCTGCGGGTTGCGGGCGCCAGGACTGCGTGGCCACCGTGATGCTCATCGGCACGCCAGCGCTGTGGTGGCTCGCGCTGCCCGTGCTGGGGTGGGCGCTGTGGCGGGCGGCCAGCGGACCGGACTGGCGCTATGCGGCGGCGCTGGTCGGCTACGCCGCCGGCTGGCTGCCCTGGTTTGTCAACATCCACCGCCAGATGTACTTCTTCTACATGACCCCGGTGGCGCCGTTTCTGGTTATCGCCGTGACAGTGGTGCTGGGTGAGATTCTCGGCCGGGCTGCCGACGGCGCCGAGCGGCGCGGCACGGGGCTGCTGGTGGTCTCGCTGTACGTCGGGCTCGTGGTGGCCAACTTCGTCTGGCTCTGGCCGATCCTCACCGGTGGCTCGATCACCCCGGAGCGGTGGAACGCTGAGCTCTGGCTGCCCTCCTGGCGCTGACCCGAACCACTTCGGTCCGCCAGACGAATACGAGCTATAGGGAGGTAGCTATGATCAACAGTGCCGACCACGCCTCCGCTCGGGCCCGGGCCCGCGGAGCTCAGCCGCAACACCGGTCCCACGACCTCGCTGCCAAACATCTCCATTGGGCCGACTCTGGTCGCACCAAACCGGTCCGACGCAGTGTCGACCTGTCTCCCACCTATCACCTCAAGCTCACCCAGTGGTGCGCCGAGACCGCCGACGTGATCGGCACCACCCGCGTCACCGGCCAGGACGTCATCCGGGCGCTGGTGGCTCGGCTGCTCATGGACGAGTCCCTCGCTCGCCGGATCCGGGACGACCTCGCCATGGACATCTGATCACCGGAGCAGTCGGCGTCCAACCGCCAAGCGGCGTTCCGGCTGGCCTACGAACAACCGCAGGCTCGCTTGCGTCGCGAAGCCAGCCCTCTTGCCCTGCCAGCCGGCTGACATACCCGATCTTGAGGCCTACGCGGCGTTCGGCGAAACCCCCGAGCAGGCGGTTGCCGAGGTGCTGCGCGCCAAGGAAGCCTGGCTAGCCGTGGCTGCCGATGCGGGACACGGCATCCTCGAGCCGCGCTACCGACCGGCCAGCTACGTCCGCTGAGGAAATCTTCGTACCAGGAGTAGCACCGCCCTGCTAGCCTGGAAGCATGACCGTCACCAAGATCTCGGTGTCGCTGGAGGAAGAGACACTCGCCGCAGCGCGCATCGCCGCAGAGGAGGCGGGGCTCAGCCTGTCGGCGTGGCTGTCCCAAGCCGCGCAGCACGCCGCGAAGCTGGCCGCCGGGCTGGCCGCCGTCCGCGAGTACGAGGCCGAGGCCGGCGCCTTCACCCAGGAGGAGATCGACCGCGCCGACGAGATCCTCAACGAGCTCGGCGTTCGACCCGCCGCGTGGTGACCCTCGTCTACGACACCGGTGCATTGCTCGCCGCCGAACGTGGCGACCGGACCATGTGGGCAGTGCACCGTCGTGGCCTCGACCGGGCCGGCCAGGCCGTCGTCCCCGCCGTGGTGCTGGGGCAGGCATGGCGAGGTGGGCCGCAGCCACAGCTCTCCCGCCTACTGAAGGGCTGTGTCATCGAGTCTTTCGACGAAAACGCTGGGCGCGTGGTCGGCCGCCTGCTCCGCGATACCGGCACCTCCGATGTGGTCGATGCGCACGTCGTGCTCACCGCGCTGCGGTACCGGGCCGCAGTGCTCAGCTCAGACCCGGATGATCTGCAGCGGCTCGCCGCCAGCACGAAAATCCGACTTCAGCTGCACCAGGTGTAACCGAGAGTGCGCTCGCCAGGGGCTCGTCGAGCAGGAGATGACGACCGCACCCTGGGTCGACGTGCCGGGTGAAGTGCTTGACATTCTGCGGTTGTGGCGAAACCCAGCGCGGTGTTTCCGCCGCCGTGAGGTGATCACCTTCGTCGGGGTCGCGCCGACGGGAGCCCGTCGTGCTGGCTGTTGGCCGTTGCCTTCTGCAGCGACACGTCACACTGGAGGAGTTCAGAAAAAACTACCAGCGGGTAGCCAAGACCGACCTCAGCGAACGGCAGGCGTACCGGTGGGTCGCCGGGGAGTTGAGCACGCTGCCCTACCCGGCGGCGCAGGGCACACTGGAGGAAATGTTCGGCGAGCCAGCGGCCCGGCTGTTCGGCCCGCCCTACGGCATCGAGGCGCTACGGCAGGGGCGGGGCCAGCCCAGATCGGCGCTGGAGCGGGGTAGCGCACGGACGGACTGGGAAGGGCAGGTGATCGCGATAAGCGCCGACCGGGCTCGGGATTTCCTCAGCCGTATCGAAGCCTCCAACGTCGGAGCGGAGACGCTCGACCAACTGGCCGACGACGTGCGCCGGCTGGTCGTCGCCTATCTTCATCAGCCGTTACCCGCGTTGCTGGCTGATCTGGTGGACACCCAGGATCGCGCATTTACCTTGCTGGAAGGGCGCCAGCGCCCGGAGCAGACCCGGGATCTCTACCTGGCCGCCGGGGTCACCTGCGGGCTGATGGCCATGACATCGCAGGATCTCGGCGCCCCCCACGACGCGATGACCCATGCCCGCACCGGCTACGCCTGCGCGGACAACGCCGGCCACGACGGGTTACGCGCCTGGACTCGTGGCCTGCAGGCAAACATCACCTACTGGTCAGGACGATGGGACGATTCGTTGCGCTACGCCCAGCTCGGCGCCGAGGCCGCAGCCCGCAGCCGGGGCACCGCCGGGGTGTTGCTGGCCAGCAGCGAAGCCCGAGCCCTGGCTGCGCTGAACCGGCTGGACGAGGTCCATGTCGCCGTGGCCCGGGCGTCCGAGGCGCGAGACCGCGTGCAGCCCGACGAACTGGACATCCTCGGCGGGATATGCAACTTCAGCCGGCCTCCCCAACTCCACTACGCCGCAGAAGCGCTCTCCTGGGGCGGCTCACCGGAGGCCAGCCACGCCGAACGATTCGCCCTCGAAGCGCTGAACGCCTACGCCGCAGCACCCCAGGGCAGCTCCATCAGAAACGAAGCAAACACCCGCAGCGCCCTCGCGGTCGCCCGTGTAGCCCGAGGCGAGGTCGACGGCGCAACCGAAGCGCTGATCCCGGTACTGGACATCCCCCCAGCTCAGCGCACCCACACGATCGTGACCTCGGTGGAGCGAGTGCGCACCGCGCTAAGTTCCATCAAGGACCCCGGCCGGGACGCCATCGAGCTGGCTGGCGCCATCGAAGCCTTCACCTCCCAGCGCCTGACCCGCGCCCGATAACCGACCTGACCCACTGCGGCGTCACGTTGACCGAGTGACGGTGAGAAACCGATGGTCCAATCACACGATCAGCCCCGCCACGTCTCCTGGCGACGTAGGGACCGCTACACGATTGCGAACTGATCCTGTCGCCTGCGACAATGGACAACCGACCGATAGGGGAGATGGCATGGACAACGTGCCCATCGATGATGACCTACTGGTGGCGGTCGAGACGATCACCACGATTCAGGATCGATGCGCGTTCGAGTATTCCGATGGTGGTAGCACGGGTAAGAGCGACGGCGGCCAGAGTGGCGGCGGCGACGCGCTGAACTACCCCGAGTCCTAGCGACCAGACTTCGAAATCGGACCGAATAGTGGATCATCAACTTGTCGCGGCGGTAGAAAAAGCGCTGTGCTGGTCTGGCCCTGAGTTGCTCGGAGCCAGGTTCGCGCGAGGCGCTGTACCGGACCAACGGCTGTGCGAACGCCTGCTTACGCCGTCCAAGCTGCTGGACGTGATCATGCGGCGAAGCCTGGAGCCACCACAGCTCCGGTGCTTCCAGGGCGGCCAGGAGCTGCACCCAACGAGTACGTGACGTCCACCGTGACTCGGCGCCGGCAAGCCATCCGCATGGCCGACATGCACAGCCTCACGCGACTGGCCAGCGAGGGGTTCACCGCCGTACTGGACGCCCTGGATGTGTTCGACCCGACGATGGAGGTCGCGTGCCGGGCGCTGCAATGGTGGTCACGGGAACGCGTCCAGGTGAACGCCTACCTGACCACGCAGGACGCGACAGGATTCCCGCTGCACTTCGATGATCACGATGTGCTGATCGTCCAACTCGCCGGACACAAGAACTGGGAAGTGCGCGGCAGCTCGCGAGCCGTGCCGATGTACCGGGACGCTGAGCCGAACCTGACGCCCAGCGACGAGCTGATCTGGTCGGGCACCTTGCGGGCGGGCGAGGTGATGCACATACCGCGCGGCCACTGGCATCAGGCCACCCGCGACGACTGCGGCACTGGGCTGAGCCTGCACGTGACCTTCGGGTTCGTGAAACGCACCGGTGTGGACTGGTTGGCTTGGGTGGCTGACCGCTCCCGCGAGGAGGAGCTGTTCCGGCATGATCTCATCCGGTCTGGCACATCCGGTGAAGGCGCCGCTCAGCACGACGCGCTCGCCGACGCGGGCGCGGGGCTGGTGTCGCGGTGGTCTCCTGAGGAGTTTCTGACCCGCCGTGAGCAGGAGCCGGTTCGAACCCGGGTCGTGCCTGCGCTGGCCGCTCTCGATGAGTCCAGCTCGGTCGTGTGCGTGACCGAGTTTCCGCCCCAGGTGAACGAGGCGGGCGAACACGCTCTGCTGTTCGCAGCCGGGAAGAAGCTGACCTTCAAGGGTGCGGCGGCACCCGCGCTGCGGCGGCTCGTGAGCGGTGATTCCATGCAGGTCGGCCAGGTCAGCGCACGGACCGGCGTAGACGCGCGGCGACTCGGTGATGTGCTGATCGGGGAGGGAATTTGCGCTCCGCTGACCGACGAATTGTCCTCGGGCTATACCGGTCTCATCACCGGCGAGAGCTTCTAGGACACGCCCTCGACCGTGGAGTCACAGACCTGGACACCGCCTACAACTATCACGGCGGAGCGTCTCATCGAACCCTCGTGCGGGTCGCGGGTGATCTGCTGTCCCGTTTCCAGATCTCCACGAAGGTTGGCTACTTCCCCAATGGCGATCACACCGAGCACAGCCTAGACACGGCCCGCTTGCGGCAGGCCATCAGCCAGTCGGCCGAGGAACTGTCCTGCCAACCGGCGGTCGTGCTGTTGCACAATCCGGAGACCACGGTGGCCTGGGTCGAGCCAGCCCACGGACGAGGCCTGCTGTCCGACGCCATCGACGTGCTCCAACAGGCCTGCAAGACCGGTGAATGCGGGGCGTGGGGGATCTCCACCTGGGACCCTGGGCCGCTGCTGACCGTCCTGGACAGCAGCGACCCGGCGGACACGCTGCCCGTCCCGGATGCGCTCATGATTCGTGGCGGGCTGCTGGTCAACGCGGCGACGCTGCACGCGGCTGAGTGGTTGTGCGCCCGGCTCGGGGTGGACCACGCCCGACGATGGGCGATGAGTCCGTTCGGCGGCATTGCCGACGCCGAGGTGTGGGACCAGGCGAACCCGCACACGTTCCTGTCACCGGGGCAGCCGGCGTCCAACCGCCAAGCCGCGTTCCGACCCGCCTACGAACTCCCCGGCGCCGATCGCGTCGCCCTGAGCACCAACAGCGCCCAGCATCTCGATGAGCTTCTGCACGCCACGACGCTGGACGTCGACCAGGCCAAGCTCGTCAAGTACCGGCAACTCCTAGCCGCGCGTCAGAGCGCCTCGGGCGGTGAAACCGAGCTGGTGAACCAGAGCGAGTTCACGGCCGCAGCTCGTCGGCGAGGTGGCGGGCCGCCAGCGTCAGCGGGCCCTTCAGGCCAGGGTGATCACCGAAGTTGACGACCATCCGCAGTAGCTCCGCGCAGGTGAACAGTTGGGCGATCTTCCCAGAACGCGTCGCAAAATCGTCCGTGAACTCCGTTTCGATGCGCTCGACGAGAGCAGGAACGGCCAGCGAGTATCCCCACAACGTGGCGGCGTCCAGCCCACGCGGCCCAGCTCCCCAGCCCTCCCAATCCAAAATCTCGCACGTCGGGCCGGTGAGATTGGCCCAGTGCAGGTCAGCGTGCGCGGTGGCCCACTCTTCGACGGTCGGGTCGACCGATCCGCCGGCAATCTCGGCGACCCGTCGGTTCACCAAGTCCTGCCGGACACCCACCCGTACCGTGCGATGATCAGCCAGGGCCGCTAACGACATCGACAGCTCTGCCCACCACGTCCCCGGCAGCGCCGGATCGACTGTGATCTCCGGTGTAGCGCTGATCAAGACCGAACGCGCATAGCTCAGTTCATCAGCACGCCACACCAGCGCCTCGGCGGCATCCAACCACCGCACTGAGCGCAGCAGCGTCGGTTTGGCCACACCGGTGAGCACTGACGCGCACTCCTCACCGGTCCAGATGCGCTCGTTCATCTCACCAGCAGGCCGGCAGGCGATCCGCACCCACGTCCGCGGGCTCGCCTGCGTCGCGAAGCCAGCCGTCTTGCCCCGCCAGCCGTAGGTCGCGCTGGCCCGATCCAACGACACACCCAAGGCGCCCTCCACATAATCAAGGACATTCTCGACGGCGGCCGGCGAACGAAGGTCTGTGATCACGCTGGTTCTCGCTCCGTCTCGTCGTGTCTGGCGATCACCTCACCCTGCCAGCCGGCGACCCACCGCCTTGCAACGGCGTCCCCCATGGACCGTTCGCCAATCAGCGTGGCCCGTGTCGCCGCCAGCCCACACCCGGCTTCCCGCACCGCCCCCGGCAGGTCGCTGAAGGGAGCACAGCGAGGCGGAGGGCTTCCCGGCCCCGCCTCACCGTGCTCTGTGGCCGGCCGTCCCAGCTGGGGGGAGTCACCGCCACCGGGGAGCGCAGGCGAGACAGCCGACCAACCAGAGGGGAATGGCCCGGAACCGGGTGCAGCCCGACGAGCTGGACAGCCTCGGCGCAGTGGCCGGCACCCGCAGCTACTCGAATCTGTGATCTTCAGCGAGTTGCCCAGAGCCCCTGAAGACGGCCGTTGCCAGTCTCACCACGGGGTGAGCAGCGACCAGGATGGCCCGCTGGCGGGGTCGCTGAGCCAGACGATGTGGTGTTCGGGCGTCACGGTGAGCCCGAACTGCGACCATGCCGGGCTGCCGTGGCGGGTCCACTGCTCCCAGGCGGCTTGCACCCCGTCCCAGAGTGGTTGGGGGCCGCCGAAAATGAGCTGGCGACTGCCGTCCGGGCCGGGATCACGATCGACCTCGCACCAGGAGCCATCGGGGCTGACGAGGCAGGTCGCGATCGGTCGGGTGAGATCGGAACTGGGAGTCAGGGACTGCAGGGTGCCGCAGGGAACGAAGAACTGGGCCAGGAAGCGGAACTCAGTGTCGAGTTCCGCTGGGTCTACAGCGGTGGTAGCGAACTCGGGCTCTCCAGGGGCGCGACGAGGCCGGGGTGCGCCCACGGTCGGCCCAGCCTGCGGCCGCAGCCGCATGAACCGGCCCCACCAGGGCAAGAACCGGCCCACCACCACCGGCGCGGCAGAGGGTTTGCAGCGTGACCAGGTTGACCGCGCCGAGCGGACCTTCCACATCGGCCAGGATCCGCCCACCGGGTGCTAGCTGATCGATCCAGGCGGGGGGGATCGCCGGCACCGAGCAGGTCGCGATGATCCGGTCGTAGGGCGCGTGCTCGGCCAGGCCTGCCGCGCCGTCCACCGCAGCGAGCGTGGGCTGATAGCCCAGCCGGGTAAGCCGAGGACGGGCAGCAGCGATGAGGGCGGGGTCCACGTCGACGGAGAACACGTTCTGTGAGCCCAGCCGGTGGCAGAGCAGGGCGGCGTTGTAGCCGGTGCCGGTGCCGATCTCCAGCACGCGGTCGCCATCGGTGACATCGAGTTCCTCCAGCATGCGCACCATCAGATCCGGCTTGGACGAGGAGGAGACGGGGATCTGCACGCCACGCTCGGCGTAGCTGGCCACCGCAGTGATCAGGGTGGTATCGGAGTAGACAAGGTCCAACCATGCCTGGACCTCGGAGGGATCGGTGGGCGCGACGAGCTGCCAGGTGGCTGGCCGGGTGCTGGTGTCGTGCCGGTAGTAGTGTGCGATAAACTCGTGTCGCGGTACCGCGCAGACTGCGGAATTCCACTGCGGGCTGTGCAGATCACCATCCGCGACTAGTTTCTCGGCCAGCCGCCGTGCCCGAGCCGGCCAGTCCACGACGGTGATCGTGGTCATCAGGCTCCACCCGCCAGGAGATCGACCAGCGCGGCCGTGATGGGCACGCCGGTGTGGTATTCCAGCCAACCATAAACACCACCGGGGTTAACCTCGAAGAACCACCACTTGTCGCTCTGGTCGATGGCGAAATCGAATGCCCCGTAGGCTAGCCCGAGCTGCGCCATCACACCACGCACCCCCTTGATCACCGACTCTGGTGGTTCGACGACCTGATAGGAAAGCACCGGGTAATCACTACGCCAGTCGATGCGTGACGCCTCGCTACCGGCGTGTATCGCCACCGCGAAAACCCGATCACCGACCACCACGACACGACATTCTTCCCGCTTGTTCACCCACACCTGCTGCTGGTGAGCGGTGACGTCAATACCGCGAAGGTCGGCCAGGTCGCTCGCGGTCAACCGGCGGGTGTAGCCCAACTTATAGCGGTCCTCTTCGTAGACCAGCGTCGTACCTAACGCCTTGGTGACGACCCCACCGTCGCCCGCCGTCGCCCGCCGTCGCCGCGAACCGCCGAACGGCTTCCGCTCGATTGGTGATCTGAGTATCGGGCACCGCGAGCCCACAACCTGCGGCGATACCGAGCTGTAGTGGTTTGTACACCGCCCGGGCGCAATTGTGGGGATCATTCACCGCGAGCACTGGCAACGCGGTTAGCACGCCGCCCAGACCGAGTTTGCCCTCGCGGCGAGCGTACTACCGTTCAGCCGAGGACATTCCCTCCGGGAGTTCGAACGTGGTAGGGCTGCGGTACCAGATCACCCGCAGCTCATTGAGCGCAACAGCCCGCGAACACGTACGAAGCTCGCCGACCCAGTGACCATGAACGAACTCGACGTCCAGGGTCAGCCGCTGCGGGAACCAGCTAGTACGGATCACCGACGAAGCGCGTCCAGAGATCGTTTTCCGCCACGGTCACATTGTGCAGGGCGCCGTCCTGCGCCGGCAACCTTCTCGGTGTCACCTCCTGATCAGGCGACACCGAGAAGATCAACTCCCCGGTGTCGCCGCAGTTGGAGCGGCGGCTCCCCATGCCGCGGAGTGCCGGTAACTGACCGCGAGAGCCAGCAGTTCCGGCTTGCGTCTGCTCACTCATTCGGAGCCGTGCCCGTTGGAGCCGTGGTGATTGATATACTGATCGGTATCGTCAGCGTGGGGGGATATCCCGAGCTTGACGCGGGCACAGCGAAGGGACGACCGTGCAAAAAATCCTCGATGCCATCCTCAGCGACGAGGCCGACGCGATCAGTTCACTGCCGGTGCCGGAAAGCTACCGGGGGATCACGGTCCGCGCTGACGAGATCGACATGTTCGCCGGAATGCCCAGCCGGGACAAGGACCCACGCCGGTCCCTGCACCTGGACGACGTACCGGTGCCGGAACTGGGTCCAGGCGAGGCACTGGTCGCCGTGATGGCCAGCGCCATCAACTACAACACCGTCTGGACGTCAATCTTCGAACCGCTGCCCACCTTCGGATTTCTCAAGCGCTACGGCCGCACCTCCCCGTTGGCCTCCCGGCACGACCTGCCCTACCACGTGGTTGGGTCGGACCTGGCTGGCGTGGTACTGCGGACCGGAGCCGGGGTAAACGCCTGGCGCCCGGGTGAGGAGGTGGTAGCGCACTGCCTGTCCGTTGAGTTGGAACATCCCGACGGGCACAGCGACACTATGCTTGATCCCGAACAACGCATCTGGGGTTTCGAGACAAATTTCGGCGGCCTGGCCGAGCTCGCATTGGTCAAGTCCAACCAGTTGATGCCCAAACCAGCGCACCTGACCTGGGAGGAGGCCGCAAGCCCGGGTTTGGTCAACTCCACCGCCTACCGGCAGCTGGTCTCGCGCAATGGCGCGGACATGAAGCAGGGTGACACCGTGCTCATCTGGGGCGCCTCGGGCGGGCTGGGCTCTTACGCCACCCAGATGGCACTCGGTGGTGGTGCTATCCCGGTCTGCGTGGTCTCCAGCCCCGAGAAGGCCGAGATCTGCCTGCGGATGGGCGCCGAGCTGGTCATCGACCGCAACGCTGAGGGCTACAAGTTCTGGAAGGACGAGCACACCCAGGATCCGAAGGAGTGGAAGCGGTTCGGTGCCAAGATTCGTGAGCTCACCGGCGGTGACGATCCCGACATCGTGTTCGAACACCCGGGGCGGGAAACCTTCGGCGCCAGCGTCTACGTCACCAAAAGGGGTGGCACGATCGTCACCTGCGCCTCCACCTCCGGCTTCAACCATGTGTACGACAACCGCTATCTGTGGATGAACCTCAAGCGGATCGTGGGCTCGCATTTCGCCAATTACCGCGAAGCGTGGGAGGCAAACCGGCTGATCGCCAGGGGAAAGGTGCACCCGACGCTGTCCCGGGTTTACCCACTGGAGCGGACCGGGCAGGCCGCCTATGACATGCACCGCAACATGCACCAAGGCAAGGTCGGGGTGCTGTGCCTGGCCCCCGAAGAGGGTCTGGGCGTGCGCGACGCTGAGCTTCGCGAGGCCCATCTGACCGACATCAACCGCTTCCGAGGAGTCTGACACCCGAGGATCGGCTCACCAGGAGTCACCAGCACCCGAGTAACCTGGCCCTATGGGCTCAGTCGACGATCGTGATCTGCTTCCGATGAGATCCATGCTGGACATCGTTCGCCGGGGATACGACTGCGCGCAGGTGGACTACCAGCTCGAGCAGTTGCGGGCTGAGCTGAGGATCGCGGTGGCGGATCGGGATGCCGGTGCCGCCCAGGCGGCGGAGCTGGCCCGGACGCTCGAGGCGGCTCGCGTGGAGATCGATGACCTGCGCGCCCAGCTGAAGCGACTCGAAGCGCCACCCACCAGCGTGGAGGGCATGAGCGAGCGTGTGGTGCGGATGCTGCGGATGGCCCAGCAGGAGGCCGCAGAGACCACCGCCAAAGCCACCATCACCGCAGCTGAGATCAGGGCCGATGCCGAGCGCGAAGCGACTGCCCTGCGCGCCCACTACGAACAGCTGATCGCCGACGCGCAGCGGCAGCGATCAGCGATGGAGGCCGAGAACAAGCGAACCGTCGCCGACGCGCGTCGGCGGAGCGAGGAGATCGTGACGCTGGCAGCGCAGCGATCCCAGCAGCTCGACGCCGAGTCGGCTGCCCGCCGGCAGCAGGTCGAGGAGGACTTCGACATCACCATGTCGGCCCGACGCCGAGACACGACACGCGAGCTGGCGCAGGAGCAGGCAAGCAGCAAGGCCGAGGCGAAACGGCGCATCGACGAGGCCACCGACGTGGCCCGCCGGCTGGTGACCGAGGCCGACCAGAGCGCCGTCGCCACGGTGCGGGCGGCCACCCAGCGGGTGGAGGAGCTGCGCACCCTGCGCCGTCAGCTCACCGGCCAGCTACAGTCGGTGAGCTCCAAACTCGACGATGCCTTGCGCCAGCTCTCGCCCGTGCCGACGGAGGATGACGCGCTCGCCGGAGCGCAGGCCCAGCGGGGCTGACGGCACCGCCCTCACCACTGCCTGCGGGTGGGCGCCCGACGGGTCCGCGCGGTCCAGCAGCCGGTGTGCCAGTGCCGTCGGTCGGCCGAAGATCCGCACTCTCCTGCCGGCCAGGCCACTACGTGCACCGTGCCGGCCGCGATCTCGTGGTCGCAGCCGGGACAGCGGTAGTTCTTGACGGCCTGCTCACCGGGCACTGTGCGAACCAGCCACTCCCCATCTGGGCCGCTCTCCGGGTGCGCCCAGCCAGCCCCAGTGGCCGGTGGAGGTGATACGGCGCTGCGAGCGTGGCGCGAGAGGTTACGCCGAGGCATACAGCAGTGTACGGCGTCACCGGGTACCCTGCGACCCATCAGCGGATGCTGCGGTGGGGGCTGCTGCGGCTGAGCGGAGGCCCGATCAGCACCTCGGCGGCGCGATCACCACTCGACGCCGGGACGCGTTTGATCCGCATATATCTGCTTCCCATGTACGCTTATCTGCATGAGGACGACTCTGCAGCTTGACGACCAGCTCGTGGTGCAAGCGAAGATCAGTGCTGCGCGCAGCGGGCGAACGCTGAGCCAGGTGATCGAGGATGCGCTTCGGCAAGCGCTCGCCACTCGCGCTGACCCGACCCGTCCGCGAACTTTGGTGCCCACCAGCCCAGGGCGTCCACTGGCTGGGGTACATCTCGACGACAACGCCGGTTTGCTCGACCTCATGGACGGCAGTCGGTGATTCTCTGTGACGTCAACGTCCTGTTATGCGCCCACAAGGAAGGCGCCGACCGTCACGACGAGTACAAAGCCTGGCTGGAGGACGCCATGAACGGCGAAGAAGCGTTCGGCGTGTCCGATCTCGTGCTGAGCAGCATGCTACGAATCGTGACACACCCGCAGGTATTCGATCCGCCCAGTACCTGGGAGCGGGCCAGGGAGTTCGCGGACGCGGTTCGGTCCGCACCGAGCGCAACACCCATCGCTCCGGGGCCTCGACACTGGCAGATCTTCACCGAGCTGGGGGGTAAGGCAGGCGTTCGCGGCAACCTCGTGCCGGACGCCTACCTGGCTGCGCTGGCGATAGAATCCGGGTCGGAGTGGATCACTGCGGATCGGGGATTCGCGCGCTATCCGAGATTGCGCTTTCGGCACCCGCTTGAGCCTAAACTGTTTCCCACTCACGAGTAGTCGCGGAACCCCTTTCCGATCTTGCGGCCTAGCCGGCCAGCCGTGACCAGGTGCTCCAGCAGGGGTGCCGGGGCGAATCCCGGCTCGCGGAACTCCCGGTAGAGGCTGCGCTGGATAGCCAGCGCAACGTCCAGGCCCACCACGTCGAGCAGCGCGAAGGGGCCCATCGGCAGTGCGGCACCAACCTGCATCGCGGTGTCGATGTCCTCCACACCAGCGTAGTGCGCCTCCAGCATCCGCACCGCGTCGTTGAGGTAGGGAAACAACAAAGCGTTGACGATGAAACCCGCGCGGTCGCCGCAGGTCACCGGCACCTTACCCAGGGAGCGGGCGAGATGGCGGGCCGTGGCCGTTACCTCGGCCGTGGTGGCGATGGTCGCCACCACCTCGATCAGCTTCATCACCGGGGCGGGGTTGAAGAAGTGCATCCCCACCACATCGCCCGGGCGGGAGGTGGCGGCCGCGCACTCGACCACCGGTAGCGACGAGGTGGTGGTGGCCAGGATCGCGCCCGGTTTGCACACCTCGTCGAGCGTGGCGAAAATCCCGCGCTTGACGTCCAGTTCCTCGGCCACCGCTTCGACGACCAGATCGACGTTGGCGAAGTCGTCCAACGAGGTGGTGGTGGAGATCCGCCGCAGCGCCGCGTCGCGGTCCGGCTCGGAGAGCTTGCCGCGGCCCGCGGCCTTGTCCAGCGAGCGCGTGATCGCCGCAACCGCCGCGTCAGTCCGGCTGCCGCCGCGACCTCGGACGATCACCTCGTGGCCGCCCTTGGCCAGCACCTCGGCGATGCCGATGGCCATCGTCCCGGTGCCCACCACGCCCACCGTAGCGATCGGACGGGTCTGGGCGTCGGATTCCCCGTCAGGCGTCGTGGCGGCGTCGGGTACCACCGTCGAGGAGTCCTGCCCCGCGTAGGTGTAGAAGCCGCGACCCGACTTCCGGCCGAGCAGCCCAGCGGTGATCATCTGCTTGAGCACCGGTACCGGCGCGTGCAGCCGGTCGGCGGACTCCCGGTACAGCGCGTCCAGGATTTCGTAGGCGGTGTCCAGGCCGATCAGATCGAGCAGCGCCAACGGTCCCATCGGGTACCCGCAGCCGTAGCGCATCGCGGCGTCCAAGTCCTCCCGGGTCGCGTAGCGCTCCTCGAACATGCGTGCCGCGTGGTTGAGGTAGCCGAACAGCAGCCCGTTGGCGATGAATCCGGCCCGGTCCCCGACCACCACCGGGGTCTTGCCCAGCGCGTGCGCGAGTGTGGTGACGTCGCTGATCACCTCCGGATCGGTGACCACGGTGCGCACCACCTCGACCAGCTTGAGCACCGGGGCCGGGTTGAAGAAATGCATCCCGACTACCTTGTCCGGCCGCTTGGTCTGCACCGCGAGCTGGGTGATCGACAGGCTCGACGTGTTGGAGGCCAGCGCGACGTCACCGCGCACGATCTCGTCCAACTCGGTGAAGATCCGGCTCTTGAGGTCCAGGCGCTCTGGCACGGCCTCGATGACGAAGTCAGCGCCGGCCAGATCAGCTAACCGGGTGGTGAACGTGATCCGGTCGAGCAACTCGCGGCGGGCGCTCTCGTCGAGCTTGCCGCGCTGCAGCGCGCGCGCGGTGGAGTGCTCAAGGTGTCCCCGGCCCCGGGCCACGCCGTGGGCGTCGGCGTCGACTGCCACCACGTCAAGCCCGGTGCGGGCCAGGACCTCGGCGATCCCGGCACCCATCGTGCCCATACCCACCACGCCAACTGTCTTGATCTGTGCCACCATCTGCTACCTCCGCGACGTGGCCCCCCGCTCACCGACCGTATCGCACCCGGACGATCCGCAGCAGCAACCGAATGGCCCAGGCCGGGCGGGCGAAGGTGAGCACTGGCACCGGAGGGCGGAACCGGCGGCGGGTGACCGCCTTGGCCCGACTGAACTCGCGCAGGCCCTCGGCTCCGTGGATACGCCCGAATCCAGAGTCGCCGACCCCGCCGAAGGGCAGCGCGGGCACGGCGGCATAGGAAACCACGCTGTTGACCGCGACCATCCCGCACCGCAGCCGGCCGGCGATCTCCGCGCCACGTCGCCCGGAGAACACCGCAGCGCCCAGCCCGTAACGGCCGGCGTTAACCCGGGCCACCGCCTCGTCCAGGTTCGCGACCCGGTGCACCGTAAGAGTCGGGCCGAAGGTCTCCTCGGTCACCGCGATCGAGGTCTCTGGGACGTCAGTCAGCACAACCGGCGCCACATAGGGCGGGCGAATCGACTCCGTACCACCGACCACCGCGGTGCCACCACGGGCGAGCGCGTCGGCAAGGTGATCGCGAATCACCTCGGTCTGGGCTGGCCTGGTGATCGGGCCCAGATCAGCGCTGGGCTCACCGCCGGTCCGCAGCCGCCGCGTCTGGGCGACGACCAGCTCGGTGAACTCCTGGGCAACGTCATCGACGACGTACACCCGCTCCACCCCGACACAGGCCTGCCCCGCATTGGCCATCGCGCCCCAGACCGCAGCATCGGCGGCCGCGGCGAGGTTAGCGTCGGCGTCGACCAGCAGCGCGTCCTTGCCCCCGCACTCCAGCACGACCGGGGTGAGCGTCTCGGCGCAGGTCGCCATCACCTTCTTCGCGGTGCTCGAGGACCCGGTGAACGCCAGCTTGTCCACTCCGGCCCGACACAGCGCCGCACCGGTCTCACCGAAACCGGTGACGACCTGCAGCAACGGATACTCAGGCACCACGTTGGCCAGGCTCTCGGCCAGCGCCCGGCCCACTCCGGGGGTCAGCTCGCTGGGCTTGAACACCACGGCGTTGCCGGCAGCGAGCGCGTAGCCGATCGAGCCCATCGGGGTGTGGGCCGGGTAGTTCCACGGTCCGATCACGCCAATCACGCCGGAGGGCTGGTACTCCACCGTGGCGGCCTCCTGAAGCATCAACAGGCCCGACCTCACCCGACGGCGCCGCAGCACCCGCTCGGCGTTGCGCGCGGCCCAGTCCAGGTGCGCGACCACGAGCACGCATTCCAGCCGGGCGTCATCTCGCGGCTTGCCGGTCTCAGCGCTGATCAGCCCCGCCAGCTCATCGATCCCCCGGGTCAGCGCTGAGCACCAGGACAGCAGCCGGCGGCGGCGCTGCGCAAACCCGAGCCCGCCCCACCACGCGGCCGCCTCCCGGGCGCGAACGACGGCCGCCCGCACCGCCACCTCGTCATCCGCCTGGTGATACCCGACGACCTCGCCGGTTCGCGGGTCCACCGACGCGAAGCGGGTGCCCCCCTCGCGGATCTGCTGGCCGCTATCCACGGTCTGAGCCATCGTCATCCTCTCCCCCCGCATCGCCGCATACCACAAGGGTACGGCCGCCGCCCCGTCTTCCAGCGTATGCACGTGCATACGCATGATGGTTCGCGCGCCGCGAGTGCTAAGTTCAGGTTGAGTCTTACGCTTCGTCCTGGTACCTGCGCGCTTCTTTGGCAGCCCAGGTCAACATCTCGATCATGCTGTCGACATGCGCCAACTCCAAGATTGCTTCGGAAGAGAATGGCTCATCGAAGGTGATTACCCGCACCGTGTCGCGATAGACCATGACAGTCATGGTTACCTTCGAACCCTGCCGACCCTTGACCAATAGTCTCCGCTGTATCGTTTTCAGCCAAGGCTTCATGTGATGGCCAGAACCCTGCCGGGTAGGAGTACAAGAGTGCCCACCTGACCGCCTCTCCCAAGTCCGAAGGGTTGGACGCGGTTCGCCGTCCACTGGGCAGAGTAGGGCCGAAAGACTCGAAGGAAAATAAAATTTCTTGATATTTCTAGCAATTCTCGGAGGTTAAGGCTGGCTGGAAATCACTCGCCATCCTCCGGCACCTCGGGTGCAAGGTCGTCGATAACGCGCATGATGATCGCACGAGCAGACCGGCCGTAACTGGCGACGGCCGCGAACTGGTCGAAGATGTTGCTGTACAGCTCGATTTCCTGCGGCTGGGCAAGGTTCAGCTCGGCCGAGAAGGTCTCGACCATCACCCGGTCGGTGTCTCGTAGCGAGAAACCGTGCCAGGGGCCGATGACGTACTGCGTGTCGGAGCCGATAATGCCAAGCCGGACGTTCGGCAACGCCGACAGTGAGATCAGCCGGTCAAGCTGGCCGAGCATCATTTCGGGCGAACACAGACGAAGGCGCAACGCCGCCTCCGTGATGACGAAGTGGAATCGCTTGTCCGGCCGGTACAGCAGATCTTGGCGCTTTAACCGAGCCTGTACCGCTTCATTGACGTCGTTGCGCACCTTGAACATGACGATCCCCTGGGCAAGGCGAGCCCTGGCATACTCAGCGGTTTGGAGCAGTCCCGGGATGACCGTCGCCTCAAACATACGAAAGAACCGCGTCTTGGCATCCAGTTCGGCGAGCTCGTTCTGAAGTGGCCGCAGCCCCGTACGGAGTATCCGCTGCCACTCGGCGTGCTGCATTTCGAGGGTGTGCAAGGAGGCAAGCAGGGCTTCCGTGTGAGCCTCGCTGTCCGTAGCACGAGTCCAAGCCTGTATGTCGCCATCGCTGGGCGTCTGACGCCCGTTCTCAAGCTTCGAGATTTTCGACGGTGGCCATGACAAAGACTCCGCGAGCTGCCTACCGCTCAGGTCGGCCTGTTGGCGAAGCTCGCGGAGCCGTTTGCCGAGCGCGTTGCGCGCCTCGTGGACGTTAGACGCGCCGGAGGTGCTCTTCGGTGGCAAAGTCGTCCCGTCTCACGGCGTGGTGCCACGCGACGTCACGCCAGTAGTTGTGTTGGACGACCTCGGCAGGCTCTTCGACAATCTCGCCGCCCAGGAAGACGTCGGCGTCATCGAAGCACATCCGTACCAGCGTGCGCGAGTCGAACAACCAGTAGTCGTGGTTGGGCATCTCGGCGGCTTGCGCCTGGTCGCGGGCGAGGTAGCGAATGTCCTCGCCAGCCGCATTGTTGTGCTGCGCAAGGACGCAGCCGAAGCGGTTGTAGTCGGTGAGCGGCAGACTCACCACGCGGACGCGGGCGATGCGGCGCCCCTCGCTCGTCGCCTCGCGGATCATGGTCAGCCAGTCCTGCATCCACGACAGATCGTCCGGTTCGCCAGCCAGAAACTTCCGGAGAGACTCCTGTTCGTACGATAGGCAGTAGCGGTCCCTGACCTCCAGGCGGAAGGCCGTGTGCTCGAAGGTGTGAAAGAGCTGCCCGAACTCGGGTTCGGCTGGTTGGATTAGCTGGCTCAGCGGTCTTCCCCCTTGTTGCGCTGGTAAAACTTCAAGACATCCTCGGGGATCTCGATGATGGCTTCGCCCTCGGGTACCGGCCCGACGTCAGCCAGGGTCTGAGGGTCTGTGACGACCCAGCCCTGAGCGATATAGGTCTTACGGTCGGTGCGGTCGGTCGCGAACAGGGTCGGTGATTCGCGAAGGCCGGACTCAGGATCTTTGCCGAGGAACCGGGCGCGCATCGTGCCTCCCTGCGAGAAATTTGGTGAAGCGTTCCCCAGCCATGGTGCACCCAGAAGCAGCCAACGTCAAGACAGCGCGCGAGGGCAGACCGACGTCAGAAGAGCCACATCTCGTTGCTGGACATGCGGAGCCGCTTGCCTAACGCGTTGCGCGCTTCGTGGACGTTAGACGCGCCGGAGGTGCTCTTCGGTGGCAAAGTCGTCCCGTCTCACGGCATGGTGCCAGGCGACGTCACGCCAGTAGTTGTGCTGCACGATCTCGGCGGGCTCTTCGACGATCTCGCCGCCGAGGAAGACGTCGGCGTCATCGAAGTGCATCCGTACCAGCGTGCGCGAGTCGAACAACCAGTAGTCGTGGTTGGGCATCGTGGCGGCTTGCGCCTGGTCGCGGGCGAGGTAGTGAATGTCCTCACCAGCCGCATTGTGGTCATCGCTGTGCTGGTGCGGTGAACTCGAGCATGATGTCGCGGGCCTTGAGGCAGTCGCCGAGCGCGCGGTGGCCACCGCCGAGGCGAAGCCATTTCCTGGCGCGTAGCCATTCGGAACGGCGTGTCATCACGCAGTCCCAGTTCACCTTGTCGCCGAGGTGGCCGGGGTCGAGGTGGTAACGATCGCTATCCAGACGGATGACGCCGAGGTCGAAATCGCTGCCGTAGGCGAGGATCCTCCTTCCGGCGGTGACGCGCAGCACCTCGGGTAGCACCTCAGGCCAGGTGGGCGCGTTGGCGACGTCAGCATCGCTGATGCGGTGGAGCTTGAAGGCGCCTTGGCTGATCGGTGTTTCCGGATTGACCAGGGTGTTGAGCAGGGTTTCTCCGGTGCAGGCGTCGATGACGGCAACCTCGCAGGCCGACGTGGGGAGGACCCTGCTCTCGGTATCGCTGCCCACGGTCTCGGTATCGAGGATGACCGCGACACCAGGTTCGAGCATCGCGCGGGCCCAGCGGGTCACCTCGTCGACGTTAATGGTATTAAGGATATCAATCGTTGGGATGGGCTCCGGGCAGACCTTCGCTCACGGCCTTCTTGCGCCACACCCACGAGGACGAGGACGAGGAGATCCCGACATGACGAGCGAGGTCATCGACCTCGACGGCATCGACGTCCACGGAGCTCGTGTCTACGCGATCCCTATGACGACCCGGTTCCGGGGGATCACGATCCGGGAGGGGATGCTGATTGAAGGGCCGGCCGGGTGGGGCGATTTCTGCCCGTTCCGGGAGTATGACGACCGCGAGGCGGCGGGTTGGCTGGCCACTGCGGTCGAGGCCGCGACGGTCGGCTGGCCCGAACCGGTCCGGGATCGGATCCCGATCAACTGCATCGTTGCGGTGGTAAGCCCGCAGCGCGCCCACGAGATCGTGTCCGCCTCCGGTTGCGGCACGGCGAAGGTCAAGGTCGCCGATCACGCCGGCTCACTCGGTGACGATCTCGCCCGCGTCGAGGCGGTCCGCGATGCCCTCGGCCCGCGCGGCCGCATCCGGGTGGACGCCAACGGCGGATGGGACACCGACACCGCCGTGACGGTGATCCCGCAGTTCGACCAGGCCGCCAGCGGGCTGGAGTACGTGGAACAGCCGTGCCGCACCATCGACGAGCTCGCCATCGTCCGCCGAAAGGTCGCCGTGCGCATCGCCGCTGATGAGTCCCTCCGCCACGCCGAGGACCCACTGCGGGTCGCGCTCGCCGGCGCGGCTGATGTCGCGGTGATCAAGTGCACACCGCTGGGCGGGGTGCGCCGCTCGTTGCGGGTGGCCGAGGCTGCCGGACTGCCGTGCGTGGTCTCCTCCGCGCTGGAGACCAGCGTCGGGCTGGCCGCCCAACTCGCGTTGGCCGGCGCGCTGCCGGAGCTGGATTTCGCCTGTGGCCTGGGTACCCTGTCCCTGCTGCACGGCGATGTCGTGCCCGACGCCGACTCGCTTCGACCTGCCGGCGGCTACCTGCCGGTGCCGCGCATCCCACCCGCACCCGATCCCGCACTGCTGGACACCTACGCGGTGACCGATCCGAGCCAGGTGGCGTGGTGGCGGAAACGCCTGCGCCGCGTCTCCTGCTGTTAGGCCCAAGAGCAGGTCCCCAGAACAGGCCCAGGATCAGAAAAGCCGGAACTCGTCGGAATCGGCACCGCGCAGGGCGTCGTAATCCAGCACGACACAGCGGATGCCCCGGTCCTCGGCCAGGGTACGGGCCTGCGGTTTGACCTGCTGAGCGGCGAATACACCTCGCACCGGAGCCAGCAGCGAGTCGCGGTTGAGCAACTCCAGATACCGGGTGAGCTGTTCCACCCCGTCGATCTCGCCACGCCGTTTGATCTCCACCGCGACCGACACCCCATCAGCGTCCCGGCACATCAGGTCGACCGGCCCGATCGCGGTGGGAAACTCCCGCCGCACCAGCGTCCAACCCGTGCCCAGGGTGGTGACATGTTCGGCGAGCAGGGCCTGCAGGTGGGCTTCGACGCCGTCCTTGACCAGCCCGGGATCCATCCCGAGTTGGTGGCGTGAATCGTGCACCACCTCGTCGATCTCAATGATCAGCTGCTCACCAGCCCGGTTGGTGACCGTCCAGCGTCCCGGCTGCTCGGCCAGCGTGCACGGCGGGCTCATCCAGTTCAACGGCTTGTAGGCACCACCATCGGCATGCACACTCACCGATCCATCCGCCTTGACCAGCAGCAGCCGCAGCGCCATCGGCAGGTGCGCGGTAAGCCGACCCACATAGTCCACCTGACACCGAGCGATCACGAGACGCACAGTGGACCAGCGTAGGGGACCGCGCTGGCTTAGTCCGGCCAGACCGGCTTTCGCTTCTCCAAAAAAGCGGCCATACCCTCCTTGGCGCCAGCGAACTGTGCGGCTGAGGCCATCACCTCGAGCGCGACGGCGTAGGCGTCTGCCTCGGGCCGGTCCAGCTGCGCGTAAAGGGTCTGTTTGCCCAGCGCCTTGCTGGTCCGGCTGCCACGGGTGGCCCGGGCCAGCAGCTCGTCCACCGCGGTATCCAGCTCAGCATCCGGGACTGTCCGGTTCACCAAACCCCAGTGCGCGGCGGTGCGGGCGTCCACCACGTCGCCGGTCAGCGCCATCTCCATCAGCCGTTTGCGGCCGATGGATCGGGCCACCGGCACCGCGGGCGTGTGACAGAACCAGCCGCCCTGACCGCCGGGCAACGCGAAACCCGCTGACTCAGCCGCCACCGCAAGATCGCAGGAGGCCACCAGCTGGCAGCCCGCCGCAGTGGCCAGCGCGTGCACCCGAGCGACGACAACCTGCGGAACCGACTGGATGGTGCGCAGCACCTCGGTGCACAACGTCAGCAACTCCGCGACCCCGGCGAGGTCGCGCGACGCCACATCGGCGAGGTCGTGGCCCGCCGAGAACACCGTGCCCTGAGCGCCGAGCACGATACCCGTGGCATCTGAGCTGCCCGCGTCGATGAACGCCTCGCGCAGCTCGACAAGGTGATCAGCAGACAGCGCGTTGCGCCGCTCGGGGCGATTCATCGTAATCCGAACAGTCTCCCCGTCTCGCTCGACATTCAACTCAGCAAAGCTCATACCCTCACCGACCGTCTGGATGATCCGCGACGCCGACCATGATTGGCACGGCTTCGCCGACGGTGCCGGCGAAGCCTTCGTCCAGCGAGTCCACCAGCGCCACTGACGTCGCCAGGGTCTCGTGCGCCACGAAGTCCTGATGCGTGCGGATCGCCGCGAGGACGTCGCGCGGCGCGGCGATCGTCAGCGTGATCCGGTCCGCGACATCCAGGCTGGCGTCCCGGCGTGCCTGCTGTACGACGCGCACCACGTCACGGGCTGTTCCCTCGGCGGCCAGTTCGGGCGTGATCTCGATGTCCAACGCGATGGTCACCCCCCGTTGGGACTCCACGACCCATCCGCTGCGTGGCACCTCCGTCACCACGACCTCGTCCGGTCCGAGGGTGATCTCCGCACCGTCGAAGGAGACCGTCGCCTCACCCCTGGTCCGCAGCCGCTCGACCAGTTCGCGCGGATCAGCGGCGAGAACGGAGTTCGCCACCTGCTGGGTCCGCTTGCCGAAACGCTTGCCGAGCACCCGGAAGTTCGGCTTGACACTGACATCGATGACCACCCCCGTGGAGTCCAACGATGCCAGCCGCTTGACGTTGAGTTCCTCGGCGACGTCGTCCAGCAAGGCTTGCGGCAACTCGGTCCCGGAGGGAAGGTCGACGAACGCACGTCCCAGCGGCTGGCGGATCCGCACCTTGCTGCTCTTGCGCGCCGCCCGTCCCGCCTCGGTCAGCGTCCGAGCGGTCCGGACCTGCTCGGACAGCACCGGATCGATCAGCCCGGCGTCGGCCTGCGGCCAGGTCGCCAAATGCACCGACTCGGGTGCGCCCGGGTCGCCCGGCCGGACGACGTGCTGCCAGACCTCCTCAGTGATGAACGGAACGAACGGTGCCAGCAGGCGGGTCAGCACGTCCAGGCACTCCCACAGAGTGCAGAGCGCGTCCTGGTCGCCCGCCCAGAACCGCTGACGAGAACGCCGCACGTACCAGTTCGACAGGTCGTCGACGAAGTCGGCCAGCAGGCGTCCCGCACCTGCGGTGTCGTAGCTCTCCAACCGCTCATCGACGGAGCGCGTCAACGCGTGCACCTCGGCGAGCACCCATCGGTCCAGAACAGCTCGATGCTCCGCAGCGGTCGCGGTCTGCGGCGCCCACTGCGCGTGACTGGCGTACAGGGTGAAGAAGGACGCGGTATTCCAGTAGGTCAGCAGGATCTTACGGGCGATCTCCTCCAACGCACCCGGCCAAATCCGACGCTGCGACCAGGGCGAACCGGAGCAGGCCATGAACCACCTCAGGGCGTCAGCTCCGTACGTGTCCATGAGGGGGATCGGCGCGAGGATGTTGCCGAGATGCTTGCTCATCTTGCGTCCGTCCTCGGCCATGATGTGGCCGAGACAGACGACGTTCTCGTACGCGGAGCGGTCGAAGACAAGCGTGCCTACCGCCATGAGGGTGTAGAACCACCCTCGGGTCTGGTCGAGCGCCTCGCAGATGTACTGCGCCGGGTAGGTGCGGGCGAACACCTCCTCGCTGCCGGGCACGTACGGGTAGCCGAGTGCGGCGAAGGACATCGCTCCGGAGTCGTACCAGGCGTCGATCACCTCGGGCACCCGGGTCGCCACCGTGGCGCAGTCGGGGCAGGCGAAGGTGATCGCGTCGATGTAGGGCCGGTGCGGGTCGAGCCCGGACAGGTCGACGCCGGCCAGCCGACCCAGCTCGGCGCGGGAGCCGATCGCGGTGACGTGAGAGTTCTCGCATCGCCACAGAGGCAGTGGCGTGCCCCAGTAACGCGAGCGGGACAGCGCCCAGTCAACATTGTTGTCCAGCCAGTCGCCGTACCTGCCGTGCTTGATGTGCTCGGGGTACCAGGTGGTCCGCTCGTTCTCCCGTCGCAGGGCGTCACGCACCGTCGTCGTCCTGATGTACCAGGACAGCTGCGCGTAGTACATCAAGGGCGTGTGGCAGCGCCAGCAATGCGGATAGGAGTGCTCGTAACTCTCGTACCGAAACAGCCGGCCCCGCCGTCTGAGATCCTCGACCAGGATCGCGTCCGCGTCCTTGAAGAAAACCCCACCAACCAGGGGAACCTCGTCGAGGAAACAACCGTTCGGGGTCACCGGATTGACCACCGGCAGGCCGTTCGCCCGGCACACCGCAAGATCCTCGGCGCCGAACGCCGGGGCCTGGTGCACCAGGCCGGTGCCATCAGCCGTGGTCACATAGTCGGCGAGCACCACCACGTGCGCGTCGGGGACATCCACGAGATCGAACGGGCGCCGGTAGCGCAGACCAGCCAGTTCGGCTCCGGGCACGGTCGCCAGCGTCTCAGCTTCCGCGCCCAACACGGCCGCGAGCAGCGGCTGCGCCACCACGAACGTACCCTGCCCGGTGCGCGCCAGGACGTAGGTGACCTCGGGGTGCACGGCGACCGCCGTGTTGGACACCAGAGTCCACGGTGTGGTGGTCCAGATCAGCAGGTCGACGTTGCCCTGCCCCGCGAGCGGTTCGAGCAGGGGGAACCGCACGTACACCGACGGATCCGTCACCGTCTCGTAGCCCTGGGCCACCTCGTGGTCAGACAATGTGGTGCCGCAGCGTGGGCAGTAGGGCGCCACGCGGTAGTCCTCGGACAGCCGCCCGTCAGCGAAGATCCGCTGCAGCGACCACCACACACTGTCGATGTACTCTGACGACATCGTCTGATACGGATGTGCCAGATCGATCCAATAGCCCATCCGCTCAGTGAGGTGCTCGAACTCGCCGACGTGGCGCAGCACCGACTCCCGGCAGCGGGCGTTGAACTCCGCGATGCCGACCTTCTCGATATCCGGCTTCCCGCGCAGGCCCATCTCCTTCTCGACGGCCAGCTCCACCGGCAGCCCGTGGCAGTCCCAGCCGGCCCGGCGGGGCACGGAGTAGCCCTTCATGGTCTTAAAGCGCGGGAAGACATCCTTGAAGACCCGGGCCTCGACGTGGTGGGTACCCGGAGATCCATTCGCCGTGGGCGGCCCCTCGTAGAAGACCCAGCTCGGGCCGTCGGCGGTCCGTTGCAGGCTGCGCGCGAAAACGTCGTTGACCCGCCACCACTCGATGACGCGCCGCTCCATCCCAGCAAGATCGACTCTCGCCGGCAACGCCGTGAACGGAGACCTGCCGGAGACGGTCTGTGTCATGTCGAAGGGCTCCTTGGGCTCCATCACGCCTCGTACGGGCAGCGAACCACCGCCCACACGGGGACGAAGCGCCGGACGCCTGAGCCCGGACCCCGCGGTACCACCCCGCTTGCGCCCACCACACGTGAGCACCGCTCATAGTGCCGCTGTGACGTGCAGCCCACGTCCGGTTCTACTAGGGCGGTAACGGGACGCCGCCGCCTGTTCTTCCGGAGGCTCCCCGGTGATAGCCGGATCGGTGCCTGTGGGAGAAAGTATAACGTCTCAGCGCCCCTCGTCGAACCAGAGCTAGCGGGGCCGGATCAGGTTCACGATCTGGTTCATGATCTCGGTGAGCTCGAAGTCCTTCGGAGTGAACACGTGAGCCACGCCGTGAGCGCGCAACACCTCAGCGTCCTCGGGGGGAATGATCCCGCCGACCACCACCGGCACATTCCCAGCGCCCGCCGCGCGCAACCCGTCGACCACCGCTGGCACCACCTCCAGATGCGAGCCGGAGAGCACCGACAACCCCACCACGTGCACGTCCTCGGCCACCGCGGCCGCGACTATCTCGGCCGGAGTGAGTCGGATGCCCTGGTAGATCACCTCGAAGCCAACGTCGCGGGCCCGAACCGCGACCTGCTCGGCGCCGTTGGAGTGCCCGTCCAGGCCAGGCTTGCCGACCAGTATCCGCAATCGCTCACCCAACTCCTCGCTCAGCGCCCGCACCCGGTCCCGAACGCGCACGATCGCCTCGCCAGCTGAACCAGCCGAGCCAGCAAAACCACCCAAGCCAGCCGCCGATGCGCCGGCGATCCCGGTCGGTGCCCGGTACTCGCCGAACACCTCGCGCAGCGTGCCAGCCCACTCCCCCGTGGTGATGCCCACCCGAGCGCAGGTCATCGACGCCTCCACCAGGTTGACGCCGGTCGTGGCAGCCTGCGCCAACTCGCGCAAAGCCTGCTCTGCCGCCGCAGGGTCCCGGTTGGCCCGCCAGGCTCGGATCGCCTTGATGAGCTGGGCCCCGGTCTCCGGGTCGACAGTCTCGATTGCCCCGACACCGTCACCATGCAGCGGGCTGGGGTCGGTCTCGGTGAACCGGTTCACTCCGACGACCACTTCCTCGCCGTCCTCGATCCGCCGGCGCCGCGCGGCCAGCGAGGACACCAGCTGTGATTTCATGTATCCGGATTCGACGGCGGCGATCGCCCCGCCCATGCCCTGCACCCGGTCGATCTCCGCCCGGGCACCAGCGGCGATCTCGGCGACCCGAGTCTCGACAACACGAGAGCCCTCGAAGAGGTCCTCATACTCCAGCAGGTCGGTCTCATACGCCAGCACCTGCTGCATCCGCAGCGCCCACTGCTGGTCCCAGGGCCGGGGCAGGCCCAGCGCCTCGTTCCACGTGGGTAGCTGCACCGCGCGGGCCCGCGCGTCCCGGGACAGCGTGACCGCGAGCATCTCCAGCACGATGCGCTGGACGTTGTTCTCCGGCTGCGGCTCGGTCAGCCCGAGCGAGTTCACCTGCACGCCGTACCGGAAACGGCGCAGCTTGGGATCCTGCACGCCGTAGCGGTCCCGGCAGGTCTCATCCCACAGCCGCCCGAAGGCGCGCAGTTTGCACATCTCCTCGACAAAGCGCACCCCGGCATTGACGAAAAACGACATCCGCCCGACGACGGCGGCGAAATCGTGTGGCGCGACCTGCCCGCAGTCACGCACCGAGTCCAGCACGGCAATCGCCGTGCACATGGCGTAGGCGATCTCCTGCACCGGCGTCGCCCCGGCCTCCTGCAGGTGATAGCTACAGATGTTGATTGGGTTCCATTTCGGCATGTGGTGGACCGTGTAGACGACTACATCGGTGATCAAACGCAGGCTCGGCCCCGGCGGGAAGGCGTAGGTCCCTCGGGACAGGTACTCCTTGATGATGTCGTTCTGGGTGGTGCCCGACAGTTGCGCCAGGTCCGCCCCGTTCTCCTGGGCCACCGACGCGTAGAGCGCCAGCAGCCACATGGCGGTGGCGTTGATCGTCATCGAGGTGTTGGCCTGGACCAGCGGGATGCCGTCGAACAGCGTGCGCATGTCCCCGAGGTGGCTGATCGGCACTCCGACCTTGCCGATCTCGCCGCGAGCCAGCTCATGGTCCGGGTCGTAGCCGGTCTGGGTGGGCAAGTCAAAGGCCACCGAAAGGCCCGTCTGGCCCTTGGCCAGGTTGCGCCGGTACAGCGCGTTGGACGTGCTCGCCGACGAGTGCCCGGCATAGGTGCGCATCACCCACGGCCGGTCCCGCTCGCGGTCGCTGGGATAGGGCATCAGGGCACCTCCGGGCGCTCTGTCTGGAGACTACTGGGCGGTACTGTCACCAAGCGAGACCAGCACCAAGAAAGGGCCACCGGCGTGGACAGCACGATGATGGACCTGCCGCTGACCGTGGGCATGATCATGCGTCACGGCACCACCGTGCACGGTGACAGCGAGGTACTCACCTGGACCGGCGACGGTGCCCGCCGGACGAGCTACACCCAGCTGGGGCGCCGGGCCGCTCAGCTGGCCGGGGCGCTGCGCGGGCTTGGCGTCACCGGTGACCAGCGGGTGGCCACCTTCCAGTGGAACAACCAGGAGCATCTCGAGGCCTACCTCGCGATCCCCGCGATGGGCGCGGTGGTGCACACGCTGAACCCGCGGCTGGGCTCCGATCAGGTGGCCTGGATCGCCAACCACGCGCGGGACGACGTGGTGATCGTGGACGGTTCGCTGGTGTCGCTGCTGGCCCGAGCCCTGCCGCAGATGAAGACCGTCCGGCACGTCATCGTGGTGGGCGGACCTGACGCCACCGGGCTGGACGGTGCCGGTCGGCAGCTGCATGCCTATCACGAGCTGCTGGCCGCCCAACCTGATCAGTTCGACTGGCCGACCGACATCGACGAGCGCTCCGCGGCCGCGATGTGCTATACGAGCGGCACCACCGGAAGCCCCAAGGGGGTCGCCTACAGCCACCGCTCCACCTACCTGCACTCGATGTGCATGTGCACCGGCGAGGCCATGGCTCTGACGCCGGCTGATCGAATCCTGCCGGTGGTGCCGATGTTTCACGCCAACGCCTGGGGGTTGCCCTACGCCGCGCTGATGTCCGGCGCCAGCCTGGTCCTGCCGGACCGTTTCCTGCAGGCCGAGCCGCTGGTCCGGCTCATCGAGACCCAGCGCCCCACGATCGCCGCCGCGGTACCAACGATCTGGGGCGATGTGCTGCGCCACCTGCGGGAGCGCGGCGGGGACGTGTCCTCGATTCGCCGGGTGCTCTGCGGCGGCTCCGCCGTACCGCTGGCGCTGATGAAGGCGTTCGCCGACGAGCTGGGTGTGGAGATCATGCAGGCCTGGGGGATGACCGAGACCTCCCCGCTCGGTTCGGTAGCCACCCCTCCGGTCGGCGCGCGGGGTGAGCAGGCCTGGCGCTATCGGGCTGGCGCGGGGCGGCTCATCGCTGGCGTCGAGGGTCGCATCGTCGGCGACGGCGACATCGTGCTGCCGAGTGACGGCACGTCGGTCGGTGAGATCCAGGTCCGAGGGCCGTGGGTCACCGCACGGTACTACCGGGCCGACGCTGGAGCCGACTTTGGCGAGGACGACTCCGCGAGGTTTCACGACGGCTGGCTGCGCACCGGCGACGTTGGCACCATCGACAGGCTGGGCTTCATCACCATCACCGACCGCGCCAAGGACGTGATCAAATCCGGTGGGGAGTGGATCTCCTCAGTGCGACTGGAGAGCCTGCTGATGAGCCACCCGAAGGTCCTCGAGGCCGCGGTAGTCGCCGTCCCGGACGGCACATGGGGGGAGCGGCCACTGGCTACCGTGGTCCTCGCCGACGGCGAGCAGGTCAGCGCGGCCGAGCTACGTGATCACCTCAGCACCTCGGTGCCGACCTGGCAGCTACCCGAGCGCTGGTCATTCGTCAGCGAGGTACCCAAGACTTCGGTCGGCAAGTTCGACAAGAAGCTCATCCGCGCGCGCTACGCGGGCGGCGAGCTTCACGTGACCTATGCGCCGTAGCCTGATCTCATGGCTGTGCACCTCACCAGGATCTACACCCGCACCGGCGATGACGGATCGACCGGCCTCGGCGACTTCTCCCGGGTGAGCAAAACCGACCCGCGACTGGCCTCCTACGCCGACGTGGACGAAGCCAACTGCGCGCTCGGCGTGGCGCTGGCACTGGGATCGCTCGACCAACGCCTGATCACGGTGCTGCGGCAGGTGCAGAATGACCTGTTCGATGTGGGCGCGGACCTCTGTACTCCCATCATTCCCGACCCGAAGTATCCCCCATTGCGGATCGACGAGAGCTACGTCACCCGGCTGGAGGGCTGGTGTGATGAGTTCAACGCCACGCTCCCCAAGCTGGACTCCTTCATCCTGCCTGGCGGCACCCCCGGTGCGGCGTTGTTGCACACCGCCCGGGTAGTCACCCGGCGGGCCGAGCGGAGCACCTGGGCACTGCTGGAGGTCGAGCCACAGCGCACCAACCCGCTGACCGCGCGCTACCTCAACCGGCTTTCCGACCTGCTGTTCATCCTGTGCAGGGTCGCCAATCCCGATGGTGATGTGCTGTGGAAGCCAGGCGGATGACGGTTCACGAAGCCCAGGGATTGCTGCTGGGGGGTGCTGACTCCAACCACGACAGGAAACCGGTGAGGGTGTCCTGTCGCATCGCCAGTTCCAGCTCGTCGACGCCGGTGCGGCACCGCAGCACGACCGCCCCGCTGGGCATCGCGTAGCTCTCCGGCACGGTCGGTCCGCGTCGCTCCACGATCTGCAACTGCTCCCGGACGAGCACCCGGTCGGGGCCTGAGCGCAGGCTGGAGACGCGAAACCAGGCGAAACCGTCGCCCCGGTAGCGGCCAACCCCCTGCTGCCAGCCACGGCCCGCAGCATTCGGACTCACTCGCAACGCGACGTCGATCCCGCCCTGCCGGACCAGCCGAATTCGTCGAAACACCAGCGCGCCCAAGATTATTACCCCGGCTAGCAGGACCACACTGACGATCTGTCCGATCCCCATCAGCCGCTCCGCACCCTGCAGGATCTCAGACGGTCTGGCCGACGGCCTTGAGCCGAGCGGTGGATCGGGCCCGTACCGACTCCGCGTCCGGCCCGGTGTCGGCTTGCGCGAGAGCATCCCTGGCGGCCTGTGGGTCAATCTCATCGGCGAGCTCGGCAGCTTCGGCCAGCACGCTGACCTTGTCCCCGGTGACCGACAGGAAGCCGCCGAAGACGGCTGCCGTCACGGTCTCGCGGTCGGTGGTGGTGATCGTGACGATCCCGCCCTCAACGAGCTCACCGAGCAGCGGTGTGTGCCCGGGCAGGATGCCCAGCTCGCCCTCAGTGGTCTGGGCGAACACCGAGTTCGCGTGACCGGACCATACCGGGCGCTCCACCGCGACCAGCTCGACGTACAGTTCAGCCACGCGCGTCTCCTCGCCTCGGGTGCACCCTTAGTCTAGTTGGCCCGCATCGGCCAGTTGGCGAGGGCTGAGATCGGTGGGAACGCTGTTGCGTTGCCGGTGGGTCCATCGCCGAGCGTGTGGTAGTGCCGCTGCTGGCGCTTGTAGGCCACGGTGACGGTGACACCACCACCAGCTCGCCACCCACACCAGGTGATCTCAACCAGTGGCCGACAGGCCATGATCACGGTTTGGGTGCGTAAAACGACACGTCGTGTCGTTTTACGCACCCAAACCGGGATCATGCTCTCTGAGGCGCGACCCGCAGTCCCCCCACGCGCATACCACGACCAGCGACAATCATCGGCTGCGGCTGACATCTCAGGCGGGCTGGATGACCCGCGAGAACGAGACGATGCCGAGACCCTGCGTTGCGCTCGGTCGCGGACGGGAGAAGGCCGCACCGACACTGCCCTACCAACCAAAAATGTGGCCCCCGAGGGGGCCACCCTGCCGACCGTGATCGGCGTCGTATGTGAATAGGGTACCCCCATCGCGGTGAGTATTAATCTGAACTTACTTGATCTTTGTGGGCGTGCGTGGCTGTGAGCTGCGGGTTTGATGTCGGCTGGGTCGGTGTTCGTGGCTACGTGCCGGCGAGGGTCAGGGGGATGGGAGCACCGATCAACTCGA
>JBATXM010000200.1:0-8617 GCA_049673305.1 Pseudonocardiaceae bacterium | reverse complement strand
CGACCACCAAGTCCGCACAATCAGCCGTCCGCTCCCCACGTCCGCACGCCCATCGGTCCGCCTGTCAACAACGCCCTCTACCTGCGACAATGACACCCAGAGAACAGATCTAGCCCTGTAGTACTAGTTGACGCGAAACGGGAGTGACAACTGACGTCCGTCAAGCGACTATCGGGCGGCATCGGATTGGGGAAGGTGTCCGCCCGCGACACCGCGGTCCCGGGGACGTGGAGAGGAGAATCGCCGCATCAGCGGCCGCTCGAAGTACTGGTACAAAGCGACAGCGGCTAGCTGGGCGACGATGAAAACGGCAATGATAATCAGAGTGCCAGTCAAACCGTCGAATGTCCGGTGCGCACCGACCAGATGGCGCGTAATTCCCAGAAGGGGCCAGTGGATAAGGTACGTCGCGTACGACGCATCCCCCAGGAGGACCACGCTCCGGCGGCTGAGCCAGCCACCCCTCCCTTCGGTATCGCGAACAGCGATGATCGGAATGAACAGGCATACTGCTACCGCCAGTATGCCGCTGCGGGAATACGCGACGGGCAGGACCAACGTCGTTAGCCAGACCAGGACAGCGAACAGCACCACCCACCACACACGCAGCCGCGGCCAACGATCCATCTGCACGATGCGAGCCAGCAACACGCCGAGGAGGAACTCGGGTAGTCGTACCAGTGGAAAGAAGTAGACGAGCCAGGTCTGCATGAAGGACAGCGGGGGCCACAGGAGCCACGGCGGAGAGTGGATCGCGTAAGTGATGACCGCCGGGACAACCGCCATCACGACGGCCATCCCCATGAAGCACCTCCACAGCCAATCGGGAGGGATGCGCATCAGGGGCCGGATCAGCAATGGCAGCACAGTGTAGAAGAAAAGCTCACAAGAGACCGACCAGTTGATCCCGTCTACGCTGAGCAGATAGTTTGGATTAGGTATCCATGCCTGTACCAGGAACAGGTTTGACAGCGCGGGACCGACATGGGGAGATGCCCCCAGAAGGGGCATCGGCCCGACCACCGCGAGCAGCACGATGGTCAATGCCCAGGTGAGGGCATGGTTGGGGAATATCTTGACCAGCCGTCTGCGCCAGAACAGTCTTGCCGTGTCGGCCCGAGTCGGTGTCGCCCAGGTGAGTACGAAACCGCTCAACGCGAAGAAGGAAGACAAGGAGGCGATGCCGTACGGCGCTATGAGGCCGAGTCTGTTCACAAAATCGTTTTGGTAGAACCGGGCGGAAGCCAGTGCATGGGTGGAGAAGACGGCTACTGCGAGGATCAGGCGGTAGCCGGTCAGCGAGGGTAGCCGAACCGCTGCTGCTGGCAGCACACTCACAGACCAGTTTCCCTTCTAAGGATCAGTCATTGTGTCAACCGTGTTATCGCTGTATAATTTACATGTGACCGCTGCAGTGGCACACCAACGGCCTCCGGTGGCCCAGTCGCCGACAACGCACCGAATACCCGTTGTGGAACCCGCACTGTAGCTCCATCGGCAGATGAGGACAAAACAGTAGCCTGACGTTTATGGTATGCTAACAATTTTTCGTCCTTCTCCGGTAGCCTCTCGAGCCATGCCGCAGCCCGTTCGTGTTTTTCAGCACGCACCATCCGAGGAATCATCCGGTAGGCGACATCGCGGACCAATTCGTGCCGAAACACGTAACTGACCGCAACGATGTCCGATTCTCGGCTCGTTTGCCTCAGGAACTCCCAACGCTCTAAGTACTCCAAGCAAGAGGACACCTCACCAGCAGCTTGCCCGCTCACCGCAGCAAGGCTTGCCTCGCAAACTTGCTCACCGAGCACGGCGGCGTCCAGCAATACCGTTTTAACTTCGGCCGACAGGCTATCGAACCGAGACGCCAAGACGCGGTGGACCAGTTGGGGAAGTGGCAGGGGCAGGTCGACGCGACCGGTATTGAGCAGGTTATCAATCTCGTGGCGATCGCGAAATCCCGGAGGACCGTCTTTCCGCAGCATTCGTGCGTACTCGATGGCGAACAATGGATTTCCTCCAACGCGTGATGCCACCGCACGGAAAACATCGATGACACCGGTGCCCGATGCGCCATGGTGCTGACCAGATGCTCCGTTCCGGGCACACGACAGGGCGAGCAGGAGGACGGTGTCGTCCTCGGAAAGGGGATCCAGGGTGGTGGTGCTCGCGCGGGTCTTGCCGCCACCCCAGGCCGGCCGCCGGTCGAGCAGTTCGGGGCGAGCAGTCACAATAACCAGTAGCGGAGATGATCCCGCCGACTCTGTGACGTGGTCGATGAAGTCCAGTAGGACGTCGTCAGCCCTGTGCAGGTCCTCTAAGACGACGACCAGAGGACCTGCGCTACTGGCCTCCTCCAGAAACTGCCGCCAAACTGTGAAGGACCCACCCTGGGCCTTCAGCATATCCTCGCCATTGTCCACGCCGACCAGATCCCGCAGGTGGGACAACATCCAAGACGACCCGACCCCGACTCCAGCCAAGTCACGAATGGCGTTTTCCAGCTTCTCGCTCATTATTTCAACCGTGTCTGTGTTGTGAATTCGAGCGTATGATTTCACACTTTCAGACAGTACGGCCAGCGCGCTGTCGCGCCTGAGGTGTGACGTGCGGCCGATAAGGCATCGGGCCTTCCCGGAAGCACCTGTGATCGCGTCTTTAAACTCGACAATCAACCTGCTTTTCCCGATGCCAGGTTCTCCTAATATCGTTATCAGATGGGACCGCCCTTGCTGACAGACCTGGTTGAACAGACCGAGCAGCATTTTCAGTTCGCGGTCGCGGTTGATGAACGGCACAGTGGGCTCGAATTCATCCAGCTCCGGACGAAACGCCATCGCTCGCGAGCCTGTGACCGGGTTGTGAGCCGCATCGTAGGTGATCGCGAGGTCACTGGCCCGCCGAGTCGTTTCGCATACCAGTACCTCGTTGGCGGAAACGTGCGCTAGGAGCCCCAGACACCTGTCCAGGACTCCCCCTGTCACCACGGGCACCCCACCACGGTCATCCTCTTGGCGCCTCACGAGAGTATCGCCGGTCGCCACCGCGACCATGACAGTCAGCGGGGAAACATGGGAAGAGGACAGATCGCGGTAACGAAGCCGGTCTCGCACCCCCATTGCTGCCCGCACGGCCCGCCCAGCATCGTCCTCACGATTCTGCGAGGCACCGAACACGGCTAACCATACTAAGCCGATTGTACCCCCGACGAATCCGCCCAGCTGCTCGACCTCCTCGTGGACAGTCGTCGCAACGTCCTGCAACACGGCGTCGACGTCTTCGGGGTCGACATCACCGACATCACGATCGAAACGGGTCATCACGAGCACAATGCTGACCCGTTTGAGCTCCGCCACGGCGTATCCGGTTGGTCTCATTGCACCAGAACGCGCCGGCGCCACGTTGTGGACCATTGCTGGCTCGATCAGTTCATCGCTCGTCCGTTCGGTCTGTTTGGTCCGCTCGACGCTGCTGAGCCGGCGAGGGGGTGGCACCTGCCGAACGCTCGCGTCGGGCTGCTGTGCGGGTTTTCGGGGACCAATCTCCAAGGCACGATGCGGTGGGGTCGCGCTGACAGGCGGCAGAGAGCCAAAGGGAATCGCAGGTGGCTCCAGCATCAGTTCCTGGTTGAGGATTGACCGTTCCAGTTCCTGCAATTCCCGACCGGGATCAAGCCCGAATTCCTCGATGAGCCTCGTCCGCGTGCGGCGGTAGAGTCCTAACGCGTCAGCTTGCCGACCGCAGTGGTATAGCGCCCGCATCAACTGACCGCACAACCGTTCCCGCAGCGGCTCGATCTCGACCCACGTCTCCAGTTCGCTGATCACCTCTTTATAGCGACCGGAGGAGAACTCGGCTTCGACACAGTCCTCTAAGGCGGCCAATCGCGCGTTCTGCACTGCAGTCAGCTCCGGCCAGGCGACTCCGGACTCGACCAAATCGGTCAGCACGGGACCTCGCCACAGCGTCAGCGCATTCCGCAGCGTCCGCGCGGCCTGCTCCCACGCCCCGGCCATCAAGTCCGCTCGGCCATTATTCACCAGACTGTGGAAGCGATTGAGATCGACACGGTCTGGTTCCACTCGAAGAAGATACCCGGGAGCGTGCGTCAGGAGTAGTGTAGAATCAACCCCCTCTCCATTGGCGGAAAGCATTCCACGTAATCCAGAAACGGCGTTTTGTAGCATTTTTCGGCCAGTTGCAGGCATATTTTCGGGCCATAGTGCCTTCAATATGCGACTGGTCGCGATCGTAGAATTTCCATGCAGTAACAGAAAGCCAAGCGTTGCCCGCTGTATAGTTCCGTTCAATGAAAGAGATCGACCCTTGTCAACAACTTCCAAGGGTCCTAGCAGCTTGAACTGCATGGGTTTCACTCCTCGGGAGAAATCGGCAGCGGTGGATTGCAATGCAGCGGTGGATTGCAACACTGCGGTCGATGCTAGGCGGTTATGAAATTGCTCCTACGGGTGGCTGGAAAACACTTCTTGTAGGTGGAGCCGGGGTCTTCCATCTGGTGCATGTACCTACAAAAAAAGAAACGCCGTACATGATTCCTCCTCAAGATGTCGGGCCATTAATGGTCCATAATTCTGGACACGTACCAGACTCCAGTCATTATGGATCAGGCGGTCAGGCGGCGTGCCTCGGCCAGCGAAGCCGCGTCGAACACTGCTATTCACTCGGGCACCACCTCATGAGCAGCAGTCGCGTCGCCTCCGGCATGGGTCCTCCCTACTCACCCTGGCACGGAGTGTAGCCATGTCCGCACGGCCGTGGACAGCTCTAGAATTCCCGAACTCGGCGGGTGCTGTCTGACCGTGCCCTCCAGCGCGCCCACTGTTCGACGTAGCCGGCGGCGGACGCGGCCACGCTTGCTGCCTCGAGGGCGCCTGCTGGACGACAAGTTCCCGAGTGACCGGAGCCGAACTCCGCTCAGCCGTGCCGTGGGGCGAAAGTGCCAACCCAGTGGCCCATGGATGGTCGCGCAATGGATGAGAAATGGAACGTCGGTTCTGCGTTGCCTTCCATGGCGTCATACAATTGGGAGCTGACGGTGGAATTCAGGCTGCACCAGCGGGTACGGACCACGTCGGCGGGAGGCGACTGATGATGCTGGCCGAGCGGGATGAACACTTGGCGTCTCTCGACCGCTTGCTGGCTGATTGCAGTGCCGGAAATGGACAGGTTGTCCTGGTTGAAAGCGCGGTGGCTCATGGTAAGACCGAATTGCTGAGAAAATTCTCCGAACGCGCCATGAACGCGGGAGCAATTTTCTTGAACGCCATTTGTTCCCAGGTTGAGAGCGCGCTCCCCATGGGGGTGCTGAGTCAGCTTTTTCACAACGTCGACATGTCACCTGGGCTTCGGGAACGGGTGGCTGGCTTACTGGACAGTGGTACATCCATCTCTATTTCCGGTGACTATGCTGTCGGCGTGGTCGAGCCCGCTATGGCACACGTTTTCCACGGCGTATTCCTTGTGCTGATGGAGTTGGCTAAGGATGAATCTGTCCTGATTGCAATCGACGACGTCCAGCACGCTGACGTCACCTCCCTGCACTGCCTGCTCTACGTGGTCCGCCGGGTCCGTTCGGCCCGGGTTCTCGTGGTTTTCACCCAGACCACGCGGCTGCCGTCCGTGCATTCTCCGATTTATGCCGAACTCCGCCAGTTGTCACACTGTCACCGTATAAAATTGGCGCCGTTGTCCGAGGCGGGCGTGGCCAGTCTGTTTGCCAAGAACCAGGACCGCGAACAGGTACGTGAATTCACCAAGGAATTCTACACCGCCAGCGGTGGTAATCCGATTCTCGTTCAAGCCCTGCTCGAAGACCATAGCACCGCCGACGCCGGCCCTGGCCGAAACTACCGGCAGGCAGTGATAAATTGCTTGTACCGCTGCGAACCCACCGTACTGGACGTTGCTCGTGGCCTGGCGGTCCTCGGCGCGGACGCTTCATTGGCGGAGTTAGGCGAGTTGGTCGGCGCTGGCCCCGAAGTGGCAGCGATGGCAGTGGAATTGATGACGGCCGCAGGTCTGCTTGAGGGCGGGGCCTTCCGACATCCAGCCGGCATACTGGCAGTGCTAGACGACATACTGCCGCAGGACCGGGCAAATTTGCATCGCCGCGCCGCCCGATTGCTGCACGAGCGGGGGGCATCGGCCGTCGCGGTTGCCCGCCATCTGGTCAACGCGGGGCACATCGCCGATCTATGGGTCACCGGTGTTCTGGTGGAAGCGGCAGACCAGGCGCTGTCCGCCGACGAGGTCGCACTGGCTGTCGAGTGTCTGGCGTTGGCTCAGCTAGCCCTTCCAGACGACAAAAGCCGGGTCGCCGTCCGCGCTAAACTGGCCAGAGCCGAATGGCAAATCAACCCCTCCTCCGCGCAGCGGCACTTCGCGCCGTTGGTCGCAGCTATGCGAGCGGACCAGTTGGATCCCCGTGACGGGATCGCGGTAATCCGGCAGATGCTCTGGCACGGCCAGATCGCCGAAGCGGCCGAAGTCCTGAACTGGGTGCGTGGCGTGAGCCACAGTACACATGACGGTGCACATGACGAGATCAGCACAGAACTCCGCGATGTTGAGTTGTGGACAGCTTGTATTTACCCGTCGTTGGGACGTAAGTACCACATACCGCGCAAGCCGGTGGGTGAGCACACCGTGATGCTGCTCACGACAGATCCCTGGCTGCGCTCGACTGCCGCGCTGGCCGAGGGTCTAACGCGAGGGAATCTCTACGATGCGGTCACCCGCGCCGAGCACTTCTTGCGGGAGGCGCACCTCAGTCACGCCACACCGTGGGCAGAGGAGCCGGCGTTGCTCGCCCTCCTGACGTTGATCTACACCGGACGGACCAGCGCCGCTGCGGGCTGGTGTGAACGGCTGTTGAACGAAGCTACCACCCGACATGCGCCGACATGGCAGGCGACGTTCGGTGCAGTCAGGTCGGAAATCGCTTTCCGACAAGGAGATCTCCGCTTGGCGGTCACACACGCGCAGGCCGCGATGACCCACATGTCTCCCAAATCTTGGGGGGTGGCCGTTGGGTTCCCGCTTGGTTGCCTGATCCTGGCGACCACCAGGAAGGGCAACTACGAAGAAGCCGCCAAATATGTCGCCCAACCAGTTCCCGATGTTTTGTTCCAGAGCCGATATGGCCTGCACTACCTGCACGCACGCGGGCACCACTACCTCGCCACGAACCGCTATCACGCCGCGCTCGCGGACTTTCTCTCGTGCGGCGAACTCATGTGCGGCTGGGGGCTGGACATGCCTGAGTTTGTGCCGTGGCGGACCAGCGCCGCCGAGGCGTGGCTGCGTCTGAACAACCAAGACCAGGCGAGACGACTTGTCTTCGACCAGTTGGCAAGGCTGGGTACCGACGGCTCCCGTGCTCGTGGCATGTCGTTGCGACTGTTGGCAGTGGGGACTCGAGCGAGCCGACGGTTGCAACTGCTGACCGAGGCCGTGGACATCTTCGAAAACTGCGGGGACCGTTTCGAGTTTGCCCGTGCCCTGGCGGAACTCGGCCAAGCGCAGCACGCCCTCGGTGAACATAAGCGTGCACGGATGCTGCTCCGCCGGGCGTGGCACGTGGCGAAGACATGCGACGCCGTACCGCTGTGCCGAGCAGTGCTCCGGGAACCCATGACAGGCGCCCTCACCGTTCCACAGTCCGAGAACTCCGCAGGGATTGACTCGCTCACCGGGGCCGAGCGGCGCGTGGCGGCGTTAGCCGTTGCCGGTTACACCAATCGCGAGATCGCCACCAAGCTGTTCATCACGGCAAGCACCGTGGAGCAACATCTCACCCGCGTGTACCGCAAGCTCAACGTCAAGTACCGCAGGGATCTCCCGACCGACCTGCATGCCGACTTGGCCACCTCGGCATGAGGGGTGACCCCGGCCTGACCCAAGAGGTGTTGTCGGATGACCAACGATGAGAAGATCGTTGATTACCTGAAATGGATGGCCACTGAGCTGCACCAGACCCGCCAGCGCCTCACGGAGCTCGAGTCGGGCAGGCGGGAGCCAATCGCGATTGTGGCAATGGCGTGTCGATTCCCTGGTGGTGTGTGTTCGCCGGAGGATCTGTGGCGGTTGGTGGCGGACGGGGCGGACGCGATTTCGGGTTTTCCGGGGAATCGCGGGTGGGACCTGGCTGAGCTCTACGATCCCGACCCGGAGCGGGCCGGCAAATGTTACGCCCGCGAGGGCGGTTTCCTGCACAAGGCGGGCGACTTCGACGCCGATTTCTTCGGGGTCAGTCCGCGTGAAGCAGTGACGATCGACCCCCAGCAGCGATTGCTGTTGGAGACGTCATGGGAGGTGTTCGAGCGAGCGGGGATCGCCCCAACGTCGGTTCGGGGCAGCGACACAGGGGTGTTCACCGGTGTCTGCTATCAGAACTACGGCACGCGGAGCCGCGTTGCTGACGAATTCGAGGGTTACCTGGCGGTGGGGAGTTCGGGCAGTGTCGCGTCCGGTCGGGTGGCGTACACGTTCGGTGTGGAGGGTCCGGCGATCACGGTGGACACGGCGTGTTCATCGTCGTTGGTGGCGGTTCATCTTGCGGTGCAATCGTTGCGGCAGGGTGAGTGTTCGATGGCGT
>JBATXM010000199.1:0-10439 GCA_049673305.1 Pseudonocardiaceae bacterium | reverse complement strand
ACCGGAACGTCGGGCTGGAAAATGGCTTTGAACACGCTGGTCGTCCTCTTCCCAGGACGACTGCCTCTGTGATAAGGTAATGCCATCAGTCATCCGTGGCTTACACGGAAAAAATGACAGGCTCCTGCTGCGCCAGTACGGGCTGGCCCGTGTCGAGCCCGCTACCTTGGAGCTGCATCGGCTGCTCGCCGCGATTGTGCGCACCCAGCCTCACCAGCAACCCGGCCTGTCCATCCTGGTGGTTCGGTTGCTGCATGCGGCGGTCCCGGACGCGCCGTGGAACAACCCGGCGGCCTGGCCGGCGTGGCGTCAGCTCCTGCCGCACGTCCTGACCGCCACCGGCCTCCACCGCACTCTCATGGGGGTGGAGCGGGACGTGGCCTGGCTGCTTCACCGCGCCGCCGAGTATCTAGATACCCGGGGGGAACCCACCACCGCCCGACCGCTGTTTGAACACGCCTTGGAGCTGCGCCGCTCCATGCTCGGCGATGAGCACCCCGACACCCTGGCCTCGGCCAGCAGTCTCTCCCTCACTCTGCATCAGTTGGGGCAGTATGGGCCGGCCCGTCAGCTCGCTGAGGACACCCTGACCCGCTGTCGTCGGGTCCTGGGCGAGGGCCACCCCGACACCCTGCGCTCGGCCATCTACCTCACCGTCGCCCTGGTGGGGGTGGGGCGGTATGAGCCGGCTCGCCAGCTCGCTGAGGACACTCTCACCCGCTGCCGTCGGGTCCTGGGCGAGGACCACCCCGACACCCTGCTCGCGGCCCGCAGTCTCGCCGCTGTCTTGGCGAATCTGGGTGAGCACGACCAAATCCGTGGACTGGACGGGTGAATCAGGTGTCAGTTGAAGGAGACGGAGATCCGGTGGGTTGGGATGAACGCTGATCGAGCTTGCATCCGCTGGCGTAGGAGCGTCGGTGCGTGCCGCCGACCAGCAGGTACGTGCCTGTCATCGACTCGTAGGGACCTGTCGTGCCGCTTTCGCAGACGATGATCACCTGTGAGCCCCAGCTTGGAAGGCTGCGCCCACTGCGCCGTCAGGGGCCTCGATCGGTGGTCAGGCCGGGTCACAGGACGCCGCTGTTGACCGTGGTTGACCGGTGTTAATGGCACGCTAATGGCACACGTGTTGGCTTGCCGCAGGACGGGGGTGGGGAGTGGGTATCCCGTCGCGTCGGCGAGCTTGCCTTGGAGCAGGTCAGGGTGGGGCGTCCAGGTGGAGCACCGCATGCGATGAACGACCTGGACGCCCCACCCTGACCTGCTACACCTCTGGCGCCGATGTGACGGGATACCCACTCCCCTGGTGACCCCCACTACCCGGGGCCGGTCGTGGAGCCATCCCGGAGCGAGGTCCGCCGGAGGCGCCTGTGGTTGGTTGGGAGCTTGGGAACCCTATAGTGGTGCCCTGGTCCAGGCCTTGACCTGCGGTCGGCCGTGGTCAGGAGTGACCCCAGATGACCGTTGCTGACCCCCTCTTGTGGCACGCGAGTGGCACGACAACCCTGGTCCCGTGGAGGCGACGTGTGGGCGGAGGCGATTACTAGGTGCGGGCGGTGCCCTCGGCGGAGGCTGCGACGTGGGCACGGGGAATGCGCTGGGTGTGGTCCAGGGATGGCGTGGTGCTGCTCCTTGCGGTCAGAACTGCGGTCAGTGAGCCAGCCGAAACGGAGGTATTCCTCCGAACCCAGATCTACGTCGGTCCGTGCGTTGCGGTGGACTGGTGTGCGTTGGTCACAGTGCCGTCTCGTGTCGGCTCGTGCGTCGGTGCGGCGGCGTGCCGGAGGTCGTGATGCCTTTTGCTGCCTGACGATCACTGATGATCTTGCAAGCTGGGGGTCGTGGGGCATCCCGTCGATCTGGCGCAGCCCGACCACACGGCAGCCCGGGGGCAGCCCCCGGCGCAACCGATACCTGGCTCGTCTGGCTCTGCCCCCGGGCTGCCGTGTGGTAGCCCTCGGGGGAGGTCGGCGGGATGCCCCACCCTGTCCCCACCCGCCCCAGTCCCGCCCGCGCTGGTGGCCGGCCATCCCGGAGATCTGCCCGCCTGGCGAGGGCGCCTTTTAGGTCGTGTTGGCGCTGGCGCTGCACTTGCTGATGTACTGCCAGAAAGCACGGCGTCACTGGCTCTGAACTGCGTAAACGTCACGATGATCTACCCTCTGTCCGCACGGTGTCCGCAGCACGGTCGATCTTCGCGAGGGCCTGTTCGACTGCTTCGCGGGTTCGGTCGTCCGCGTCGGGCCAGATGTGGGCGTAGGTGTCCAGGGTGATCGCCGCCGAGGAGTGCCCCAGCTGCTTCTGCACCGTTTTGACGGACTCGCCGTGCCTAATCAACAGCGAGGCATACAGGTGCCTTAGCGCGTGCAGCCCGGTCCGCGGTGGCAGTCCCGCCGCCCGCGCCGCCGGTATCCACACCGCCGACCACGCGTGCCGGGTCACCGGCTGCCCGTCGTTCATCGTGAATAACAGCCGCGCGGGCCGGCTGACCGGCTTGCGTGGGTCGGTCCGGTCGGAGATTGTCACCTCGGTAGCGGGGAACGCCGCGAGGTGCGCGGCCACCGCGTTGAGCGTCACCTGCGCCAACGGCACGACGCGCTCCGACTCGGCGGTTTTGACCGGACCGAGGTACGGCGGATGGGGCGACAAGCAGACGAGTTGCTGGTGTACCGACACCGCCCGGGAGCCGAGGAAGGTGACCGCGTCGACTTCCAGGCCGAACAGCTCGCCCTGGCGCAGCCCGGACCCTGCGACGAGTTCGGGCACCACCGCGAACCGCGGCGGGAGGTTCGCGGCCAGGATGTCGAGCACCTCCAGCGGCGGGATCTCGACCTGCTTGCGGCGCGGTGGCGGCAGCCGCACACCCTCACACGGTGATGAGGCAATGATCCGGTCGCGCACCGCGGCCCGGAACACCGCCACCATGTAGCCGTAGGCCAGCTTCAGCGTGGACGCCGCGAGCCGACCGGACAGCTCGGTGACCAGCGCCTGCACGGTCGTGGTGCGGATGCTGCCCATCGGAAGGTCACCGAGCGCGGGGTAGATGTGGCACCGCAGAGTCCGCTCGACCAGGTTGCGGGTGCTCGGGCCGTGCACCATCGTCGACCGCCACTGCTCGGCGTACTGACGGAAGACGACCCTGCCCGCCCGGGGATCGGCGTACTGACCAGTGACCAGGGCTGCGGTCCGCTCGTCTAGCCAGTTTTGCGCGTCGACTTTGCGGTCGAACCGCTGTGCATGCTCGCGGCCGGTGTTGTCGCGGTAGCGGGCGAACCATCGGGTGCCGCGTTTCTTGATGCTGGCCATTGATCAGTCCTCCACTGTCGTGATCTTGGCTTGCAGCTGCCGCAGCTCGGCGAGCAACTCGCGCGTCACGTGGCCCCGCCGCGCTGCTAGGACCGCCGAGCCCACCGGGAGGTGAGCTGCTTCGAACACAAGTCGTGCGTCTCGCTGAGCGGACAGGCTGCGACCCCACAGCGCGTGACACATCACCGCGTACACCCCGATGACTTCACCGAGCGCGCGCCGGGCGCGTTCGTCGGCCTCGCTCATCGAGCGCGCGATGGCTTGCAGCTCGGTAAGCGAGGGTGAGGTGCCGGTGAGCTGCGCGAGCGCTCTCGTGCGGGAGTTGTTGACTTCGAACGCCTCCACACCGAAGCCGCCCTCGGGGGCGCCGACGAGCATGACCCTGCTGTCCGTGGCGGCGCCGTGCAGCACTTCGGCCAGGGCCCGCGCCGGGATCTCAGCGATCTTCGACAGACGCACGGACTCGTCGGCGTCGAACAGCTCCGCAACATCGACGGGCCGGTCCAGGGCCGAGCTGAGCAGCGCGACGATCAGGACCAGGTCCTCCACGCTGATCGGCTTCTCGCCCCGCTCCAGCGCGGCGATGCGGGAGCGGTTCCACGGCAGGTCGAGCGCCCGGGCCTTGTCGGCCAGGTCCTCCTGCCGGACTGCGGCCTGTTCGCGTAACTCACGCACCCGGCGCCCGAGCACCTGGCGTAGCTGCCTGGGGTTACTCACACGATCAACGTAAAGGGTTCGAACGGTTCCGTCAACAACCATACGCGGTTAGGTATGTAACCGCTTGACAAAACCTCGCCAACCGGCTCAAATCACGGTCGTGCGGTACCAATCGTGACCGCTCGTGGAGGTGGAGCAGTGGCAGAGCAGGACGAGTACCTGACCACGGACGAGGTCGCGAAGCTCGCGAGGACGAGTCCGGCGACCGTCAGGTACTGGCGGCACCGAGGGACCGGGCCGGATGGCTTCGTCTGTGGTCGGCGTGTTCTGTACGCGCGCACCGACGTCGAACGGTGGCTCCGTGACCTGCGCGCCGCCAAGGCACGGACCGCCTGACCCATGACCGAGGCAGATCGTCGCCCCGGCGAGGGACACCGGGGCGACATCGACGACCAGAGCCGGGCGGGCGAGGTCAGCAGCAGCGAGGGTAGCCGCATCACCCGTCTGCCGGTGCGGTCACTGGTCGCCGCGCTCAATAACCTCGATGACCTCGGGTTGTGCTGCTGTTGGGTTGCACCTCACGGGCGCCGCTGCAAGGCCAGGTGCTCGCGGTGACCGACGTGACCGCGCCCGACGGGCTGGCGGGATGGGCCGTCCGCTACGCGACGCACGGCCTCCCCGTGCTTCCGCTGCATTCTGTCCGCGATGGACGCTGCACCTGCGCGACGGCCTGCAAATCCCCCGGCAAGCACCCGCTGACCCGCCACGGTAAGGATGACGCCTCCACCGAGCTCACGCAGATCACGGCGTGGTGGGACCGCTGGCCCTGGGCCAACATCGGTATCCGGCCCCCGGCCAGGGTGATCGTGCTCGATATCGATCCCCGCAACGGTGGCGATACCGCGCTGGAGCGGCTGACCCGTCAGCACGGACTGCTCCCGCGGACCCTGACCGCCCGCACCGGATCGGGCGGTCAACACATCTGGGTGACCTACACCGGCCAGGCACGGGGGCAGCTGTGCCGTGGGGTGGACGTCAAGACCGTGCGGGGCTATGTCGTCGCCCCGCCATCCCTGCATGCCAGCGGAGGGCGGTACGAGTGGCAGGTGGTCATGCCCCCGGCCCGGGCTCCGCGCTGGGTGCGGCGCCTGCTCGCCCCGCCGTCGTTGCCGGTGCACCGCTCCCGGAGCGCCGACGGTGGTGACCGGGACGCTGGGCTGATCCGGACCGTGGCCAACGCGCCCGAAGGTAGTCGTAACCAGATCCTGTACTGGGCGGCCTGCCGAGCCCATGAACGCGGCAGCCCCCCTGCGCTGTTGGCTGAACTGTTGGCCGCCGCGATGAATGCCGGGCTATCCGAATCCGAGGCCCGCCAGACCATTCAGTCTGCGGTTCGCAGCTCGCAGGTCGGTGCGGTATGACGGTTCCCGATTTTGCCGATGCCATCCATCCCGAGACACCACCGACCGGCGCCGAACTGCTGGACCGGCTGCATGCCGAGCTGACCAGCTTCGTGGTGCTGCCCACCGCGCACGCTGCGGACGCGGTGTGTCTGTGGATCGCGACCACGCACGCGGTGGCCGCGTTTGAGTTCGCGCCCCGATTGGCGATCACCTCACCGGAAAAGCGGTGCGGGAAATCCCGGCTGCTCGACGTGATCGAGGCGACCTGCCATGACCCGATCGCCACCGCGGACACCACCCCGGCCGCACTGGTGCGCAGCATCGGCCGGGACGCCCCGCCCACGGTGCTCATCGATGAAGCCGATGCCAAGTTCGGGTCTAAGCGCGCTGCCGAACAGAACGAGGACCTGCGTGCGATGCTCAACGCCGGGTTCCAGCGCGGTCGCGACGCCCGCCGCTGCGTCGGGCCGATGTCCAAGGTGGAGCAGTTCCCCACGTTCGCGATGGTGGCGCTGGCCGCGATCGGTGGTTTGCCCGACACCATCACCGACCGCGCGATCAACGTGCGAATGCAACGCCGTCCGACTGGTCGCACTGTCGCGAAGTTCCGGCTGCACCGCGACAAGCCACGGCTGCGGGCACTGGGCGACGACTTCGCCGAGTGGGCCGGTACCGCCCTCGACGCGCTGAGGGTCGCCGAGCCGCGCCTGCCAGTGGATGACCGCGCGGCCGACACCTGGGAACCGCTGGTGGCGGTCGCCGACGCCGCGGGCGGTAGCTGGCCGGCGCGAGCCCGGAGGGCGTGCACGGCGATGACCGCCGAGGCGGAGCAAGCCGACACCGAGGCATCGCTGGGTCGGCTGCTGCTGGCCGGTGTCCGGGAGGCGTTCACCACCACCAGACTCGCCGAGATCCCCTCCGCGGAGCTGGTGACGTATCTGCGCGCCATCGAGGACGCGCCCTGGTCGGCCTTCGACCTCGATCAACGCAAGCTCGCCCGGCGCCTGAACGAGTACGCAGTGACGCCCGGCCAGATCTACGTCACCGAGCCGGGCGGGAAGCGGCGGCAGGCCCGCGGATACCGGCTTACCGGTTTCACCGACGCGTTCGCCCGCTACCTCAGCGACCCCTCGGACGACTCTCGCCCCGATGCGTCATCAAGTGTCACACCGTCATCCGAGCAGGTCACCCCAGTGACGGACAACGGGCGTGTGACGGACACAAGCGTCACACAGACCGTGAGCGTCACCGGGCTGAGCAGCGCAGATGACGAGGTGACGGACCATGACGCACCCGATCCACAAACCGCGGAGCCTCGCTGCGCCACGTGCACTCAACCGCTGCTGCTGCGCACCCCAGGACGCAAGCAGTGCGAGCGATGCCGCCTCAAGGAAAAGCCGTGACCGACGACCAGCACTACCAACTGCCGCCACCAACACCGCGCGGCCTGTGGCCCGACATCGAGGTGAGGATGCAGTGACCACACCCGAGCAGTTGATCACCATTGTGCCCGGTGACGTCGCCGTGATCCTGCTCACCCGGGGCGGACTGGCCAAGTACCGCAAGAGCCATCGTGGCGAGCATCCGCGAGTCGATCGGGTGCTGATCGAGCTGACCGAGGCCGCGATCAGGTGGCGGGAGCTGACCGGCTGCGGCCAGAATCGCGCGCCGAGCGCGGACACCGGGCCACTATCGAAACACATGACCACCAAACAGGTAGCCGACCTGACCGGCGTATCCGACCGGACCATTCGCCGCGCCATCACCGAGGGTGACCTCGCGGCGGAACGCATCGGGAACGCCTACCTGATCTCCAGGGACGACGTAGACCAATACCGCGCGACACGCGGGGACTTAGTTAGGAGGGGCAACAGTGGGTACCACACCGCAGGGAATCGACACAGAAGAGCGCCGCAAAGCGGCTCGGAACCGGGAACGACTCGCCAAGGAAACGGAGCACATCCAGGGGCAGAAGAATTGGAGCACAGCGGGAAAGCAGGCCCAGCTCGCTCGGGCTAGAGTCAAAACAATCGACCAGAACACCCAGCTCGCCGCCGGTGACACCGCCCGCGTCACCGGCGGCCGTGACGAAATCTTCCGCTGTCTCTTTGGTCACACCCGCCCGGATGACAGTCGCATCATTTCAGTGCGTGACGCCGCCGATAGAGCGGCTCGGATCAAGACACCCGACGACGCGGCCAAGTTAATGAACCGTGCCGAGCTGCACGGCGACACGGTACTGCTCCAAGCGCTGGCCCGGGAATGCGCCGGACGACGCAGCCCAGTGGAACCCGCGTGGGACGGCCTCTTTAAGACCTGGGCGGCGCAGCAACCCGGCGGGGCCGAAGCCCTCGACCAGCTCGCCATCATTGACGACGAACTCCACGACATCGGTCACAAGCTTCTGCGTGAACACGCATTCGGCGTCGGCCCCCCGCCAGTCGAACTCCAAGGCCTGAGCATCGGCGATCTGCGGCGCCTCGCCACCCACGCAGACAATCCCGAAGGCGAAATAACACCCAACCATGCCGAACAGGTCGGCAAGCACCTGTCCAGCATGGTACGCGGCATGATGGAATGAGACCGTGCCCCGCGTCGATCACGCCGGCTACATCCTGCCCGGGGACAACAGGGTCATCGATCGGGCTGGGTGGCAATGCACAGCGGCCGACCCCGACGAGCCCCGAGGCCGGTGCCGGTGCATTGCCACGCACGTCCACCGTCGCCGCGACGGTGACCGGGTGCGCGTCACCGCGCTCTGCCAACGACACTACGAACTGTCCGGGGTGGAAGCGGTGGTCCGGTGACCAGACACGATCACACACAGTACCCAGGGGTTACCCTCCGTTACCATCTCACTGACACCGGGAGGTGCTGCGGCTCTGACTCCGTGGGACCTGAAACACTTGAGTTGTCGGCCCTCTCGGAGCTCTTTGAGCAGGTTGGCTACCACATTGGAGGGTTAGCCGATGACTGAGATACCGGCTCCGCGAGGCACTGGGCCTGCCGGTAAGGCGATTTGGGCGGCCATTTCGGGTAGTTTCGACCTTGAGCCGCACGAGACGCAGGTGCTCCGGCAGATCGCCACGGTCGCCGACCGGATCGAGCAACTGGACAAGGCGGTGGTACGCGACGGGATAATCGTGGAGGGCCGCACACACCCCGCGCTGGTCGAAAGCAGACTCCAGCGGGTCATCCTGGGCCGGTTGTTGTCGATCTTGCGGCTTCCCGACCAGGATGATCACCGTCCGCAACGGCGCGGTGGATTCCGGGGCACTTACCGGCTGCGGCAGGTCATGGGCGGCACGGATGGCGCGTAGGAGGACCCTAGAGCTGCCGGCGGGTGCGGTGCTGTTTGATCGGTCCCCGCAGGAGTGGCGGGAGCTTGGGGCGCCTGTGTGGTTGGGCGATTCCCGGGCTGCCGCTGGGCTTTACGCGGAGTGGGCTTTGCCTGGGTTCGGCCGTGGGATGGACCCGGACGACCCGACGCCACGTCGCTACTACGTTGAGATGATGTGGTTGCCGCGATGCGTACGGCCGCAGTGGTTGTCTCACGCTGGCGCTTTGTCATCTGCGGAGGCGGAGTTGCTGGCCAGCGACCGCTGGGGTCGGCCGGGGCGCTGCCGCGCGCCGATGCTGGCTCCGGGAGCGGATGTGCCGGCCTGGCTGGTGTGCTGCCGGCGGGGGGATCGGCGTGGCACGGCGTAGGCAGCCACCCAAGCCGGCCGTTGAGGCCCATCCGTTGCCGGAGTATTTGCGGCGGGAGGCGGTGGTTGTCGAGGACTTCGTGCCAAGCTCGGAGCAGCCGCCGGTGTGGTGGGGCGCCTCAACGGCGGCGTACACCGATCGGGAATGGCGAGAGATCAGGTCATTGAGACGCTGGCAGGACACGGTTGCTTCGTGGGGCGTGTCGCAATGGTTGTCCGTTGGGGATTTGCGCCGACTGGGCTACTGGCCGACCCGTCCGCCCCTGTTCGCGGCTATCAGGCGCCGTGGTGGTGCTGGAGGCACTCACCACGGCGCCTGATGTCGGATACCCCCAGACCGTTACTTGCCGGTAGCTCTGTGGGGAGGTCGCGCGCTGGTGGCTGCCGGGGTAGCCAGCCGCTGCGTTGTCTGTAGTCCGCGTGATTCAAACCGATCCCGCGAGCATGCGCGACTCGGTATCGGTACGGTATGCGCGGCCCAACCGTGTGTAGCTGTGGACACTTAGAGCGGGTGGCGCGTCCGAGATCAGGACCGACGTCCTAATGTGGTGACCTGCGCCGCGAATTGACGCGCACCGCTGGTCGCCATCCCAGGTGCCACCGAGATCAGCCACTGGAACTCCGGACCGTCTACGATCAGCCACGACTCACGGTTGTCTTTCTTTTTCTGCCATGTGCCTAGCGATACGAGACTCCGACCTAGTGTTCCTTTGCTGTAGATGCCACCGGCTGTGTCGACCGCCGCAGATACGCCCGTGAGTGGGAATGATTCTGCGATGCAGCTGGAGAACATGCTCGGCAGTCGGATGATTCGATCTGAGAACAGGTTCACGTTCCCACAACGTGCGATCCGACCAGCCTTGTGCTCCGCGACCCATGCTGTAAGTTCATCAAATTGCGGGCCGTACGTATTCAGTCTGCTTTCTGCGAGCTTCGCCTGTAGTACCGCTTTGCGTTCTATCGTGCGCTCCGCGTTCTTAGTTTTGCGCTCCACGAGGTTATCCTGGCGCTCAGCCTTGCGCTCTGCGCTTTTAGTGCCGCTTTCTGCGAGCTTCGCCTGTAGTACCGCTTTGCGTTCCGCGAGGTGCACGCGGCGCTCTTCCTTGGTGCGCATTACTGGGCGGTTTCAAGTGGTGGGCGCGACACCGGCCTTGATCTGGGATTCTTGCGGGGGCTCACCGTGAGCGTCGCGGGTGCCGGGGGTGTGGCCGGTGCGGCCGGCTTCCTGGTGATGGTCGCTGAGGGTGGTGAGGACCGTGTCGGTGACGGTGGCGACGAAAGGGGGGTGGTGTGGTCGGCATCGTGGCTGCTGGGGGGTCGTTCTGCCGCGGTCGCTGCGAGCGTGGCCGTCTGCGGGTACTTC
>JBATXM010000198.1:0-73306 GCA_049673305.1 Pseudonocardiaceae bacterium | reverse complement strand
TCGAGTTGATCGGTGCTCCCATCCCCCTGACCCTCGCCGGCACGTAGCCACGAACACCGACCCAGCCGACATCAAACCCGCAGCTCACAGCCACGCACGCCCACAAAGATCAAGTAAGTTCAGATTAGTGGCCGAAGAGTGTCCAAATGATCATGGTGGATCGAGCCTAACCTGATGGTGTGCACGGTGCATTGTGAGCTGCGGGTCTGTGATGGTGGCTGATGTGCGGCCAGTTGTTCGAGAGCCTCGTTCTCAGGGAGCTCGCCGGACGTGTGGCTGAGCGGGTTGCGAATGGCGGTGGAGAGACCATCGGCAAGGGCACGCGCGTCGCGGTAGCGACCGCTTCGCCAGGGCGGCCGGGTGACTTCGACGTGCCGGTCCCAGCGATTGAAGCAGTAATTCTGTTCAGGGACCGAGGTGCGTTAATAGGGTAAGGACTCGATTTAAGATCTGCTCGACCACGATCGCAGGCGCGATGATGTTTTCCGGTGAGCCGTTTTTGAACTCCCTCTCACGGCTGACGAGTGGTGTGGCGCACTATCACCGGGACGGCATACCGGTGCGATTGCCCGTCGTCGACCGCGTGGCGGCGATCCGGAGAGCGTGGCGGTCACGTCCGCGTCGACTTCACCTGCGACGCGACTTGTGTCAGACAGAATTTGTCTGACACAATGAGGTGGTGCGGGACCTCAGGTTCGCCCGGTCGGCGCGCAAGCACCGCATTGGCCGCGCCCTGTAGGTGATCCACACCGCCACCTACACCCGCTACCCCCCGACTGACGAGCTCGACGCCCGCATCGAATGGGTCGGCGCCGACGACCGCGGCGTCGAGTTGGAGATCATCGCGGTCGAGCTGCCTGACCTGTGGCTGATCATCCACGTCATGCCCATCGCCCTGAGGAGGAAACCATGGGCGACGAGTTCCGCATACTCGACGGCGAGATCGAGCTCGAACGCGACGACGTGCGCGACAGCCAGAGTCGCCGCATCGACGCCGACTATGTCGATCGCGCCGTTGCTGATGTGCATGCCCGCCGGGGCCGTCGCCCACTGGGTGACGACTCCCCCGCCGTTGGCTACTCACCGCAGGTGTCCTTCCGAGTGCTGGAGCAGACTCGCCGCCGGGCCGAGGAACGCGCACGTGCCGAAGGGCGGTCGGTATCCGAGGTCGCCCGCGAGGCGCTGGAGCGCTACCTCGCAACATGACCCCATCATCAAGTGCACCCGTCGTGGGTGTACCCCGCGCCACTATGTGTGGACCGCAAGAGAAGACGGCCTGGTGAGAGGTGGTGCACCGCCAGGGACTCGAACCCCGAACCCGCTGATTAAGAGACCCATTGAATACGTGTCGGGCGGTGGCAAGTAATGTCGCAGATCGCCATTCTTGCAGGTCAGGGAATTGATTCCCTGTCGCTTCCAGTCGCATTCGATCGGGCCGTTCCGGTCCGTGCGTTGTCACGCGGTCCTCACGCCCGAGCCCCTCCATGCTCCCTCTGTCGCCGACACAAGACGGCCCCGAACCGGCGTAGCACCACCGACCCGGGGTCTTGACCACCGCCACCACTCGCCCCTGGCCGAATATCTACCCGCTGGCCACTGGCTGGCATGCTTGGTGCGCCTGCGGCCGGACAAGCCGGCACCTCGGGCACCCTGAGCGCAGCACGGTCGTGACCGAGCTGAGTCTACCGCGCCTCGGCATTGAGGCGGGCGGCGGCACGGTCCTGCGCGGCACGCGTGCAGTCGATGAGTCGCAGAAGTCCGTCGTGGATCGTCGCGCGGGACCGGCCCGATTCCCGAGCAGCCGTAGCGCTCAATGACCGTCACCTGTCCCCGCTGTGCCAGCACGGAACATCTCGGTGCCGATGGCGCTGTGCCAGCTGCTCCCAGGCCAGCTGCTCCCAGTCGACGCAACCGACGTGCTGAGTGTGCGTCACCTGCGTCACCGCCGGACGCATCGACGACAGCGGCCCTGTGGTCGCATGACCCACTGCATCGCCGCCCCTATAGTGTCGCTAAGTCTCGTATTTGATCACTATCCGTGTCTGCGCGCATCGTAACCAGTCAAAAAGGTGACGTAATCGCGCACCTGGGGTTACTATCGAGGGCATGTGCACGGGCACGTGCCCGTGCACATGCCCCGGCGCCCTGAGGGCTCGGTGGCTCGCGCCGAACGCGAGCGCTGGCTGCATGGGGGTATTCATGCGCGCGGCGCTGCGCTAAAGGCTGGAGAGGAACACCAATGGGATGGTACGAGTGGTTATCCGGCAGTGACACAATGGAGGGTGCGCGTCATGCATCTGTGGTCGAGCAGGTGGAGATCGGACGCTATAGGGATCACCATCCGCCGCTGAGATCTGATGAATCGCTCGGGTGGGACGGTCACCTCTTCACCGGTTACCACCTTCACGCAGTAAAGAAGGACTCCTCCACAGAATATGTCACGACGGACTTGCCCGGCAGATTATCGAAGATCAACGACTAATGGATGAACCCATGGCTCGTCCCTGCACAGGAGTCGGCACTAGGCTCCTCGCTGTAACAAGTGGATCTGGCCCCGGCGTGGCGGGTTGGCCGGTGGGCTTCAGTCTCGTTGACTATCACCGTCGGTGATGCCCGGCTGCCCCGGGTGCGGTGGCCCAAGCACGGGGTGCGGCAGGTCAGTGTGTCCCGGGCCCGTCCGGGATCGGGGTTCACGATGTTGTTCGAGGCGCTGGCACTGACCTTCGCTTCACCGGCTTACAGGCCAGCTCGTCCGCCTCGCCTCCCGGTACCAGCGCCGGGGGAGCGGGGCCCAACGACCCGACACCAAAACCATCCCCTCCGCACTGCGCACCGTACTCGGGTCCCGGTTCGCGTTACGGGTCATGGACTGGCGCGACAGCCACTTGGCATCCTCCGCCCCGACGGCGACACCACAACACAACCGGCCCGGATGTGCTCGCGATGATGGTCCGCACCGACTACATGCCCAACAACGACTGGACCACACTGGGCGAACGCGGCCGGGCGCTCCGCACGGCGACTAGCACGCTGACCGGCCACGCCATCGGTACCGGATCCACCCCTGTGCTCGACCCGGCCATCGTGGCCGACGTCATCACCGGAAACCCCACCACCGAGGAGGCACCGTCCGCACGGGAACTGCCGGAGCCCCTCGCCCCGGTCGTCGCCTACCTTGGCACTGATCTCAAGGACAACCGGCGCGAGGTCGTGCCTACCGCTGACCTTGCCGACGCACTCGACGTGGAACCGACCGCGTTCGGCCAGCCGATGGGCGAGCTCGGTTGCCGACCCCGCCCTGGTCGGGTGGTCGGTGAGGCCGGCACCAGCCGACAAGCCCGCGGCTACCTCCTCACCGACATCCACGCCGCCATCAAACAGGCCCTGCGCGAGGACCCGGAGCCCGATGGGACCCAGCTTGAACCCGTCACAGCGATGGGCAACCCGTCACACTCGTCACAGAACGGCTCGAAACGACCGGACCGAGAACCGAACGGGGCGACGCAGGGACAAAGGGCGGATCGTCGCGCGCCCGCCTGCTGTGCTTTGATCAGTAACTTGCAGAGCTGAGTCACCTCGGAACCGACCATGGACACGGTGGTTTTCCACACCCCATGCACGGTGAGCCACACCCGCGCATCACCGTTGGGGCTGCGGACTCGCACGATTCCGCGGAACACTTTCTCAGCAGAATGCATCTGCCCCCTCGCACGGAATCCCCGCAGTGGCGAAGCGCGGCACCGGGCCTCCTGCTCGCGCGTCCTGTGCAACGAGCTGAAAATAATCCTGCCAATAGTGTGACATCAGCGCAACGTCCACCGATCGCCACCACAACGCCACACGGACGACGCACCAAGGAAGTCGGGGGGAGCTTCCCCCGCAGCACGGACACCCGACCTAATGGGGCCTCGCGGCCACCAAGAAGCATGCTGCCGTGCCGCCTCCTCACCCCTGCTGAGTTCCGTCGGCGCGCTGTTGAGTTGGCCTGTGGGCGGGCTAAACCGATCGCTGAGTTCGAGCTAGTGTGGCTGAATTTTTTATCGTCGAGCTATCCATCGCATCAGGTGTTGGGGATCTATTGCGGATCGATCGTCCTTGGAAAGTAGAACGCTTGTCATTCTCCTTTGTGGATGTATCTAATTAATTTTTGGTTCGAATGTCGCCTCCTTCACCAACTGTTCAACCTCAGGAACTAACACGTTTTTCCCCACTGTATTTTGCTGGGCGAATTCGAAGGTGTCACCGCTTGATCAGCGTGTCGCGGTAGGTGGCGGGTAACGCAACGGGCGCGGCGCAGGGGAGATCGTCAGATCGGAGGCTGCCGGGAGCCAGCGGTCCGTGACGTCTCGCACCCTCGCCGGTAACGGAAGGTGTCAACACTGCCTACGAAGAGTTGATCGAAGCGGAATGTGTGGTGGCAGAGATGCTCAGGACGGATGAGGACAGGGAACCTCGCCTGGGACGGGCTCCCGTCCCGACTCGTAGCAGACAGCGAGCGCCGCCTTCGGGATTGCCCGTACCGTCCACCGTCCACCGCGCAGCTATGGCCGCCGGTGTCGAGAACCGATAGCCTGAAATCGATGCCAGAGAAGGGACGTGTTCATGGCGGGCGCCAAACGTGAGCACCCTAGGTGGCTTCTGCTTGAACCACTAGCCACAATCGCGGTTACCCTCATCCTCTATTTTCCTCTTGACAGAAAAGATCTGGCTGAACTGACGGCAATTTTTGGAGCCTTGCTGACAGTCGCGAACATAACGCAAACAGTGCGGTTGCGTCGAGAGTTCGACCGGGTCAATAAAATCGGTGATCTGGTAGATCTGAGCCAGCAGGCAACGGTTGAGCCAATACGTGAACTCTTGCGGCTGTACGTATCCATTCTTGAGCCGGAGCTCGTTCCTCTCAAAGAAGACGCCATCGAGGAATGCAGCGAGGTTTTGGCGAAGCTTGCGCAAGACAAGGTTTCGAGCGAAATTAGTGGCAGCGAGTACTACATCTGGCTTAATCGGATGCTCGAAAACTCGCCACGAAATGCGATGATCCGAGCGGTAAGCACAATGATGGAAGCCGAGTGGATAACATCCCCAGCTGAACGAAAATTTCTCGATGCAAATATTGTCGCTGCCCATCACTGGGCGACAATTCATCGAATATTTGTCACGACGCGAGCCCGTTTCGCTCGGCCAGTCAATCAAGTCGTGATCTACGAGCATGTAAGCGGACCCACCCGACTCCTAGCACACATCGTGTGGCAGGACGACTTGGAAAAGCACGACGCAACACTTCTCCGAGAAATTGGAGACGGATTCATTATCTTCGATGATCGAGTAGCGCTAATTGATGTCTCTGTGTCGCCAGATGAAGCACGAGGTATCGTGACGATGAGCGTGGCCCAGCTGAGAGCTCTGCATCGGCTGTACGACCGCTTGATGCTGCTCGCCCACAGGGTACCGTCACGTTGGGAATTTGACCGTTATAATGGGCTCGGTGATGAGGTTGACGCATCGCCTGACAGCGTGTGAGAAGTGACGGCGGGCTTGTTTGAGGTTGTCCCAACCGACGAGCCGAAACGCCGCGATGTCGGGTGTCGCGGATAATCACCATCGGTGCGGTGCTGATACGCAGGGTGGATGCGTCCTCGTTGAAGGTGGTGTCGCGACCCAGTGGGTCTTGTCCTCAATGCGCCCCAGTGTTCGCGCAGCAGGTGGGCGAGGCCTTGGGCGCTGGCCTCGGTGGAGGTGAGACTGGTGATGCAGTATGTCGACCTGTTTGGAACGATGCTCTCCGTCAAGGCCACCGACGTAGCGGATCACGTGGAAACCCTGGGCGGCATAGGGAAAGTTGATCGGCACCTGGGCGCTCACCGCCGTGGTGTGCACGATGCGCTCTTCGGTGCGGCCGTGTCCTCCTGCGTGCTCACTGTACTTGGGCGAGCTCGGCGGCCGCGCCGGACAGCGCGTGGTGCCCCGCAGCAGGCAAACCGGGCTGATTCGCCTTGATCGTCAGGACGTCATCCGCGCTTGTCACCGACACCAGGTGCTCGGCGGTGGTCCGCTGGGTGCGCAAGGCGTTTTATGCCGACCTTGCCCACCAGGTCCAGCTCAGCCACCAGCGCGGCGCGCTCGCAGATTTCACGGCCCTTATCGCGAATTTGACGCTGGGTGAGGATGGTCGCCCAGCGTGGCCACCCCGGCCAACCACCGACCGTCGCTGTCGCTCGTCCTGGTGATCTGGACTCAATCAGCGATCAGTCGTCGCCGCTCAGCAGCGTCGACCGTAGCCAGCGCCCGGCGCGGAGTGGCCTCACTGGGTGTGGTGATCACCCCGGTCAACAGATCAGGCTTGGCCCCCAGCGCACTCAGCACCCACCCCGGCGCGTCCGCAGTCCACTGAGCCTGCGCGGCCACCTCGTCATGCCCAGCGCACGCCCTCGCGGCCACCACCACAGCCAGCGGACAACCCAGCCCGTAGCGCAGCCCCTGCCTCGAACGATAATCAACAAACTCATCCAAATACTCGGCCAGCGCCCCGCCTCATGCGCGAACAGCAGGGGGATCCCTTGAGAGGTCTCCGGTGACGTCATCGGTGAATTGACTGGCCGGCAACAGGCGTGGCAAGGCAAGATGACAGCACGGGAACGGCCCCTCTGGACGATCAACAGCTTAGGACTCTTGATCATCTACGGAGACCGTATCCGATTCGCCGGTAGGCGTATCAATCCGGCGTGTTGTCGCTAAACCACCCAAACAGCACTATACGATCATTTCTCACACCGACGGAGTCCGGTGCTCGCCCATGCAGCGAGAGACACAGACGATAAAGCGTGAAAGGCTGTGGACCTGAACTAGATGGAAAAGATAGCGCAGGACTCAGGCGTCGCAGCCAACTTCCGCATCAGGCCGGCGGAAGTGGCCGACTTGAACGCCGTCTCACTTGTTGACCGAGAATCTTTCGGCCAAGATTGTTACTCGGCCGTAGTGCTGCGACAGTTTCTCGATATAGAGCAAGACCTATTTCAAGTAGCGGAGAACGACTATGAAATTCTTGGGTATGCGATTGGCGCGGTGACCGTAAAGGGAGCCGTGGGATGGATTTTAGCTCTCGCGGTTAGCAAAAGCACGCGCCGTACTGGGATTGGTGCCGCTTTGGTTAAGAAGATAGTCAAACTACTTGATCAAGGGGGAGTCGGCGAAGTCCTCCTCACTGTTGAACCAGACAATTTTAGGGCAATAAGCCTCTATCGTCAACTTGGGTTTTCCGTCAGATGCGTAGTCCCCGACTATTTCGGGAAAGGAACTGATCGGCTTTTGATGGCAGCGTTACGCCACGAACGACGATCGCTGACGTTTGTAAGCAAATCCACCGATGGCTTGCGGTAGCGTGTCGGGGTGCACCGTTGACGTGACCGGCCGCACTCGGTAACAAGCGATCACAGACCAGATCCACCCCGGCACGGGTGCCCGAACTTTACAAGATTGTGCCCGCCGCTGTCCACTGCGGACCGTCTGTCAATCACGATGACTGCGAAACCGCGTCGGGGTCCACGGAGGGCACTGTTGGTGGCTGTTGCGTTGACGGAGGGCGAAGTCAGGCAGGCTGAGCTGATGCGCCGTCGCCACCGTCTTCCCCCGTGAGGTCATCGTGCGGCAGTGCGTTGGTACCTGCGCTACGGGCTGTCCTACCGCGACGTGGAAGAGCTGCTCGCCGAGCGCGGCATCGAGGTAGACCACGTCACGATCTATCGCTGGGTGCAGCGGTTTACCCCGTTGCTGATCGACGCGGCACGACCGTGCCGACATGCGCCCGGTGGTCGCTGGTTCGTCGACGAAACCTACGTCAAGATCGCCGGTCGGTGGCATTGCGTGTACCGTACAATCGACCAGTTCGGGCAAGTCATCGATGTGCTGGTGTCGGTGAAGCGGGATCTGTCGGCCACCCGCCGATTCTTCACCCACGCACTCGAGCACGGACCGTCCCCGACCGAGGTCACCACCGACCGCGCGGCCGCCTACCTGCGGATACTCAATGAGCTGGTGCCCGCCGCCTGCCATGTCGCCGAGCACTATGCGAACAACTCCATCGACGCTGATCACGGACGGTTGACGTCCCGACTGCGGCCGATGCGCGGTCTCACACAGTTCCGCTGCGCGAGAGTGATTAGTGCAGGGCACGCGTTTGTCTAGACCACCCTTCGCGACCGCTACGAACTCGGGACCGAGGAACTCACGACATCGTGCACCTCGCCCGCTGGGCGGCTACGCGCTTGTCCGGTTCGGCCCCTTCGATACCATTACCGTCCTCACCGACGCACTTGTCCGACTCGACCCACCGTTTGTCTGCGCCGAGACCGCACTCCATGTCGGCACCGGCGACCCAGGCGGCGTAGCCCTTGAGTGTGGTTGCCCCGCCGCCGAGCAACTCGGTTGCGCTGTAGTGGCGCAGTGCATGGAGGTGGGTGTCGATGTCGAGATCGGTGGTCATCTTTGCGTACCGGTGGCTGATGACATCTGGGTCGCAGTAGCCCTGAGATCAGATCGACGTGTTCCCACGCGAGTCCGACTAGCTCGCCGCGGCGGGCGCCGGTAATGAAGGTCAGCCAGTGGTCCTGCCGGCACAGCTGAGCCAGGGGAGTGTCGCCAAGCACTGGGCGGATGAAGCCGTCGATCAGCGGCCGGTAGCTCGTGTGGGTCGTCTCCTCGACTTGTCCCGCAGTTGCGCGCGCAACTGATCGCGAATCAACACCGCCGCGTCCTTGGTCTCGGCCGAGCCGCTGAGCATGAGCTGCCGACCGGTCACCGGGTCGTCCCCGGCGGAGCGCGGATCTAGTAGGCGCCGCCCCGCTGGCGGATGCCGGTCGGATCCTTCGGAAGCTGCTTCCTGCGTGCCATAACGGCGGCGTACAGCGCGATAATAGACAGTCCGATGGACAAAGATCCACAAGAAAGATCTTCTTCTGTTCATTTACTCTGGTGAGAGGTGGTGCGCCGCCAGGGACTCGAACCCCGAACCCGCTGATTAAGAGTCGCAAGTTCACCCAATAGAAGTAGCACTACCTGGCACTTTGCTCTCCCTGGTTCCGCCGCCGAGACGCCAGAAGCGCCCGGAGGACTGGAGTTAATGGACAGTCTAATGGACAAGATCCACCACATCCAACAGCGCGGTGTGGCTCTTGATGATCACCAGCTCAGTCGAGGTCGGCACGGGCAGTGGCCGAGGTGCCCGGAAGCTCGAAAATTTCGAATTCTGCAGCCACCAGTCCGGCCCTCTGTAGCTGTGGCAGCACGTGACTGAGCAGGTAGCCGGCCATGGCCGCAAGGGTGGTGTTGACCAGTGGCAACACGGTCACGTCCTCGGCGGGCAGCAGGTACCGCTTGCGGCCGCAGGTGATCGACAGGGAGTCGTCCTTCGGCGTGATCCGCAGCTCCGGTGCCTGTCCGGGCACCAGGGTGCGACGTCGCAGCGGCGCGACGGCGTCTCGCACTACGGGCTTGATCTCGCTGAACTGGGCAACCATTCCGCTGGCATCGGGCTCGCCGGACACGCGCAAGGTGACCTGGAAGGTATGTCCGTGCAGGGGTTCGGCTTCACCGTTATACAGTGCAATGTGGGCGGCGTAGAAGCCGAACTCGGCGCGTGCCATCTCTAACGTGGTGAGCATCTTCGTTTTCCTCAACGCCTGCGCTCAGCCGACCTTGAACTGTTCGTCGCCGAAGTTGGCGACGACTTCGAGGAGGCCTCCGAGGGCGGTGACGTAGCGGTCGAGGACGTCGATGCCGGAGAGTTCGCCGTTCTCGATTTGGCTGACCCGTCCGACGGTTACCCCCATTGCCTGGGCGACTTCGCGCTGGGTCAGGCCGCGCCGCTTGCGCATGTCAGCGAGTCGGTGTGCGCGGACTTGGGAGATGAGCCGGGACGTGCCGCGCTCGACGTCCTCGCGGCCGATCGCCTCGATGTGCTTGTCGCGGATGTCGGACCAGCGCACGGTGCTCATGGTGGTGGCTCCTGTTCGGCGGCTCGTTCTTTCAGGTAGGTCTCATAGAGTTGTTCCGCGCGTGGGATGGCGTGGCGGTACCAGCCTGACCAGTTGCTCGCCTTGTCACCGGCGACCAGCAGGATCGCGCTGCGCCACGGGTCGAAGACGAACAAGACCCGCACCTCGGTGGCGCCCGCGGATCCGGGGCGGAGTTCTTTGAGGTTGTGGATGGCTGAGCCCTTGATGCGGTCGACCAATGGCCGCCCGAGGTTCGGGCCGACGTCGGCCAGCGCCTCAATGGCATAGACGACCTGTCGGTAGCTGTCGTCGTCGGCCGTTGCCAGGTCGTCGAGCCATCCGTTGACCTCGTCGGTGAGGAAGATCTCCCACGGCATCCTGTCGCTCCATGTGCCAAGAGTATAGCTCACGCTATACCTGTGGGGTCATGATCGGATCAAGCAGTGAGACCTTGCACGCCGCGCACAGCTTAGGGTTCGGCCGTGGAGCCAGGATCGACGCCGCTGACTCACGTCCCGATGGACGGGTCATCGTTGGCGCTGAAGGGCCCTCGAGCGCAGCTTGCTTGGTTACAGAAGGCACACGACCACCGCGAGGCTCCGCTCCCGGCCAGCGTTGTGGATGAACGGCAACGGGGTTCGGCCGGGACCGCTTGGAACATATCAGCGGCACCAGCGTTCACGGATGGTCTCGTACCGCTTGGGCAGTGTCGGTGCTCTGATCGGAGGCATCGGCTTGCGAAACGCGACCCATAGTACTTGGTAGCGCGGGGATGGCGGGGCGTTGCGGTTGTCTTGATGCGCGCTCCCTCGCTCATTCCTCACAGTGCCTTGATCGGGAAGGTGAGTGGGAAAAAGTGCGTCGTACGAGATTCGGCGGAGTCTTCCAACGTTGTCAGCGGTCATGTGGTGCGCGGTGTCGGCGGCACCGGTTCAGCTTTCACGTCGAGCTGGGCCGTGGCGCCGACGGCCGACGGCGCCAGGCTACCCGCGGCGGGTTCATCACCGCGGCCGACGCGGCAACGGCGCGGTCCAAGGTCGTGGCGCAGCACCGCGCCGACCGGTGGCCACAGCATCCGACGATGACGGTGGGGCAGTGGTTGGAGTCTTGGTACGCGGCGAAGCTCATGGCGGGCACGCTGCGACCGACGACGGCGCGCTGCTACCGCCAGCACCTGGACGCCTACCTGCTGCCGCAGCTCGGTGGGCTGCGGCTCTGCCGGCTGCGCGGTTGGGACGTGACGCGCATGTACGCTCAGATCCGTTCGGAGCGGGATGCTGCGATAGCCCGCTTCGAGCACCAGATGCTCGCGGCAACGGAACAGTCGACCAAGGCCGCCAACTCCACCGCACCATCAAGACGACCGCGAGACCTTGGACCGAGTTCACTGATCCGGCTGCACGCCACCCTTCATGCTGCTCTGAACGCCGCAGTGCGGGCCGGGGAGATCCCGAGCAACCCAGCCAAACAGGCCGAGGTACCCCGCTCACGCCAAGCGAAGATCAGACCGTGGCCGCCGGAGATCTACGGCACGTTCCTCGACCACCTTGACCAGACACAGGACCGGATGGCCGCGCTGTTCCACCTCGCCGGGCACATCGGGTTGCGCCGGGGGGAGCTCTGCGGGCTGCGTTGGGAAGACGTCGACCTTGACAACCGTGTGCTGGTTGTGAGACGCCAGATTGCGGATGCAGGCTCACAGCTCGTGGTCAGCAGGCCCAAGACCCGCAGCGGTGAGGACCGGCGGGTGGACCTCGACGGAGGCACCGTCGAGGTACTACGGATCTGGCGGTCTCGCCAGGAAGCCGAGTGCGCCAAGGCATGCGTGGTGGGCTCCGGCTACGTGTTCACCAGGGTTGACGGGCAGCACTGGCACCCCGCCTACCTCACCCATCGGTTCCAGTGTCTCACCGCTGCGGCTCGGCTACCCCGCTGCCGGTTTCACGACCTCCGGCACCTCGCCGTATCACTTCAGCTCGCCGCGGGCGTCGACATCGCGATCGTATCCAAGCGACTCGGCCACTCCACCTACACGATCACCGCAGATACTTACTGCCACCTGCTACCCACCGTCGGCGCACACGCTGCCGAAGCCACCGCAGCACTGGTAACCCGTCACCGGAGCCAGCCTACTGCCTAGCAATTCCCTAGCATCGGATCCAAAGGATCACTCGTCGTCATCTCAGAGAACCGTTTTCTCGCAGGTAGGGGATGGTGCGCCGCCAGGGACTCGAACCCCGAACCCGCTGATTAAGAGTCAGCTGCTCTGCCAGTTGAGCTAGCGGCGCCGGTGTCGGCCCCTTGCTCGGGTTGATCGGGCTCGGGCTGACGGGGAGGACGCTAGCACGTTGGTCCCGGTCGGTCCGAACCCGCCTACGAGCAACCGGGCAACGTCGCCATGCGTCGGTACACACGTGTCCAGCTAACCAAGCATGTTGAAGTCTGTTCGGTCCGGGGCGGCAGGCGCAACCTTTTGTTGTAGATCGCGGAATTGGATGGTGCTCGTGCGGGTGAGTAGGGCGTGTTCGGCGACCGGAGGTCGGAACACAGGGTCAGGACTCTTCAGGCGTGGCGTCGTGGTCGTGCTCGGCGTGCTGTTGGCGGGGTGTAACGTGGGCCACACCAGTGCGCCGAGTCCTGTGGGGCACATGAGCATCCCGGCGCTGCCTCCGCCGGTCGCGACCATCAGCAGCGATCCGCCGGATCACGCGGTCGGCGTCTCACCGCTGGCGCCCATCACGGTCACCGTCGCGAAGGGCAAGCTCGGCCAGGTGTCCTTGACCAATTCGCAGGGAGTTCCGGTGCTCGGCCACCCTGAGCCTGACGGCACGAGCTGGAAGACCGCCACGCAACTGGGCTATAGCAAGGTCTACACGCTCAATGCCAGCGCGGTCGGCGACGACAACCGGCCGGTGAGTGTGATGTCCACGTTCACCACCATCGAGCCGCGGACCCTCACCTATCCGTCCATCAACCCGCTCAACGGGGAGACGGTCGGCGTAGGCCAGCCGGTCTCTCTGTATTTTGATGAGCCAATCGCGGACAAGCAGGCAGCCGAGAATGCGATTACTGTGACCACGAGCCCGCACGTCGACGGCGCTTTCTACTGGTTTTCCCGCAGGGAAGTGCACTGGCGCCCTCAGCAGTTCTGGGAGCCGGGGACCCAGGTCAGTGTGGACATCCACGACTATGGCAAGCATTTCGGCAACGGGGTGTACGGCGAGGAGGACCGGACGTCGCACTTCACGATCGGTGACGCCGTCATCGCCCGGGCTGACGGGGCGACCCATCAGATGACCGTCGAGATCAACGGTCGGGTAGTGCGCACGATGCCGATCTCCATGGGCAAACCGAACACCCCCAGTGCCAATGGCGTGCACGTGGTCACCGATCGCAACGTCACCAAGGTCATGGACTCGACCACATTTGGCCTCGCCCTCGATGCCGGCGGGTACATCGCCAAGGTTCAATGGGCCACCCGCATCTCCAACAGTGGTGAGTTCGTGCACTCCGCGCCGTGGTCAGTCGCCCAGCAGGGCAACAGCAACGTCAGCCACGGCTGCATCAATCTCTCGCCGGACAACGCGAAGTGGTTTTTCGATAACGTGAAGAAGGGCGACGTCGTCACCAACATCAACACTGGCGGACCAGAGCTCAAGCCATGGGACGGCTTCGGGGACTGGCAGGTCCCGTGGGGCGAGTGGGTGTCGGGCAACAGATAGCCACCGCAAGGCTGTCCTGTCAACCAGCTAGAGACCAAGGATCTAGGGCAGGCCGAAAAACGTGGGGTGAGTGACGGGACTCGAACCCGCGGCATCCTGGACCACAACCAGGTGCTCTACCAACTGAGCTACACCCACCATGCGACTGCACCAACAGCGCTGCGGACCATGGTAGCGGGGGCGGCGCTCGGGGTCACCGCGTGGGCACCCCTTCGGTGACCGCCTGGGCCGCCGCGTGCGCTTCCTCAGAGCTGGGGCCTGGTTCGGGCACGAACACGGTGCTCCGGTAGTACGCCAACTCGCGGATGGACTCGGTGATGTCGGCCAGTGCTCGGTGTGCCAGGCCCTTGGCTGGCTGCGCGTAGTAGACCCGCGGGTACCAGCGCCGGCACAGCTCTTTGATAGATGACACGTCAACCATCCGGTAATGCAGGTACTCGTCGAGTTCGGCCATGTCGCGGGCTAGGAACGCCCGGTCGGTGGCCACCGAATTGCCGGCCAGCGGCGCCGAGCGGCCCTCAGGTACCCAGGTCCGGACATAGGCCAGCACCTGCCGCTGCGCCTCGGCAAGGCTCACGGTGGACCGCCGCACCGCCTCGGTCAGGCCGGAGCGCGCGTGCATCTCCCGCACCACTTCAGGCATCGAGTCCAGCGCGGCATCGTCGGCATGGATCACCACGTCGACGCCCTCGCCGAGCACTCGCAGCTGCCCGTCGGTGACCAGCGCGGCAATCTCGATCAGCGCGTCCTTGCCGGCGTCCAGCCCTGTCATCTCACAGTCAATCCACACCAGACGGTCGTTCACGCCTCCGAGCCTAGTGCCTACGCGGTGTCCGCACGTGCTACTGCAAGAAACGGCTCGAGCAACCCCGGCACCGCCCGCGCGGCGACGGCCAGTCGCTCGGCGGGGGCAGGATTCACCGCCATTACCGACAGTAACAAGATGTCCACAGTTACACCCCTATCGGATAATTAATTTCGTATTATCTGCTCCCATCTCTCCCGAGTTGCCGGCAATGCGTGCACGGAGGGCCAGCAGAGAAGACCGGGATCGTCCATTCACGCCGGATTTCAGCTTGGGCTATGCTGTCGTCGGTCGGGGACCAAACAGCTATAGCAGCCGTCTCAACGGTCGCCTGGCTGCCCGGAAATTTCGTTGTGAGAAGGGCTGGCGAGGATGGTCGGCAAGGGCAAGGAAGGTCCCACAATGCAGCGCAGCAAAACTGTCCGAACCATGGGGCGGATCGTCGCCTCCTTGGCATCCGTCTTGTCGATGCTGGTCCTCGCTGGGCCCGCCTCGGCGGCGGAGAGAGTCGCTACGGTTCATGATTACGGCCACGACCAGTTCTCCGTGTATTTGACCGGTGGCGAGGCCCGTTATGGTGGAGACCCCGGAGGGCGGGGCTTCGCTCTTCTTGATCTTGACCCAGAAAACGAGAGAGTTTGCTACGTCATCACTTGGAGCAGGCTCCAGGGTGAGGTGACGGATTTCGAACTGCGCGCCTCTCCTCGTTTCAGCGACGGCCCACGTTTGATCAGCTTCTTCAACAACGAGCGTTTCGACGGGGACCGACGCACGCTCAGGAGCTGCGTCTTTAGTGACCGATCGAGGATCTTCGCCATCATCAACGATCCCTCCTACTACTACCTCACGCTCCGCACCACCGCGTACCAAGCCGGCGCGGTTCGCGGCCAGCTGGGTTAGTGCTTGCATGGCGGGAGACGGAGCGCAACCTGTTCTCCCGCCATGCGTGAAGACCATGCATACCATACATAAAGGTATATGATGAAAGGTTTCATGATGCGGTACACCAAAGGAACTCGGGTAACGGGGAGGGTTGCAGCCTGTCTGGCGTCCGTCTCATCGATCCTCGTTCTCGTTGGGCCGACCTCGGCGGCGGCGCACGAGGCCGGCCCGATGTATCAGGCCGGGACTGGTCATTTCTCCATCCAGTTGACTGGCCAGGCGGTTCCCGAGGGCGGCGACCCTGACGGGCAGGGCTCGGCTACGCTCGACTTCAACCCGCAAAAAGAGCAGGTCTGTTTCAACATTACCTGGACCCGGCTTTCTGGTGATGTTACCGCCCTGCACTTGCACGCTGCCGCCCGTGGCAGCGAGGGTCCGCATTGGATCGATTTCTTCAACAACCAGAGCTTTCCCGGCGCGCAAAGCACGGCCTCGGGTTGCGTCCCTACCCCCCGAGATAGGATCGCCGCTGTAATCAACCATCCAGCGGACTACTACCTCAACGTCCACTCGACGGTCTTCGACAAGGGTGCGATCCGTGGCCAGCTGAATTAGCCAGCTTCGCCCTGTTCGTGGGACAGTCGCGCGAGCATGCCCTCACAGCTGCGCACCACCACTCGCGCCCGGTCGCTTGCCGCACGATCAGACAGCGGACTCTCGGCGCGCCGCTGCCAGCGGGTCAGCGCGGCGATCACGGCCGCACGGAGCACGGCGGGATCCGCGTCGGGTTCCAGGCTGAGTCGGTTGGGTATCGCGGCGCCGTGCCCACCGAGCAACCGTTCCGCATCGGACCGGGCCTCGGGTGGCAGCGCCACATCAGGAGCGCGCAGTTCCGCGAGCAACCGCAGCTCGCGGAACTCGTGCGCGCCGGCCAGGATCCGTTCAATGTCACCGGCCAGCTGGTGGGTCTCGGGGCGAGGTTGCTCCCGCAAGGTGCGCTCCACAAGGAGCAGCGCTGAGCGAGCCTTGAGCACGTCGCGGCGTTCGGTGAACTGGGTGGCCAGCACAGTGCGCAGTTCGTCCAGACCACTGCGCCGCACCAGCTCCGCGGCGAGTCCGGCCGGTTCGCGGTGCCCTTGACGGATCAGCGTGGTCGCCAGCCGCAGCCCGAATAACCCGAACCGCTCTACTAGCGCGCTACGGGTCTGCGCCGGCAAGGTCGGGTGCGCCTGCGCCGCAGCGAACCGGTCGGCCGAGAGGAGGAGGGAATCCAGCTCAGCTCGGGACGCCTGCGCCAGTTCGCGCAGCGCGCTGAACTCTGCCTGCCGCAGCGTTCGGGCAGTTTGCGCGAGCAGGCCAGCCACCGCTACCACGGTCTGGCACAACTGGTGCACCTTAGGCTCGGTGCGGTAGCGTCGGGCGACTTGGCGCGCTGAGACCATCGCATCGAGCCTGCCGGCACCGATTTCGTCGGCTCGGGAAAGCACCGCGACCGTATTGACGACTGCGGCGGAAGCCTCGGCCTGGTCATAAAATGACTCGAGAAACCGCACGTCAGTGGCGTGCAGATGACGCATGAGGTAGATGACGGCGTCCGCGTCGGAGGGCCGGTCCTCAGGCGCAAGCAGTGCGATGGCGCGAGCCGAGAGGTGTGTCGACAGCGACGCGACACCCGGGGTGTCGATCAGTGTTGTGGCCCGCAGGCTGCGGGAGGGCCAGTCGACGACTAACCGCTCGACGTCCTCGGGCGCGTGACCCCGCAGGTCGAACTCCAACCGACCATCGGCCCGGGTCAGCGGCAGCTGCCGGGGTGCTCCCACCAGTGGAATCAGGGTGACCCGTGGACTTGCGGCGTCCCGGTACCAGGTGACGACTCGGGTGCACTCCCCGGCGTCAGTCGGGGCGATCTGCTCACCAACCAGGGCGTTGAGCAATGTTGACTTACCGGCTTTGACCTTGCCCGCGACCGCCACCCGAAGCGGCTCGTCGAGTCGGTCGATCTGGTCGCGCAGCCGGGTGGCCGTCGCCGGGCTGTCGCGGTAGGCATCGGCAGCACGGCGCAACACCGCCCGGACCGCGGTACTAATGCCGGGGGCCGGCCCCGTCGGCGAGTTCACGACCGGTGTCCTGGGGCAATCATGAGCGCGCGGGCGTCGTCTCGCAGCGCGTCGATCCGCTCCAGTTCGGCCGTGAGCAGGTTAATCCGCCGCTGCCGGTTGGATCCCGCGGTGTTCGCGGCCATCTGCGCTGCTTGGATGGACTCAGACAGCGAGCGGTGCAGCTCGCTCGCCACCTCGCTGAAGTGATCTCGCAGCAGCCGTTGAACCTGGCGCAGGCGGTCCCGGCATTCCTTTCCGACGTGAAAGATGACGTCGTCAACCTGGCGCCGCAGCAGCAGCTGAGCCTCAGCCTGCTGGCGCTTGCGGCGGCTTTGCTTGTCCTCGCGCAGCGTCTTGGTTCCGAGCATTAATCCGGCGGCGATCGAAATCGGGTTGATCAGCGCCATCCCGGCCAGTGTGGTCATCATGCCGAACATGAGCACGCCACCGTAGGAACCCCGCATTCCCGTGAGCAGCTTGCCGAAAAACTTCGGGTCCTCGACGTGCGGCGCTGGTAGGTCGGGCACCGCGTCCAATGTGCTGGCTGCATCACCTAACCTCAGTTCAGGAAGCAGCTCGCCACCATCTTCGACGAAGTGCTCGGCCACTTGGTGGGCGAGCAGCTGTACTCGCTGGTTTGCCCACACGAAGTTGTCGGAGGTGGCGGCAGCGAGCTGCTGGGTGAGCCATTCGGTGAACTGCTCCCAGATCGCGCTCGGATCGGCCTGCTCCAGCGCCGCCTCACCGTGCCGGATCACTTGGCGCAACCGGTCACGCAGGTCGAACTCGATGTCGGCGTTCAGGTCGGCCATTCCGTCGCTGAGCGTGTGCTGCCATCGTGATGTGCGGCGATGCAGATTCTCAGCGCGGGACTTGGCGGCCTGCAGCTCGGCCATCAGCGCCGTAGCGTCGTCGGGGCTGCGCTGCGCCTGCAGTTCTGCCCGTAGCGAGACCGAAAGATAGTCGGTGACGGTGCAGACGTCATGGGCCACGCTGCGCCGGCTTAGCTGATCGGCCTGCGCCACGGCGTCCAGCAGGTACCGCACCAGCGCTGGAAATCCGGATTCCTGCGCCAGCTGGTTGTCCTCGGTGCGCATCGCATGCAGGCGCAACGTCGAGGACACCGGCAGCAGATCCGCTTCCACTGTGGCGCCCGCCAGGTGGACGCGGTCCAGCTCAGCGATGCGCCGCCATTGCGGGTAGAGGTCGATCTTGGTGAGTACGCAGGCGATGTTGGGGCACAACTTCATCGCTTGGCGCAGGAAGTCAATCTCTGGTTCGGTGTATTCCTGCGAGGCGTCTGACACCAGCAGCACGGCGTCGGCGGTGGGCAGCGCGGTCAGGGTGCTGGTGGTATGCACCGAGCTGAGTCCGCCGACGCCGGTCGTGTCGACCAGGACCAGCCCGTCAGCCAGGATCTGCCGGGGAATACCGACCTCGGCGCGCAGCAGGCCTTGCGGGTGAGCCCCGTGGCCCGCTTCGGACACGTGACTGGCGAGCGTGTCGAGGGGGACCTGAATCCGGGTGGTCTCCGCGCTGTCTGAGCTGTTTGAGTTGGAGCCATGACCTCTCCCGCACACCAGCGTCGCACGGGGAGCCTGCGCGTAAGAGATCTCCGTGGGCACCGCGGTGGCGATGTCGTCGTCCACCGGGCAGACCGCAGCGTCGATCAGCGCGTTGACGAGCAGGCTCTTGCCTTGCTTGAACTCGCCGACCACCAGCACCCGCACGGTGGGGTCGAGTAGTCGCCGACGCGTGTGGGCCAATCGTTGCCCCAGGTCAGGCCGGTCACTGGCCTCGGTCAAGCCGATCGTCCGGTCAACGACGTCCAGGCCTGCCGGCCCTGCTGAGCTCACTGCGTTGCCCTCTCCCGCCGGCGGTCATACCACGCCGGATCCGCCACCGGAGAGGGGAGAGGTGGCGGATCCGGCGTGGTGTTTGGCTCCTCTGGAGGCTACTCCGGTGGGTTAGGCGGGTAGGTGGTGCTCGTTGTGGTTCAGCACGTTGAGCTCATTGTCGTGTATCGGGAGAGCAATCGCCGGGCTGAGGTTGGCGTTCAGGAGACCATGCTGGTCGGTGTTGGTGATTGCTGAGTCGTGGTCGAAGGACTCGTGGTTGTTGAGGTTGTGGTTGAAGGACTCGTCGTTGAAGGATTGGTGGTTGAGAGAATCCGTGGTGGTGTGGTGGTGTGAATCGTCGTTGTACGAGTCGACTGTGGTCTGGTGCGGTTCCCGGTTGTGTGAGTCGTTGAAGGAGTCATTGTTCGTGGTGTCTTGTGAGGTGCGTGGCGAGTTCTCCAGCGCGCTGTTGTTGGTGGCGACGTTGCTGCGCTGAGGATTGGTGGCGTTGTCGTTGTTGTCGTGCCCGGAGACGCCGCCGTGGTCGGCGATGTTGTTACCGGTGAACGCGGTACGGACAGAGTGGTCGTCGAGGCGGGTGGCGTTGCCCACGCTGTCACCGTCGCCGAGGACGTTGTTGTTGCCGTTGGCCACGGCACCGTTGAGGTCACCGCCGGAGGCCACGGAGTGATCCGTCGCGGTCACCGAGTGGTCATCGAAGCGTTGGGCGAGGGTGCCCTCGTTCCAGATGTGCTGGTTCACTGACTTGTCGACCAGCGTGTCGTGGTTGTCGGTGTAGGAGTAGTTGTTGGTGACGTATTCCAGTTGATGCACTGGGCTGGCGTGGGGGTCAGGCCCGTAATTGTGGTCGGGCCGGTAGTTGTGGTCGGGCCGGTCGCTGGCGGGGTGCGGGGCGAAGTTGGTGGCCTCAGGGTGGTTCTCGGAGTTGCCGACGAAGGTTACCGGGTGGTACTCAGCGACGTAGGACATTGCGTCGGACACATCCTCGCTGCACACCTCGCCCAGACCAGCGTCAGCCAGCGCCTTGTGCGGGTCGGCGACGAAAGCGGCTTTGGCGTCGCTGTCACGCAGCAGGTTGAGGATGAACTCCATCAGGCTTTGCGCTGTGGTCATGACGGTGCTTGCTCCCTTGATGGCAGGTGGGGGGCCGGCAGGGTTGAGCTGCCTGGCGGGGTGGGACCTAAGCTAGGCGGCCCCACCGCGGCCGGGCATCGGGGATCGCACCGGGTTGTCTGCCGCCGCGTTAGGGGATTGGAGGAAGGAGGGGTACGCGAGGATGAGCTACTGGCTCGGGATTGACCTGGGCACCACCTTCACCGCCGCGGCGATCTGCCGTGAGGAGGAGGGCCGGCGGGCACTGCCCGAGGTGATCCCGCTGGGCACCCGTTCCACGGCGGTGAGCTCGGTGGTCTATCTCGCGCCCGATGGGCAGGTGGTGGTGGGGGAGGCCGCCGAGCGTCGCGCCGTCACCGATCCTGAGCGGGTGGTCCGCGAGTTCAAGCGGCGCATCGGTGACGAGGTCCCGATGGTGATCGGGGGCCAGCCGCACTCCGCACCCGAGATCGCCGCCATGGTGCTCCGCTGGGTCATCGACCGGGTGATGCAACGCGAGGGTGGCCCCGCCGCCGGTATCGTGATCACACACCCGGCCAGCTGGGGAACGTACAAGATCCAGACCATGGCACGGGCATTTCATGCTGCCGGGCTCCCCGAGATCGCCTTGCGCACCGAGCCTGAGGCCGCCGCCGCCAGCTACGCGCTCCAAGGACGGATCGAGCTGGGCAGCACCATCGCGGTCTATGACCTCGGCGGCGGAACCTTCGACGTGGCCGTCGTCCGCAAGACTGGCGCCAGCACCTTCTCCGTGCTCGGGCGTCCCCAGGGGCTTGACCACCTCGGCGGCGTGGATTTTGACGACGCCGTCTTCAGCCACGTCCTCGCCGCGGTTCCTGCTGTGACGCAGCTTGACCCTACCGACCCCGCTACCCTCGCCGCGACCGCCGCGCTACGACGAGAATGCACCGAAGCCAAAGAAGCGCTCTCGGCCGATACCGACGTCACGATCCCTGTCCTGGCCCCCGGGATCCACTCCCAGGTCCGGTTGGTTCGGGCCGAGTTCGAAGACATGATCCGCCCCCAGGTGGCCCGGACCATCGAGGCACTACACCAGGCATTGCGATCCGCCGAACTCACCGCGCAGGACCTCGATGTGGTGCTGTTGGTCGGCGGCTCTTCCCGGGTACCACTCGTCGCGCAACTCGTCTCCGCTGAACTTGGCCGCCCCGTCGCCGTCGACGCCGACCCCAAAGCCGCCATCGCACTCGGCGCCGCCCTCTCCGCGTTCCCCACCGACACCACCGCCGAGGACCTCGCTGGCGACCCGCCGGTCCGGGCAGAGGCCGTTCCCGAGCCATCCACCGTCGCCCCCGAGTCCACCGTCGCGGGTCGCACGCTGGCGCAGACTCCGCAACGACCATCCCTGACCGCCATCCCGCTGGACGTCGACGCTACCCAGCTCCACGGGCGCCGAGCCCGCTCCCGGCGGGTGAAGCAGGTCGCCCTAGCCGGCGGTCTCGCCTTCTTCACCGTCGCTGGCGTGGCATCAGTCCCGTTCCTGATTTCCCGCAGCGGCCCCAGCCCTCAGGCGGACGCCGGAACCTCGGCGCCTCGTGGCCCGCTGGCGCCCAGGGCTCCGGCATCCGGCTCCGCTAGCCCAGCACCGGATGCCGAGGCAACCAGCGACGAAAGCTCGTCCAGGGGGAGCTCCGGTGGCTCCGTCCGTACCACACCCCCCGCCGTACCGAGCAAACCTGCCACCGCCGCCGCCAAGCAGGACCCCCCCAGGGCACCCATCAGCGCGCCCGCGCCCCCCTGGGTCACCACTTACACCTGGACCACCACCTGGTCCATCCCCCCCTCCCCGCGCAGCGCACCACCCCAGCCGATCACGACGGCTGACCCCACTCCCACCGTCGCCCCCACGCCTGTCCAGCCCACCAAGGCGCCCTCGCCCCCCCCGACCACGACGGCCGTCCCGACGACGACGCCGGCCACCACCACCGAGCCCAACCGACGCCATGAGTCGGGCCCGTGAACCAGGCAACGAGCTCAATGGCGTCGCTGGCTGGGATGGTGGCGGCGCAGACGCTGTACAACGCGGTCTGCGCCGACCCGTCGGCGCACCTCACCGTCGGTGTCGTCGGGACTGGCGGGTGCGGGAAGAGCGCGCTGCTGGCCGCCCTGCGCCAGGCCTATCGGGCGGCTGGGATCACCGTTGTTGGAATGGACGCGGCGTCCGTTGGGCTCGCGCCCTCGGTGGGACCGGCGCCGTCCGTGGACGTGGCCGTGCTGGTCGATGACGCCCATCAGCTGGCGGGCCCTGACCTCGACCGGCTGCGCCACCTGGCGCTGACCAGTGACGCGCGGCTCGTCGTCGCATACCGGCCTTGGCCGCGAAAGCCCGAGCTGGCCGAGCTTGAGGACGCTCTGGGCGCTCACCTGCCGCCGGTGCTGCTGGATCGGCTGGACCGGCGAGGAATCCAGATCCGCTGCGCGGCGCTGCTGGGCGAGGCACTGCCTGCGGCGGTGGTCGAGCTGCTCGGCGAGCAGACCGACGGGGTGCCGAGGCTGATTGACCGGGTCGTGGACGTGCTACCTACCGTGGGCACGCTCAACGGCGACTGCGCAGAGCTGCCGCCGGAGGTTGTCGAGCACGTTCGTCACGACCTCGGCCGGATTGCCCCCCAGTTACGCGCATTGCTGCTGGCGGTGGCGCTTGGCGCGGCCCCCGACCCCGACATCCTCGCTCAGGTTCTTGCGCTAGATCTTGCCGTGGTCACCGACTTGTTGTCGATGGCGCACTCCAGCGGTCTGCTGCGGGGCGTGAGCCTGGATGAGGGAGCCAGGGTGATCCCGCTGGTGCGCCGGGCGCTGGTGGCCGGTGCCACGCCGGGCGCCCGGCGGGTGGTGCAGCGTCTGGTGCTCGCCGCTCACCTCGAACGTGGCCGGCCCGTGCTCGCCCTAGCTCATCAGCTGGTCGAGGCCGGTGCCCGAGGAAGCGAGCTCGCAGCAGTCTTCGCAGCGGCCGCCGACGCCGCCCTGTCCGAGCCGACCGGCTCTGACAGGGCGTCTGACAGGGCCGCGCGGGCTGTGCAGCTGTACGACCAGGCCGTCACCGCCGGGGCTGAGGCGGCCTCGTTGGCACCCCGGCGGGCGCAGGCATCGGCTCTCTCTGGTGACCTGGACCGGGCACTGCGCCTTGCCGATGAGGCATTGTCCGATCCCTCGTGCCCCGATCTGGCCATGGCCGGTAACGTCGCGGCCGCTGTTTTGGCCCAGCGTGGCCTGCTGGCGCGCAGCGCTGAGGTCTACCGCTGGGTCGGCACAGCACGGATGGGCTCGGCGGCACCGCTGGCCGCGCTGGCGCTGCTCGGTACCGGGTCGTTGGCGCAGGCTCGGGAGGTGCTGGCAGCTTCCGACGGTGACCGACCGCCGACGTTGGTGGCCGGGGCGGAGTCGCTGATGGCTGCGGGTGTGCTGGAGTCGGTACTCGGCTCCCCGACGGTGGCCCTCTCTACGCTGACCCGAGCCGCCGCGCTGCTTGAACCGGGCGGACCAACCGTGCTGTTGCCGGATACCCCGGCGGCGCTGGCGGCGATCGTGGCGCTGCATTGTGGCGAGCTCGACGTCGCTGTCTCGGTCTTGGAGCGGGCCCTGGCCAGCGGTGCTGGTGGGCTGTTTGCTCGAGCCCGTTACCAGCTCCTGCTGGCCTGGACTGCGATGATCCGGGGTGACCCTGTGCTGGCCAGGTGCTGGCTTGCCCGCACCGTCCCCGAATCGGGCACCCGTGAACCACGGGAGGAACTGTTCGCCGCCGCGCTGGCGGTCGGCCTGGCCCGGCGCGAAAGCGACATCCCCGCGCTGGCGGCAGCCTGGGCCGCAGCCCGGGAAGCGATCGTCCGGCACCCGGCGGACTTGTTCGCCCTGTTGCCGTTGGGTGAGCTGGCCGTGGCCGCGGCCAGGCTAGGAGATTTCGACCGGGTGGCGCCGCACCTGGAACAGGCCCGGATTCTGCTGGAGCGCTTGGATGATCCACCGCTGTGGGCCGCGCCGCTGCACTGGTACGGCCTGCATGCCGCGATCCTGCGAGAGCAGCCCAGTGCGGCCGAGCCGCATGCGGCGGCCCTGGTGAAGGCAGCGAAGAGCCATCACTACGCCGCCGTGCTCGCTGCCGCCGGCCGGGCCTGGATGCGGGTGCTGGCCGGACAGTTCGATCCTTCTGAGGTAGAGTCCGCAGCCCGTGGACTGCAGTCGATCGGGCTGGCCAACGATGGCTCCCGGCTGGCGGGCCAGGCTGCGATCCGCACCACCGATCGCAAGGTCATGGTCACTCTGCTGGGATGTGCTCGGGCGCTGCGGGCTACCGGGCCCGGCGCGTCCGGTTCTTCGGTGGAGGATGGGCCAGCCGAGTCGATGCCCCCCTCGCGTCCAGGCACTGTGCCTTTCGGTGGGCCCACCGGCGGATCAGGGGGTGCTTCACTGCTGAGCGAGCGGGAACGGGAGGTCGCCGAGCTGATCTTGACCGGACTGACTTACCGGCAGATCGGGGAACGGTTGTTCATCTCGGCCAAGACCGTGGAACACCATGTCGCCCGGATGCGCCAACGATTGGACGTCACCAGCAGAGACGAATTGTTCGCCCAGCTACGGATGTGCGTCGGAGTTGCTGCACAGTAGTCCGGGTATACCGTGGGTTTACCGTTGCGGCGTCAGAGTCGTCCGTGCCCTCCACTAGTTTGGCCACCGATGTCGGTCTGCCCAGCCAGCCGGGCTACCGCTGCCCGCAACCGGGCCAGCGTCCGATCGCGCCCTAGTACAGCCATGGACTCAAACAGGGGGAGTCCTACTGTGCGGCCGGTGAGCGCGACCCGAATGGGGGCTTGGGCTTTGCCGAGCTTGAGACCACGCGTTGCGCCGATATCCTCCATCGACGCCTTGATCGTCTCGGCCTGCCAGGGGATGGATTCGAACACGGCGATCGCGGCAGCCAGTAAGTCGCCTGCGCCGTCTTTCATCGTCTTAGCCCATACCGCCGGATCGTCGGCTGGCTCGTCGAGGAACAGGAAGTCGACCATCGGCACAATGTCGCTCAGCACGGCAAGCCGGGTCTGCGCCAACTCGGCCACCGCCGCGAACGCTGCCGGGTCGTACTGTTCCGGCCGCCACGGGGCATCCTCGCTGGTCAGCCACGGTTGGCAGGCGTCGATGAATTCATCGACGCCCCATGCGCGGATGTAATCACCGTTGAACGCCTGCAGCTTCCGGACATCGAAGAACGCCGGACTGGGGTTGACGTCTTCCAGTCGGAATTCGGTTTCGATCACCGACCACGGCACGATCTCTCGATTTCCGGACGGCGCCCACCCCAGCAGCATGAGGTAATTGCGCATCGCCTCGGCCAGATAGCCCTCCGACTTAAATTCTTCCAACGCGACCCGGTCCCGCCGCTTGGACAGCTTTTGTCGTTTTTCGTTCACCAGAATCGGGGCATGCGCCCAGATCGGCGGCTCCTGCCCCAGTGCCTCCCACAGCAACTGCTGCTTGGGAGTGTTCGACAAATGTTCCTCGCCCCGGATCACGTGCGTGATGTCCATGGTGATGTCGTCCATGACGTTAGCCAGCAGGAACAGCGCCGACCCGTCGGCACGGGCGATGACGAAGTCCTCCAGCAGCGCGTTGTCGAACGTCGGCTTGCCACGGATCAGATCCACTACCGTGGTGACGCCGAAGTCCGGAGTCCGGAAGCGCACCGCGCCAGCCGTCAGACTGCGGTTCCGGCAGAACCCGTCATAGCCTTTGTGGGAGTCCCCGGTTCGGGCGATCACCGCCTCCCGGGTGCAGTCACAGTAGTACGCCTGCCCGGCGGCCAGCAGCGCCTCTACAGTGGCCTGGTGCTGCTCGGAGTAGTCGGATTGAAACAGCGGCCCCTCGTACTCGCCAGGGCCAACACCTAGCCAGGCCATCATCCGCAGGATGCCCTCAGTCCATTCCGGCCGGCTCCGCGCCGCATCGGTGTCCTCAATTCGCAACACCAACGTCCCGCCGGACTGCCTCGCCACCACCCAGTTCAGCAACAGTGAGCGAGCGTTCCCGACATGGAACATGCCCGTCGGCGACGGGGCGAACCGAACACGAACACCGGACTGAGGCACGCCACAGATCCTACTCGGGAGTGCTGCTGGCCGACCGGGTTGACCTAGCTCACGGGGAGGGCCTCTTCATTGTCTGGGTACGTCGCCTGGTACATCGCGATGAACTGCTCCATGGCCGCTTCGGTGCCCTCACGGTCGTTGGTGGCCAGTAGGTCGAGCAGGAGGCCCCTGGCCACAGCGACTCCTAGGCGGGCAGTTGCTTGAGCTGCCTGTGGGGGGATGCCCTGGCGGCGGTTCCATTCGGTCAGCGGGCCCAGCCAGCTCTCGACAATGCCTTCCAGCAACGGAGCCGCGCAAGGGTTGCCCTGAAGCGCTCGGCTGTACATCTCGAAGAACAGCCGCGCATACGGCCACATTGCCGGATCGCTCAGCCGCCGCCAGAACCGTCGCGCGATGTCTGGCGGAGATGCATCTGCATCCAGCTCAAGCTCCGCGAAGATCTCGCGTTGGCGTTGCTCCATCGTCCGGACGACCTCGATGAGCAGGCCTGCCTTGGAACCGAAGTGGTAGATGAGCATCCGATGACTGGTGCCGAGCGCGGCGGCTAGCTGACGCAGGCTGATGTCGGCGGCGCCGTTGGCCGCCAGGTACTTGACGGTGTCGGCGAGCAATCGCTGCTTCGGGTCGGTCATCTGAGATAGTCGCCTCCAGATATCCTGTTGCCATCGATTGAACCATATGGTACATGTACCATATGGTTCACAAGCAACACATCGACATCCAGGTTCATAGCTGCGCCGAGGCCACCGCCGTGTACGCGTTGCTGCGGGACGGCGCGAGTTGGCCGAGGTGGACCTCGATCGGTTCGTTCCAACTGGAGCGGGTCGGTGCGCGGGAGCCGGAAGGAGTCGGCGCAATCAGAATTTTCCGCAAGGGCAAGGTGACTGGTCGGGACCAGGTCGCCGAGCTGATCCCCAATCGCCGGTTCAGCTACCTGCATCTGTCCGGGTTGCCGGTACGGGATTACCGCGCAGACGTCGATCTCGAACCGAGCGGGGAAGGAACCAGGATCCGCTGGCACATTTCGTTCACGCCGAAGGTACCCGGCACCGGTTGGCTGTGGCGGTGGGCGATCGAACGATTCGTCAAGCAGTCCGCGCGAGGCCTGGCAGCGTACGCGCATGCCACAACGTTGGCGTGAGCGCGGACGCGCTGCTCTCCGCGCTCGAGGCGCTGCGCCTGGTGGATCATCACGTGCACGGCACCATGACGGGGGATGTCGAGGATTCTGGGTTCGAGGCTGGCTTCAGTGCGTCCCCGTGGCCAGCGCCTGCGGGCGCGACCGCGTCGGAAATTGTGCGCTTGGAGTCCATCGCCGAAGAGGTGGCAGCACAGGGTGTGCCTGCGGCCGAGTTCGCCGACCGGTTCGCCTCGACCTTGAACGAACGGGCTCGGCACGCCGTGGGGCTCAAGTCCGTCATCGCCTACCGGTACGGCCTTGACTTCGATCCTGATGCCCCTAGCGTCGCTGATGTGCGTTGCGCTGCTGGACGGTGGCTAGGGCGACGGGAGGCCGGCGAGCTGCGCCTGACCGATCCGGTGCTGCTGCGCCACCTGCTGTGGACAGGTGTCGACCTCGACTTGCCGCTGCAGTTGCACACCGGGTACGGGGACCCTGACCTAACCCTGCACCGCTGCGACCCGTCACTGATGACCGGCTTCCTGCGCCGGGTACAGGACCGCCAGGTGCCGGTGATGCTACCCGTATCACCGCACCGCCGGGTATCTGGCCCACGTGTTTCCCCACGTGTACCTCGACGTTGGGTTGACGGTGAACTACACCGGGGCGCGGTCTCGTGCGATTGTCGCGGAGTCGCTGGAGGTGGCCCCCTTCGGCAAGCTGCTGTTCTCCTCCGATGCATGGGGACCGGCCGAGCTGCATCATCTCGGCGCTGTGCTGTGGCGGCGTGCCACAGCCAGTGTCCTCGGTGAGTGGGTGCAGTCGGGGGAGTGGTCGAGTGCTGATGCGGTACGGGTCGCGCAGATGATGGGCGCCGACAACGCGAAACGTGTCTACCGGCTGGCGTAGTCGGCATGACATGCCGACGTGGTACGCAAGGCGACGTTCGCCGTCTCTTGATGACTGACGGTCCGCACCACTGACGGTCCGTACCACCGTGGAAGGCAACGTGATGTCCGAAACACCCGATTGTTCACCGCCCGCTCACGGTGCTCATCTTCGTCGAGAGCTGAATGTGTGGGAGGCCGTTGGCGTCTCGGTGGCGCTGATGGCTCCCTCGGCGGCGGTCAACCTCAATCCGCAGGCCGCCGCGGGCACGGTGGGGCGCGCTGTCCCGCTGGCGTTCGCTTTGGCCACCGTCGGAGTGCTGCTTATCGCCTACACCTTTGTGCGACTGTGCCAGCGCTTTCACCACGCGGGCAGTGTGTACGGCTTCGTCGGGGCGACTCTGGGTGCTCGGGCGGGTGTCGTTGCCGGATGGGCGCTGCTGGGTACCTATACGTTGTTCGGAGTCACCACGGCATCGGCGGCCGGTATCTTCGGCTCGACCTTTCTGGACGGCGTGGGGGTGTGGACGCACCAGCCGTCTTGGTCGGGTTTCCTCATTGGTGCCATCGTGCTGGTTGGAGTGTTTTCGCTGGCTATCGCTCCCGTTCGGAGCGTAACCAGGCTCCTGTTGTCCGTGGAAGGGGCCACTGTCGCCCTGATTGTGGTGGTGGCGGTGGTGATCCTCATCCGCCTCGCGACCGGTAGCGCGCCGCAGGATCACCGGGTTGACCTGTCGGTGTTCACCGTGCCGCCCGGTACCGGTGTTTCGGCGGTGTTCCTCGGGGTGGTCTTCGGCTTCTTGTCCTTCGCGGGTTTCGAGGCCGCCGCGACGTTGGGTGAGGAGACGCGCACGCCGCGTCGGGACATCCCTCGGGCGATCCTGGGGACGGCAATCTTCGGTGGCCTGTACTTCGTGTTCGTCACGGCCGTGGCGATGATGGGTTTCGGCGCAGGTGACAAGGGGGTGGCGGCATTCGCCGGCTCGGGATCGTTGCTGGGTGAACTCGGCTCGCGGTACGTGGCGGGCTGGGTGGGGGAGGTTATCACGCTCGGTGCGGTGATCAGCGCCTTCGGCTGCGCGCTGGCCTGCGCGGTCGGTGCGGCGAGGTTATTGTTCGCGCTCGCGCGGGATGGCGTCGGTTTTTCACCATTCGGAATGCTCTCCATGACGCGCGGGACTCCGGTCCGCGCGACCGCGGCGGTCGTCATCGCCATGTACTTGGCTATTGGCACCACGTGGTTCGTGCTGGGCGAAAAGCCCTTCGATTTGTTCGTCGCGTCCGGGGCCATTGGAACGCTGATCGTGCTGGTGGCCTACGCGCTTGCCACGATCGGCGCGACGAGGTTGCTGTTTTTCGCTGGCCGTCGTCAGGTCGCGGTCTGGGAGATCGTTGTTCCGGGGCTAGCGCTGCTGTTGATCGGCTACACGCTGTTCCGCAACACCTGGCCGTACCCGACCGGCGCCGCTGGTGCCTATCCAGCACTGTCCGCGGCCTGGCTGCTGATCGGAGTGGTGTGGGTGCTCGCCCGCCCGGCGGCGACCCGCCGGGCCGGTCGGCTGCTCATCGCCGACGAAGGCCTTGTTACTCGTACCTGAGGGCTTCAATCGGGTGTAGCTGGGCGGCGCGGTAGGCCGGGTAGCCACCGGCGATCAGCCCGATCACCAGGCTGATCCCGAAGGACCCCGCCACCGGCAGGACAGACAAGACGGGGGCGAACCCGGCGAAGATGCCGGAGGCCGGGTCGAGGGTCGGTGCAATGGTGCCGGCGAGTAGGGACAGCCCAATCCCGACGCCGACGCCGACCAGCCCACCGAGGCCGGCCAGGACGATGGACTCAATGAGGAACTGTTCCAGAATGGCACGACGGGTGGCGCCGATCGCTTTGCGGATGCCGATCTCCCGGGTTCGTTCGGTGACCGAAACCAACATGATGTTCAGGACTCCGATACCACCGACTACCAGGGAGATCGCCGCGACGGACGGGGTGAACAGGGTGAGGATGAGGATGATCTGGTTGAAAGTCTGCAGCCGGTGCCCCAGGGATTGCACTTGGAAGTCCTGCATCTGGGGGTTGCTGATGTGGTGCCGGGCGTCGAGTATTTGGGTTATTTCTTTCATGGCGGCGGGCACGGCGGTCTGCTGGGGGGCTTGCACGAGGATCTGGTTGAGTTTGTCGCCGGTGCCGATGCCGTGGCCGACGATGTAGCGGCGGGCGGTGCTCAGCGGCATGACTGCTGTGTTGTCCAGCTGCTGGCCGTAGCTCTGCATCACACCGATGACCTGGAAGGCTCGCTTGTTGATCTGGACCGTCTGGCCCAGCGCCGCTCGGGGAGTGCCGAACAGGGTGGTCGCGACGCTGGGACCCAGGACCACCACCCGAGCGGCCTCGCGGGACTGGGTCTCGTCGAAGAACAACCCCGCCTGGAGGTCCCGGTTGTTCGCCACGACCCAGTTTTCTGTGGAGCCGATGATGGCGCCCGGAAGGAACGTGGCGGTGGGGGTCTCAATCGGTGTGGTGCCCGGTGTGGTGCCCGCTGCTGTGCCCGTGCCCGGTGCCGTGCCGGTGACCACCGGGGTGACGGTGGCGATGTCGGGTGCTTTGCGCAGCACGTCGGCGTCGGCGTCGGTCAGGTTCTGCGCGGGCGGGGCCCCGGGGACGTTGGCGGTCTGCGGCACGATGGTGACCAGGTTGGCGAACGGTTCAATCCGTGCATTGACCGAATTCTGCACCCCTTGGCCGCAGGCGAACAGCACGATCACCGCGGAGACTCCGATGATGAGGCCGAGCATGGTGAGAGAGGAGCGCAGCCGGTGGGCGCGCAATCCGCGTAACGCGATGAGTACCGCTTCCCGCAGGCTCATGTGCTGCCCTTTGCCCGATTCCACGGCCCCCGCCGTCTACCAATGATAGCCCTCAGACGTCACCAATGGTCAACGTTGCGGACAAGGGAGTTTCGGCGAATTCCCCTTAGGAAAATCTTCAACCTAGTGCGACGCTGGTCTAGGCAGGAACCGTCCGCGACGTTTTTGGTCGGTGGCGGGCCCGCGCCAGCAGTGCCCGGCTCAGGCCTGGCAGCGCGACGGCGAGTCGACGGTGGGATGGCACTTCCACCCGACGGGCCAGTATGTGGTAGCCGGCCGCTTCGATTTCGTCCAAAATACCACCGTACAAGCAGAACGCGGTGGCCACGCAGGCCCGGGACACCGGGGCGAGCATAGGGATCCCCGGCGCCGCCCTACGGTAGATTGCCCGGGTGCGCGCCACCAGGTAGGCCAGCGCGCGGCGCACCCGGGGGTCGGCCGCTCCGGTACTGCGGCACCACCCCAGCAGCTCGCGGTCCACCCCGAACGAGGCCAGCTCGTCGGTGGGCAGGTAAATCCGTCCGCGATCGAGATCCTCCCCGACGTCGCGGAGGAAGTTGGTGATCTGGAAGGCAACACCCAGCGCGGCGGCGTGCGGTTCAGCCTGCTCTCGACACACCACAGTACCCAGTATCGGCAGGACCTGCAGCCCAATAACCGCCGCCGAGCCGTGCACATAGCGGGCCAGCTCATCGAAGGTCCGATAATCGGCCACGCCACCCTGTTCTACCGGCCGATCCATCCGCATTGAGACCATGAAGTCCGCGAAGTGCTGCGGATCGATCTGGTAGCGAACCGCAGTGTGCACCGGCGCTGCCAGCACGGGGTGATTCGAGCGGCTCCGCGCCAACCCCTCGCGCAGCTGCTGCGCTAAGGTGTCCAACTCAGCGAGGCGCTGGGGCCATGGCCGGGTATCGGAGAGGTCGTCGACGATCTCGTCGGCGTAGCGGGCCAGCCCGTACAGTGCATGGATCGCTGGCCGCTGGGCAGGCGCTAGCAGCCGGGTCGCCAAGAAGTAGGTGCGGCCGTGCGCCGCGTTGAGGTTCCGGCATCGGATATACGAGGCCCGCAGCGCGGGCTCGGTGATGCCCGCTGCATCGAGTTCGCGACTCATGGTGACGCTACTGGCTCTACTGTCGCTGGGTGGATGAGGTGTGTGCGCCTGCGCAGGCCCAGCGGGTCGCGGCGCAGCAGCGCGGCAGCCGCGAGCAGTGACGCTGCCACCATGGCGAGCTGGTAGGGCCATGAGGTCAACGCGTCCTCGCCAGTGGGAAAGGTGCACACCACCAGCCACGTGGATCCGGCTGCCACCCATGCTAGCGAACGTCGCGGCCACGGCAGGGCCGCGCCGAGGACCAGCGCCCAGGTGAGGTACCAGGGCAGGGTGGCCGGCGCCAGCAGCGCCGACCACAGCAGCGCTAACGCCGCGCGGCGAACAGCCGGTGGCCCGCCGTCTCTGGCCAGCCACCACTGTCGGACGAAGATGACCAGGAAGATTCCGGAACCCAGCAGCCGGCAGGTGATGATGAACGGGCGTTCGCTCATCTCACCGAATGGCGAAGCCAGCGCGTGCGCGAGCTGCCCGGCGGCGGTGGGCAACGACATCCAGTTGACAATCAGCGACGGTGCGTCCAGGGCCGGGATCCAGCCCAGGTCGACGCCGGACAGCACCGTGATTCCGGTGAACATGGTCCCGAACAACGCTACGCTGCCCGCTCCGGCTCGCAGCAGTTGCGCGCCCCGACTACCGGGTAGGTGCGCCGCCCAGATCCAGACCAGGAACGGCAACGCGATCCCGGCTGACGCCTTCACCGCCATCGCCACGGTGACCAGCATGATCCCGGCAACGTGTTGGCGCATCAGCACCAGCAGTGTGCCCGCCGCCAGCAGGCCGATCATGAGCAGATCGTTGTGCGGCCCGCCGACCAGGTGCACAATGATCATCGGGTTGGCGATCACCAGCCATAGTGCGACGGTGCGATTGCCGCCGAGCTGATCGGCCAGCCGGGGAAGCGCGAAGAGAAGCAGAGCCAGGCCGCTCAGCAGCACTAACCGCATACTGATCACGCCTAGGATGAGGTTCTCGCCGGCTAACCGGCTGATCGTCTTCGCGATGAGGATGAACAGCGGGCCGTAGGGAGCCGGGGTGGTTTGCCATACGTAGTGCACGTTGTCCGCGATGGCCCCCGGCGGCAGCGTCGAGGGCCCGACCTGGTAAGGATCCAGCCCGCGCGCAGCGAGTGCACCTTGGGCCAGGTAGCTGTAGACGTCCCTGGTGAACAGCGGTGGCGACAGCAGGACGGGCGCAGTCCACACCGCACTGGCAATCTGCACCTGCCGCACGGTCGCGGTGCCGCCGCACACGTCGCGCCCGAGGCGTACCCAGGCCCACACGATCATCCCGACGCCGACGTAGAGCGCCACAGTGGCCAGATCGTGCCCGTGCCCGTAGCGGATCCAGGACAGCGGTCCCCCGGTGATCAGCGGGTCGGTGATGAGGATTCCGCCGGCCCCGACCGCCATGGTGGCCAGCAGGACCGAACCGGCCAATCCGAGCAGGACCGTGCCCGCCAGTAGCCGGCTCGGGCACAGTCTGTCGAGCAGCAGCACGGGCCGCACGTGCCCTGTGCCGGGACGTGACACGGCTGGTTCAGCCGCTCATGGCGGTGCTTCGACGCGCTCTGGCGGCGGTGATCCGAGCAGCGGCGAGCTTGCCGGAGATCAGTGCGGTGGGTACTCCGACGCCGGGCGTCGTGCCGCATCCGGCGAGCACGACGTTGGTCCGCCCTCGGACCAGGTTCGATGGTCGCAGCGGCCCCGTCTGGGCGAAGGTGTGTGCTGCGGAAAACGGGGTTCCGACCGCCAGTCCCTGGGCCGCCCAGTCAGCGGGGGTGACCAGCTGCTCGACCTCAATGGCCTCGCTCAGATCGATCAATCCCCGCTGCTCCAAGGTGCTGACCAGCTCATCGCGATAAGCCGATCCTAGGGTGTCCCAGTCCAGCGGTGCAGTGTGCAAGTTGGGGCAGGGCGCGAGTATGTAGAGCAGCTCACGGCCCACTGGTGCCAGGCTCGGGTCGGTGGCGGTGGGACGGGTGACGAGCAGCGACGGGTCAGTCATGAGCTGTCCCCGGTAGATGATCTCGTCGAAGGTGCGCTCCCACGCCTCGCCGAACATGATCGTGTGGTGCGCCAGCTCGGTCCAGCCCGGCCCGGTGCCCGCCCGCACTCCGGCGTGTAGCACCACCGCCGAGGGTGACCAGCGCAGTGGCACCAGCCGTCGAGGTGCCCGGCCAAGCAGGCGGTGCACCACCGGCAGATCGGGCGTGAGCACCACCGCATCGGCGCCAAGACGGTCGCCCTCGGCGGTGTGCACGGCCGTGATGCGTTCCGCAGAGTGCTCCAGGGCGGTCACCGTCGTGTTGTAGCGCACGTCGGCGCCGGCGTTGACGGCCGCGTCGGCCAGTGCCTGGGGCAGCGCCCGCATTCCCCCACGGGGGAACCAGACTCCGGCGACCGTATCCATGTAAGCGATCACCGCGTACGCGGCGAGGGCGCGGCGCGGGGGCACTCCGGCGTAGAGCGCCTGAAAGGAGAAGATCCGTTGCAGCCGTGGATCGCGCAGGAAGCGGCCAATCTGAGCGCCCAGCCGGCCGAAGCCACCCAGCGCCGCCAGCGCGGCCAGGTCGCGGACGGCATCCCGGCCGGCCACCAGGTCCAGCGGGGAATCGAAGTTGCCGCCGATGAACCGGCCAATCTCGACCTGGTACAGCCGGGTCAGCCAGTGCCGCAACCGCCGGTAGCCGTGCGCTTCGGCGGGGCCGGCCACCGCCCGGATGTGCGCCTCCATCGCGTCGGCGTCGGTGTGCACGTCGATCACTGACCCGTCGGCGAAACGGGCCCGGTAGGCTGGATGCAGAGCCACGAGGTCTAGCCGTGCGGCGAGCGAATCACCCACGGCGGCCAGCGCCTCGTCTACCAGCTCTGGCATGGTGAGCACGGTGGGGCCGGTGTCGAGGCGATAGCCGGCGAGATCCATCCGGCCGGCCCGGCCGCCCGGATGGGGCTGGGCTTCGAGGATGGTCACTCGCCGACCGGATCCGAGCAGGTGTAGTGCTGCGGACAGCCCGGATAGCCCGGCGCCGACGATGACGATGTGGTCGGTGGGACCGGGTACGGTGCGCACGGGTGCACGTTACGCGTGGTCGCGTCAGCACACTCTGCAGGTGGCTTGTGCGGCAAGCTCGGCCAGCCGGGCGCCGGCTGGATCGGCCAGGTCAGCCGCCCCGGTCTGGCGCTTTTCGTCAGCGACCCGCAGTCCATAGGCCAGCAGTAGCGTCCGTTTGCCCTCGCGCAGGTCATCGCCGGCTGGTTTACCGGTAACCCGAGGGTCGCCGAACATGCCCAGCAGGTCGTCGCGGAGCTGGAAGGCGATACCGATGTCGGCGCCGAAGCGGCGGTAGGCGTGCACCAGCGCGGGGCCCGCTCCGGCGATCGCGGCACCGAGGTGCAGCGGGCGCTCAACGGTATAAGCTGCGGTTTTGTACCGGTCGATCCGCAACGCGGTCTCGGGTGCTTCGTCGCCGCTAGCCCGGGTGAGTACGTCGAGGTATTGGCCCGCAAGCACCTCGGTGCGCATCGCCTGCCACACCGAGTGCGCTCTGCGCAGTTAATCAATCCCCAGCTCCGACCCGCGCAGCATGTCATCGGCCCAGGCCAGCGCGATGTCACCGAGCAGGATTGCGGTGGCCGCGCCGAACCGTTCCGGTGTGCCCGACCATCCGGCGACGTGGTGCCGGGTCGCGAAGTCCACATGCATCGTCGGTACGCCGCGCCGGGTGGTCGAATCGTCCATCAGGTCGTCGTGCACCAGGGCGCAGGCGTGGATCAGTTCCAGCGAGCTCACCGACCGCAGCACGGCCCGCGCCTGCGGGTCAACCGGGGAGCCCCCCGCTCCTCGCCAGCCCCAACAGGCGAAAACCGGGCGTAGCCGCTTGCCGGGACCCAGCACGAAGTCACTCAGCGAATCCACTGCGACGGCGAACTGCTGGTCTATCTGCGCCGCCTCGTCACGCTTGGCTCGCAGGAAGGCGGCAAGCTCGCGATGCACCTCGGAGCGGAGGTCGTCATCCAGTGGATGCACCTGCTGATCTTTCCTCGGACCACCAATGTGCCGACTGACCATAGGGGCCGTTCGTGTCGACACGTGCCTGGGTTCGGCTTTGGCGGGGTCCCGGTTCGAGGTGCCCGGATTTGGCCGGTGTTGAGGTGCAATCCTGGTGCTCGGCGCGGCCTAGGGTGTTTTCATGGGGGTGTCTTCATGGGGGTGTCAGCATGACGGCCATCATTGACCGGCTTGGCGGTGACTGCCCGGTGTTCTCGGTGGAGTTCTTCCCGCCCCGCGACGACGCCGGGGAGCGCCAGCTGTGGCAAGTAGTGCGTGACTTCGAGCCGTTGAACCCGGCTTTCGTCTCGGTGACCTATGGTGCCGGGGGTTCTAGCCGGGACCGGACGGTGCGGATCACGGGGCGGATCGCGCAGCAGACCAGCCTGGTCCCGATGGCGCACCTCACCGCGGTGAACCACTCAGTGGCCGAACTGCGACAGGTGATCGGTAGTTACGCCGAGGCCGGCATTCGCAACGTGCTGGCGCTGCGTGGGGATCCGCCGGGTGAGCCGCTCGGCGAATGGGTGGCGCACCCTCAGGGCGTGCACTACGCGGCGGAGCTGGTGGGCCTTGTTAGCTCGTTCGGCCATTTCTGCATTGGTGTGGCCGCCTTCCCCGAGTGCCATCCCCGCTCACCCGACGCTGAGTCCGACGTCCGGTACTTGGTGGCTAAGCTGCGAGCCGGTGCCCAGTTCGCGATCACCCAGATGTTCTTCCGCCCGGAAGACTACCTGCGGCTGCGGGACCAGGTCACCGCAGCGGGCGCGGACATGGCGACGGTGCCGATCCTGCCCGGGGTCATGCCCATCACCACGTTGGGCGGCGTGCAGAAGATGGCCGAGCTGTCCGGCTGCACGATCCCTGGGACGGTGCGCGACAGACTGGCTGCGGCGGGTGACGATCCCGTCGCAGTGCGTCAGGTAGGGGTGGACGTCGCGACCGAGCTGTGCGAGCGGTTGCTCGCTGAGGGTGCGCCGGGGCTACATTTCTACACGCTCAACCGATCTGGCTCCACTCGAGCCGTACTGGACCGGCTGGGCATGGCGCCGGAACGTCCAGCACTCGGCCCCCTCGATCGGCCTAGATCGGCAGGGTGCGGCCTAGTACGGCGAACGCCCGAGAGTCCCCGGTGAAGTGGTAATGACGCAGCAGGTCAGTGAATCCGAGCCGCCGGTAGAGCCGCCATGCTCTGGTGGGGCCTTCGGGCGTGGACAGCAAGACTCGCGGGGCCTGCACCCTGGACAGTAGCTCGGTGAGCAGAGCGTTGCCGATCCCTCTGCCCTGCGCCTGCGGGTGCACATGCAATTCGGTGAGCTCAAAGTAGTCGGAGAGCTCACCGTCTGCCGCAGCGGGATCGCTCAGCAGCAGGCCGCGCTGGACCTCGTCGTGCCACCACTGGCCGGGCGCCCCTTGGTAGCCGTAGCCGATACCCACCATGGTGTCTGCTTCGAAGGCGGCCACGCATAACCAGCCGGCCCGCAGCATGTGCTCCCGCCACATCGGGCTGCGCTGGCGCGCCGTACCGGGTGGGTAGCGCATCGCCGTGACATAGATCCGCAGCGCTTCATCAAGCCGCATACGCAACTGCGCGGCCGTCAGTCCGGCCAGCCGTGCTGGTCCATGGGTGGGCATTGCGGTCACCGCCGACCTCCAGTATCGGCCGACGTCACCGCGCTGTGAGTGACGTCGAGAGAGTGCATGAGTTTCATGAGACCACGCCTAGGCGTTGGCCTGCCGCGCTGGTTGCTGTGCAGGTTGCTGAGCTGGCGGAAATTGGCACTTGACGGGACCGAGCCTAGAGGGGTTACTCTCTCCATGTTCGAACATATGTTCGAACATGGACTCGGCGGTGGGGCGGGGGAAGCGCGCCGCCGCCGAGCTCTGCCGGCTTCCCACGGCGGAGGTAACCCGTATTGCCCATCACGACTCCCGCCCAGGAGGCCGACGTGGCCGCTGTTGTTGCGCTCACCCCATCCGTCGTGCCCCGGTACGACAGTCCGAAGTTATCCCGACAGAGTGACTACCCGCCCAGCGTACGTATCCTGCTCAAGCAGGCTCGGCAGGGACTGCTCGACGCTGAGTACTCCACCCATCGGGTAGATCGTTACGCACAGGCGCACCTCGCGGCACTGCGTGCGGCGGCCGCCGTGTTAGCGGCGCGGGCCCAGCCGCGCACTCGCGCCAAGCCGACCAGCGCATGGACGCTGCTCGCCACTGTTGCACCGGAACTCAAGCAATGGTCGACCTTTTTTTCCGCCACTTCAACCACCCGGGCGGCCGCCGAGGCCGGTGCTCATCGGCTGGTGACTGATCGCGACGCTGATGACCTGGTCCGGCAGGTGGACGAATTCCTCACCCTCGTGAGCCATGCGGTGGCAAGGACGTTCCCATGACGGCCCCTCGACCGCTGATCGACTACGGCCGGATGTTGGACGTGATAGGGATCGAAGGCGAGTTAATGCTCACCATGGCGAGCTCCACGTTGGCTTCCGCAGCACAGGCCGAGGTGCCAGGCTGCCCCGACGTCACTGTCGCAGAGACCCTGCGGCATGTAGGTAGCCAGCACCGCATGACCCGGTTGTGGGTGCGGGATGGGCGTCGCCCGCAACAGTGGCAGCGTTCCCCCTCGGACGGGGATCTGGTCAGTTTCGTGCGCACCGGCCTCGGTGAGTTGCTGGCGGAGCTGGAGCACCACGACCCCGCTGAAGCCTGCGACACGTGGTGGCCCGAGGATCGCACGCACGGCTTCTGGCGGCGGCGGATGGCTCACGAGACGACCGTGCATCGGGTTGACGTGGAAGCTGCCGCTGGCGGACCGGTGCATGCCATAGACCCCGACGTGGCCCTTGACGGTATCGACGAGCTGTTGTTTCTGTGGTTCGGTCACCGCCTCGCTGAGCTGCGGATCTCCTCACCACAGCAGGGTACGGTCGCCCTCTCGGCGGGGGACCGGCGTTGGTTGGCCATCTTCGAGCCGGGCCGCTCCACGGCGCTGCGGGTCGAGGAGGCCGCTGAGTGCACAGCGGACGCGACCGTCAGCGGGGAGCCTATGGAGGTCTACCTCTGGTCGTGGGGGCGGCTGCCCGACCAGTCAGTCCAGATTTCCGGTGACCAGGACGCGGTCGCCCGTCTCTGGGCGCTGTTGCGCCCCGCGACGCGGTAAGACGCAGTAAGTTGAGACCGGAGGAGAGGACATCAAGCGCGTCAAGCCCGTATCCGTAATCCGCGGGGGGTGGCGCGGAACCCGGCCTCTCGCAGAAGTCCGGCCAGCGCCGATTCTAGTGCCGCCTCACCGTCGGCGCGCTCGACGGATAGCGAACCCAACCAACCCTGCGCCACCGCACCAGCGAGGGCCTGGACGGCGGCACGCAGGGCGCTGGTGTCCCCGGTGAATGACAGCATCGATCGGCCGCCGCGTTCGACATAGAGCACGGCAGAGCCGTCGACGAGGACGGCGAGCGCTCCGGCCTTGCGTCCTGGTCGGTGTCGAGGATCTCCCACCGGGGGTGGCCACGGCAATGCAGCTCCGTAGGGCTGGGCGGGGTCGGTGGCGGCAAGTACCACCGTGGCAGCACCGTCGTCGCCCCGCTGGCTCATGGCACGGAGCCGGTCGATGGCGCCGGGGACGGCGAATTGCGCGGCCCCGAGCCCCTCGACAATGTACCCGCGTCGGCACCGACCAGAGTCCTCCATGGCCCGTAGCACCTTGTAGACGCCGGCAAAGCCGCCGGTGACTCGCTCAGTGTCCAGAGCCCCCCTGGTTAGTACCCCGTGGCGCTCCAGGAACGTCTCGGCCCGAGCGTGCGCGCGGTAAGTTGGGTCGGGTTGTGCCCCTGGCGGTGGTGTTCCCGCTGGCTGTGATGCCGCCAGCGAGGGGGTTGGCGACAGTGACCAGCGTCCTGCGGCCGCCGGTGGACCAGCGTGGGAAGGCATCGGGGGCCGACCCGCACGCATTCGTGCGTATCGTGCGCGTGGCGCGGATTGGCGTGGTCGGTGCGCGGTCCTGGTGCCGGACACCAGGGCCCGCAGCGGGGCCAGCGAATCGTTGGTCAGCAGTCCGGCCCACACCAGGTCCCACACCGCCGCGACGACATCGGCGTCCTGGGGCGCCGGTTCGCCGTCGGTGAGCAGATACTGATGGGTCCGATCAGCAAGTTGCCGGAAGAACAACGCGCCACCCTCAGTCGCAGCTCCAGCGGGTTCCCAGCCCAGAGCGCGCAGGACGCAGCGGTGTATCGGGGTGAGCGTAAGCTGGCCGTCAGGCTCTGGCAGCACGAGATCAGCCACGTCGGTGGGAGCCAGCGCGATCCACCCGTCGACGCCCGGCAGCGATCCGCAGCCGATCCAGCGCACCTCACCAGAGACAGTGAGCGCATCGAGCAAGGCAGGGCTGTAGCCGGGAAGCCGGGCCGGGAGCAGCAGCGATTCCAGCGCGCTGGCTGGCACCGGTGCACCAGCCAGCTGCTCTACCGCACCGAGGACGTCCTCCGAGGTGGGCGCCCCGCGCGGCCGTCGCGCCGGCCCGGATCGCTCACCCTGAGTGTCCCAGGAGCTGATGCCGTGCCACGCGGGCAGGAAGCGACCCAGGGCGGCCTGTTCGACCGGCTCTACTTCAGCCCGCAACCGGGCCAGGGACGCCCGTCGCAACCGCCGGAGCACCTCCGGGTGGCAGTACTCCGTGCCGCCACCACCAAGCGTGACTGGGCGTAGTTCGCCGCGAACCAGAGCGCCCGCCCTGGTCATCCGATCCAGTACCGCGCTTGTGACGGCGGTCCCCAACCCGAAGCGATCGGCAGCGACGGCCGCGGTGAACGGCCCCCGCGTGCGCGCGTAGCACAGCATGAGATCTCCGAGCGGGTCCGCCACCGGCTCGGAGAACGCCTCCGGCACCCCTACCGGCAGGGCCACGCCCAGTGCGTCGCGCACCCGCCCGGCGTCCTCGATGGCGATCCAACGCCGCTGCCCGGCGATCTGCACCGTGATCGCCCGGCGGGTTGCACTGAGGGTGGCCAGCCACTCCGAGGCGATCCCGCGCTGGGCGGCCTCGGCCTCGGTGAGGCCACCCAACGCGCGCAGTACATCGGCAGTGCTTTCGACGTCTCGGGCACGCCAATCCGGATCAATGCGCTGCAGCTGGGCCTCCAGTTCCACGAGCACCGCCGGGTCGAGCAGCTCACGGATCGCTTCGGTGCCCAGCAGCTCGGCCAGTAGTGTGGAGTTCAGCGCGAGCGCGGCGGCCTTGCGCTCGGCCAGCGGGGCGTCGAGCTCGTAAAGGAACATCCCCAGGTAACCGAACAACAGGCTGCGGGCAAACGGTGACGGTGATGCAGTGGTCACCTCGACTACCCGCACCCGCCGAGCTCGCACCTCCGACATCAGTTCGCACAGCCCGGGTAGGTCATAGACATCCTGCAGGCACTCCCGCATCGCCTCCAACACCACCGGAAACTGCTCGTATTTCGAGGCGACGGTGAGTAGCTGGGCTGAGCGCTGGCGCTGCTGCCACAGCGGCGTGCGGCGCCTAGGGTCGCGGCGAGGCAGCAGCAGAGACCGCGCGGCGCATTCCCGGAACCGGGAGGCGAACAGCGCCGAGGCGCTCACTTCGGCGATCACGAGCTGTTCCACCTCATCCGGGTCGAGCAGCACGTCCTCTGCGGTGGGTAGCACCTCGGCCCCGTGGGCGTCCAGCGCGTCCGGCAGCCGCAGCACAATACCGTCGTCGGCGCTGGCTACCTGCGCCTCGACACCTCGCCGTTCCCGCAGCCGGGCGCCGATCGCCAGCGCCCATGGCCCGTTGACCTGCGCGCCGAACGGGGAGTGCAGCACCATCCGCCAGTCACCGAGCTCGTCACGGAAACGTTCCACCAGGATGGTGCGGTCGTCGGGCACGTGCCCGGTGGCTTCGCGCTGCTCGCGCAGGTAAGTCAGCAGGTTGTCGGCCGCCCAGCCGTCGAGCCCGGCCGCTTCGATGCGACTGCGGGCCGCGTCCGCTCCGGCGCTGCTCAGCTCCCGGACGAACGCGCCCAGTGCCCGCCCTAACTCCAGAGGACGACCCGGTGCGTCGCCCTTCCAGAACGGCATCCGGGCCGGCTCACCGGGCACGGGCCGGGCGATGACCCGGTCATGGGTGATGTCGACGATTTTCCACGAGGTCGAGCCGAGCAGGAACGTATCGCCCACTCGGGACTCGTACACCATCTCCTCGTCGAGCTCACCGACCCGCGAGCCCGCTCCGTCTGCACCGCCGGGGGTCATCACGCCGAACAGCCCCCGGTCCGGGATGGTGCCGCCGGAGGTGACTGCCAGCCGCTGCGCTCCTGGTCGTCCGCGCAGCTCGTCGCTGATCCGGTCCCAGACGATTCGAGGGCGCAGCTCGCCGAACTCCTCCGAGGGGTAGCGTCCCGCCAGCATGTCCAGGACGGCATGCAGTGCCGAGTCGGGCAAAGCCGAATACGGCGCGGCACGGCGGACCAGTGCGGCGAGATCGCCGACGGTCCACGGATCCAGCGCGACCATGGCCACCACCTGCTGGGCGAGCACATCCAGCGGATTGCGGGGGTAGCGCAGCGCCTCGATCGCCCCGCTGGCCATCCGTTCCGCGATCACTGCGCACGAGACCAGATCGCCGCGGAACTTGGGGAAGACCACGCCCCGAGACACCGCACCTACCTGGTGGCCGGCCCGGCCGATCCGCTGAAGGCCCGACGCCACCGTCGGGGGTGCCTCGACCTGCACCACCAGGTCCACCGCTCCCATGTCGATGCCCAGCTCGAGCGAGGAGGTGGCGACCACGCACGGCAATCGGCCGGACTTGAGCTCCTCTTCGACCAGGGTTCGCTGCTCGCGCGACATCGAGCCGTGATGCGCCTTGGCGATGACGTCGGGGGGCTCCTCGACAGCGAGCTCGTTGAGCCCGGCGGTGAGCCGCTCGGCCAGCCGACGTGAGTTGGTGAACACGATCGTCGAGCGGTGCGCGCGTACCAGCTCCAGCACCCGCCGCTGCACTGCGGGCCAGATCGAGGCACGGTGCTCCACCACCCCGCTGGCCTCCCCGGTCACTTCACCCCCCGGCACCTCACCCCCTGGCAATTCACCCAGTGCCGACATGTCTGGCACCGGCACGTGCACGGTGACCTCAATCGTCTTGGCGTATGCCGGTTGCACCACATGCACCGGTCGACCCCCGGCGAGGAAGGCGCTGATCTCCTCGATGGGACGCACGGTGGCGGACAGGCCGATCCGCTGGGCGGGTTTCTCCAGCAGGGCGTCCAGCCGCTCCAAGGACAAAGCCAGGTGCGTGCCGCGCTTGGTAGCGGCGACGGCGTGCACCTCATCGACGATCACGGTATGGACCCCGCGCAGCGACTCCCTGGCCGCCGATGTCAGCAGCAGGAAGAGCGACTCCGGGGTGGTGACCAGCACGTCGGTCGGGGTGCGGGCGAAGGCGCGGCGCTGATCGGCTGGAGTGTCGCCGGTGCGCATCCCCACCCGGATGTCCGGAGCGGGCAGCCCCAACCGGTGTGCGGCTTGCTGGATGCCCGCCAGCGGGGAACGCAGGTTGCGCTCGACGTCCATTGCCAGGGCCTTGAGCGGGGAGATGTAGAGCACCCGGCAACGTCGTGTCGGCTCGTCCGGGGGCTCCGCGACGGCCAGCCGGTCCAGCGCCCACAGGAACGCGGCGAGGGTCTTGCCCGACCCAGTGGGCGCCACCACCAGGACGTGCTCGCCCGCAGCCACCGCCCGCCATGCACCCTCCTGCGCCGGGGTAGGCGCGACGAATGCCCCCGCGAACCAGTCCCGCGTAGCCGGGGAGAACATAATTCCGCTCAGCCCGCTGAACGCGAAGAATGGGCTGGGGGAGGGGTAATGCGGATCTTGCGGAGGCGTCGCTCGGCTAGGTGGTCGGCGGCTACGGCGGGTGGCACGCCGTCCCGCGCGGCCAGCTCGAAGATCTCCCGAGTGGTATCGAAGATCTTGGCGACCCGGGCTTTGGCCCGCTGGAAATCGAAGCCCGCGATCTCGTCGGCCACCTGAATTACTCCACCGGAGTTCACCGCATAATCAGGTGCGTAGAGGATGCCCCGCTCGTCGAGAAGCTTTTCCACGCCGGGATGCTCCAGCTGGTTGTTCGCGCCACCGCAGACGATCTTGGCGCGCAGCGCCGTCACCGTGGGATCGTCCAGCGCCGCGCCGAGCGCGCACGGAGCGTACACATCGATTGGCTCGCGGACGAGCGTTTCGGTGTCCGGCGCCACCACCACTTTAGGATGCGCTGAGCGAACCCACTCGATAGCCCGTTCACTGATGTCGGCCACGATCACCTCCGCGCCGTCGGTGAGCAGGTGATCAATGAGGTGTCTCCCGACTTTGCCGATGCCGGCGATGCCTACCCGACGTCCCGACAGGGTGGGCGTACCCCAGAGGTGGCCAGCGGCCGCGCGCATGCCCTGAAAGACGCCGAAGGCGGTCAGGACCGACGAGTCACCGGCGCCACCATGGGCCACCGAGCGCCCGGTGACGAATTCGGACTCCCTGGCGATGATGTCCATGTCCTCGACGTAGGTGCCAACATCGCATGCGGTGATGTATCGCCCGCCCAGCGACTGCACGAAGCGACCATAAGCCCGCAGCACCGCCTCGGTCTTGTCCCGGGTTGGATCGCCGAGGATGACGGCCTTGCCACCGCCGTGATCCAGCCCTGCCAGCGCATTCTTGTAGGACATCGCGCGAGACAGGTGTAGCACGTCGGCAAGGGCGTCCTCCTCGCTGGGGTAAGGGTGAAAGCGGGTGCCCCCGAGTGCCGGCCCCAGCGTGGTGGAATGGATGGCGATGATGGCGCGGAGCCCGGAGGACTCGTCGCGGCAGAACACCACCTGCTCGTGGTCGCCGGATCGGAACACGTTGGTCACAGTGGTGGCCCCCTCCCGTTCGGTGACGCGATGATGGCGCGATAGTGGCGCGCCCTGCTGTACAGCGTATGCCCGTTCCGGTCGCATCAGGCGCAGGCAACGGGGGAGCGATGTAGGGCTAAGTAGGGTTAGGTACAGCCCGGTCGGGTCGCTTTGGGCGAGCACCCCGTTACGATAGCTGCCGGATGTGTACCTAACCTGGCAGAATGCGGATAACCCAGTTCCGGCAGCGGATGGACGAGGAATTCGGCGCGGCCAGGGCGGCCGCGCTGGCCCATGATCACGTGTTCGCCGCGCTCGGCGGTCGAACAGTCAACGGGGCACTGGAGGCGGGGATTGACATCAAGCAGGTGTGGACCGTGGTGTGCGCCACATTCGACGTTCCCGAGAAACGACGTTGACCGGTCTCTCACCTCTGGCACCGGTGGACGCTGCAAGCTAGCGTACCGGCGTGTCGCTCCTGACGTCGAACACGTGTTCGCCTAGGATGTTGTCCACAGCCGGACGTCTGTCCACAGATCCGGTGTGTGTCGTCGCGAAGTGTCGGTCCTACCGCTTAGCGTCGGCCCCGACCCAGAAGAACCGATGAGCGAGGTGGACCGTCAGATGGCACCAGCACTGGACCGGGCCAAGGCACTCGAGATCGCTTTGGCACAGATTGACAAACAGCACGGCAAGGGCTCGGTGATGCGCCTCGGCGAAGAGGGCCGCGCGCCCATCGAGGTGATCCCCACCGGGTCCATCGCGTTGGACGTGGCGCTGGGCATCGGTGGCCTGCCGCGCGGCCGAATCGTGGAGGTGTACGGCCCGGAGTCCTCCGGAAAAACAACGGTCGCGCTGCACGCCGTGGCTAACGCCCAGCGGGCCGGCGGTATCGCCGCGTTCATCGATGCCGAGCACGCGCTGGATCCCGACTACGCGAAGGCGCTTGGAGTGGACACCGACGCCCTGCTCGTCTCCCAGCCCGACACCGGCGAGCAGGCGCTGGAGATCACGGACATGCTGATTCGCTCCGGTGCGTTGGACGTCGTGGTCATCGACTCGGTGGCGGCCCTCGTCCCGAGGGCGGAGATCGAGGGTGAGATGGGCGACTCGCACGTCGGCCTGCAGGCCCGGCTGATGAGCCAGGCACTGCGAAAGATCACCGGTGCGCTGAGCACCTCGGGCACCACGGCGATCTTCATCAACCAGCTCCGTGAGAAGATCGGTGTTTTCTTCGGCTCCCCGGAGACCACCACTGGCGGCAAGGCGCTGAAATTCTATGCCTCGATACGGCTGGATATCCGTCGGATTGAGACGCTCAAGGACGGCTCGGACGCAGTAGGCAACCGGACCCGCGTCAAGGTAGTGAAGAACAAGTGCTCACCTCCTTTCAAACAAGCAGAATTCGATATTCTTTATGGGCACGGGATCAGCAAGGAAGGTTCGCTGATCGACCTGGGTGTGGAGCAGGGCATCATCCGCAAGTCGGGCGCCTGGTACACCTATGAGGGTGACCAGCTCGGCCAGGGCAAGGAGAACGCCCGTAAGTTCCTTGGCGACAACCCCGACATCGCCACCGAGATCGAGAAGCGGATCAAGGACAAACTCGGCATCGGGGCAAAACTCGATAACGACCAAACCGTGCCGACCCCGGTGGATTTCTGATGCCCTGGTCCAAGACTATGAGTCCGGCGGCGGAGGCGCAGGGAATTTGCTTGCGGTTGCTCACCGTGCGACCGCACAGCCGGGCCGAGTTAGCCGAGGCATTGGGCCGGCGCGGGATTCCTGAAGAGGTCGGAGAGCCAGTGCTCGACCGCCTGAGCGAGGTGGGTCTGGTCAATGACGCCGCCTTCGCCGAGTCGGCAGTGCACTCCGAGCACCGCCACTGCGGCTTGAGTAGGAGAGCGCTGAGTACCAGGCTCCGGCGTCGAGGAGTGCCAGATGAGATCGTTCGCGAGACCGTGGCGACGATACGATCCGAGGATGAGGAACAGCGGGCCCGCGAACTGGTCCGGCGCAAGCTACGCACTAACACCGTGCGGGACGCCAGCACCCTAGCCCGCAAGCTGGGCGGGATGCTGGCCCGCAAGGGCTACTCCGAGGGGTTGGCGTGGCGAGTGATACGTGACGAGCTCGGCCCGGGCGAGTGGCCCACCGAAGTCGAGCCGTGCCCTTGACTGACTACGAGTGCTCAGCATTGACTATGAGGTGTTCAGCACTGACCACTGGGTGTTCAGCCGGGGGCGATGAATTCGACGCCGGCGGGTAGGCTGCCGTGCGCGTGTGCGTTGCTGAGCAGCTGTAACAGCGTGGTGCGGAATTCTTCAGCGGCTCTGGTTGGGCGCACGTCAGTGCGGTGGGCAAGCGAGATTGTCCGGATCGGCGGGAGAGGCACAAACGGCACACCACGAAGCTGGGGGCGGCCTTGGAGAACCATGCTGGGGACTACGGCGATCCCAAGGCCGGCTTCGACGAAGCTGAGTACCGCGTCCATCTCGCCCCCCTCAATGGCGAACCGTGGCTGAAACCCAGCTCGCTGACAGGCCGTGAGAGTCATTGATCTGAGGTCGTAGCCCTCGCGGAACATCACCAAGGGGCGGTCCCGAAGGTCCTCGATCCGAAACGAGTCACGGTCCATGGTGCGCGGTACGGCGACGGTGAGCTGCTCGCGAAGGATCGGGACAGTATCCAGGATAGGGTCCCCTCGGTGCACCGACGAGGTGATCATCGCCAGGTCGATGGCTCCTTCCGCGAGCTGCCGTACCAGATCTCGGGAGCCGCTTTCGTCGATGATGAGTTGGATGCCTGGATAACGGACGCGAAAATTGGCGAGCGCGTAGGCTAACGGCCCGGTGCAGAGGCTTGGAGTGGCACCGAGCCGTAGCCGGCCCTGGCGAAGCTCGGCCAGCTCGTGCACCTCCAACCGAGCGGTCTCGATGTCGGCGAGAATTCGTTTGGCGAAGGGAACGAGCACCTCTCCAGCTGGCGTGAGCGTTACGTTGCCCCGGGCCCGGTGGAACAGCTCACTGCCCAGTTCGCGCTCCAGGCAATGGATCTGTTTGCTCAGCGACGGCTGGGCGACGTGCGTGAGCTCGGCTGCCCGGGTGAAGTGGCGGGTCCGAGCGACGGCCAGAAAGTAGACCAATTGCTGTATTTGCACCTCGATAGCCTATCGCTATCAGGACAAGCGTCACCATATCTTGGACCTGTGCCATGGACTCGGCTTACTGTCAGTAGCGAAGTGAGCGCCTCGGGCCGCCGACCCGTGGCGATGGTTGCCGGCTGCGGCTGGCACCGCAAGCTGAACTGACCACCCTGCCCCGTGGCCCCGACCTGAATCGACGTCATGACCACCACCTCATCGTCCCCGCCATCCGGAGTCAGCCAACCTGATCGAATACAGTCTGCCCGGGCGGCGATCTCTGCCCGGACCCTGCGGACCGACCGCTGGTGGGTGTCGCCCTTGGTGACTGCCACCGTGCTGGGGGCCTTCATCGTCTACACGACGCTGCGGCTATTCATGCGGGATGATTATTGGGTCGGAAAATATCACTACCTCACTCCCTTGTACTCGCCGTGCTTGAGCGAGTCGTGCGCAGCGGGATCATCACATTTCGGCACCCCGCTGCCGGCGTTTCCGTTGGCGTTGCCGCTGCCTATCCTAATTTTTCCGATCCTTGCTGGATTCCGTGCCAGCTGTTATTATTATCGCAAGGCTGGCTACCGATCTTTTCTCCTGTCACCGCCAGGATGTGCGGTCGCCGAGCCTGCGAAGAGATACACTGGGGAAACCCGATTTCCATTGGTTCTACAGAACTTGCATCGGTATTTTTTCTACTTTGCCAGCGCGTTGCTGCTCATCAATACTTACGACGCAGTGTTGGCATTTTTCCCCGCCAATGGTGGCTTCGGAGTGGGCCTGGGCTCGCTTATCCTGTTAATCAATGTTACGATGCTGTGGCTATATTCACTGTCGTGCCATGCGTGCCGACACGTTTTCGGAGGCCGGCTGAAACACTTCTCGAAGCATCGTATGCGGTATTGGCTCTGGACGCAGCTGTCGAAGCTCAATGGCCGTCACATGCAATTTGCCTGGACGTCACTGATCACGGTGATGCTCACCGACTTCTATATCATGGCCGTCTCCGCAGGCTGGATATTCGACCTGCGCCTGTTCAACTAATCGCGCCTATTCACCTGACGAGGAACCGGTACTTATGATCGAGATCGAGCGGCACGACTATGACGTCGTGGTGATCGGCGCGGGCGGCGCTGGGCTCCGTGCCGCGATCGAAGCCCGTGAGCTGGGCAAACGTACCGCCGTTGTCTCCAAGTCCTTGTTCGGCAAGGCCCACACCGTGATGGCCGAGGGAGGCATTGCGGCGTCGATGGGCAACGTGAACTCACGGGACAGCTGGCAGGTCCATTTCCGCGACACCATGCGGGGAGGCAAGTTTCTCAACAACTGGCGGATGGCCGAGCTGCACGCGAAGGAAGCGCCGCAGCGGGTATGGGAACTGGAGACCTATGGTGCGCTGTTTGACCGCACCAAGGACGGCAAGATCAGCCAGCGCAACTTTGGTGGGCACGAATACCCGCGGCTGGCCCATGTAGGTGATCGCACGGGTCTGGAGCTGATCCGTACGCTGCAGCAGAAAATTGTCTCGCTGCAGCAAGAAGATTTCGCTGAACACGGCGACTATGAGGCTTACCTGAAAGTCTTCGCCGAATGCACGATCACGGATTTACTCACAGCTGCCGATGAGGTGTCCGGAGCGTTCGGCTACTGGCGGGAGACTGGCCGCTTCATCCGGTTCGACGCCCCTGCCGTAGTGCTGGCCACTGGTGGCATCGGAAAGGCTTTCAAGGTCACCAGCAATTCCTGGGAGTATACCGGCGACGGGCATGCGCTCGCGCTGCGTTGCGGTGCGTCGCTGATCAACATGGAGTTCGTCCAGTTTCACCCCACGGGCATGGTGTGGCCGCCCAGTGTCAAGGGAATCCTCGTCACCGAGTCGGTCCGCGGGGATGGTGGGGTGCTGTGCAACTCCGAAAACAAGCGCTTCATGTTTGATTACATTCCCGAGGTCTTCAAGAACCAGTACGCGACGTCGGAACAGGAGGCGGACCGTTGGTACGATGATCCGGACAATAATCGCCGGCCGCCGGAGTTGCTGCCTCGTGACGAGGTCGCGCGTGCGATCAACTCCGAGGTGAAAGCGGGTCGCGGGTCACCTCATGGAGGAGCCTTCCTCGACGTCTCCACCCGGCTTCCCGCTGAGGTCATCAAGAAGCGGCTTCCCTCGATGTACCACCAATTCAAGGAATTGGCTGACGTTGACATCACAGCCGAGCCCATGGAGGTCGGCCCCACCTGCCACTACGTCATGGGCGGCGTGGAGGTCGATCCGGACACGGCGGCAGCCTCGGTACGCGGACTTTTCGCGGCCGGTGAGGTTGCCGGCGGGATGCATGGTTCCAACCGGTTGGGTGGTAACTCGCTGTCCGACCTGCTCGTTTTCGGTCGCCGGGCTGGCCTCGGGGCGGCGACTTACGTGGACTCTCTGGGTGGGCACCGGTCGTTGGTCCGCGAGGCCGACGTGGAGGCCGCTGCGCAGCGGGCGGTCAGCCCCTTCCGGCCGGAAACTGACAGCGTGGACGCCGAGAACCCCTACCTACTGCAGCAAGAGCTCCAGCAGGCCATGAACGACCTGGTCGGCATTATCCGCAAGGCGGAGGAGATGGAACTCGCGGTCAAGAAACTTGACGAGCTGCGTCGCCGAGCCCGGCACGTTGTGGTGGAGGGTCACCGTCAGTTCAATCCCGGTTGGCACCTCGCACTGGATTTGCGCAACATGCTCGCGGTGAGCGAGTGTATCGCACGGGCCGCGTTGGAGCGCACCGAAAGCCGGGGTGGGCACACCCGAGATGACTACCCGGTGATGGATCCTGAATGGCGACATGTCCTGTTGGTATGCACGCAGCGGGCCAACGGAGCCGACAGCGGCGTTCGCGTCGAACGCAAGGAGCAGGTCCCGATGCGCGCATACCTGGTTGAGCTATTCGAACATGACGAGCTGAAGAAGTACTTCACCTCGGAAGAGCTCCCGGGAGGGAAGGACTGACATGGGCAACCAGCGACGCTTCCACGTGTGGCGGGGTGACACCCACGGTGGCAACCTTGTTGATTTTGACGTCGAGGTCAATGCGGGAGAGGTGGTCCTGGATGTCATCCACCGCCTGCAGGCCACCCAGACGCCCGACCTCGCGGTGCGGTGGAACTGCAAGGCGGGCAAGTGTGGATCGTGTAGCGCCGAGATCAACGGCCGGCCGCGCCTGATGTGCATGACGCGGATGTCCACGTTGCCGCCGCAGCTGCCGGTGACAGTCACCCCGTTGCGGACTTTCCCGGTCATCCGCGATCTCGTCACCGATGTTTCATACAACTATCACAAGGCGCGTGAAGTGCGTTCGTTCATGCCGCCCAAGGGCGTGCAGCCTGGCGAATATCGGATGCAGCAGGTGGATGTGGAACGCTCGCAGGAGTTCCGTAAGTGCATCGAGTGCTTCCTGTGTCAGAACACCTGTCACGTGATCCGCGACCACGAGGAGAATAAGACGAGTTTCTCCGGACCGCGTTTTCTCATGCGGATCGCTGAGCTTGACATGCACCCGCTGGACGCCGCCGACGAGGATGGTGTGGATCGCAAAAAGTCTGCACAGGACGACCATGGGCTTGGATTCTGCAATATTACCAAGTGCTGCACCGAAGTGTGCCCGGAGCACATCAAGATAACGGACAATGCCTTAATTCCGATGAAGGAACGGGTAGTGGACATCCGCTTCGATCCGCTGAGCCGGCTATTGCGCCGCAAGCGGAGATAAGCCAGCCCGGACAGCGGTCAACGCAGGCAGCGGTCAACGCAGCATAGGAGGGCTGGGTACCGGAGTGCCGAGGTACTCAGCGTAGAGGCGAGCCCAGGTGCCGTCGTCGATCGCGTGCCGCAGCACTGCGGTGACCCGCTCGCGCAGTAGTTGGTCACCCAGCGGCAATCCGATGCCGTACTCGGTGGTCCCCAGTGGCTCGCCGACCACCCGCAGCGTGCCGGGCGCCTGGGAAAGCAACGCTGCCACGGCGTCCTGATTCCCGGCGATCGCCTCGACCCGATCCCCGATCAGGTTCGCGCACGCACCCAGGGTCGCTCGCGTCTGCAGCGCTACACCACGAGCGGCCAGCGCTGCCGCGGCTGGTGAGTCCGCAGGCGCGCATACCTCCCCGTGACTGAGCGAGTTCAGGCCAGTCACCGGGCTGGTGGCGGGCGCAACCAGGCGCAGCTGGCGGACCAGGTAAGGACCCGCGATGCCCACCTTCGCGCTGCGCGCTGCGGTGATCTCATAGCCGCCGAGCACGAGATCCACATTGGCTGTGCCTGCTGCCGCCTCGCGGCTACTCTCGGGTAGCGGCTTAAAATTGGTGCGGGCGGGATCCACCCCCAGGTCACGGGCGATCAGAGCAAGCAACGCGACGTCGAACCCCGTGTAGCCACCCGAGTCTGGTGCGCGCTGCACCAGCCTGGGTACCTCCTGGATCCCGACGATGAGCTTGCCACGCAGGACGATCCGGTCGATTGTTGGTGACCCGCTGCTTGCCGGGCGTGTTGGAGCGACTGTTTCGAACGGCCCACCAGACACCGGAGCGGGGTGGTCGCTCAACAGGGCGGTAACCTCGTGGAAGCCCTGGTTCAGCACCCACAGCGCCGAGATCACGATCACGATGAGCAGGCAGCCGACCCGTTTTGGCCGCAGTTTTCCACGTCCGCGCACGATTCGCAGTACCGACCGGGGCCACCAGGTGCCAGACGAGGACGTCGACCCCTGTGTCAGCTCCGGCCAGAGCCGCCGCTGATCAAGATCCATGACGGTCGGCCGCGAGGCAACTCGTCGCCCGTCCCCACGCTGGCAGGAAACGGTGCGCACCGGTCGTGACGGCGCCCAGGAGAAGTACAAGAACGCCGAAGCCTACCGCGTGGCCTGCAGTGATCAGCCCGATGTGGACGAGCGCTTCGGCGAGCAGGTAGCTGCCGAGAACGACCAGCATGGGGCCGGTCAAGCGTTCGATGCGCTCGCGCAAGCATTCGCTGATCCGGACGCCGAAAGATAACCCGAGCTGAGAGACGACCAGCGTTTGGATCACAATCCCCGCAACGATGGCGACGAGCGTGGTGGCTGCGGTGCCAAGGCCGAGGCCCAAGCCGATCGCCAGCTCGTCAAGACTGATGGATAGCGCGAGCCCGACCACAGCGAGGCCCTGCGCGCTGGTGAGTTGGCGTGCCTTCGCGACCTCGTCGTCGGCCTGGTCGTCATCGGCGTTAGCCCACCATAGGTAACCGCCGAGTAAGATGAGCAAGCCACCGGAAAGGTAATTAGCGACGCTGCCGATCGTATGTCCGATGGATGCGCCAAGGGCGAGGCCCACCAGGGGCATACCCCCTTCACAAAGAACAAAGACCGCTGAAATCCGCCACCGAGTCGATCCGGTGGGCCGGCTCGCGCCCACCGCGGCGGCGATCGCGAACGTATCCACGCTCAGCGGTAGCACGAACAACAGCAAGCTGAGAAAAACGTTGTCCATTGACCGCGTTATCTCCCATCGCAGAATTGTGCGAACCACTTAAAAACTGAGCAAAGGTGCCGTGGAACCGTACAGCCTGGGGTTAACGTCCACCGAACGAATCACGTGAACTCGTCGCTGACATGACGCAGACACGCGCCGGGCGGCACTGATTCAGTGAGCTGGAGACTTTCAGAGTAATCGTATCGGACCCCTCGGCGCCCAGGGCGGACCGGTGGTCGCGGCCGACTAACCCGGGCTCTTATGTCTCGCTGAGACTACGGGGTCATTCGCGGGTTGGCTGTCTCGGGTGAACTACCTCCGATCCTCCGGGTTCGATCCTCCAGGTGGGAGCGGGCGTCGGGCCTCTCTCTACGATGATGAGATGACCGCGAGTACCGAGCAGCGCCCACGCAGCTACCGCGTGCGCACGTACGGCTGCCAGATGAATGTGCACGACTCGCAACGGCTGGCCGGGCTGCTCGAGGCGGCTGGATACGTGCCCGCCGGGCAGGACGCCACCCCCGATGTCGTCGTGCTCAACACCTGCGCGGTGCGGGAGAACGCCGACAACCGGCTCTACGGCAACCTCGGTCAGCTACGCCCGATGAAGAGCGAGCATCCAGGGATGCAGATCGCTGTCGGCGGTTGCCTGGCGCAGAAGGACCGCGGCGAGATCACCCGCCGGGCACCCTGGGTCGATGTGGTGTTTGGCACCCACAACATCGGCTCCCTGCCGGTACTGCTGGAGCGGGCCCGACACAATGACGCTGCCCAGATCGAGATTGCCGAGTCGCTGCAGGTGTTTCCTTCCGCGCTGCCGGCGAAGCGGGACTCGGCGCACTCCGCGTGGGTGTCGATCTCAGTGGGTTGCAACAACACGTGCACGTTCTGCATCGTGCCCGCGCTGCGCGGCAAGGAGCTCGACCGGCGACCCGGCGACGTGCTCGCGGAGATCGAGGCGCTGGTGGCCGAGGGCGTGCTCGAAGTGACTCTGCTGGGGCAGAACGTCAACGCCTACGGAGTGGGATTCGCCGACCGACGCGCGTTCGGTGACCTGCTGCGCGCCTGCGGGGGGATCGAGGGCCTGGAGCGGGTGCGCTTCACCTCGCCACACCCTCGGGACTTCACCTCGGACGTCATCGAGGTGATGGCGGCCACCCCGAACGTCTGCCATCAGCTGCACATGCCGCTGCAGTCCGGTTCGGACCCGGTACTCGCGGCGATGCGCCGCTCCTACCGGGCGCAGCGCTACCTCACAATCGTCGAGGAGGTGCGGGCCGCGATGCCCGACGCGGCGCTGTCCACCGACATCATCGTCGGTTTCCCCGGTGAGACCGAGACTGACTTCCAGGCCACCTTGGATGTGGTCCGGCAAGCGCGCTTCGCTCAGGCGTTCACTTTCCAGTACTCCCGCCGTCCGGGTACGCCGGCTGCGGACATGGCTGGCCAGGTACCCAAGGAAATCGTGCAAGATCGCTATGAGCGGCTCGTCGCGCTCCAGGAGGAGATTTCTTGGGAGCTCAACCGGAGCCTGATCGGCAGCGTCGTGGAAGTGCTGGTCTCCGAGGGTGAGGGCCGCAAGGACGCGGCTACCCAGAGGATGAGCGGGCGGGCCAGGGACGGCCGGCTCGTGCACGTCGAACCGGGCGAAATCGAGGTTCGGCCGGGAGACGTGGTACGGGCGGAGGTCACCTATGCGGCGCCGCACCACCTGGTGTCCGAGGTGGCGTTGCGGGCACACCGGCGAACCGCCGCGGGCGATGCGTGGGCGGCCGGTCGATGCCCGACAACGCCGGGAGTGGCGCTGGGTTTGCCCTCGTTCGGACGGCCGGCGAGATGACCGCCGATGACCCGGACGGTCTCGCCGTGCTGCGCGCTGAGCTCGACGCAGTGGAGCGATCGGCGTTGCGCCGGGTGGACCCGGGTATCCGCGCGGCGGTGATTGCTGGTGGGATCATGATGCTACTGCTGGCCATCACGTTGTCCTGGGTGGGCGACGCTAGTGGCTGGGACGTGCTGCGGGGCACCGCGAACCCGGTCGATCGAGTCGGGCTGTTGCCGCGGATGTTTGGCGGCGTCGCGCTGGGGCTGGGCGTCGGTCTGTCCATGCTGGCGTTGCTCACCCGTCGTTGGGGCCTGGTCTGGGCCAGCGCGCTGGGCTGCACCTATGGTGTGCTCGACGGGGTATGGGCGATCTGGTCCCGGCAGACCGTGCCCGGTCCTGGCCCCGGCATCGGGCTGGTGTTGGCTGTGCTCGCCATGGCGGTGCTCGCCGTGCAGTGGCTGCGGCTCGTGTTGTCTCGCCCTTAGCAGAGTCTTTTTCAGCGGCTGGTGGCCGCCCGTTCGGCGGCGGCTAGCCACTCGCGCCACTGATCAGCCTGGGCCTGCGCCTCGGTAGCCCGACCGTCATCCCCGGCGGTGCGGGCCTTCGCCGCTCGGGCCTCGTACTGCTCCACCCGCTCCCGGAACTGGGCCACCCGAGCCTCGGACTCGGGATCGGCGTGGCGCCGTTGCGCGGTGGTGGCCGAGCGGACTCGCTCCTCGACGGCCACCGGTTCCTCCTTGCGCTTCACGTTCTGCGCCGACTCCGAGTCCCGTGCGGAGAAGGCGGCGGCGCGGCGGCTGAAGAAGCGTTCCTGGGCGGCGCGGAACCGCTGCCATAAGGTGTCGTCGGCTTCCTTGGACGCGCGCCCCGCTGCTTTCCACTCCGCCATCAGGCTTCGGAAGCGACTCGCGGTGGCACCCCAATCAGTGGAGTCGGCCAGCTGCTCGGCCTCGACGACTAGCTCTTCTTTACGATTCCGAGCCCCGACGCGCTGCCGGTCGAGCTCGGCGAAATGCGCGCCGCGACGTCTGGTGAAGGCATCCCGGGCTTTGGAGAAACGGCGCCACAATGCCTCGTCGATCTTCCGATCTACGCCCTTGATTGTCTTCCACTCATCCAGGATGGTGTGCAGCCGGTCGCCGTCGGCCTTCCACTGGGTCGACTCGGCACCGATCCGCTCGGCCTCCTCCGCCAGTGCCTGTTTGCGGGCGATTGTGCGCGCCCTGGCCTGTTCCCGGGCCGCCTTAGCGCTAGCGAGAGATTGCTCGGCGTGGCGTTGTAGGTGGTCCAGGAAAGCGGTGAGGCCGACCACGTCACCCACAACGGTCGGTTCGGCGAGCTCATCGCGCAGGGTGCGGATCCGGGGCAGCGCCTGCCGAGGGTCGCCTACTCCGGAGATGAGCCGGGCCTGGAGCAGTTCGGCTTCGGTAAGCAGGTCGTCGAAGCGGCGGGCGAAGTGCGCCAGACCCTCCTGCGCTGTGCCGGCCTGCCACGAACCGACGGCTCGTTCACCCTCAGCGGTGTGGGTGTACACCGTGCCGTCCTGAGCTACTCGCCCCCAGCGCTGCGGATCCCGGCAGGCGCGCGAGACAGACACCGCAGTTCGAGGACCGCAGTGCTCGCCGGTCTCCAGATGTTGTTCGGTGTGATTGTGTTCGGTCATGCCGGCCTTCCTCGACCTCGTGCCCGCCGCCGCGAAGTGGCACTAACCTGCAGCGGTGATCGTACGCGTGATGGTGGTATCACATCCACCGATCCCGGTGCCGCAAGTGGACCCCTCATGAGTTTCATGAGTCCCCGGGCGGTCGCGGTGGTTGGCCCGACCGCCACTGGCAAGTCCGACCTCGCGGTCGAGCTGGCCCGTAGCCTGGGTGGCGAGGTGGTCAACGCCGACGCGATGCAGCTGTATCGGGGCATGGACATCGGCACCGCGAAGCTGCCGCTCGCCAGGCGGTGCGGGGTGCGCCACCATCTACTCGACATCCTCGACGTCACCGAGACCGCCTCAGTTGCGGTCTACCAACGTGCGGCCCGTCGCATCGTGGAGGAATTGCTTGCCCAGCGCCGGGTGCCCGTGATCACCGGGGGTTCCGGGCTCTACGTTCAGGCGCTGCTGGATGACCTGGACTTCCCGGGCACCGCCCCCGAAGTACGAGCCCAGCTTGAGTCCGAGCTGGCCGAGCAGGGAGCGCCGGCACTGCATCGCCGGTTGCATCGGCTTGACCCGGTGGCGGCCGGCCGGATCCTGCCGAGCAACGGGCGCCGGCTGGTGCGGGCGCTGGAGGTTATCCAGCTCACCGGGCGCCCGTTCGCGGCGGCGCTACCACCGCCTAGTCCGGCGCGCTACCGCGCGGTGATCATCGGATTGGATACCGATCCCGAGGTCCTCGACGCGCGGGTTGATGCCCGGGTGGGGCGGATGTTCAGCGACGGACTGGTCGAGGAAATCCACGAACTGCTGTCGCTCGGCCTGCGGGAGGGACGGACGGCGTCCCGGGCACTGGGCTACCAGCAGGTCATCGCCGCACTGGATGCGGGCGTCGATCCAGCGGGTGCCGCTAGCCCGACCGCTCAGGCGACCCGACGCTTCATCCGCAGGCAGCGCAGCTGGTTTCGGCGGGACGGCCGGATCAGGTGGTTGGACTCCCAGCACCCTCACCTGCTTGACGCCGCGCTCACGCTGACGGTGGACCGATAGGCTCATCAATGATGGAGCAAGGCATCGAGTTCCTCAAAGGACACGGGACAGAGAACGACTTCGTTCTACTGCCCGACCCCACCGGCAGGCTGGAGCTGACACCATCCCGGGTGCGCGCCCTGTGCGACCGGCACTGCGGACTGGGAGCCGACGGTGTGCTGCGGGCGGTACCAGGTGCGCTGGTATCTGACGCGCCGCCGGGCACATCATCCGAGGACTGGTTCATGGACTACCACAATGCGGACGGTTCCCTCGCCGAGCTGTGCGGCAACGGGATGCGGGTCTTCACCCGATACCTGATTGATGCCAGGCTGGTTGCCGATCCCGAATTCCGGATCGGCAGCAGGTCCGGCTCGCGCGCCGTGCGAGGCAACGACGACGGCTCGGTGACGGTCGAGATGGGACGGGTCCGGTGCTACGGCACGTCCACGGTGACCGTCGAGGGTGTGGCGTTCAGCGGGCTCGTGGTGGATGTCGGCAATCCCCATCTGGTCTGCCTGACCGAGATCCCGGTGGAACAATTGGACCTCGCTGTGCCGCCGGGACACGACCCCGGAGCCTTTCCGCACGGCGTCAACGTCGAGTTCGTCAACGAGCGCTGCGCGGGAGAACTGTGGATGCGGGTGCATGAGCGGGGCGTGGGGGAGACCCGCTCATGCGGCACCGGAACGGTGGCCGTGGTGGCCGCGGCGTTGGAGGCTCAGGGCCGGGACATCGGCGAAGCCACCGTGCAGGCGCCCGGAGGCCGCCTGCACGTGGTGATCACCAAGGACGGTAGCACGCTGACCGGGCCAGCGGTGCTCGTCGCGTGGGGCCGGTTAGCTTTCGAGTGGTGGGCGGCACACTGAAGTGGCACGATGAGAGGCGTATGACAACCTCACCGATTTTCCCCTCCCATGGTCCCGGTCCGAGCACCCGAGGCGAGCTTGACCTTGAGGAGCGTTCCGCGCTGCGTCGCGTGCCGGGACTGTCCACCGAGATCGCTGATGTCACCGAGGTCGAGTACCGGCAGCTGCGCCTGGAGCGCGTGGTGCTCGTCGGGGTGTGGGCACAGGGCTCCTCGGCTGAGGCCGACGCGTCGCTAGCCGAGCTGGCCCGGCTGGCCGAGACGGCCGGGTCGCTGGTGCTCGATGCGTTGCGCCAGCGCCGCGAACGCCCTGACCCCGCAACGTACATCGGTTCCGGCAAGATCCTCGAGCTGCGCGAGATCGTCCTCGGTACCTCGGCAGACACCGTGATCTGCGATGGCGAGCTCACCCCCGGCCAGCTGCGGCAGCTGGAGGACAAGCTGAAGGTCAAGGTCATCGACAGGACCGCGCTGATCCTGGATATCTTCGCTCAGCATGCCCGCTCTCGGGAGGGCAAGGCACAGGTCGAGCTGGCCCAGTTGAGTTACTTCCTGCCGCGGCTGCGTGGCTGGGGTGAGTCGCTGTCCCGGCAGGCCGGTGGCGCTGGCGGTGGGGCCAGCGGGGGAGTGGGGACGCGTGGCCCCGGGGAGACCAAGCTGGAGACCGACCGGCGGCGCATTCACCGTCGGCTCGCCAAGCTGCGCCGTGAGATCGCCGCGATGCGCACGGTTCGCGACACCAAGCGGGGCCGCAGGCGCGCCAACGAGGTGCCCAACGTGGCCATTGTCGGTTACACCAACGCGGGCAAGTCCAGCCTGCTCAATGTGATCACCGGGGCCGAGGTGCTGGTACAGGATGCCCTGTTCGCCACCTTGGACCCCACCACCCGCCGGGCCACCACGCCACAAGGGCAGCACTACACGCTGACCGACACCGTCGGTTTCGTCCGCCACCTGCCGCATCAGTTGGTGGAGGCGTTTCGCTCCACGTTGGAGGAGACAGCCGACGCGGATCTGCTGGTGCATGTGGTGGACGGCGCTGATCCGATGCCCGAGCGGCAGGTGGAGGCGGTGCGCGAGGTTCTCGCTGAGATCATCGAGGGACTCCAGACGCCGATGCCGCCCGAGCTGATCGTGGTAAACAAGATCGACTCTGCCGATCAGCTCGTGCTGTCGCGGCTGCGCCACGTGCTGCCGAACGCGTCGTTCGTCTCAGCGCACACCGGTGCCGGCATGACCGGCCTGGTCCGGCGGATCGCCGACGCGTTGCCGCAACCGTTGGTTGACGTTGAGGCACTGCTGCCGTGGACCGAGGGGGCCTTGGTCGCCCGGGTGCACGCCGAGGGGGAGATGCTGGCTACCGACCACACCGAAGACGGCACGTGGCTGCGGGCCCGAGTCCGGCTGGACCTCGCCGGTGCGCTAGCCGCATATGCGGTCAAGGCCTGACGCTGGCGCGGCACTGGCGCCTTACAGCCGTCGCAGCACCGCCACCACCCGGCCAAGGACGGTCGCCTCGTCGCCGGGGATCGCTTCGTAGGCCGGGTTGTGGGGGAGTAGCCAGACGTGCCCGTCACGGCGCTTGAACGTCTTCACGGTCGCCTCACCATCGATCATGGCAGCAACGATGTCCCCGTTGTCCGCGCTGGGTTGTTGGCGGACGACCACCCAGTCTCCGTCGGTGATCGCCGCTTCGACCATGGAATCACCCACGACCCGCAGCAGGAACAGCGACCCCGTACCGACGATTTCTCGGGGCAGCGGAAAGACGTCCTCGACGGCCTGCTCCGCGAGCACCGGACCGCCCGCCGCGATCCGGCCGACCACGGGGACGAAAACGGGGGTAGGCCTCGCTGGCTCTTCGCTCAGGGCCTCCGAGGTCGCAGGCGCACTGTCGGCGGGCCGGATACCCACCGCGCGCGGCCGGTTGGGGTCGCGGCGTAGGTATCCCTTGCGTTCCAGGGCGCGCAGCTGGTGTGCGACCGACGAGGTCGAGGTGAGCCCGACCGCCTCGCCGATCTCCCGCACGCTTGGCGGGTAGCCGAACCGCTCCACCCACTCTCGGATCACTTCGAGAACCCGTCGCTGGCGCGGCGTGAGGCTGTCGTTGCCTCCGGAACCGGCTACGTCCGGCTCGTCGTTCCGCTGTGATCCCAACGCTCCTCCTCGAGTTGGCGAAGTGACGTGACCGCGCTCGGATCGGCACGGTCCGTCATGATGCTGACGCTAGCCACCGTCGCACCAAAGATCAAACATCCGTTCGAACAACACGCCGTACAGTCACCGATTTTGTCGGGGTGCCGTGATAGACACCGCACAGTAGTTCGATCGAACCTGGGTTCGATGGTATCCGCGATGAGGAGTCTCGATGACGGCACCAGCACAGTTGGGCGGTTCGCCCTCGGCACGTCGTGTGAAGGTCATGCCGAACGACGTCGGGCCGGTCCGGCTAGCGGCGTCTACCCGGTCGCTTCCGGCACCTCCCGTACCCGTGCCGCCTTGCGTTGCTCCGGTACGGGAGCGGCGTCTGGCATGTTCGGCGCAAGGGCGGGTGCTGGCTCCGGCGGTGAGTGAGGCGCAGGCAGGGCACCCATCCGCATTGCGGTCCGGCCGGGTGAGGCGGGTGGTTGCGGCCGTCACAGTGACGCTGGCCGTGGTCGGTGGCCTTGGCTGGATCGGGCCGGGCTGGGGTGGGCCGGGCGCAAGCCCGGGAATCCCGGCGCAGACGGCGGTGATCCGAGTGGGTGCCGGCGAGACCCTGTGGGACCTGGCGCGCCGGGTGGCGCCTCAGTCTGACGAGAGTGCGGTGGTGGAGCGGATCCGGCAGCTGAACGGCATCATGGGCTCCGCCATTACGCCCGGTCAACAGTTACAGGTTCCCCTGGGGACTTCGCACTGATACATGCCTGGAATGGAGCGCGGATGCCGTGATGTGCTGGTGGCTGCGGTCGCGCGTGTCGTGCTCGTAGGGGAGGGTTCACTCATGAAGGTGCTGGTGGCTGGCTCATCCGGGTTTGTTGGCAGACGGTTGTGTCCCGCGTTGGCGGAGGCGGGTCACGTGGTGCGGGCGATGACACGGCGTCCCGAGTCATACCACGGAGTGGGCGAGGCGGTGCGCGGCGATGTGCGTGACGCCGATTCGCTGAGCGTCGCCCTCGCTGGTTGTGATGTCGCTTACTATCTTGTGCACTCCCTTGATGACGCTGACTTCGAGCAGCGCGACGCCGAGGCGGCGCGCATGTTTGCCGGCGCCGCGGCCGAGGCGGGGCTGCGCCGGATCATCTATTTGGGGGGACTGGGCGACGACGCCGACGACCTGTCCGCCCACCTGCGCAGCCGCCGCGAGGTGGAGAAGCTGCTTGGGTCCGGTGGCGTGCCGGTCACCACCCTGCGGGCCGGGATCATCGTGGGCCACGGCGGCATCTCCTGGGAGATAACCCGTCAGCTGGTGGAGCACCTGCCGATCATGGTCACGCCGTGCTGGGTTCAGACCCGAACCCAGCCGATAGCGGTGGCCGACGTGGTGCGCTACCTCGTCGGTGTGCTCGAGGTTCCCGAAGCGGCCGCACGCGCCTTTGACATCGGTGGACCGGACGTTCTGGCGTATGTGGACATGATGCGTCGGGTCGCCGCGATCCAAGGCCGGCCACTGCTGGTGGTGCCCGTGCCCCTGCTCTCGCCGCAGCTCTCATCGCTGTGGTTGTCGCTGGTCACCGATGTGAACGCACAGACCGGCCGCTCGCTGATCGACTCGATGACCAACGAGATGGTGGTGCGCGAGAACAGCATCCGGCGGCTGATCCCCTTCGAGCCCATGGACTACGACAGCGCCGTACTCCAAGCCCTCGGTGAGCGGGCCAAGGCGCAGCGGGCGTCGTGACAAGCGCCGCGCGGAAGTGGCGACGGCGCTGGGACCGGCTGGTGGCAGCGCTGCCGTCCGCATTGATGGATGAGAGCCCCGGGGACAGTGGCGAGTCCGACACCGTGCTGCGCCATCGTCGCCGGGTCGTGGCCGGGGTGTCGTTGGCCGGCGCAGGGCTGCTGGGCAGGTCTCTGTCGACGAAACCCGGCTCCCCACAGTTCTACGTCCTGACCCTCAGCGTGGCGGCGACCTGGATCGCGGGCGGGCTGAGGGCGGGTCCGCTGCACCTGGGCTGGATCCAGCAAGCCAACCACCCCCTGCGCCGCCCGGTGCTCACCCCGATGCTCACCGGGGTGAGCGCGTTCGCGGTGTTCTACGCGGGCGCGCTTGTCGCCCGGCACGTTCCGGTGCTGAACACAGCGATCTCACGAGTCTTGCAGTACGCCCACCAGGGATCGAGGCCGTTGGTGTTGCTCACCACCCTGGCCAACGGCGCCGCTGAGGAGGTTTTCTTCCGCGGCGCGCTGTACGCCGCAGTCGGCGGCAGGCACCCGGTCACCCTGTCCACCGCCGGGTATTCGCTGGCCACCACCGCGACGCGCAACCCGGCGCTCGTGCTTGCCTCGGCCGCGATGGGCACGCTGTTCGGCCTGCAGCGCCGGGCCACCGGCGGCATTCAGGCGCCAATACTGACCCACCTGACCTGGTCAGCACTGATGGTGCACTTTTTGCCTCCGCTGTTCGGCGCTGGAGGTGAGCAGGGGCCTGGGCCTGCTGGTGCTAGGTCAGGCACGGCCAGGCAGGGCCGGTGAGGATCTCGCAGGGCACCCCGGCGCTCGCGCGGGCAGCCTCGTTCGTGGCCAGCTCGCGTAGCTGCGGCTCAACGTGCTCCGGGCCGCCGAACTGAAAGCCGAGCTGGGTAGCGTAGCAGCCGACAGCGGTGATCTTGTTGGTGAGGTACGGGCTGATGTCGATGGCGTGCAGGGGGCCGCGAGGCACGACCGTCGCCGGTGTGGCGTCGGGGCGGCGTAAGACGTAGGGCGTGTCACGCCACCACAGCGCCCTCGGCGCCAGCACGGCCATCAGCTCGGCGACGATGCGGTGGTCGACGTGATCGCCGATGGCCTGCGGGGCGAGCACGAGGTCGGCGCCGATGAGCAGTGGCTCCAGTGCTTCGCGCAGAGCAAAGCCGACATCGTCGTCGGGGTGGACCCCGGCGAAAAGATCGATCACGGAGGTGTACTGGCGGTGTGGGGCCTCGGGTAGTGACAGGTGAATGGCCTGGGCACCGAGCACGGCGCAGGCGGCGGCGTCCTCGGCTCGGCGCAGGGCCATGTAGTCGACGTCCGCCGGAACGCCTTTGTCGAGTTGGGTGGACAGCGCGAATGGTGAGGGATCGGGTACTGAGGCGGTGAAGGCGGTGATCACGTGAACCGTCCACCCCGCAGTGACCAGCGCCGCGATCGTGCCGCCCGCGGAGAACACGGCGTCGTCCAGATGGGGGGAGACCGCCACGGCATGGCCCGCGCCTGCGCCGGTCACAGCAGGTGGGGTGCCGCGCGGAAGCGGCAGGACGCATCGATCGGCGAGTTGGGGATCTCGGGTATCTCCGTGGCCAACCCACCGTAGATCGCGGTGATCTGCCCGGCCACCACCGGCCACGACCAGTGCAGGTGCACGTCACGGTAGGCGCGTTGGGCGATCCGCCGGCGCAGCCCATCGTCAAGGAGGACCCGGCGGATCGCTGTGGCCAGGGCGGGCGGGTCGGCGGGGGCGACGAGCACGCCGTTGTCCTCGGGGCGCACACAGTCTCGCACCCCGACCACGTCGGTCGAGATGACCGGAAGCCCGCTGGCCATCGCCTCGAGGATGGTGTTGGAAAACCCCTCGGCGTAGGTGGGACTGACGAACACCTCCCCGCGTCGGTACACCTCGTGTGCCCGTTCGTAAGGCACCGCGCCGAGCAGCTCGACGTGCTCCCCGAGCGCCAGTTCATGGACCCGGTCGGCGACGCGGCTGGTGTCCGGCCCGATGCCCGACACCAGCAACCGCACCCGCACCCCGTCGGCGAGCAGCAGGGCGACCGCGTCGAGCAGATCGAGTACACCTTTGCGTACGTCGATGCGCCCGTGGTAGAGCAACACTGCCGGATCCCCGACTGCCGCGATCAACTCCCGGTCCACCGGCGTGAAGCGCTGCGCGTCGGTGGCGCCGGGCACGAGAGTGAACCGAGCAGGATCGACGCCGTGGCGCCCGGCGACCTCAGCCGCGAACGACGGTGACCCGATCAGCAACGCGGGGGCGTGGGTGAACACGGCACGGACCAGGTCGCGGTGGGTGGTGCAGCAGGTGCCGACCCAGTGCCCGTCCCCGCCCTGCACCGACACCACCGCGGGCAGCCCGGCCGCCCGCGCGGCCCGTAACACCGCCAGGCCGTTGGGGTAGGCGTACTGCGCGTGCAGCACGTCGAAGGGTTCCTTGTCGTGCAGGTCGAGAATGGTGCGGGTCATCTCCTCGACGTCGGCTTCGAAGTCGGCGGGCTCCCCACGCGTGACGGCTTGTTCGCCCAGCGACTCCAGGGCATGGACCTCGACGCCGTCGGGCACCCGCTCGGGTGGCGGCGGGCCCCCGCCGTAGACCGCGCGCCCGGCCTGGTCGCTGCGGTACTGCGACACCAGCGTCACGTCATGGCCCGAGCCGACGAGGTGGCGCAGCAGATTCTCGGCATAGGCGCTCATCCCCGACACGGCCGGCCAGTAGCGGCGGGAGACGAAACAGATCCTCATGCCCTGACCCCCGCTCGTGCCTCGGCCTCGCGCAACGCGGCGAGTGCGGCCGGCACGAGCGCATCGGCGCGGTGAGAATCCCGCGATAGCTCCACGCTGACCAGCCGGGTGTATCCGACTTCGGTCAGCGCGCCGAGCACAGCGGGAAAGTCCATGTCGCCCTCGCCCGGTGCGCGGTGTTCGTGGCGGCCCCGTGGCATGTCCTCCACCGCGCACGCGCTCAGGTGCGGGGCGAACGTGCGCACGGCGTCGGCGGGCTCGTAGCTCCCCGACACGATGCAGTGCCCGGTGTCCAGGGCTAGCGTGAGCGCGGGTACGGCGTCGGCGAGGCGACGCCAGTCCTCGCAGTGGTCCACGACCATCCCCGGTTCGGGCTCGAACGCGCACGTCACACCGCGTGCCGTGGCGTGATCAACCACGTCGGTGACGCCCTCGACCAGCCAGCGCCAGCACTTCCCTCGGTCCAGCCCCGCACCTGGCACCCCGGCCCAGAACGACACGGCTTCGCTGCCGAGGTCCGCGGCGACGTCGATGCAGGTGCGCAGGAACGCGACCCGCCGCGCCCGGCCGTCGGGGTCGGCGGTGACCAGCGTCGGCTGGTGTTTGTGCCGTGGATCGAGCAGAAACCGGGCGCCGGTCTCGATGACGCTACCCATGCCGAGCCCATCGAGTCGTCGAGCGAGTGCCGCCGTGCGCGCGGCGAGGTCAGGGGCGAACGGGTCGTGGTGAGCGACGTCGAGCGTGAGCGCGACACCGTCGTAACCCGTGTCGGCAAGCAGGGTGAGCGCGTCGTCGAGGCGGTGGCTGGTGAGCCCGTTGGTGTTGTAGGCGTAGCGCAGCCGTCTCATCAAGGTCAGTCCCTTTCCGCAGCGGCGTGCAGGAGTTCATACAGGCGCAGATCGCGGGTCAGGGGCCACGGCCACTGGGTGATGCCGGCGACAGCGGCGCTGAACGCGGCGAGCTGTGCGGCGAATGGGCTGGTAGCGGTGTCAAACGCGACGTCAACCTGGGCGCCGGTGCGGGCATCAATGCGGGTGAGCGTGCCGCCGGGGGTCTGCCCCATCGTGTTCTCCGCGACCAACTGGGCGCGGGTGCCGATCACCTCTAGGCGCCGTCGCGGCAGCGCGTCGGGGGTGTTGTACGAGACGTGCGCCCCGAACAGCGCCCCGCCGCCGGTACGGCCGGCCAACACCGCACCGTCGTCGACCGGGTAATCATGCACGCGGTGCTGGGTGAGCACGGTGAGCTGCTCGAGGTCGTCGCTGAGCAGCGCACCAACCAGGTCGATGCCGTGCGGAGCGAGGTCGATGAGTGCGCCGCCGCCGGCCCGGGCCGGGTCGACGCGCCAGTTGTCGTAGCGTTCCCCGGCGCGCGACGTGGGTCTCCAGTTCTGCGGCAGCCAGCAACCGTAGACGATACGGATGGTGGTCACGGTGCCGAGCTCCCCGGTCGCGACGAGCTCGGCGACACGCCGGTGCGCCGGATGGAACCGTTGGTCGAACGCCGCCCCAGCGAGCCGCCCATGCGCTGCGGCGACCAGCGCACGGGCGTCGGTGACGTCGGCGGCGAGGGGCTTCTCACACAGCACCGCAATCCCCCGCGCGGCGACCCGGGCCACCACTGCGGCGTGTGCGTGATTGGGTGTCGCGACGTAGACGGCATGGAGATCGCGCTGGTCAAGCAGAGCATCCAACTCGCCGGTGGCGAACCCACTACCCGCAGCCAGGCGTTGCGCCGCGCGTACGTCACGGTCGCAGGCCCCGACGAACCGGGTGTGCGCGGTGGCGAGCAGGCCGGGCACCACGTAGTCGCGCGCGACCCACCCGCAACCGACGATCCCCCACCCGACAGGCCCCGACCGCTTCACAGACCGGCCGCCGCCAGCACCGCGTGGTGATAGTCGGTCACCGGCCCGGCGTGTACCAGTTCGAGGTCGACCAGGGCCTGCTCGGCGGTGAACCCGGCCGCTCGGGCGTGGTGGTGTACCTGCAGCACCCGGTCCAGTACATCCGCAGCGTGAAACGCTCGCCCGACCGGAGTGTCAGCGTCGGCGCGCAGCTCCAGCAGCGCCCGCACGCGGGTGGCCAGCGGCGTCGGCATCGTGGCGAGCTCGCGTTCGGTTAGCCGGTGTACGAGAACGTCAAGGTGCTCGCCGAGCAGGGTATCCCCAGCGAACCCGGCGTCGGGCAACACCGCGTTGTGCAGGTGATGCGCCAGGCCCAGCACGAAGACCTCACCCGCATCAGCCCCCAGGTCATCGGCCAACAACGCGCCGTACACGGCCACGGCCCAGCAATGTTCGCCGTGGTCCTCGGGCGGCTCCACGATCAAGCGCGGCCGCCCGGGCGCGGTCGCCCCCGCCCTCGGCTGACGGCACAGCGCCCCGACAGACCCTGGCACCGAGTCCACCGTTGCCGGCGCCGCGCCGTCCATGCCACCGGAGCCAGCGTCAACCAGGTCGGGCAGCGCCCGGTGCGCCCGCGCCACCGTGGCCGGGTGCAACCCACCCGCCACTTCGTCCACCGCACGCCGCAGCACATCAACAGCGTCCGCGCCCGCCAACCCGCATCCTCGCAGGACGCTCGCGTCGAGTCCGGCCAGCCGCGCCCCAGCCAGCGCCGCCGCGCATTCCAACGCCGCCACTCGCCCCGGGTCGACACCGGCCACCAGCGCCGCCCAAGCCCGCATGAACCCGCGCTGCGCGGCCGAACCGGCTACGTGCGCCACCCGAACCCGTTTCAGGTCAGCGACTTCCCGGAACAGCCCGCTCACGGTGGCGAGCCGCGCCACCGGCACCGCGTCAGCGACCGTGGTCACGGGAGCTGGTCCAGCCAGTCGAGCAGTACCCGCTCCTGCGCCTGGGCTCGCACGAAGTGTTCCCTCTCATCAGGTGCCTTTCCACAGCAGGTGTCCACGATCCTCACGGACGTCGCGGACTGGTTACCTGTCTACCACTTAACACCGGCTCGCACAGGCAAATCCGATGCGGCGTGATTGACGGTCGCCGGGATTGCTCCGGCGTAGCCAGGCAAGCCCCGCCAAGTCGGGAAGGGTACTGAATTTTGATCCCCTGTGATCAGCTGCAACCGGAGGTGGATCCGCATGAGGAGCACAGGTAGCACGATCCTGCGGGCTGCATCTTGACCCCGCAGGTGAAGCACAGCGGGGCGTCGGCGTGCAGTCCCTGCTTGGCCTCGATCAGCTCCATCGACGAGTGCACCACGCCCGGAGCCGGCTGTGCGGTGTCCTCAGCGGAGACGTCGTAGGAGCCGGTCTGCAGCTGCTGGGCGCGTTGGGCGGCTGAGTAGATGCCCATCGCGGAACGGATCTCGGCTGGCAAGAAGTCCAAAGCCAGCCGCCGGAAGATGTAGTCCATGATGGACTGCGCCATCCGTACGTCTGGATCGTCGGTCAGCCCGGCCGGTTCGAAGCGCATGTTGGTGAACTTCGCGACATAGGTCTCCAGTGGCACTCCGTACTGCAGGCCTACCGAGATCGCCACCGAGAAGGCGTCCATCAATCCGGCCAACGTCGAGCCCTGCTTGGAGATCTTGAGGAACACCTCCCCGAGGCCGTCACCCGGGTAGGAGTTCGCGGTGATGTAGCCCTCGGCGCCGCCCACCGTGAACGACGTTGTGCGGCCGGTTCGGCTCTTGGGTAGCCGCCTGCGGACCGGTCGGTACTCCACCGCAGCCGCAGCTGCGGTCTTGTCGTCACGCTTGGATACCGACAGGGGCTGACCGACCTTACAGTTGTCCCGGTAGATCGCGATCGCTTTCAGGCCCAGTTTCCAGCCCTGAGTGTAAATCTTCTCGACGTCCTCGACGGTTGCGCTCTCCGGCATGTTGATTGTTTTGCTGATCGCGCCGGAGAGGAAGGGCTGCACCGCCGCGAGCATCCGCACGTGACCCATCGGCGCAATCACCGCTTCGCCCATCGCGCAGTCGAACACCTCGTGATGCTCGGGACGCAGTCCTGGCGCCCGCAGGACATTGCCGTGCTCGGCGATGTGCTCGACGATCGCCTCGACCTGCTCCTGCTGATAGCCCAGCGTGCGCAACGCGCGGGGCACAGTCTGGTTGACGAACTGCATCGAGCCGCCACCGACGAGCTTCTTGAAGGTGATCAGTCCCAGGGCTGGTTCGATGCCGGTGGTGTCGACGTCCATCGCCAACCCCGAGGTTCCGGTCGGGGCCAGCAGCGTGACCTGCGCATTGCGCCAGCCGTTGCGCTCACCGATCGACAAGCACTCCCGCCACGCCCGGGTAGCGGCCTCCCACACGGGAGTGTCCAGCTCGTCGACCCGCCGCGCGTCGGCGGTGGCTGCAGCGTGCTTGCGCATGACCCGGGTGTGGCCCTCGGCGTTGCGAGTGTACCCGTCGTAGGCGCCCACCATCCCGGCGAGCCGCGCGGAACGCTGGTAGGCCACGCCGGTCATCAGGCTGGTGATGGCACCGGCCAGACTGCGGCCGCCGTCGGAATCATAGGCGTGCCCGGTCGCCATCAGCAGCGCACCGAGATTGGCATAGCCCATCCCGAGCTGTCGGTACGCCCGGGTGGTCTTCCCGATCGCCTCTGTGGGGAAATCGGCGAAGCAAATGGAGATGTCCATGGCGGTGATCACCAGCTCGGCGCACTTGGCGAAGGTGACCGTGTCGAAGCTCTGCACGCCTTCCGGTGACTCCCGGAGGAATTTCATCAGGTTCAGTGAGGCGAGGTTGCAGGAGGAGTTGTCCAGGTGAACATACTCGGCACACGGGTTGGAGGTGGTGATCCGTCCCGATTCCGGGCAGGTGTGCCAGTCGTTGATCGTGTCGTCATACTGGATCCCCGGGTCGGCGCAGGCCCACGCCGCCTCGCACATCCGGCGGAACAACCCGGCCGCGTCAACAGTCTCGATGACCTCACCCGTGGTTCGGCCCCGCAGCCCGAACTGCGCACCGGCCGCCACGGCCTTCATGAACTCATCCGAGACCCGGACTGAATTGTTGGCGTTCTGGTACTGGACGGAGTAAATATCACTGCCACCCAGATCCATGTCGTATCCGGCGTCGCGGAGCACCCGGATCTTGGCTTCCTCCCGGACTTTGGTCTCGATGAACTCCCCGATATCGGGATGGTCAATGTCCAGGATCACCATTTTTGCCGCGCGTCGGGTAGCGCCACCGGACTTGATCGTTCCAGCGGAGGCATCCGCGCCGCGCATGAACGACACCGGGCCAGAGGCGTTACCACCAGAGGACAGCAGCTCCTTGGATGACCGGATCCGCGACATGTTCACTCCGGCGCCGGACCCGCCCTTGAAGATCAGGCCCTCCTCCTTGTACCAGTTCAGGATCGAGTCCATCGAGTCATCGACGGCCAGGAGGAAACACGCCGAGACCTGCTGCGGTGCGGCGGTCCCCACGTTGAACCACACCGGCGAGTTGAAACTGAAGATCTGGTGCAGCAACATGTAGATCATCTCATGCTCGAAGACCTCGGCGTCCTCATCGGTCGCGAAGTATCCGTTGTCCTTGCCGGCCTTGGTGTAGGTGAACACCACTCGGTTGATGAGCTGCTTGAGGCTCCACTCCCGAGCCGGCGTGCCCACGGCACCCCGGAAATACTTGCTGGTGACGATCTGCACCGAGTTCGGCGACCAGAAATCGGGGAACTCGACACCCCGTTGGTCGAAATTAATCGAGCCATCTCGCCAGTTGGTGAGCACAACATCCTGACGCGTCCAGGTCACCGCATCATAAGGGTGCACCCCGGGGGTGGTGTAGATCCGCTCACAACGCAGCCCGGCGCCTGCCCCACTGCGGGTAGCTAGTGAATTGCCGATCAGTTCCGTCATGCTGGCTCGTCCCTTCCTATCCTAGTTTAGGCCTCGTCGCTGATTCGTTGTGAATGGCGTGAGGTCCTCGTGGGGGTGGGCTCACACTCGGCGCGTAGTCGCTGGATCTCAGCCTCGAAATCACCCAGGGACGCAAAGCTGCGGTATACTGAGGCAAAGCGAGGTAGGCCACCTCGTCGAGGTCGCGCAACGGTCCGAGGACAGTGAGCCCCACCTCACGCATAGGCAGCTGCGCACGGCCGAAGGCTGGGGAGCGGCTGTCAAGCACTCTGCTGTCCAGGTGGCGACAAAACGGGCAATGCATGGCCAATCTCCTTCAGTCTAGTCCGCGCGCAGGCACAAAATCTCGAGTAGCGGCTACGGCCGATACTGCGGCACGCGCAATAGATCCAAAGCACCCGTGCCTACTGGCTAGCCGCCGAAGACCAACCGGCGCAGGATCACCACCCGCCTGGGTTCGTGCATGACGGCGTAGTAGATAAACCCCTCGTCGGCACCGAAGGCGAACGGGATGCTCCACTCATCGAACCGCCGGTAGTAGAGAGCGTGGGGATCGCCGGTCGGGTCCTCCAGTAACTCTTCGATCCGGCGGTCTAACAGCCGCCGCGTGGTCACGGGGAGACTGTCGTGCTGCTCCTGAGCTATTTCTAGCCAGCGCGCCGGGTAGCCTGGCATCTACAGCCGAATCCAATTCCCGTGGCCGTCCTGGGCGAGCAAGCCGGTGAAGTCGCCGTCCTTCGCGCGCTCGATCTGCTCGCGTTCGTCGTCGGTGGGCGGGTTGGCCGCCATCATGGCCAGCGCGTGCCAGCGGGCCAGCACTGCCTGGGGCCCCGAGAGGTCGAAGTCCTCGGCGGCCCGTGCCAGCGCGGACCGGAACTCTGCTTCAAACTGTGCGCACTCTGCGGTGGGTGCATGCTCGAGCAGCGCCGCCCGGACCACTGGTCCGGACCGTTCGATCATCGTCGACGTGTAACGGTCCACCCGGGTGGGTCGGGGACGGCGCTCAACGCCGCGTGCACCAACTGTGACTTGCGTACCCTCATCGCCGCTCACATCAAAGCAACGAGGGGCACGGCGGCCAGGACACGGCCAGGACACGGTCGGTGCGCGCGAGCGTAAAGACGCTACTTCGATGCAGTGTTCGTTTTGCCCACTACCGGTGATCTTGTGAAAGATGGCTCCCGACCTGCGGTTTCCCTGTGATCGGGGAGCGCTTTTTCCCAGGTCGTCGCACTGAGTACCTGCTCGGCCTGACTCTGCGGCCATGATGCGCAGTGTCCACCGGCCACCGGATAGCCTCGCTTCACCTCCTTGCCGATGCCCCGGGGTAACTCCCCGGGG
>JBATXM010000197.1:0-94456 GCA_049673305.1 Pseudonocardiaceae bacterium | reverse complement strand
TGCTGGATGGCACTGACGTCAGCAGCCTGTCCGACAACCGGCTGGCCAAGATCCGCAGCCGCAAGATCGGGTTCGTGTTCCAGTCCTTCAACCTGGTCTCCCGCACCAGCGCGATCCGCAACGTCGAACTGCCTTTGGTCTACGCCGGGGTGCGGGATCGGCGCAACCCGGCCCGACTGGCACTGGAGCAGGTCGGGCTGGGCGACCGTCAGAAACATCTGCCCAACGAGTTGTCCGGCGGCCAGCAGCAGCGGGTGGCGATCGCCAGGGCACTGATCAACGATCCCGCACTGCTACTGGCCGACGAGCCCACGGGCAACCTCGACACCGCCTCCAGCATCGAGATCATGAAGTTGCTCGGTGCGCTGAACGAGGCCGGCCGCACGGTTGTGCTCATCACGCACGAAGAGGAGGTAGCCCGGTTCGCCAAGCGGGTCGTGCGGCTGCGCGACGGGCGCATCCAGAGTGACGAGACACAGCGGACCCGCACAGCGATCAGCGTGTAACCGCAGGAGAGTAACTGGTGAACGCCTCCCTCAACCGTCGAGTACGTAGCCGGCGCCGCGCACCGTGCGGATCCGCTCGGGACCCAGCTTGCGGCGCAGGTACCCGACGTAGACCTCCACGACGTTGGAGGACTGAGGCTGGCCCCAGACCGCCGTCGTAAGCCGGTCCTGTGATACCGGCTCGCCTGGTCGGCTGGCCAAGGCAACCAGCAGAGCGTATTCGGTAGGGGAGAGCGTCACCAACCGGCCGGCGACGCTGACCAGCCCGAGGGCGGTATCGACGATGACCACCCCCGCGCGGAGCACGGTCCGGTCCACCGACAACTGATCGGAGACCCGCAGCCGCAACCGGCTGACCAGCTCCTCCACCGGAAATGGGGTGGTCAAATAGTCATCCAAGCTGCTGCGCAGCAGCGACACGGTCTGCTCCCGCTGCTCGCGGGAGGTCAGCGCGATGACCGGAAGCTCAGGAGCGATCCCGCGTAGCTCGTCGAGGAAAATCCGGGGATCCGGGCCGGCCAGCGCAACATCAAGCACGATCGCCGCGAGGGTGCGCGCGCGGGCGACGTCCAGCACCTCTGGGACAGCGTCCAAGGTCCGGGTCTCGAACCCGGTGGACCGTAACGCTTGAAGCACCCGGCTCGTTGTAGGGCGCAGCGGCACCATGAGAAGTACCGGATCCCGGAGTCCGTGGGAGGGTCCACGGGCAGGGCCGCAGGACGGGCTGCGAGCGGGAACTGTCGAATTCTGATCGGGCTGCATCGGCGGCAAGGTTGCCGCGCCGTGCGGCGTAGGGCAATCGATGAGCGGCAAAACTACCCAACCGGACCAACGCGTCACAGCGTGTTGTTGAGTGTCCTGGCTGGCGTTCGGAGCAATGGGTGCGCCGTTCGGAGTAATCGGTGGGCGCTCATCGCGCTGGACGGCCGGATGGGCGACCATGAGCCGTTAACTCTCTCAGATTAGGTTGGCTAGGTACCCCCTTCTCCATACGGTTCGTGCCGTGCGACGCCAGCTGGAACGAACACTGTGGGCAACGGCCTTCCTCGCCGTGCTCCTAGCGCCTGTGCTCTTGGCGCCCCTGCTGCACAGCCGAAGTGCCGGCAACTTGTTGCCGGCATCGACGACGCTGACGGCTCGACCGGCTCAGAGAGCAGCGGCCGGCTCGTCGCTGCTCTCTGAGCTCTCGGTCGGGATGGGCCTGCTCGCCACCTCAATGCTGGTCTGCGCGGTCGTGCTGCCGTCTCGGCTGCGCTCGCTGACCCGCACGTTCGGCATCGATGGGGTGCTCGGTATCCACCGGTTCGCCGGGTTGACCGTCACCTTGCTGGTGAGCTTGCACATCGTTCTAGTGCTAGCGGCGAACCCAGCAAACGTGGCCCTGCTCGACGCCCTGCACGCGCCTAATCGTGCTCGCGCGGGGCTCGGCGCCGCTGTGGCACTGGGCGCGCTGAGCCTACTGGCGGTGCTGCGCAGGCGACTGCGACAGCGCTACGAAGTGTGGCGTTGGGTGCATGTGGCGCTGTCCAGCACGGTGCTGATGCTCAGTGGGCTGCATATCTGGTGGCTGCACCACCTGGTTCGGGATGCCGCGATGCGAGCCTTGTTCACCGTTCTCGGGTTGGGTGTGCTGGTGGTGCTGGCGTACCGGTGGCTATGGCTGCCGGTCTTCAGCGCCCGCCGTGAATATGTGGTCCGCGAGGTTCGACCAGAGACCAGCACCGTGAGCACCCTGGTCCTCGAACCACGCCGAGACGGTCCCCGGCGCGGGTACCGGACGCTCGCGTTTGCGCCTGGCCAGTTCGCCTGGCTGCGCCTGAACCCGTCGATGTGGGCGCAGGAGCATCCCTTCACCATCGCCTCCAGCGCTCACCTCGGACTGTGGACCGAGTTCACCATCCGGCACAGCGGTGATTTCACCCGCGAGCTTCGCCTGCTGCAACCAGGCAACCCGGTGTGGGTCGATGGCCCGCACGGCGCCTTCACCATCGATCTGCGGCGCACCACCGGCCTGGTGATGATCGCCGGGGGGGTCGGCATCACCCCGATGATGAGCATGCTGCGGACGCTGGCGCACCGCCGCGACCGGCTCCCGCACCGGCTGCTTATCGTCGCCCGAACCGTCGAGGATCTGCTCTTTCGCACAGAGATCAGACAACTCCAAAAACAGTTGGACCTCACCGTCATCGAACTGCTCCGCCAGCCGCCACCGGAGTGGACCGGCGCATCCGGCGCCGTCGATGAGAACCTGCTCACGACACTGCTGCCCGGCAAGTTCCGGCGTGACCAGCTCGACTACTACCTCTGCGGACCGCCTGCGCTGGTCGCCGATGTCCTGACCGTGCTCGACGAGTTGGACGTCCCGCAGCCACGGATCCATACCGAGCAGTTCGACCCCGCCTGATCCCCCACCGAGAAAGGCTTTTCTGTGCGTCCCCCGGTACCCCGATTCGTCCGATGGGCCGTCACCCTGGCCGTGATTGTCGCGCTGACAGTCGCGGTGTTCCAGTACTGGGGTACGTCGCAGTACGGAACGGCAAGCGCGCGCAACACCGTGCATGACACTGGGCACAACACTGAATGGACGCAAACGCAGTGGGGCCCGCTGGGCCCCGCAGATCGAGACCTGCTGGTCATGATCCGCCAAGCTGGCCTGTGCGGGGGATCGAGCGGGCGCCAAGCCCAGCAGCAGGGCAGCAGCACGGCGATCCGTACCATCGCCAAGCGCATCGGACTCGACTACGGCGACCTCGACAACCAGGTTCGCTCGGTCGCCGGCAAGCTCGGCGTGCCGCTGCCTGAGCAGCCCACCGCACAGCAGCAAGGCTGGATGAGGGAGCTCTCCGGGCGCTTCGGCCCAGACTTCGACCACATGTTCGCCCAACGGCTGCGACTCTCCGACGGCGAAGTGCTTCCGGTCATCACCGGCGTGCGGGCTGGCACCCGAAACGAGTTGATCCGGTCGTTTGCGGCCAACGCCGCAGTACTCGTCAACCGGAACATGGAGTACCTGGAGCGCACCGGGCTGGTCGACTATTCCAGACTTCCCGAGCCGATACCCCCCGTAGCGGACGCGTCACCCGCTGGCCAACAACAGCACATCGACCAAGTCGTTAATGCCACACCAGGCTCGGCGACCGGCTCCGGGGCCGGCTCTGGGGCCGGCAATGACGTCACCGCCATGGTCGCAGCCCTGGTCTTGATCGCCGGGCTACTGGCCGCCCTCGGCCTGCTGGGGACCACTGGCTGGCGGTTTCGGCAGACCGGTGCTCGCTCCCAGCGTCGTGGTAGCCCTCGTCGTGGTAGCCCTCGTCGTCGTGATCCGGGCGCGCTACACCGGCCCCCGCATAGCCGACACGCTGCCCAACGTTGGTAGCCAGTCGGTCAACCTGTGTCCTCCTCCGCCAGCTCAGCGTTACGCTGGATCACCTCACGCGATGGGCGCCGGGATTGACAGAATGGGGTCAGATCATGATGCGGATGGTTCGGGATGACGACGGACGCACCTGGATAGTCCGTAGCAGAATTAGCTGGACCAAGCCGGAAAGGGCATATGGGTTCGAACACGACATGGCCGGCGATTATCTGCCCGGCCTCGCGATGCTGGGGGTCGTCCTCACGCTGACCCTCTTCGTGGTGTTCTGGACCCCCGGGAACGTGGTCATACCAGCCTGGTTTGTGCTGGCGGTCCTGTTGGTTTTGCTGATGGTGCCGGTGTGGTGGGCGTGGCAACGGCCGTGGATCATCACGGCGCGCACCGATGAGCCGATTGCGACCGAGGGCGAGCACTGGGAAGGCATCGTGCACGGTGTGTTTCCGGCCCGGCAGGAAGCCCACCGGGTCGCCGATGAGCTGAGAACGCGGGGCGCACCAGACAGCGGCACCGGGCGGCTTTCCCGGATCACGTCGTCCACCACGCCGTATCATGACGCATGAGTGCTCGAAGAATGACCCGCAGTTGTCACCTCAGGTTAAGACCGCGACGATGGTGGCGTGAGCCTGCTCAGCAACGTCGCCGTGGCCGGGTTGGTCGCCGGGGTCCTCGTTGTGATGCTCGTCGCCGGGGTGATGCACTGCTGGCGGAGTTGGCGGTCGTTCGGCACTGATGCCGACAACGCCACCTATACGGCGCTGTTCGCCATGGCTCAAGCCTCACCGCAGCTGCGGGAGCGGCTCAGCGCCGCCTCGGCGACCGCTGCGGCGCCGCACCTGCGGGCGTTGCTGGACTGCGTCGCCGTCGCGGTGACCGACGATGAAAGCAACATGCTGGCCTGGAACTGCGCGCCTGAGCACGGTCCCGACGCTGCGCATCACGCGTATTGGGCATCCGAGGCCACCCACGGGGTGCTCGGCACCGGCCGCCAGCAGGTCTACGACCAGCGCGCGATGCAGTGTGGGCGGGGCAACTGCCCGATTCGCTCTGTGATCGTCTCCCCGCTGGAGGTGGACGGCAGCATTGTCGGGACCTTCGGTGTGATCAGCAAGCGAGGCGCTGAGCCGAGCATGATTCGGGCCACGACAGAGGTCGCCCGGTACGTCTCCAGTCAACTCGAGCTCGCCGAGCTAGAGGAGTCCCGATCCCGGCTGGCCCATGCCGAGATCAGGGCGCTGCGGGCGCAGATCTCTCCGCATTTCATCTACAACGCGCTGACCACGATCTCGCACTGCATCAAAACTGACCCGGAGGAGGCGCGCGAGCTGATCATGGAGTTCTCCGATTTCACCCGGTACTCCTTCCGCGCCGATGGGGAGTTCACCACGCTTGCCGAGGAGCTCAACAACATCGACCGCTACCTGATCCTGGAGAAAGCCCGGTTCGGGGATCGGTTACAGGTCAAGCTCCAGATCGCACCCGAGGTGCTGCCGGTGGTGCTGCCGTTCCTGTCCTTGCAGCCGCTGGTGGAAAATGCGGTGCGGCACGGGCTGGGGGGCGGATCTGGCACCGTGTCGATCATCGCTGAGGATGCCGGGGCCGATTGTGTGATCAGCGTGGAGGACGACGGCAAGGGGATGGATCCGAGCCGGCTCCGAGAAGAGATGACCGATTCCCACCTCACCGGCGCGCATGTCGGGCTGGGCAACGTGCACGACCGGCTGCGGGGAGCCTTTGGTGACGAGTGCGGGCTGGTGGTCGAGACCGGACCGGGAAAGGGAACCAAAGTCAGCATGAAGGTGCCCAAGTTCAGCCGAGGGGTGAGCGCCATCGCGCCACCGACGCCAAACCGGCCGCGTTCGCAACCGCCGGTAAGCACCTAGCGGCCCCGTGAAACCAGGGGGCGCCCCCGGCCTCCGTAGGCTGGCCGGATGGACGTCAAGGACCTGACCTCACGACTGCCGTTGCCCGGCATCCAGCGTGAGCGCGGCCCCGTGGTGGCCGCAGTGAAACTGCATGGCGTGATCACCCCAATGTCGACGCCGCTGAGCCGGGGGGTGATCAATCTGGCAACCGTGGACTCGGTCCTGACCCGGGCCTTCGGCTATGAGCGGCTGCGGGCAGTGGCATTGTTGATTAACTCGCCGGGCGGTTCAGCCACTCAGTCGGCGCTGGTGGCGGATCGGATTCGGGGCCTCGCTGACCACAAACGCGTGCCAGTGCTGGCATTCTGCGAGGATGTCGCCGCATCCGGTGGGTACTGGCTCGCCTGCGCCGCTGATGAGATCATCGCGCATCCCACCTCGCTGGTCGGCTCCATCGGGGTGGTCACTCAGGGCTTTGGGCTGCACGGTTTGCTGGAGCGCTTCGGGGTCGAGCGGCGGCTGTACACCGCAGGAGCGAACAAAGCTCGGCTCGATCCGTTCCTGCCCGAGCAGGAGGACGACGTGGTGTGGTTGCGCAGCATGCAGACTGAACTGCACGGTATGTTCCGCGACTGGGTGTGTTCGCGCCGAGGTGCTGTGCTGGCTACTGATCAGCAAGATCTGTTCACCGGCGAGGTCTGGACCGGCCGGCGGGCCCTGGAGTTGGGTCTGGTCGACCGGCTGGGCACCATGCGAGGGGAGATCACCAAGAGGTACCCGGAAGCGGAAATCATCACCGTGGAGGGACGCCGGCCGCTGCTAGCTCGTCTGGGCTTCGCTATGGGCCTAGTTGGCCTAGACGGCCTAGGTAACGTGGGGATGGGCCCGGTGGCGGCCTCGCTGGGTGGGCGTGCCAGCTCAACGTCCGCACTGGCGGTGCTCGAGGCTCTCGAGCACCGCGCCGCCTGGTCCCGGTTCGGCCTGTAGATCCGGCCGAACACGTTCGACACCAGAGGGAACTACAAACGCACCAACCCGCACCAACCTGGACAACGGCACCGGCCATGTGCAGGATTGACGGTCGTGGACCGTCGTGGACATACACAGTGAGTACTGGTTGAGTACCTGTTGAGTGCTGGTTGAGTACTGGACTTTGACGGAAAGGCGGTCGATGAGCGATAACGACGACAACCCCGGGCTTGTCGTGCTCGCCGTGGACGACGAGCCACGTCCGCTGTCCATGCTGGTTGACGTGCTCAACGCTGAGCCAAGGATCAGCACCGTGCTGCAAGCCACGAATTCCCACGAGGCGTTGCAGATCTTGCGGCTCGATGACAGCCAGCGCCCCCAGATTGACGTCGTGTTCCTCGACGTTCGGATGCCTGGACTGGACGGCCTGGAGCTGGCCAACATGCTCGCCAAAACCGCTAACCCCCCGGCGATCGTGCTCGCCACCGCCTACGACGAAAGAGCCACCGACGCGTTCGAGCTCGGCGTAGCCGACTACCTGATGAAGCCAGTGAGCCGGGAACGACTGGCCGCCACGATGCGGCGTATTGCAGCCGCCCGGAGGGACCCGGCCACCCCGGGGCCGGAGCAGAGCAGCGAAGACGAGGTCATCCCGGTCGAGCTCGCCGGTACCACCAAGCTGGTGCCGCGTTCGTCGGTGCGCTGGGTGGAGGCGCATGGAGACTACGCGCGGCTCCACACCGGCGAAAGCACCAGCCACCTGGTCCGTATTCCACTCTCCCAGTTAGAGGACCGCTGGTCCGACGCCGGGTTCGTGCGCATCCACCGCTCCTACCTGGTTGCCCTGCCGCTGGTCACCGAGCTGCGCATGTCGTCGTCCGGTTACGTGGTACAGGTAGGCAGCGGAGATGACGCCACCGAGTTGCCGGTCAGCCGAAGGCACACCCGCGACCTGAAGGACCGCTTGGTGCGCGCAGCCAAGCAGGGCTGGACCTCCCGATGAGAACCTCTTGATGTGAACCTTCTGATGAGTGTCGATGAACACTGACGCGTCCAGCCAGGGCGATGCCCCTGAACAAGCCTTAGAAGAGGCAACGGAAGAGGAACTGGAACAAGCGGTCCACGCGGCGCGCCGGCACACAAGACGGGACGAAATAGCCGGTCAGTTGCTCGCCGACCGGGACAATCTTGAACAGCGGGAACGGATCGTGCTCGCTAAGCGGCGCAGTAGCCGGCCGGTGGTGCGCACGCTCACCGAGGTGGAAGATCTGACCGACATCGGGCAGGCGCTGCTCAAGCAGCTGGTGTGGGTGCAACTGAGGCTGGCGATGTGGCTGCTCCTGCTCATCGTGGTGGTGCTCGTGAGCATCCCGCTGGCGTTCCTCCTGGCACCGGCGATGGACACAGCCACCATCATGGGCTTACGGCTGCCATGGTTGCTGCTCGGGCTCGCCGTCTACCCGTTTTTCGTCGCGGTGGCCTGGTTCTACAACCGCAGCGCCGACCGCACCGAGCGGGACTTCGCCAAGTGGGTCGAGAACTGAGCACTGGCGTGCCCGATCAGAATGACTTATACGTCACCGTTGCGGCGGTGGGGATTATTGCCCTGTGGATCACACTCGCCGAGCTCTACGGGGCAAGAGTCCGACCCACCTCTGACGTCCTGCGGGCCTGCCGAACGATGGGACCGCGGTTGAACGCCGTGGTGGTCTCTGGGGAGTACCTGTCCGCGGCCTCCTTCCTCGGCGTCGCCGGGCTGGTGCTCAAGCGTGGCGTGGACGCGCTGTGGTATCCGGTCGGGTTCACTGCGGGATACCTTGCGATGCTGCTGTTCGTGGCGGCGCCGCTGCGCCGGTCTGGTGCCTATACCTTGCCCGACTTCGCCGAGCTACGGTTGGGCTCAGTACGGCTGCGCCGGATCTGCTCGCTGTTCGCGATCATCATCAGCTGGCTTTACCTGGTGCCCCAGCTAGAAGGGGCCGGGCTCACTGTCCATGCTGTCACCGAGGCGCCGATGTGGGTCGGCGCGGCGGTGCTCATGGTGATTGTGACGTTCAACATCTACACCGGGTGGCGCTCGATCACCATCCTGCAGGCCTTCCAGTACTGGATCAAGCTAACCGCCCTGGCCATACCGGTCTTCGTGTTGCTGATCCACAGCAGGGGCGCCACACTGCACCTCAACCCAGGCAGCCAGGTTCCGGTGATCAGCGACGCCGTTGCGGACAACAACACCTGGCTGCGTCCGTTGGGCTATGGCAAGCACCCCCTGCTGGCCACGTACTCGCTCATCGTGGCATTACTGCTGGGCGCCATGGGGCTGCCGCAAGTACTGGGTCGGCACTACACCGATCCTAACGGCCGATCGGCGCGTCGGACCACGCAGCTGGCGCTGGTCCTGCTCGGGGTGTTCTACCTGTTCCCGATGGCTGCCGGTTGGCTCGCCCGGCTTTACGTCCCCCGATTATTGGTCGCCGGAAACCCAGGAAACCTCGGAAACGCTGATGCCGCGCTCCTGCTGCTGCCCAGCGCAGCGTTAGGTGGGTGGCCGGCGATACTGCTGAGCGGGCTGATCGCGGCCGGGGCGTTCGCCGCCTTCGTGTCCGCCGCCAACGGGCTGGTGGTGAGCGTCGCCGGGGGACTGTGCACCGACGTGCTGCCCGCACGACTGCGGGACTTCCGGGTGGCCACCGTGGTGGCTTGGTCCGTCCCGTTGGCCTTTGTGCTCGCCGTGTCATCGCTGGACCTGGCCCAAGGCGTGGGACTAGCGTTCGCGGTGGCCGCCTCATCGTTTTGTCCGCTGCTCGTGCTGGGCATCTGGTGGCGCGGGCTCACCGACATCGGCGCGAGGGCCGGTATCCTGGCCGGCGGCGGGGTGGCGGTCGCCGCGGTGCTGCCCGCCGCGGCCGGCGTCCTCCCCCCAGGGTGGCAGGAGGTGGCGGCGCAGCCGGCTGCGTTCACCGTGCCGCTGGCCTTCCTCACCATGATCGTGGTGAGCCGCCGGACCAAGGACCGGGTCCCGACCGAAGTGTCACGTATCCTGCTGCGGCTGCACGCACCGGACCGATTGGGCTTGGCTGAGGATAGGGAGCGGGGCCAACGAGGAACCCGGGTCGGGATGTCCACGGACGCGCTGTCCCGGATATACGGTGGCCGACACCGTCGTTAACCACTCAAAATTACTGCCTTGGAGGGGTTTGCATGAGCATCACCGAGTCCGTCGGCGGTGCCGACCGTAGGCCCGTCGACGGTGCTGATTATAGACCTGTCCGCGGTGTCGATCCCCAATCACCGGTGGACCCCTGGGCCGCCGCGCAAACCAGCGTGGACTTCATCACCCTGCGCAACCGGCTCCGGGGCTTTGTCTTCCCGACGACCGCGTTCTTCCTGACCTGGTATTTTCTGTACGTTGTGCTGGCCGCGTTCGCTCCGCACTTCATGGCCGTCAGAGTCATCGGCAACATCAACCTTGGATTGATCTTCGGCCTGCTCCAGTTCGTCTCCACCTTCGCCATCACGACGATGTACGTCCGATTCGCCAACCACAAACTCGACCCGGTCAGCAACCGGATTCGCGAGCACGTCGAAGGAGGAATCTGATGACCGGAGAGCTAGCCCAGGGCACCGTCGGAAACCCCCTGCTCAACGCCGGGATCTTTGTCTTCTTCGTACTAGTCACCCTCGTGATCGTGTTCCGAGCCTCGCGCGGAACCAAGACCGCCGCCGATTATTACGCGGCCGGCCGGTCGTTCACAGGTCCGCAGAACGGGGTCGCGATTTCTGGCGACTACCTGTCCGCGGCATCGTTCCTGGGCATCGCCGGGGCCATCTCGGTCTACGGTTACGACGGTTTCCTCTACTCGATCGGCTTCCTGGTCGCCTGGCTGGTGGCCCTGCTGCTGGTCGCCGAGCTGCTGCGCAACACCGGCAAGTTCACCATGGGCGACGTGCTGAGTTTCCGGATGCGGCGGCGGCCGGTGCGGGCCGCCGCCGCCGTGTCGACGCTGGTGGTGTCCTTTTTTTATCTGTTGGCCCAGATGGCCGGTGCCGGTGGCCTGGTAGCCCTGTTGCTCAACGTCAGGGGCGCGGGAGCCCAAGCACTCGTGGTCGCGGTCGTCGGATTGGTGATGATCTTCTACGTGCTGGTTGGCGGGATGCGCGGCACCACCTGGGTACAGATTGTCAAGGCCACCCTGCTCATCATCAGCGCGGGCATGTTGACTGCCTGGGCGCTGGGCTCTTTCGGGCTCAACCTCTCTGCCCTGCTGGGTGAGGCGGCGGCGCACTCCGCCCACGGGCAAGCTGTGCTGGAACCGGGCCTGCAATATGGCAAGAGCACCACAACGAAGATTGACTTCGTCTCGTTGGGGCTCGCGTTGGTGCTGGGGACCGCAGGCCTGCCGCACATCCTGATGCGCTTCTACACCGTGCCCTCGGCCAAAGAGGCCCGCCGCACGGTGGTGTGGGCAATCTGGCTGATCGGCATCTTCTACCTGTTCTCACTGGTGATCGGCTATGCCGCCGCGGCACTGGTGGATGGCGGTCCACAGCGGATCGCCAGCATGCCCGGTGAGGAGAACTCGGCGGCGCCACTGCTGGCCTACCAGCTGGGCGGTGAGCTGATGCTCGGCTTCATCTCGGCGGTGGCCTTCGCCACCATCCTCGCCGTGGTGGCCGGGCTCACGATCACCGCGTCGGCGTCGTTCGCGCACGACGTGTACGCCAACGTGATCAAGCAAGGCAACCTCGAACCGGATCGTGAGGTGCTGGTCGCCCGGATCACCGCCTGCGTCATCGGCGTGCTGGCGGTCCTCGGCGGCATCGTCGCGCTCGGCCAGAACGTCGCCTTCCTGGTAGCCCTGGCCTTCGCGGTGGCCGCCTCGGCGAACCTACCGACGATCTTGTACTCGCTGTTCTGGAAGCGGTTCAACACCAGCGGCGTGCTGTGGAGCATGTACGGCGGCCTGATCAGCTGCGTGGGTCTGATCATCTTCTCGCCGGCGGTGTCGGGCACTGCGAAATCAATGTTCCCCAGCCTAGATTTCGCCATCTTCCCGCTGCGCAATCCGGCGCTGATCTCGGTGCCGCTGGCTTTTCTGCTCGGATACCTCGGCACGGTGTTCGGCAAGGGAGAGGTGGCCGATGAGGCAAAGTTCGCCGAGATGGAGGTGCGTGCGCTGACCGGAGCAGGCGCTGAACGGCCGCTGACACCCGCCCAGGCGCGCCCTCCCAGGTGAGCAATTTTGCGACCTGTGGCACGATTGGTCCCCATGACTTCTGCGGTCCCAGCTGTGTTGGTAGCTGACGTGCCGGAGCGCGCCGTGCTGCTTGATGTCCGCGAGAATGACGAGTGGATGGCCGGACATGCGCCAGGTGCCGTGCACGTCCCTATGGGGCAGGTGGAACAGCGGCTCGATGAACTGGCCGCCGTATTCCCTGACCCCCCCGTGCACGTGGTGTGCCGCTCTGGAGGGCGCTCGGCACGCGTCACCGCCTATCTCAAGCAGGCGGGCTGGGACGCGGTGAACGTCGATGGCGGGATGCATGCCTGGGCCGCCGCAGGGCGCCCCATGGTGGCCGAGTCGAATGCGACACCCAAGGTGCTGTAGTCTGCGTATGATTCTGGGCATGCCGACCCCTGCGGTTGAGCAGACGCGCGCCCTGGCCGCTGTGGCGGCCCCACTGCTGGGGTTGACCGCCACGCTGGTGCTGGGCACGGCGGGCGCCGAAGCGTGGCGTTACGCGCTGCTGCTGGCCAGCCGCACCGACGCGGTACCCGCCGGCCCGCTGCACGCCAGCGATGCGCTGGTAATCACCGGCGGGGTGTTGTCGCTGCTCTGCTCGGCGTTGGCTAGCGCGGTCACACTGGGGTGGCTGGTGCACGCCAATGCGGCCGCCGCCCAGGCCGCTGAGGTCACCCCAGCTCGGTCGAGCTGGGAGTTGGTCGTCGGGGCCCTGGTGCCAGGGATGAATCTGGTGGTGCCGGGCGCGGTGCTCGCCGAGGTGGAGCATGCGGCGCTGGGCCAGGACCCCGGCCGTCGCCCGCACCCCTCTCGATTGATCATTGGGTGGTGGGTGAGCTGGGCGGCCGGGTTGGTGCTGGCCGGCACCGCCATCCTGTGGAACCTGCGCAGCGGTGCGCAGGCCCGCGCCGATGGAGTGCTGCTGCACGGAGCCACCGACCTGGTGGCCGGGGCGGTCGCCATCACCACGATCGTCGTGGTACGGCGGTTGACCCGATTACTGGGCCCGGTAGAGCTGGCCGGCATCCGCCGCATGGTGGTGATGCGGGTGCCGGGCGGCGGCACCCGATAACGGCGGCACGCGATAACGTACACCGGTGACGAAAACCCGCAAGCGACCCACCGACGGCCAGACCAACCCCCGTCAGCCTTGCCCATGCGGCTCGGGCAAGAGGTACAAGGCCTGCCACGGCAACCCGGGCGGCGCCCAGGACGTCATTGCCAGCCGCCCCTTCGCCGGGCTCGCTGCGGAGTGCCAGCTCGTCGCGCTGCGCGAGTTCGTGCCCTCGGCAACAGCACCACTAACCCTGGCGCAACCGGCCGACCGGGACGTCACGCTGGCCACCGTGCTGCCGACGGCGGCTGCGGCGATCGTGCGGCCCGACGGTGCGGCGCTAGTCGGCTTGCAGGTGCTGGCCCGCTCGGGAGACCTGTCCCGGGACCTCGCTCGAGCCCTGAGCTGGGCGCTAACCGCGGCGCCCGGATCGGTGCTCCCGGTGGTCAGCACCACGGCCGAGGGTGAGCAGATCCGGCTACCGGATCTGCTGCAGGCCGATGCCCCGCTCGACGTCACCATGTACCGCGACTTCGCCTGGTGGGTCCCCGGCGAGCAACCCTCCTCCGGCGAGGTGGCGGACTCCTTGCAGCGAGCCAACGCTGCGATCCTGCCGACCGAGGCGGTCACCGGGGTGGGCGTCGAGGCTGCCTACTGGGTCGATGCCGGCGGTAAGGCGCACCTCAGGTGGGTCCGCCCCGAGCCAGAAGAACAGTTGCTCATCGCGCTGGCCCGGCTGGCGGCCCGGGATGAGCTGGAGCTAGGCGAGGGCTCCCGGTTCGCTGGCTCGTTTCGGGCCCACGGGGTGCTGGTGCCGGTCTGGGACCTCGACCCCGAGCAACACGCCCGGGAATGGACCGCCCCGGCAGAGGCTTTCGCGCTGCGCCTGACCCAAGCCCTGGCCTCAGTAGACCCCCAGGACGCCACACCTCTCACCACCCCCGAACGCCACACCCTCCACGCGCTGCGCGCCCGTCAAATCACCCTACGCTAACTGCCCGCATTCAGCGGGGTTTTGTGCGTCGAATAACCCCGCTGAGCCCGCTGAATGCGGGCCGGGGTCCGTTAGGGGAGCCAGGTGACGTGGTGGCGGAGGAGGGCGTAGCCGATGAAGGCTACGGTGTCGATGAGGGCGTGGGCGGTTATGAGGGGCCACAGGCGGTTGGTTCGCTGCCAGACCCGGCCAAACACGAGCCCCATCACCATATTACCCACAAAACCGCCAAACCCCTGGTAGAGGTGGTAGCTGCCGCGCAATGCCGCGCTGGCGAGCACGGCGCCGCCCTCACCTGACCCCAGCTGGCGTAACCGGGTGATCAGGTATGCCACCACCACCAGCTCCTCAGCCAGTGCGTTGGCCACCGCCGAGGCGACCAGCACCGGAACCCGCCACCAGGTGTCGGCCAGCACAGAGGGCAGCACAGTGAGGTTGAGGCCGGCCGCGCGAGCCAGGAAGTACCAGCCCAACCCGGGTCCGCCGATCACCACGGCAAGCCCGACACCAAGCCTTGCGTCCCGGCCGGCCGACTGGCGGTCCAGGCCGAGACTGCGCGGCGCGATACCGCTGCGCCACAGGAGGTAACAGCCCAGAGCACCCCAGGCGAGTAACTGGATCACCCCGGTGAGCTGGTAGGCGAGGTCCAGCAGTTCGTTCTTCCGCGCCGGCGCGTTGATCACCACCGAGTGATCGGCCAGGGACCCGGGAGCCAGCAGCGCGTCCAGCAGGGCCAGCAGGCTGCGCAGCCCGGACAATCCCAGAGTCACCGCCAGCACCAGGACGATCTCGAAGACCAGCGCCCGGCGTTGCCCAGGATCGGTCAGCACTGCGGGCCGCTCCGGCCAGGCTGGGGCAAGCCATCTGGGTACCCCAGCGTCGCGCGCGCTCACCCCCTGACGCTAGCCGCCGCCCCTCGAACTCTCCCGTGGTGGGCGAGCCGGTGCGTGGCTCGGTGTGCTCAGCGCGTATCGTGGGTGCGTGTGGCGGTTCGTGCTGGCCCGGCGGTGGTGGGTTGGGCACCTGCTGGTCGCGATGTGTTGTGCCCTGTTCATCCGGCTGGGGCGCTGGCAATGGGACCGGGCATTCTCCCCCACCGGCGATTGGCAAAATCTGGGCTATGCGCTGCAATGGCCGTTGTTCACGGTCGTGCTTGCCCTCGCCTGGGCCCGGTTCCTGTGGCTGGAGCATCACCGCGGCCCCGAGGAGAGCTCCCCGGACCCCGAGACGGTGCGCAGTGTCCCCACGGTGAATCGGACTCCACCGGTTCCGCGACGCCCCGCTTACTCACCACTGCGGGAGGATGATCCCGACGATGAGCTCGCCGCGTACAACGCCTACCTCGCCCGGCTCGCTGAGCGGGACCAGCGGTAGGACCAGCCCGGTCGCGGCCCGGTTGGTCGGATACCGGATCGCCGCCTACGCCACCGGCGTGATGCTGCTGGTGCTGACGACGTCGGTGGTGCTGCACTACGGCTTCGGGTACCCGCGGCAGTCCTGGATCGGACTCGTGCACGGATTTCTTTACATGGGCTACGTCGTTACCACGGTCTTGTTAGGGACGTCCATGCGGTGGCGGCCGGGGCGGATGGTGCTGGTGGCGCTGGCCGGCACGATCCCCTTGATGTCTTTCGTGGCCGAGCGTAGCGTCACCGCTGAGGTACGCAAGCAATCGGCGAGCCCACCCCGTCAATCCCCCCATTGAGCCCACCAAGGCAGCCCCGGAGAGAAATCAGGTGCGCCCTGGCTGGTGCCTGGTGGACCCCGGCTAAGGTGCCTCGGGTGCCTACAGTGCTGAATCTGCATCCCCCCGGTCCCTCAGGTGTCCCACCCCTGCTGGCCCGGCTGGTCGATGACGCGGCGCTGTCCCCACCATCGGGGGTGAGCGTGCTTGATGCGGTCAAGGCACATCTCGCTGCCCGCCGTGCGCCATACGCTGGGGTGATCGGTTTTCTGTTGTGTCCGATCTCGCGGCTTGGTGCGTTGGTCAGTGCGTTACGCAAGACTCGTCCCGCGCAGCCGGTGGCCTTGTCACTGGTCGCCGACACCGGTCTGGGGGGGCTACCTAAGGCCATCTCCACTGTGCTGGACAACACCAAGCTGCTGGATCTACGGATGATCGAGGTGCCGGCGCCATCCGATGTGGACGCCACGTGGCTGGTTCAGCTCACCGAGTTCGTGCCGGACGACGTGGTTCGGGTAGTCGAGCCACGCCGGGGCAGGCCAGAGTGGTTGCAGGGAGTGCGCCGGGTCGCCGAGGCCGGCTGCTGGCCCAAGCTGCGGTGCGGCGGCAAGTCCGTCGAGTCGTTTCCCAGTGTCGAGGAGGTGGCAGATTTCCTGGCCATCGCGACCTGCACCGGCCGGCCGTTCAAAGCTACTGCCGGGCTGCACTATGCGGTTCGCCATTACGACAAGAGCACCGGGCTGACCCACCACGGGCTGCTCAACATGCTGGTCGGCACCGCACATACGGTATCCGGTACCAGCGCGCACGAGGCCCTGCGGTGCACCGACGCGGCAGCGCTGGCCGCTGAGGCCGGCGCGCTGTCTTCAGCCAGCGCGCGAGGTGTTCGCGAGGTGTTCGCCTGCTACGGGTCGGTATCGTTGACCGGTCCGGTGGCAGACCTGACCCGGCTGGGACTGCTCCCACACCTCGAACACCGGCCGGCGCCGCGAGGACAATGCGCACCATGACCGTCACCGCTTACCTCGGACCCGAAGGAACCTTCGCCGAACAGGCGGCTCACGGGCTGACCCCCGGCGATGAGTACCGATCCTCGATGTCGGTGCACGCGGCGATCGCCGCATTGCGGGCCGGTCAGGTGGACGCGGCGTGCGTGCCGGTGGAGAACTCGGTGGAGGGTTCGGTGCCGGCCACCCTTGATGCGATGGTCGAGGGTGACCCGGTGCTGGCGGTGGCCGAGGCCGTGTTGCCAATCCGGTTCAGCGTGCTGGTCCGTCCGGGTACCGGCGTGGCTGACGTGCGCACCGTGGCCACCCACCCACACGCCGCAGCCCAGGTCCGCGGCTGGCTTGGCACCCACCTGCCGAATGCGGCGACCGTGTTGACTGCCTCCACGGCGGCTGCGGCGGTCGCGGTACTCGACGGCCAGGTCGATGCCGCAGTGTGCGCCCCGGTCGCGTTGCAGCACTACCCGCTCGCCGAGTTGGCCAACGAGGTAGCCGACAAGGACGATGCACAGACCCGCTTTCTGCTGTTGCGCCGTCCGGGAGCGGTGCCGTCGCCCACCGGCACAGACCGCACCTCGCTGGTCGCGATCACCGCCGACCGGCCTGGGGCACTGCTGGAGGTGCTCGCAGAGTTCGCCCTGCGCGGGATCAATCTCACCCGGGTCGAGTCCCGGCCGATGAAGGCCAGACTGGGCGAGTACCAGTTCTTTCTCGATTGCGAAGGCCACGTGGCCGAGGATGCGGTGGGCGACGCGCTGGCCGAGCTGCATCGGCGGTGCACCTGGGTACGCTTTCTCGGCTCCTACGCCCGGACCGGCACCCCCCGCCCCGGCCCGGACCAAGCCGGGTTCACTGCCGCCCGGACGTGGCTCAGCGCGGTGCGGGACGGGCGGGATGCGTGAGGCCGAGCTGGCGTTGCTCGGCGAGCAGCTCGTCCACCGAGGCGGCCCCGCTGGCATACCGGGAGCCGATCTCGGCGTTGAAGGTGTCCACCACGTGCTGCACCTCCCGGCGGCGCGCAGACACTGACCCTTCCGCCGCGCAGTAGGCTCGCAGGGCGCCGTCGAGCTGCTCGTCGGACAGTGACCCGACATTGGAGAGATCGACATCGGCGACCAGCGCCTCGACATGTCGGCGGTGCGCCTCGGCCCGTGAGGGCGCCAGCATCTGGTGGCGGCCTGAGCCGATGGCTGGGCCCACGGCGTTCACCGCCAGGATCCGGCCCAACTCAGCGAGGACGGGAACGCTGCCACCCTCGCGTCGGCGTCGTTGCTCGGCGCGCACGATGTCGATCCGGGCGTGCAGCAGCCGCCGCAGGTAGGACAGGTCGGTCTCCTCCTGCGCCGCGTCGTCGCGGCGCGCCCGCAGCTGCGCCAACCCCCACTCACCCGCCCCTACAACATAACCGGGATCCAATACCCGATCGATCCGCCGCCGCCCTCCAGAACGCACCTCGATCACGTGACCATCCTGACACCTTCAGGCATTGCGCGGGCTGGGTGGGGTTATCCGGGTGGAGGTTATTCCAGCTGGGGTAAGCCCCCGTGGAGCCCCACTGCATGCCTTTCCAAGCGGCGCGGCGGGGGGCGGGTTTGATCGGGTGGGGTCGAGTCGGGGTCTACGGATGCGGCGGAGTTGCCGGCCAGCAGGGGGATCTCTGGCGCCACCGTGCGCTTGAGCAGGGCCAGCGCGATGGGGCCGAGCTCGTAGTGGATGGCCACCGTGCCGACCCGGCCGACTACCCGCTCACCGGCCCGCACCGGGTCCCCGGTGGTGGGCAGGGTCTCGGGTGACTCCAGATGCAGCAGCACCAGCCGCCGTGGTGGGCGACCCAGATTCGACACCCGCGCCACCGTCTCCTGGCCCCGGTAGCATCCTTTGTCCAGGTGCACCGCAGGTCCAATCCAGCCGACCTCATGCGGGATGGTGCGCTCGTCGGTGTCGATTCCCAGCCTCGGGCGCAGCGCCGCTGCCCGGATCGCCTCGTAGGCCCAGGTGCCGGCCGGAGTGGCGCCAGCCTCGACAAGCCGCTGCCAGGCGCCTGTGAGCTCATCCCGGGGCACCAGCAGGTCGCTCCGGCCCGCCATGGTGCGGACAAACCCGCCCCGCTCGATCACTTCGCCGGCCCGCGCGATCACCTGGTCAGCGCCAGGGCCTAACAGGGACAACACCGCCAGCTCCGATGTCGCCTCCCTCGGGGCCACCTTCGCCCAGAACACCATCGAGGTCAGGTAGGCCAGCAACTCCTGCGACCGGCCAGGGTCGGTGTCCAGCCACACGGTGTCGTGCACATGGGACACCACAGCGTGGTGCTCGACGTGTCCCCGGAGGTCCAGGATCAGGGCCTCGGTGTGCTCGCCCGCACCGAGCTCGAGCAGGTGCTGGGAGGTGATGGCGTGCAGCCAGCTCAACCGGTCCGCACCAGGCACGGCGAGCACCTCGCGATGCGATCGGTCCACCACCGCGACGGCACGTTCGGCAGCGCGTTGTTCACCCAATGGGTCGCCGTGGTGCCAGGCCACCCCGGGATCCAGGGACCCCTCGGGCGGCGGCACCGCACCCGGGCGCTTCAGCAGAGGCGAGGTCACGAGCCGTTGACCTTGGCATGCTCGGCGCAGCGCCCAGACAACGCCAGGTGGCTGGGGTCCAGCACGAACCCGAACCGCTCTCGTAACTGCTCAATGAGGGTGGTGAGCTCCCCGGGGGGTATCTCGGTGACGTCTCCACATCGATGGCACACCAGATGGATGTGCTCATGCGCGTGGGTGGAGTAGCTCGGCGCCCCGTGCCCAAGGTGGGTATGGCGCACCAGATCGAGACCCTCGAGCAGGTCAAGGGTGCGGTAGATGGTGGTGATGTTCACTGCGGGCGCGACACGTTGGACGTGCTCGCAGACCCGCTCCGGGGTGGCGTGCCGCAATTCCCGCACCGCATCAAGCACGAGTTGCCGTTGCGGGGTCATCCGCATCCCGCGGTCATGCAGTGTACGGCGCAGGCTGGTATCCACAACCACGATGGTAGCGCTGGGTGCTGCGTTCGAACCAGGTTAACCGGCTACTCGGCGCAGACGGGCGGAGACGTGCGGCTGCAGGGGTTGGCCGACCATCGCGCGGCACTCGACGTAGGCCAGGTCGCCGCCCTCGACAATGCCGTAGAGTCGGTGCGCGCCGCTGACCTCCTTGGCCGAGGAACTTCGCACCACCGTGTCAGTGGCCAGCTCCCACGAAGTCTGGTTACGGGGCCGCCCGTAGTAGAGCTCCACAATGCCGGTCCCGTGCGCAGCAAGCAGCTCAATGGTGTCATCGGCTTGGGGCCGCCAGAACCCCGTCTCCCGAGCCGCCGGTCGGATCACCTCGCCAGCGTCGTTGAGCAGCCACGCCCGCGATTCGTAACGCACGAACGGCCGTCCGTCGTGGCAGAACACCACCTGCTGGCCGAAGTGGTACGGCCCGTCGATAGTCGGGTAGACGATCTCTCCTTCGCCGCGCCAGACTCCGACCAGCGGAAGCAGCACAAGGCAGCTCGGGTGCAGCTCAGGACCTTCGCGCAGGTTCGCGGTGTCACCGGGAATCGGCAGGTCGGTGAAATCAGGAAAATTGCGGACGCTGGTGCTCTGCGCGCGCTCCGCAGCGGCCCGCACCGCCTCATCGCCGCTGGAACCGTTGATCCCGCCAGTCATCCCCAGGATCATAGGCGCTGCGCGGATCATCAGCCTGCCATGACCCCGGATGTGTAGAGAATAGGATACTGATACACACTCACGGAGGTGGAGCGGTGCGCACCAACATCGACTGGGAGGGCGACCTGCAGGAGATGCGACAAAGCCGCTTCTCGTGATCGAGCTGTTCGTCGACTCCAGTATGTGGATCGACTTCTTCGCAGACCGGGCGACCTGGCAGGTGGAGGACCTGTCACGCCGGTTGCTAGCTGACGAGCAGGTCGGCCTGACCGACGTTGTGTTCACCGAGCTGCTGCAGGGTGCCCGCGATTATGGTGAACTGAGCAGGCTGGAAGGTTATCTCGCCCCGTTTGAGGTGGCTCGGCTGCAGTCGCTGGACGACTTCCACTTCGCTGCGGCGCTGCACCGCGCTGGCCGGGCTGCCGGCATGCCGATCAGGTCCACCACCGATTGCCTCATCGCCGCAGTACCGTGGTCCACTCACCCTGAAGCGCAACGCGTGGACCCATACCTCCTGAAGTAGATTCTTGATCAAGCTCTGATCTGGGGCACCCGTGAGGCGTTCGCAGGAAAATCTTGTGGATGTCATAGGCCCGCGAAAGACCGGGCGGTGCCCGTAAGGCGTGTGTTGCAGGAGATGCCGGTCGGGACGCCCGGAGCCGGTGGTGCGCAGGCGGCACGACGGGCAGAGGGTGGCTCGCCGCCTGCGAGCGCCGTATCGATCGGCGTTCATGACCTACTTCAGGAGGTCTGGGACCATGCAGAACTCCATGGCACTCCGTTAAGGAACTGACCCGGGAGAGCAGAGTTGCTGGCGGCTCTGTTCTGGGTCGGAACACGGCGCAGCTGCACCTGCTGGGCGCCCTCACGGAGTACCCGCCCAGAGTATCCCAAGAGGATGTTTCTCCGCCGGAGCAGGCTACCTGTGATGCGTAATCGGCTGAGTGCGCGGCGGCACCTGTGGTGTCGAGTAGGCGGCCATCACCCCATGCTCGCCAGGTTCCCCGACCCTCACTGCATGGCATTGATGCAGAGCCGGTGGCCGAGCAGCACCTGCTCTCATCGCAGGTCAGCTACTTAAACCGGCTCACCCGGACGAGAGGTATGGCTTTCAGCTAAGGTACCTTCCGGTCCACGTGTGGACGCCTACGAGCCGCAGCCACCCTCCTCATCGGTCTTCTCGTCCTTACCGCTTGCGGCTACGGACCCGGGCACGACGGCTTGCCGCAGCGCCCGGACGCCGCCGGTGGTGGTCCCGCCCCTCTCGGCCACATCGCTTGGCAGCCACCGTTCCTGCCCGTTACGTTCTCCCTCGACGCCAATGGCACCGTCGCGGTTACTGTCAATCCTCTCAGGTTGGCTACCTTGATCGGGACTGTCACAGTCGGCGTCGGTGTCGTCAAGGATCTGGCGACCGATGGACCACTGCCAGCCCAACCCGCAGACGTTACCCAACTCATCATCTGCCCGAAGGACAGCGTCATACCCGTCATGCAACGCTGCCAGGCATACCAGATCGGGACTGGTCGCAAGATCCACATCGAGATGAACGGTAGTTTCGTTCAAGACGTCGAACGCAACCGGATCACCATTGAGGCCGCGCCCGCTCCACCATCAAGCTCACTGACAACGGGCCGCCTACGAAGCTGGAAGCCTTCGGCCCGGCTCGCGTGGACGTCGAAGAGTTCCACTTCAACGAGACCAGCCAAGACACCGATGTCGACCTAGAACGTTCACGCTCGGGGACGACCACCGACCTGTCTTATGACCACATCACCGCCGAGCTGAAACCAATCAACGGGGCGAAGGTCTCCACGTACGCTACGCACAGCTCATGGAGCAAGCCCAGCGCGCGAAGTGACTACCCCAGCGAACAAGAGTGCCTGCAAAAAAGCCTCAAAGACTGGAGCAACAGTTTCAATAAAGACGACCTCAAGAAAACATACAGTATTTTCTGCATCAAGACGGCCGAGGGTGATCTCGGTTTCCTTTTCATTAAGCCTGACTTTGATCAGAAGCCGCTTGCCTACTACGTCTACACCTATACTTGGGTCCGGTGATGCCCATGACATGGATGCATGATTGCCCCGGCGGTGCCAGTCGGCTGATATCGCCGCCGTCATCGAACTCGTTCGATCCGAGCTGCGCTGTCATGCGGCGTTGTGCGCGGCGGGGATGTGGCGGCGCACGGTCACCATCGCCCCTTGGCGCGGCACCATGGTCACGTGGCGGGGGCGCACCGGCTCGTCCGGCGCGGTGGTGGGGGACAGCTCCACCCTGCGCAGGACTTCCCGCAGCACGATGCGCATCTCCACTTGGGCAAAAGTAGCTCCGAGGCAGCGTCGCATCCCACCGCCGAAGGGCAGCCAGACCACCGGATCGGGTCGCTGGTCGAGGAATCGCTGCGGCCGGAACTCCTCCGGGTCGGGGTAGTGCCGGCTGCTGTGGTGCACCAGGTTGATGCTGGGCGTCAGGATAACGCCAGCCGGAATGCGATGCCCCGCCAGCTGCACCGGTGCGGTCAGTTTGCGACCGAACTCGAAAACCACTGGTCGCACTCGCAGGCTCTCCTTGCACACGGCATTGAGCCAGGCGTCATCGCCGTCCTCCGCAGCCAGCGCAGTGCGGCGCAACAGCGCTGGATGGCGGGTCAGCCGTTCAAAAACCCAGGACAGCGCGCTGGCAGTGGTGTCGTGTCCAGCCAGTAGCAGCGTGACGAGCTGGTCGAGAAGCTCGTCGTCAGCCATCGGTGCCCCCGCACCATCGACGCTGTTGACCATCATCGCCAGAGCGTCGGTCCGCTGCGCCAGCCGCCGGTCGGCGCGGCAGCGGGTGATCTCATCAGTGAGCAGCGCCAGGGCCGCCGCCCTGCGCTGCGCGCGGCGGCGCCACATACCGAACCTGAGCAGCAGCCGCGGCGGCGGGATCAGCGCCAGCGGGGAGCCGATCTCCAGCATGGGCGACAACGCAGCCCGTAGCGTCGCGAGCCGGCTCGCGTCACGCACCCCGATCACGGTTCGCAGGATGACCTCGAGGGTGAGCCGCTGCAGCCGGGGATACAAGGGGAACTGCTCGCCCACCGGCCACCGGGCGACCTCTTCGGCGGTGATAGCGACCATCTCAGCGACCTGCCTGCGCACCGAGTCACCGTGAAACGCCGGCGACATCATCCCGCGGCTGCGCCGATGCTTGTCCTCGTCGAACATGAGGAGCGACTGTGCCCCCACTATCTGGCTGAGCGGGGCGGCCGCCTCCCCAGCATGGAAGATCGCCGGGGCGCCGCGGGTCACCGATCTGATGTCCTCCGGGTCGGCCAGGTAGACAAGCGTGCCTATCCGGGGAATCCGAACGGTGAACAGATCGCCATAGCGCCGGTGGCAGGTACGCATAAAGCGGACCGGAGCCAGCCAGATCAGACCGGCCTGCACCAGCGCCGGCAGTGGCGGTCCGGGGAGCGATCCAGGGGACGGTCCGGGGAGCAGGCCGGGGAACAGCGTACGCACCATATTTTGACAATATACATACGTTTGTCTAGTTCCAGTAGTATCTTCAGCCATGGGACACCGGGAGGCGCTGCTCGCCGGCGCTCGACGCTGCCTGCTGCAACGGGGTTATGCGCGCACCACAGCACGGGATCTGGTGGCCGAGTCGGGCACCAACCTCTCCTCGATCGGCTACCACTTTGGATCCAAGGAGGCGCTGCTCAACGAGGCTATGCAGCAGTGCTTCGACGAGTACATCGAGCAGATCGAGCAGATCGTGTTCGCTGATCCCGGGGCGACGCCGTTGCAGCGGGTCCGGGCTTCCTGGGAGGTGCTGGTGAGCACGTTCGTGCAGCACCGCCCGCTGATGGTGGCCTTCGTCGAGGCGCTGGCCCAGGCCGAGCGGGTGCCGGAACTGCGGGCTGGGCTGGCCGAGTGCTACGAGCGGTTGCGCGCCACAGTGGCCGCCATGGTGCTCGCGGCAGTCGAGGGGCTGTCCGATCCCACCGCGCGGCAGGTCGCCTCGTTCCTCATCGCGGTGCACGACGGCCTGAGGATTCAGTGGCTGCTAGACCCCCAACACGCCCCAACCCCCAACGACCTCATGACCGCCCTAGAAATAGCCCTTCCCGCCGCCCTCACCACCCGCCCAATGGGCTTACGACACAGTGACGTCGACCGAGAACAAGCCTGGAGTGCCGGCGGTGACGGGTGTCTCACCGGTTCCGCAGTGGTGTAAGGCTCGGATGGTCCAGGGGCCGGGAGCGGCAAAGAAACGGAACTGCCCGGACGCGGAAGACACCACCTCGGCGGTGAACTCCCCAGTACTGTCGAGCAACCGCACGAAGGCACCTCCGAGGGGTTCCCCGGCTGTGCGCACCGTGCCAGTCAATACGGTCTGCTTGCTCAGATCCGTTTCCGGCGGCATTTTTTGGTCCTGTTCGGGTGCACCGCACATGACAATCAGCCCTTGCTGCCGAGCTCGATCGGCACACCGACCAGCGAGCCGTATTCAGTCCAGGAACCGTCGTAGTTCTTGACGTCGGCGAACCCCAGCAATTCATGCAGCACAAACCAGGTGTGACTGGAACGCTCACCGATCCGGCAGTAGGCGATGGTCGCCTTGCTCTCGTCCAGCCCGGCCGCCCGGTAAAGCGCCCGCAGCTCGTCATCGGATTTGAAGGTGCCGTCCTCGTTGGCAGCTTTGGACCATGGCACGTTCAGTGCGGTGGCAATATGCCCCGGACGCTGCGCGGACTCCTGCGGCAGGTGCGCCGGCGCCAGGATCTTGCCGGAAAACTCATCAGGAGAGCGGACGTCGACCAGGTTCTTGGTACCGATCGCGTCGATCGTCTCCTGACGGAAAGCCCGGATTGAGGTGTCCTGCTCGTGAGCGGTGTAGCTGGTGGCTGGCCGGCTCACCTCGTCGCTGGTCAGCGGGCGATTGTCAAGCTCCCATTTCTTGCGCCCGCCGTCAAGCAGCCGAACGTCACGGTGCCCGTAGAGGGTAAAATACCAGTAGGCGTAGGCGGCGAACCAATTGTTGTTGCCACCGTAGAGCACCACGGTGTCATCGTTGCTGATGCCCTTGTCCGAGAGCAGCTTCTCGAATGCGCCCTTGTCCACGAAGTCGCGGATCACCGGGTCCTGCAGCTCAGTCTTCCAGTTGATCTTCACTGCTCCGGGGATGTGCCCCGCGTCGTAGGCGGTGGTGTCCTCGTCGACCTCGACGAAGACGACGCCATCGGTGTCCAGGTTCTGCTGCGCCCAGTCCGGTGTGACCAGGACGTTCTCACGGCTCATGTGACAGCTCCTCGTTCGGTGTTGGCGTTGTTCACAACAAGTGCTCGTGGGGTTATGGATGCTCCTGACCGCGAGATATCGGTATCCAGAGGTCAGTGCGGCAGCTCAGCGGCTCGCCTGCCGCGCGCGGTCGCGCGCGAGTCACCACCAGGTCAGTGAATCCGACACAGGCTGCTGTACAAACGGCAGAAATCGACCACCCGGCGCTTGGTCAACAGCGAGTACACGAGAACGACACTACCGGAGACGCCTGGCCTGCGGGACTGTTGTGTGCCCGAGCGCGACAAATAGGGTCACTCCCGCAGCATCAAGGGCACCCCGTGCCGCGACCGCAGCGTCCACTACGTCGCGAGGCACCGACGCCGCCAGCACCCCCAGCGAGGCCTGATCCGTCAACGACGAACCCGGCCGACCCCAACCAATCATGATCAACTTATGTTCGGCGGCGTAGGCTACGCCAATAGACACTTGCCAAAATTGATCTTGATGTCGCGCTGGTCATGCCGAAAAGCCCTTGATGGTCTCCCAGCTCCTCGTTCGTTCAGTGGCCCGCTGACGGAACTGGCCGTGTTCGGCATGAGTGCCTATGGCACCTGTACAAAGAATTACGGTGTGTTCTCACTTGGGTGAGCACCAGGTTGGAGAGTTCAGAAGGGAATTTCGAGCGTCAACTGCCAGACCTCCGGTAGGTACGAGTCCAGTTCGCCAGTTTCGAACCGGCACATGTTGATCACGTTCCAGAACTGCCCGCCGACATTGCCTTCAAGCTTGTAGCGGCCGTCCGGCGCCAGGGCCGCCCACCCTTCGGGCAGCCCGAGCAGGGTCATGCGCGCGACTGGCTCGTCGCCGGTGATGGACCACAGTCGGGTGGTCCCATCATCGCCGCCAGTCGCCAATAAGCCCCCTGCCGGACTGAACGCGGCCGTCCACAGCCGCTGACTGTGCCGCTTCAGCCGGCGAGCAGGGGCTCGCTCGGGTGAAACGCTAAAGTTCGGGTGAAACGCTAAAGTATAGATCCACCCGGCGTGGCCCTGCAGCTGGCAGAGCTGGCGGCGTGTTGGCGGGTTCCACAGACGTAGCTCCCCGTCCTGCTCACCGGCGGCCAGCATGTCTCCGGTGGGGCTGAAAGCGATCCGGTACACCGAACCCGCCGCTCTGCTGAACTCGCCGTACAAGACACCGGTCGAGGTGTCCCCGCAGCGGATGCTCCCGTCCCGATAGGCGGTCGCGATGAGGTGACCGCTGAAGGCCAGGCTGAAGATGAGGTCACCTCCGGCGGGGAGCTCACTCCGCAACGAGCAGCTCGTCATGTCCCATAGCCGTAACACGCCGTCGGCATCTCCGGTGGCCACCTCCGCTCCGGAAGGGCTGATCACCACCGGCCACGACCACCGTTCGTGCCCTTCGAGGACATCCAGGGGACGCCCGGTGGCTGCATCCCAGATGCGTACGGTGCCGTCGGCCGCCCCGGTGATCAGGACGTCCTCGCCATAGGTCTTGCGGGACAGCACGGCCATGACCACGGCGGAATCCCGCACGCCCCGATCCATGAAGTGGATGAAGTTCGTACCTGGGACGAAGTCCCATGCTTGCAGGAGCGTACGGTACCCAGCGACCTCCAACTGCCCGGCGATCCAGGTTGCCCAGCGCTCGTCGGCCACTGAGTATCGGCCACTGAGTAGCTGATGAAGAAGTCGATCGGAGGGTTCGAGTCGTCCAACCGCATACCATCAGTATCACGTGCGCGCCCAGCTAGTTGCGTTGACGAAGGTGATCCAAGATCATGTCTGGTGTGCCCGGCTGTGGTGCGCCCGCCCAAGAGGATGCTGTCCAGGAGAGTGCTGCTCGGTGGCCTCGACGCTTACTCGTAACGCTGCGTAAGATCAGCGTGCTGGACTGGATCAGGATCGGGCTGTTCATCGTCGGCAGCCTGTGCGTCCTGACCGGGCTGTTGCCGGCAGCACAGGCTGAGGACAACCTGTGGCGGATCGCGCCTCTGCTGCTGTTCCTGGGCAGCGTGATCGTACTGGCCAAGCTCGCCAAGCAGGCGCAGGTCTTCGACGTCATGGCGGTCAGGATGGCGATCGTGGGGCGGGGCAACTACCTGGCGCTGTTCTTGTTATGCGTAGCCTTTGCCTCTCTCACGACAATGTTCCTCAACCTCGACACGACGGCAGTATTGCTCACGCCGGTGATGTTGGCCCTTGCCCCCGAGGCACGGATCGCGGCTCTTCCGCTTGCGATGACCACTGTCTGGCTGGCCAATACCGCGAGCCTGCTCCTTCCCGTCTCCAACCTTACCAATCTGCTCGCAGCTGATCGGGTGGCATTTCAGGCACCAGCATTCGTCGCTCGAATGTGGCTCCCCCAACTGGCTGCGGTCGTGGCGACCATGTTTTTTCTCTGGGTCTTCTACTGGCGCCGAGGCGAGCGGGGCGCTGACCGCTACGTTCCGCCGCCGCCGCGCCGGCTTGACCAGCCCAAGCAGCGCATCCTGTTCGGGGTCGCGGGGGCGGCCTGCCTGTTGTTTATCCTCGCCATCCCGTTCATCCACCAGCAGATCGGCTATTCCTCCGCCGCCGCCGCGCTGATCGTCGTGATCGCCTTTCTCATCCTCGATCGCGGGGAGCTGCGGCTGAATCTGATTCCCTGGCAACTACTGGTCTTCGTCACTGGGCTGTTCCTGGTGGTTCCCACGTTGAGCCGGTATGGCCTGGCCGAGATCATGACCACCCTCATCGGCTCCGATCACAATGGGATCGGGTCGTATCGAGCCGCAGTGGCTGGCGCCGGATTATCCAACATCCTCAACAACCTGCCCGCCTATACCGCAGGAGAGGCGGTCGTCCCCTCGGTGAACAAAGATCAGTTGTTGGCTCTGCTCATCGGCACCAACGTGGGGCCGATCGTCACTCCCTGGGCCTCATTGGCGACATTGCTGTGCCTGGAGTCCTGCCGTGACCATGGCCTTCGCGTCCCGCTGCCCAAGTTCGTCCTCACTGGTCTCGGCCTGGCTACCGTGGCGCTGGCCGTGAGCGTCGGGGCCCTGCTGCTCACGCAGTGAATCCACCATAGATCTGCGTGAGCTGTTCGGTGACCACCCGGACCGCGTGGGCGGTCTCATCACGATCACAACGTTGCCGTCGTACCCGATGGGTCTTCCCGTCGATCCCACCGAGCGACAGGTCCATCGCTCCATACGTGCACACAGAGGCTGTCATCGCGGTCACCGGTAGGGGTCGCCGATCCCAGTTTGACTGATCATGACGTTGCTGGCGGTGCCCTCCACGACCACCGATCCGGTCTGCACCGAGACCCTGGTGGGGGTGACGGCAAAGGGAAGGCCACCGGGTTTGACGTCGGCGCTCAGCGTCTTGAGCAAGGCCTGGCGGATCCCCTTCGGCAGGTCCACCGCACCGGTACCGTCCTGGGACAGTCGCACATCGCTGATGGTGATCCGCACCAGGCCGCCGGTGAGCTCAATCACTCCGAGCCCGATGACCTCGATTCGCTGACCAGCGAAGTCAGTGCGCGCCACCATCCGGACCGGTGCGCTCTTGCCTCCGGAGAAACCAGCTGCGGAAGGAACAGCGACCATGCCGCGCGAACGTGTACCCGGCGCCAGCAGTTCCTGGATCTCCTGTGCAGAGGGCTGCTGGATCCGGAGGTCTTCGATCCCGATCGCCCGCCCGAGGTCGCTGTCCTTGATCCGGACCCGACCGTCCACCCGCGCCGCCTGTACCGACTGGAGATTTCCTGAACTTACCTGGGACAGCGGTGCATCGACGTCGTACAGCGTTGCCTCCACGTCGAGGTCGTGCAGCGGCCCCACGGACAGGTTGTCCGCCCGTACGTCGATAGCGGAATAGTGGCCAGCCAGCGCCTGCGTGAGGAACGGGAAGCCGTTGATCCGTACGGATGGATCACTGGACAGTCTGAGCCGTTGGCGCAGCTGCTGGGCTACCACATGCTCGGCAACCGCCGCAGCGCCGAAGTCCGCCGCCACGACCAAGGTCACGACGACCAGCACCACGATGATGAACTTGCGCACCCAGCTCTACCGTCCTGTCTGTGATTCATGCCGACATTCATGACGACCGTGCGTGGGCACGGTATTCTCCGCAGGACATGTGGTAGGTCGCAGCCCCACCCTGAGGGCTCGACCTGGTAATGACACCGCCAGCCTCAACCAGAGGGGAGCGGGTATGGAGCTACTACTGCTCACCGCAGACCCTGGCCCGCACTTGGTGCTGCCTTCATTGTCTTTGTTGGGGCACGGGGTGCGAGCGGCCGCCCCGGAAGTCGCCGCCCTGTTAGACGCCGGCCCGTACGACGCGGTACTGGTCGATGCCCGCTCGGACCTGGCTGGTTCACGCAGCCTGTGCCGCTTGCTGGGATCCACCGGGCTGGATGTGCCCGTGGTGGTCGTGATCAGCGAGGGCGGCCTGGTGGCACTGTCCGCTGACTGGGGTTCCGATGAGATCCTGCTGCCCACCGCGGGACCAGCCGAAGTCGATGCCCGGCTTCGGCTGCTGGTCGCTCGGCGCGCCACCGAATCCGCCGCGAGTCGCGGCTCTTCCCTGGTGCTCGGCGAGCTGGTGATTGACGAGACCACCTATACCGCCCGACTGCGCGGCCGGCCGCTGGACCTCACCTACAAGGAGTTCGAGTTGATCAAGTACCTGGCGCAGCACGCCGGCCGGGTGTTCACCCGCGCGCAGTTGCTGCAGGAGGTATGGGGTTACGACTTCTTCGGCGGCACCCGCACGGTCGATGTCCATGTGCGGCGGTTGCGGGCCAAGTTCGGCCCGGAGCACGAGCAGCTCATCGGCACGGTGCGCAACGTCGGCTACAAGTTCGTCCGACAGGTGCGCAACGTGGGTTCCCGGGAACGAGCTGAACAAGACCGCGCCGTCGAGCATGACCCCGAGACCGCCGACAGCGCCGATCCAGAATGGGCCGAGTCAGGGCGGACCGACCCCGATCGGGTCGACCCGGAATCACTGCCTGTGCAGCGGAGTTGACGTCAGCGTGATCCTGGCGCTGAACTGGATCGGTGCGCCGTCCGACGGGCAGCTCGCCGCTGCGGTGGGACTGCTGGCCGCCGCCACAGCTGCCGACGGCGTAGACCCCATCTCCGAAGCGGCTGCGCTGCGGCTGCACCATCCCGATGCCGAGATGGTGGCGCACCTGTTGGCCTCCGACGCTACGGGCACGCTGGTCGGCTACGCGGGACTGGACGATCGCGTCGAGCGGCGCACTGCCGAGTTTGTGGTGCACCCTGAGCACCGACGCCGTGGGGTGGGTAGCGCGCTGCTCGCAGCGCTGCTCGATCGGGTGCCCGGGCCGCTATGGGTGTGGGCGCATGGCGAGCACCCAGCCGCACTCCGGCTGGCGCGCCGCGTGGGGCTGGCTCGTCGGCGCGAACTGTTTCAGTTGCGTCGCGGGCTGGCCGAGCCGATCCCGCCGCGGGTCCTTCCCGAGGGGGTGACACTGCGCGTCTTTGTGCCAGGTGAGGACGAGGCCGCAGTGGTACGAGTAAACGATCGCGGATTCGCCTGGCATCCCGAGCAGAGCCGGTGGGATATCCGCGAGTTGCTGGTGCGCGAAGCGCAGCCGTGGTTCGACCCTAAGGGCTTCCTGCTGGCGGTGGACCCAGCCGACCGGCTGCTCGGCTTCCACTGGACCAAGGTGCACCCTGACGGCCTTGGCGAGGTCTATCTGCTCGCGGTCGACCCCGACGCCCAGGGCACCGGACTCGGTGGCGCGCTGACCGTGGCGGGGCTTGTCTACCTGCGCGAGCGGGGGGCACCGCAAGCGTTGCTCTACGTCGAATCCGACAACACCGCCGCCCTGCGGACCTACCAGAAGTTGGGCTTCGCCTACCACCACACCGACGCGGAATTCCTGCGCCCCTAACGGGGACCCGCGAACAGTTCCCGCCGAACTCGGCCCATCTGGAGCCGACTGCGATCAGGTCAGTGAGGTGCCGAGGAGGTCTCGGTGTTTGGTGTCGAATTCGCGCACTGCGGAGGACCCAGCGTAGGGGGTGGCCGCCATCCGGAAATCGGCCAGTCGGCGTTGACTGCGGAGAAAGTCCAGACGGCGAACGAGGACCGCCGCCTCCGTTGCGGTCGCACAGGCATGGTCTACGGAACCCATGGCGAGGCGAGCGGAGGCCAGCGCGCAGAGCCGGGTCGCCCGGTCGCGACCGATGGCTCGTCCCGCCCGCAGGCGGTGGTGGCCCACATCAGGGCGGCACCACGGTCGATCGATACGGCGCTCACTGGCGGCGAGCCACCATCGCCCGTCGCGCCGTCTGCGCACCACCGGCTCCGTGCGTCGTTCCCGCATCCCGGTCAGCACCTCCTGCACCCCACGCTTCGCGGGCACCACCCGGTCCATCGCGGGCCTATGATGTCGACAAGATTTTCCTGCGAACGCCTCATGGGTGCCCAGGCCAGAACTTGATCAAAAAACTACTTCGGGAGGTCTGGGTCCACGGTCAGGTGCACTGGCAGCAGTGTCGCCGGGAATGCGGATTGTCAGCCGCGTTCCGGTATCTCTGATGATCTTCGCTGTTGCGTCGTCGGTGACTCTGGCGTCTACCAGCACCAGCTCATACTCCATATCTCAGGTTCACCCCAGCCACACGCTCAGCAGGTTGCCCAGCGTCGTAGCCCCGTCCTCATCGAGAGACATCACGCACGAGCCAGCGACCTGAGGATCGAGCACGATCGTCCCGCCACGCTTGCTCACCACCAGGGTGGTGACCTCCACCGGACCCCCCTCCAGCTGACATGTCGCCGGGATCTCCTTGCGGCGGTGACCGCTCGGATGCTCACCCTGGCCGGTCACAGACGGATGACGGCGCTCGATTGTCACGGTCATTCCCCTCCTTCGGCTATCGTCACGATGGTCACTTCCGCCAAGGGCATGCCGGTCCGCACCGCCACCATCGCGGCCGCGTAATCGGCATCCATGACTTCTCCGTGGGGAACGTCCACTATCAATTCTCGGTGCCGATCATGCGGGCGCCTGGCGCACTTATACGTTATGCGCCTGGCAACCAGTCCCCTTCTTTTCTTACTCGCGCGGGACGGACTTGTGCGTTTCACGAGCGTTCTCCTAGGAGTTGTCAACCGGATGTCCGAAATACGCGGTCACGGTGCGGGCTCCCAGGTCAGGACCTCATTGAGCACATGAACCGCGCTGCCCCACACCCGACGCCCCGCCCGGGCGGCGGGGATCCGGCACCGGCAGGTCTGCCAGCTCAGGCTCACGCCAGTCTTCACAGTCCCGTCCTCTCAGCGGCCTGCCCCGCTCGGGAAGTGACCGCTTGTGATCGCTTGATCGCGGTACAACGGTAAGCTGAAGAATGCCCGGGAGGGACTGGCTGCCAGTACGAGTATTCGCGGCTCAGAACTAGTGGATGGGGATACCCGATGGTCAGCGGTGGAGGAACATTGCGCGGTAGTCAGGGCTCGCCGCGTTGCCTCGGTGTGGTGTCAGGCTTTCTCCTCAAGCTGACCCGGGAATCGGCCGGGCTCACCCAGATCCAACTGGCTGAGAAGCTGGGCGTGGACGTCGCCAGCGTGCAGGGGTGGGAGAGCGGTCGCCGGCCGCTGACGGCACTGCGCGCCGCGGATCTGGCTGGGCTGCGATCACGGCTGGTGCGATCCGGCGCGCAACCCACCCTGCTCGCGACGCTGGATGACGCCATCCAGGCGGATCTGATCATCGCTCAAGCGGTGCAGGCTGGGGGCCAACTCATCACGGCCGATGAGCACCCTCTCGGCGTGACAGTCCATCAGCGCCAGCTGACCAAACTGATCACCTGGCCGTTCACCGGGCTAGCCCCCGACTCGCTGCGAGATCTCGTGAGCGCGCGGGTACGGCGTGGCCCTGTCCCAGACCAGCCGATACTGACCCAGGACGAGCGAACGCGCTTTTTCGATCACCTCCTGGTGACTGCGGATGCAAACCCCCATGAAGAGGCCGTGCTGTGCCGTCGCCAGGCGATCTACCTGCTCAGTTTCGACACCCGAGCGGGCACGGCCGACTGGTTGCACGCCGAACAGCGTCGCGCCCTGCGCAAGGCCGGGTGCACCGATCACGTTCCGTCCTGGGTAGCCGTCCGGGCCTCCGCTGTCGCACTTGGCCACGGTGGTGATCGCGACCCGTTGCGGGCCTTCCTGCGGCACGCCCTGACCACCGACCAACTGGAGCAGGCGAACCTCAACTACTGGGCCTACTGGGTGGGCGAGATCGGTGACGTCCAGGTCGATGACGAGTTCATGGTCCGCGTCAACCCACGAGACTGGAACGGAACCCGACTGCTCGGGCACCTTCTGAACCGTCTGGATCCCGGCTGGGGTCACACCGAGCTCAACGTCCACACGTTGTGGGCCCTCCTGCTTGCCCATCCCAGCCTGCTCAGCCACCAACCCGGTCTGAGATCCACGGTGGCCAGCACGGTCGAAAAGCTTGCCACAGATCACGATCTGAGCCTCGAGTCACGACGTGAGTTGTCCGACATCGGCTACGCCGTCCGCCTCGCACACCCGTAGGTTAGGTAGGGTCACCCGCGTGGAGGAACCAGTCGAGCAGTATGCTGTCGCCGTCGCGAGCTTCGCCTTCGAGCTCGGTGTGCTCAAGCGGATTCGCCGCGCCGGTTGGTGGCATGCTGGAGTCCGAGATCCCGAGTCCGTCGCAGAGCACAGCCTGCGAGTCGCGCAGCTCGCCTCAATCCTCGCCGCGATCGAGGGCGCTGAGCCCGGCCGGGCGGCGCTGCTCGCCATCTGGCACGACTCGCAGGAAACCCGTACCGGTGACATCCCGCACACCGCCCGGCCTTACCTTGACCAGTGCTCCCCTGAAGTGATCACCGCTGACCAGACCGCCTCGTTGCCCGACACCGCACGCAAGACCGTGCAGGAAGCGGTCGCCGAATACGAGGCAGCGCAGACTCCCGAGGCGCACTGCGCCAAAGACGCCGACAAACTCGAATGCATCATCCAAGCGATTGAATACCAGGACGCTGGCTACACCAGGGTGCAGGGCTGGATCGACTCCGCACGAGCCAGCCTGCGCACCGGCACCGCACACCGCATCGCCGACGCCGCCCTGCACACCTCCCCGCTCGCCTGGCGGGGCCGCTGACCCGCGGGTCGCCTGCCCGGCTGGGCTCCCCGTGATGGGTGTGCCGGGTGTTGTGGGGGATGTCGTGCTCCCATGAGGCGGGCACCACTCACCGCAGGCGCTAGCGTGCATGCTGTGCTGCGTTCACTCATCCTGGTTGTTGCCGGCAATCCGACTGTGCACAGGCTCGTCGCCAGCGCTCCAGGCAGCCGCTACCTGGTCAGCCGCTTCGTGGCGGGGGTGAGCACCGAGCAGGCGGTGGCCGCTGCCACCACCTTGGTGGCCGACGGTCTGGCGGTGACCCTGGACCACCTAGGGGAGAGCGTCACGGACGAGGCCGGCGCGGAATCCACCGTGCGGGCCTATCTCGAGCTGCTGGCTCGCTTGAGCGCCGAGGGCCTGGCACACCGGGCCGAGGTCAGTGTGAAGCTGTCCGCACTGGGGCAACGGCTGGACGAGGTGCTAGCGCTGCGCCACGCCTCCCGGATCTGCGTGGCCGCCGAGCAGGCCGGTACCACCGTAACCCTGGACGCTGAAGAGCACGCCCTGACCGACTCCACCCTGCGAGTGCACGCCGAACTACGCCGCAGTTGGCCGAAGACCGGGGCGGTGCTGCAGGCTTACCTGTACCGCACGCTGGGCGACTGCCAGGCGCTCGCGGTCGAGGGCGCCCGGATCCGGCTGTGCAAGGGCGCCTACGCCGAACCTCCCGAGCTCGCATTCCAGACCTCGCACGAGGTTGCTCGCAGCTTTGTGCGCTGCGCCAACGTCCTGCTCGCCGGAGGCGGCTATCCCATGTTCGCCACGCACGATCCACAGCTGATCGACATCGTGGCGGAGCGGGCCCGCTGGTACGGGCGCCCACCGGACAGCTTCGAATACCAGATGCTCTACGGGGTACGGCCGGTCGAGCAGCGACGGCTGGCGGCAGCCAGCAGAGCCACCGTTCGGGTGTACCTCCCTTACGGCTCGGATTGGTATTCCTACCTCACCCGGCGGCTTGCCGAGCGACCTGGCAACGTCGCCTTCTTCTTCCGCGCCATGGTGTCCAGGAACTGAGTGTCCCTCGGCTGAATTGTCAGGGGGCTGTGGCACCGTAGCGCCATGACCACGATCGCCATCCTCGGTGCCGGCAAGATCGGCGAGGCTCTGCTATCCGGACTGCTGCATGCTGGTCGCAGCCCGGATGACCTCATGTTTACCGAGCGCTATCCCGACCGGGCCGCCCAACTAGAGCAGACCTACCGGGTGCGCGCGGTCGACACCGCCACCGCGGCGGGTAAGGCCAACGTCCTGGTCGTCGCAGTGAAACCGCAGGACATCGACCCACTGTTGGCGCAGCTTGCCGGACTGCTCGGCCCGGACACTCTGGTCGTGAGCTTGTGCGCCGGGTTGCCTACCGCGCTCTATGAGCGTCGGCTCCCTGACGGCGTGCCGGTCGTGCGCGTCATGCCCAACACTGCGCTACTGGTCGGCGAGGCAATGAGCGCGATATCCGCCGGCCGCTTCGCCACCGACGCGCACCTGGAGCTGACCGAGGAACTGCTGGCCAGCGTGGGTAGGGTGGTCCGGGTTCCGGAAAGTCAGCAAGACGCCGTCACCGCGCTGTCCGGGTCCGGCCCCGCCTACTTCTTCTACCTGGTCGAAGCGATGATCGATGCAGGGATCATGCTCGGATTGCCCCGGCCGATGGTAACCGAGCTGATCACCCAATCCGCCGTTGGCGCGGCACGGATGCTGCGCGACACGGGTGAGCACCCGGTGCTGCTGCGAGAGGCGGTCACCTCCCCCGGTGGTACGACGATCATGGCGATCCGCGAGTTGGAACGGCACGGGGTGCGCGCGGCTGTGTTGGCTGCCATCGAGGCGGCCCGGGAGCGCTCGGTCGAACTCGGAGCTGCCCACCAGACTGACACCAACGACACTTGATACCAACTACCACCCAACTACCACCGATGGGAGTCGCACGGCCACCATCAGTCCCGCTACTCTCGTAAGAACAATTGCGTCACGGACCGCGGGAGGGGAAGCCCAGCGGCGCGCGACGTGGTGAGGACGCGATGAGCCATGCTGATGAACGAGCAAGCCGGGTCGGCCAAGGTGCAGTTCCTCACGGTCGCTGAGGTGGCCGCGATGATGCGGGTGTCCAAGATGACGGTGTACCGGCTGGTACATGCGGGCGAGCTGCCTGCGGTCCGCGTCGGGCGCTCCTTCCGGGTTCCGGAGGTAGCCGTGCACGCTTACCTGGAAAACGCCTACTTCGACGCAGGATGAGAGATCCGGGCTGGGTGCTGGTCGCAGATCCGACCAGGGCTAAGCTAGGTCTCCGTTCGCGCCTGCTACCGGGCGCTTCGCCACATGGTGCACAACCAGCACCGCCGCAACCAGCACTGCCGCAACCAGCACCGCAGCCACCAGCGCAGCCATGACCAGCGAGGAGACCGAGTATGGGTTCGGTGATCAAGAAACGCCGCAAGCGCATGTCCAAGAAGAAGCATCGCAAGTTGCTGCGCAAAACCCGGGTGCAACGCCGCAAGCTGAAGAAGTAACGTCAGCGTTGTCAACGTCGGTGGCTGAGCTGCTCGCATGTGCGTGCAAACGGTTAACCGGCGACTACAGCGTCGATGAGTTCGGCTTCGACCCAGAGCTCACCGAGCATGTGTTGCTCCCGCTACTGCGCCCGCTGTACCGCTCATGGTTCCGGGTAGAGACGATTGGCATCCACCACGTGCCTGCCGAAGGCGGAGCTCTGGTGGTCGCCAACCACTCGGGAACGCTGCCGCTGGATGCGGTGATGACCGCGATCGCGGTGCACGACGCGCATCCGGCGGAGCGGCATTTGCGGATGCTCGGGGCCGACCTGATTTTCCGCACTCCACTACTCGGGTCGTTGGCTCGCAAGTCGGGTCAGACCCTGGCGTGTGTCCCCGACGCGCAGCGATTGCTCACCTCCGGTGAATTGGTGGGGGTGTGGCCGGAGGGGTTCAAAGGAATCGGCAAGCTCTACCGTGACCGGTACAAGCTACAGCGTTTCGGCTGCGGTGGGTTCGTCTCCGTGGCGTTGCGCACCCAGGTGCCCATCATCCCGTGCGCCATCGTGGGCGCCGAGGAGATCTACCCGATGATCGGCGACATCAAGCCGCTGGCCCGGCTGTTCGGTGCCCCGTACTTCCCGGTGACGCCATTCTTCCCGCTGCTAGGGCCGTTAGGGCTGATCCCCCTGCCGTCCAAGTGGTACATCGAGTTTGGTGAGCCGGTCGCAACCGACTCCTACGAGCCGGATTCCGCTGAGGACCCGTCGCTGGTCTTGCGCCTCACCCAGCAGATACGCGAGACCATCCAGCAGACCCTCGACCGGTTACTCAGCCAGCGCCGTGACCCGTTTCTCGGCTGAGACTGCATCGGCTGAGCCCGCGCTGGTAGCGCGGGTCACTGGCGAGAACGACGTTGGTGGCGGCGGGCGGCAACCGCACCCGCCGCTACTCCAATGCCCAGCATTGAGGGAACTCCGATCATCGCCGCTTTGCGACCAGTTCGGAAGTCCTGGATCTCCCAGCCCCGCGTCCGGGCGGTCTCCCGAAGGTCAGGATCAGGGTTGACCGCGACCGCTGTGCCGACCACAGAGAGCATCGGAATGTCATTGGCTGAGTCGGAGTAGGCAGTGCAGCGCTGCAGGTCAAGCCCCTCTGCGAGGGCCAACGCGCGCACCGCCTGTGCCTTGGCCGCCCCGTGCAGGATGTCACCTACCAGCCGACCTGTGTACACACCGTCGACACTCTCCGCCACAGTGCCCAGCGCACCGGTGAGGCCGAGCCGGCGGGCGATGATCGTGGCCAGCTCCACCGGAGTTGCGGTGACCAGCCACACCCGCTGCCCGGCATCAAGGTGCGTCTGAGCCAGCGCCAATGTCCCAGACCAGATCCGATCGGCCATCAGCTCGTCATAGATGTCCTCGCCTAGCTCAACGAATTGCTGGGTAGACTTACCAGCCACGAATGACAGAGCCTGTTCACGACTGGTGTGGATCTTTGCCAGGCTGAGCTCCTTGCCGACCACCCTGAACTTCAGCTGCTGCCAGGTGAAAGAGGCTAACGCTCCAGCGGGGAAGAAGTTCCTTGCGGCTAAGCCTTGTGCGAAGTAGAAGATCGACGCACCCCGCATCATCGTGTTGTCCACGTCAAAAAAAGCGGCAGCAGTAGCGTCTGGGAAGATAGTGTCCTGCTGACACACTCGTGACACTGGATCCTGCTCTGATATCGCCAGTGGTAGCCCTCCCCCGTCAGTCCGCCGAAGCGGTAACTGACCCCAGACTGCCGTGATGACTTGTCCCGAGCAACCAAACAACAAGGATATAGTTGTCGACCAATGCAGGTGGGTTAAGTCGGACCATCAGCTACCCGGGAGGCAGCAAACGAGGCTGCAGAATCCACGGTGGCAGCGCAGCGGGAGGCTGTGGTGAATCATGACCCGGCAAGGGTCGCCACGGCTGCGGTCGCAAGGGATCGCCTCCTGTTTGGCCCGGGTTGGGTAGAACACCACCTGCACTTCGGGTTGGCGGCAGACCAGGGTGATTTTTCGAACCGTTCTGGGCCGGAACGGGAAGCACAGTGGCCGAAGGCGGACGAAGCATCAGGTTGGGCGGGATTGTCAGGCTAGGCGGGCGTACCACTGGAGCAGCTGAGAGATCGGGGGCTGGGGGCACAACAGCCGAAGAGGTGCCGTTCACCGGAGTCGGCTTGCAGTCATCGCTGGCCGGCAACAAGCCAAGATCATCACGTGTCCCCGAGGTGATGGTGACACAGTTGGATCGCTGGCTCAGTCCGGAAGACCTCGCGATCACCCGATCAAGCAGGCCAAGCGTGCTGTCCAAGCGAACAGCGATGCGCAGGGGCAACTCCGGGCGCAGCGCTGCCAGCCGGGCCTTCTGCTGCTCAGCCCAGGAACTCAAGGAGGCCAGACTACCGCGCTGGCCGCCTAGGGCTAGACGAGTGAGCAACCTCGCCCCCGCAGTCGTGTCTGAGTCAAAGTCATCCAACGCCTGGAGGAACTTGCGCTGCCCCGAAACCCAATTCCCGGCGGCGTCAGCTTCGTTCGCCATGATCTCGATCTCACTCACCCGATCGCCGGCGAACTCCAGGTGCTTGAGCGCCTTGGGCTGTTCACCGAAGGTCAACCCGAGTTCAGCCGATTCAGTGGTGCGCTTGAAGGTGTACAAGGCATCACCGGGGAGTGCGTCGCGCGAGAGCAGGACACTCATCCCCGACAGGGACATCAGCAGGCACAACGCCGCTGCGGCGGCGACGACCGCACGCCCCTGGGTGGTGTCCGGAAGCCACCGACGATGCCGGGAGGTGCGCAAGGGCAGGACGGGACTGCTTCCCTCGTGCACCACGGCGGAGAACTCGGCCATGACGCGCCGACGCATCCGATTCCGTTCTACCGGATTGGGGCCGACCGTAGGGCCTACCTGCCGCAACGCCGCGACCACGGCCAATTCGCGTTGCAAGGTGCCATCAGAGACCTCACGGATGCCACTATCCACAGCGCAGGCAAAGTTGTCCTGAGCCTGATCGTCGCTGCTCCGACCCCCGGATGTACGCGTCGTCCTCACCACCTTCGGGCCCTCGGGCCATGTCCTTCGAAGCAACGAGCGGGCACTCGGGTGGTTACGCCCAGCATGATCATGCCGGGTGAGAATGTGATACTCATCGCAGCCCCTCTGGCAACAGCTGCGCGAGCCTACGGACCGCGCGATGTTGCAACGCCTTGACTGCCCCTTCGTTGCGTCCCATCACGGCGGCGGTCTCCGCCACCGACATGCCCTGCATGAAGCGCAGCATGATGCACTCCTGCTGATCCCGACCCAGCTGGGCGACGCAGCGCATGAGCTCGGTAGCGGTGGCCTCTTCGACCACTTGGTGCTCGGGGCCGCGGTCATCGGCGCTGGAGTCGAGAATGTCGGCGGTGGTCATTTCCAGTCGGTATCGGCTGGACTTGACGTGGTCAAGCACCAGGTTACGCGCGATGGTGACGAACCAGGCCCCGACGTCCCGGCCTTGGTAGCTCACTGAGGAGATCCGGCGCAGCGCTCGCAGGAAGGTCTCGCTGGTGAGGTCTTCAGCCAGCGGGCGGTCACCCACCCGGAAGAGGACGAAGCGGAAGACCACATCGACATACCGGTCGTAGAGCGCTCCGAAGGCACTCTGGTCACCTTGTTGAGCGGCTGCGACAAGCTCCCAGGCGGTGGTGTCGACCTCGGGCCCGGCCTGGTCCAGATCCGCAGCGCTGGGATCTGGACCGCCGGCATCTGCGCTGCCGGCATCTGCGCCGCTGGGATCTGCGCCGCTGAGGCCTGGGGCGGCCACATTGAGGCCGCTGGGATCTGGGCCGCTGGCATCGAGAGCGGCCGGATCCGCGATCGGCGGGGTACCGGGTCGGGCAAACTTCACGCGATCAGGCCCCGACGTTGCCCGGACCATCTCGGTTGCGGCATGAGCCACTCCTCGTTCGCTCGTGCCGACCGTTCACATCAACGGTCGCCTAAGGCGTGCGGCAGCATACGACGGCGACACGCTACGCGGTGGCGGCGGTGGCAGGCTGAGAGGATGCAGCAACACGAGGTGACCTTGCTGGTCCGGGCGGACTGCCATGGGTGTGCAGCGGCCCGAGCCGACATTGCCCGGATCTGCGCCGAACTGGAGGTTCCGTGGCAGATCAGCGACGTGGATGCGGACCCGCAACTGCGGGCCGAATACGGCGACCGGGTCCCGGTGATCCTCATCGACGGCCGGGAGCACGGCTTCTGGAGGGTGCGGGAGCAGCGCCTGCGGGCCGCGCTCGCCCGGTGAGCGCCGCACGATCTGGCCTGTCGTTGAACCTCTGACCGGTGGGTCACCGAACGGGAAGTCATGACTACGACCCGGTTACCCCTCCCCGTGGCGGTAGCTCCGGCGACCCGGTTACCCGTCGCCGTGGCCGCCCTGATTGGCCTGTTGTCGATGGTCGCGGGGCTGGCAACGGGGCATCTGGTGGGTGGGCTCATCTCGCCGACCGCCTCGCCGTTCCTTGCGGTGGGCGCCAGCGCGATAGACCTCACACCGCTGTGGCTCAAGGACTTCGCGGTCCGCGCGTTCGGTAACTACGACAAGGTTGTGCTGCTGTCGGGCATGGCGGTGGTGGTCGGACTGGTCGGGATGGCGGCCGGGCTGCTGTCCCGACGTTCCCGCACACCCGGTCTGGTCCTGCTCGTGGCGCTCGGCGCGCTGGCCAGTGTCGCGGTATTGTCCCGTCCCACTGCCGGCTCGCTCGATGTGCTCGCTCCACTGGTTGCGCTGCTCACCAGTGGGGGGACGTTCGTTGCGCTGCACGACCTGGGCCGGCGCAGCCAGCAGCCAGCGCAGCGCGGGTCGGGGGGCGTGTCTCGCCGTACCCTGTTCGCCGGGTCGGCTGCGGTCGCCACCGGCGCTGGCATTGCTGCGGCCGGTGGCCAGCTGCTGGCCGGGCGCGGTGCCGTCGAGGCCTCCCGCAAGGCGGTCGGGCGGATCGTGCCCACCGTGGCAGCCCCGCCGATCCCGCGCGGGGCGGACTTCGCCGCTTCCGGCTCACCCACCTTCATCACCCCAAACCGGGATTTTTACCGGGTGGACGTCAACCTCGCCCTGCCGCAACTGCGCGCCGAGGACTGGCGGTTACGGGTGCACGGGATGGTCGATCGGGAACTCACCCTCGATTGGGCGCATCTGACCTCGCGGCAGCTGATCGAGCGGCCCGTGACAATGACCTGCGTGTCCAATGAGGTGGGTGGGCCCTACATCTCCACCGCCAATTTCACCGGCGTGCTGCTGGCCGACATCCTCGCCGAGGTCGGCCCGCGACGAGGCGCCGACCAGGTGTTCACCACCAGCGTCGACGGGTGGACCTGCGGCAGCCCGACCGCCGTCCTGAGCGACCCGGGCCGCCAAGCCATGCTGGTGGTCGGGATGAACCGGGAACCGCTGCCGATCGAGCACGGCTTCCCGGTTCGGATGATCGTGCCCGGGCTCTACGGTTTCGTTTCCGGAACCAAGTGGATCACGGATATGGAGCTCACCACATTCGACGCGCATCAGGCCTACTGGTTGCAGCGTGGCTGGGCGCAGCGGGCACCGATCAAGACGATGTCCCGGATCGACAGCCCCGGCGCGTTCGGCAGGGTCAGCCAAGACAGCCCGATTACGGGCACCGCGTGGGCCCAGACCAGAGGCATCAAGCAGGTCGAGGTGCGCCTCGACCATGGCGAGTGGCGACCCGCGGAGCTGTCCACTGAGGTCAACATGGACACGTGGCGAATGTTCCGGCTGCGCGGGCGCTGGGAACCTGGCAACCACATCGCCGAGGTCCGCGCGACGGACAAGACCGGATACACCCAGACCGCAGACCGGGCCTCCCCTATCCCCGACGGCGCCAGTGGGTGGCATTCGGTACAGTTCACCGTCCTCTGAAAACTGGTAGAACCCGGCGGCCCGGACCGGCGGAGTCTTACCAGAGTCGCAATCGAGTCGCGCCGGGGACGAATCGTGTCCTATTCGTAATCCGCAAACCCTAAACTCTCCGCTGCGGATTGACGAATTAATACCCGTGAGGCCCGGAAAATCTGGGCAGATGAGGGAGTTGAGATCGAGTGAAGAGGATCCAGCGACTGGCTGCGGTGGGCGCCATGGCGGCTCTGACCGCCGTAGTTGGCGCATGCAGCAGCGGGCAGGGGCCAGCCACCGGGAGTCAAGCCTCGGCACCAGCCACCGAGCCCAGCGGGGAGGCGACGGCACCCACTGGCGCGGGCGTCACCAAGATCAGTGACATCTTCGGTCCGGCCTGCAGCCAGGTCCCCAAGGACGGCCCCGGCTCAGCGCAAGGCATGGTCAATGACCCGGTAGCCACTGCCGCCAGCCACAACCCGCTACTGACCACCCTGACGAAGGCTGTGACTGCGGCCAACCTGGTGGACACCCTGAACAATGCCCCGGCGCTGACCGTGTTCGCCCCGGCCGACCCGGCGTTCCAGGCTTTGGAGGCTCAGCACCCAGGCATCCTCACCCAGCTGACCACCGCTCCGGACGTGGCTTCGCCGAACGGCAAGCTGTCCAAGATTCTGACGTATCACGTGGTCGGCACCCGTTACGACGCCGCCGGCATCGTTGCGGCCGGCACGCTGGACAGCCTAGAAGGCGGCAAGGTCACAATCGGTGGCACTGCGGCGGCACCGACCGTGAACGGCGCCCAGGTGCTGTGCGGCAACATCCCGACCAAGAACGCCACCGTGTTCGTCATCGGGCAGGTGCTGTCCCCGCCGGCCTCCTAAGCGGACCGACGTAGTCAGCACTCTCGCCAGTGACCCTGGCTAGTACCCTCGCTAAGTTTCTCTGGATAGCACTCAGGGGCGGCTCCGTGCGGAGCCGCCCCTGAGTGCTATCGCGCTGCTGTCGCGGGCCGGAAAGATCGCGACTTTGTTCCTACGTTCACAAGCGGCTACCGTGGACGCCTGGCAGGACAGCGACACTGCGCCCCGGACCCGGTTTGCCAGTGCGAGATCCGGCTAGTGCGAGATCCGAGAGGGAGTCAAGGGTGACGGTGCACCAGCACGGCAGGTACAGCACACGGATCGAAGACCTGCCCTACCGCGCCTTACCCGAAGCAGCACTCGGCCGCCTCGCCGTCTACTTACGGGTACTCACCTCGATGATCGAGCAGGGCGTGACCACGATGTCCAGCGAAGAGCTTGCCGGGGCTGCCGGGGTGAACTCAGCGACTCTACGCAAGGACCTGTCGTACGTGGGTTCCTACGGCACCCGAGGAGTGGGCTACGACACAGCCCGGCTGGTAGAACACATCGAGCTGCTACTCGGGCTCAACCGGCACCACAGCGTCGCCGTGGTGGGCATCGGCAACCTTGGTCATGCGCTGGCCAACTACGGCGGCTTCCCCAACCGTGGTTTCCCGGTCACGGCATTGTTTGACCTCGAAGAGGATCTGGTCGGGATTCCAGTCGGCGGGTTGCCGGTAGACCATGTCGACAGCATCCCCTCGGTGTGCGCCGAGCGGGAGGTCACCATCGGGGTGATCTGCACCCCATCGACCGCCGCGCAGTGGGTGTGTGACCTGCTCGTGGCTGGCGGCGTCCGGTGCATCCTCAATTTCGCCCCGGTGGTGCTGCAGGTGCCCTCGGACGTCGAGGTACGCCTGGTGGACCTCGCGGTGGAGCTGCAGATCCTGTCGTTCTACCAGACCCGCCGGTGTGACGAGTCCTCGACGGGGGCGCAACCGGTTGATCAGATTGCGGTGGGCCGATGAGCCTTGTGGTCGTCGGGCTGTCCCACCGCAGCGCACCGGTCGCAGTGCTGGAGCACGTCGCGGCGTCCGCCGCAGACGCCGGCAAGGTCCTGGGCGAGTTGCTTGAGCGGGAGCACGTTGCGGAGGCGTTACTGCTGTCCACCTGTAACCGGGTCGAGGTCTATGCGCTGGTATCGACCTTCCACGGTGGGCTGGCTGATATCACCGACGTGCTGGCCCGCCAGTCCGCGATGGCGCTGGACGAGCTGTCCAACCATCTCTACGTGCACTATGCGGCGGCCGGTGTGGAGCACCTGTTCTCGGTGGCCTCAGGGCTCGACTCGATGGTGGTCGGCGAGCCGCAGATCCTTGGTCAACTGCGCATCGCGTACGCCGGTGCCGAACGGGCGGGCGCCATCGGGCGCACCCTGCACGAGGTAGTGCAGCAGGCGCTGCGAGTCGGTAAACGGGTCCACACCGAGACCGGCATCGACGCCGAAGGTGCCTCCGTGGTCTCCGAAGCACTTGCCGCTACGGCGACTGCGCTGGCTGGCGCGGGCGCGGGCGCTGGTCTAGCCGGCCTGCGGGCGCTGGTCCTCGGTGCCGGTTCACTGGCTGGACTGGCCGCGGCACAGCTGCGTCGGGCTGGAGTGGCCGAGATTCTGGTGGCCAACCGCACCCAAGCCAGCGCAGCGCGGCTGGCCGAGCTGTGCGAGGCCGAGGGCACCCCGGCTCAGGCGCTCAGTCTGGACGGCGTGGCCGCCGTGTTGACCGCTGTGGATGTAGTGATCTGCTGCATCGGCGCGAACGACGCGGTGCTCAGTGCCGATCAGATCGCCGACGCTCGTAGCGTCAATGCCGACGTTTGGGGCCGCCGTCGGGTCCCGCTCGTGGTCTGCGACCTGGGGCTGCCCCGCAACGTCGAGCCCGGGGTGGGTGAGCTGCCTGGCGTGATCCTGCTGGATCTCACCACCGTGGCCCGCCGGCTGGAGCAGCGCGATACCAGCTCCGATGCGGTCAGCGCCGCGCACCGCGTGGTGTCCCAAGAAGTGCGCGCTTACCTGGTGGCCCAGCGCACCGTGGAGGTCACCCCGACGGTTGCCGCGCTGCGCCGGCGGGCTGCTGAGGTGGTGGACGCGGAGTTACTCCGGCTGGATGGCCGGCTGCCGGAACTCGATGCCGCAGTGCGCGATGAGCTGGCCCGGACCGTGCACCGAGTGGTGGACAAGCTCTTGCACGCACCTACGGTGCGGGTCAAGCAGCTCGCCGAAGCCGGCGGGGGCGAGGCCTACGCCGAGGCGTTGCGAGAGCTGTTCGAACTGGACCCGCAGGCCGCCACCGCTATCTCCGCAACCGTCCGCGCCGATCCTTCCGGGACCGGGTGATGTCCATGCGGCATGGGTCCACAGTGCCCACCACCATGCCCCCTATGCTGCTGGGAACCCAGGGCAGTGCGGTGGCACTGGCTCAGGCCGAGTGGGTGGCGCAGCGGTTGCGCGGCGCCGGGGTCGCGGTGCGGGTGCTAGCGGTGCACTGCGCCGGGGATGCCGTCTCGTCGTTGCGCGCGGCCTTGGTGGCGGGTGAGATCGACGTGGCGGTGCACTCATACAAGGATCTGCCGACCGCTGCGGACTCTCGAGTGGTGACTGCCGCCGTACCGGAGCGCGCGGATCCGCGCGATGCTCTGGTAGCTCGGGATGGGATGGTGCTGGGCGAGTTGCCCGCTGGATCAGTGCTTGGCACTGGTTCACCACGGCGGGCCGCGCAGCTACGGGCGCTGGGTCTGGGGTTGCGGGTGGTGCCGAGCAGCGGCACCGTGCAAGCGCGGATCGCTCGGGTCGCCGAAGGGGAACTCGATGGTGTGGTGATCGCCGCCGCTGGGCTGGTCCGGCTTGGCCGGATCGAGGAAGCCACCGAGCTGCTCGACCCGTTACAGATGTTGCCCGCGCCCGGGCAGGGGGCGCTGGCCTGCGAGTGCCGGGTCGATGACCTGGATACCGAGCACGTGCTGGGCGTGCTGCTTGATGACGCCGGGGTGCGCGCTGCGGTCACCGCCGAACGGGCGTTGCTCGCTGCGGTCGCGGCCCGCAGCAGCGCTCCGGTCGGCGCGCTGGCCGATATCGTTGAGGACTTGGACGACGAGGGACGGGTTGTGTTGCGGCTGTTTCTGCGCGGGGTTGCCGCCACTGCGGACGATGACCTGTTCCGGTCGTCCGCCACTGTGCCCTACGTCACTGTGCCCTGTGTCACTGGGCCCTACGTCACTGGAGAGCTAACCGATGCCGAGCAACTCGGCCGCCACGTTGGCGCCGAGTTGCTGGACCTGGGTGCTGGCGCGCTGGGTTCGGACCCAGCGCTGCGAGGCCCGGGCTGCGGCCTGATGGGAGACGAGTAGCTACATGAGCCGTGTCTGCAAGACCACCGGACGGATCGCCTTTGTCGGTGCTGGTCCCGGCGATGCCGGGATGCTCACCGTGCGAGCGCAGCACCTGCTGAGCTGCGTCGAGCTGCTGGTGACCGACCCCGACGTGCCGGCCGAGGTGCTCGCGCTGGCTGCCCCCACCGCCGAGGTGCGCCCGGCGGTGGGGGAGCCCGGCGAGGTCGCCAAGGACCTGGTCGCCGAAGCCAAAAACGGGCGGGTCGTGGTGCGCCTGGTCTCTGGGGACCCACTGACCGCTGACGCCGTGGTCGCCGAGGCGTTGGCGGTGGCCCGCGCTTCGGCGTCGTTCGAGGTGGTGCCCGGCGTGCCGCTGGGTACTGCGGTCCCAGCCTTTGCGGGGGTACCACTGGGCTCCGGGCACACTGAAGCCGACGTCCGCACGGGTGTTGAGTGGGCGTCCCTGGCTGCGGTGTCGGGTCCGCTGGTGCTGCACGCCACCGCGTCACACCTCGCTGAAGCGGCTTCCGCGCTGGTTGAGCATGGGCTCGCCCCGAACACTCCGGTGGCGATCACCGCTGCGGGCACCATGCCCACCCAGCGCACTGTGGAGACCACGCTGGTGTCGCTGAGCAGTGACACCAGCACGCTGACCGGGCCACTGGTGGTGACCGTGGGCGCAGTGGTCGGGCAGCGGACGAAGCTGTCCTGGTGGGAATCTCGAGCGCTGTATGGCTGGAAGGTGCTGGTGCCGAGGACCAAGGAGCAGGCCGGGGCGATGAGCGAGCGGCTGACGCTGCACGGCGCGGTGCCCGTAGAGGTCCCGACGATCTCGGTGGAGCCGCCCCGATCCCCGGCGCAGATGGAGCGTGCGGTCAAGGGCCTGGTGGACGGTCGTTACCAGTGGGTGGTGTTCACCTCTACCAATGCGGTCCGGGCGGTCTGGGACAAGTTCTCCGAATTCGGTCTGGATGCCCGCGCATTTGCTGGCGTGAAGATCGCTTGCGTGGGGGATGCCACTGCGGAGCGGGTGCGCTCGATGGGGATCGTCCCCGAGTTGCTGCCTTCGGGTGAGCAGTCCTCCGACGGACTGCTGGCCGACTTCCCGCCCTTCGATGATGTGCTTGACCCAGTGGATCGGGTGCTGCTGCCGCGCGCGGACATCGCCACCGAAACGCTGGCCGCCGGGCTACGCGAGCGAGGTTGGGAGATCGACGACGTGACGGCCTACCGCACAGTGCGGGCCGCTCCGCCGCCTGCTGAGATTCGCGAAATGATCAAAACGGGTGGCTTCGACGCGGTATGCTTCACATCCTCGTCCACGGTGCGTAACCTGGTCGGTATCGCTGGCAAGCCGCATACTCGCACGATCGTCGCCTGCATTGGCCCGGCCACCGCAGAGACCGCCGTCGAATTCGGCCTCCGGGTGGACGTGCAGCCTGAGGTGGCGCAGGTCGGCACCCTGGTCGACGCACTGGCTGAGCACGCCACTCAACTCCGCGCGCAGGGCGCCCTGCCTCCACCTCGCAAAGCCAAAAACCGTCGCCGCTAGCCCCACCCCGGGAATAGCCTGTGAGTCACGCTGCCAGTCGGCGGCGTGCCGCAGCTCCGTATCGCCACGCCCGAGGTCGGAGGCCCGCATGTGCCCGATGTACCCGACGAGCCGGCCGCGCCGGTTGCGCACCACGGCCGCGATGCGTCAGCTGGTCGCACAGACGACGGTGCGCCCGCATCAGCTGGTGTTGCCGGTGTTCGTCAAGGAGGGCATCGCGGAGCCGGTGTCGATCCCGTCCATGCCCGGTGTGGTGCAGCACACTCGGGACTCGCTGCGCAAGGCCACAGCTGAGGCGGTAGCCGCGGGGTTGGGCGGGATCATGCTGTTTGGCGTGCCCGCGAGCAGGGACGCTACCGGCTCCGCTGGAATAGACCCCGATGGCGTGCTCAATACCGCCTTGCGCGATGTGCGGGCCGAAGCCGGCGACGACATCGTCATCATGGCTGACACGTGTCTGGATGAATTCACCGACCACGGGCACTGTGGCCTGCTGGACGCGACCGGTCGGGTGGATAACGACACGACTCTCTTGGCGTACGCGCAGATGGCGCTTGCGCAGGTGCAGGCCGGCGCGCACGTAGTCGGGCTCAGCGGCATGATGGACGGCCAGGTGGGGGTGACCCGGGCGGCGCTGGACGCCGCAGGTCACCACGACGCGGCGATCCTGGCCTATAGCGCCAAATACGCCTCGGCGTTGTACGGACCGTTCCGCGACGCGGTTGAATCCGCACTGCGTGGGGACCGCTTGACCTATCAGCAGGATCCGGCCAATGCTCGTGAGGCGTTGCGCGAGACGGCGCTGGATCTCGCCGAGGGCGCTGACATTGTCATGGTCAAGCCCGCGATGTCCTACCTGGACGTGCTGCACGCAGTCGCCGAGGTCTCCGACGTCCCCGTCGCCGCCTATCAGGTCTCTGGCGAGTATTCGATGGTGGAGGCCGCAGTGGCCTGCGGTTGGCTGGATCGGCGGCGTACCGTGCTGGAGCTGCTGACCTCAATCCGCCGAGCCGGCGCCGATCTGGTGCTGACCTATTGGGCAGTACAGGCCGCAGACTGGCTACGTTGAACCCGCGCCCCGGTCCTACACCCATGTGCATGCTGCCCGCAGGACCGCCTCTACAGTGTCATCCTGTGAGCCAGACGCCAATCTATGACCAGCTCCGTGGCGAGCATATCAACGTCGACGTCCCGGCCAGTGCGGCCGATCCGCAAAAAATCGGTCAATCCGAACAAAATGACCTCTTTATTGATGCAGCGAGCGTGGCGGCGGCGTTCCCCCGGCCACCAGGCCCAGGAGCAGACCTCTCGGCGAACCTGCTCCACCCTCTACGGGCATATCCGGCAGGTCAGCCAACCGACGATGGGCCAGGAACTGCTGCGGAGAGACGTGGTGCTCTCGGTGGCCGGGCTCATTATTGACGGCACCCCCATCTCACGAGCTATCCAGCAATTAATCACCGTCCGATGTGCTCGCAGGTGAAGGTGTGTTAGCGGCCGGAGCGGTTTGCGACACATCAGATTTACCGGGCACGTCAGGATCGGCTGGAGTGCGGTCTGCATCCGGTGGGCCCGACTTAACAGGTACCTGAGTCGCGGGGTCAATCGCGGGCGCCGGGATTACTGCGGGCGCCGGGATTACGGGGGGTGCCGGGGCTAGCCGGCGTGGTGGTGAAAGGGGATGCGCTCGCTGGTGAACGTGTGCCTGCGGCAGTGGTTTCTGCGGCGCCGGGACTGCCTGCTGTGCCGACACTACCTGGGGCGCCGAGGTCACCTGCTGTTCCGGCACTACCTGGGGCGCCGGAATCACCTGGGGCGCCGGGACTGCCTGCTGCGCCGGCACTACCTGGGGCGCTGGCGCACTGGCCGGACCGTGTGTACTCGCCTTGGGCGAGACGCCCGCCGTGGAACCTTTCTCCAGGTAGACTTGGCCCACGGTCTGGTCTTGTTGTTGGCGTAACACCAGGGCAGTCAGTCCGCCGACAGCCAACATGGCGGTCACCAGAAAGGCTAGCAAGATTTCATTCGAACGCACCCAACGAACGTTCATCCAAGGCCCCCTAGACTTGACTCCCCAGGGAATCAAGTCAGATTTTCGTGAGTGAGATGGTGGAGAGCGAAGCTCTTAGCCTAACAAAAAACTAAAAAGAATCCGCGATAGACTAGATAACGAACAGGACTTTCCATATCCCGCGTCATCGACTCGATTCATAGCCGTAGGCTTATAGGCGTAGCAAGAATCTGCAGGCAGCGGGACTTCAACCCCCTCAGTAGCGCCGGCCCCGATCACCCACCAGGGTAGATCGCCGTTCGGCAGAGGGTCAAGAGCCAGCTGCACCTGACTCCACCTGAGCTCGTCGAGGCGAGCACCGTAGGTAACCGGCTCCGCGTGGCCAACCTGGGCGATGGGCGAGGCCGGCACTGCAGGCACTACCTACCTGCTGAGCACTCGTCGCCTGAGGTCCCCACGAAGCGACATCATGAGCTCCCAAAAGAGAAGTGCCGGTCAGCAGCGGCAGAGCCGAGCGTGACGTTGAGCGGCAGAGCGAACGACTGGTCTTTGCACCTACTGTCGGCAGTGGCTGCCATTGTCACGGAGACGTCATACGCCCGAATGCCCCCGGCCCGGATGAAGCCGACCGGAGCGTCGACGCCAGCGCTCGTGACAGTGCCGGCGGGGCACCCCCCGGCAGTCGCCCGCGATGTGCCGGCACTGATCGAGATGACCTGGACGCCGTAATCATTGGTGTTCTTGACGTAGACAGGAAACGTCTTTGTCGCCCCGGGGGGCAGGCTGCGAGTGTCGGTGTCCGGAGCGACGGTGAGCTCAACCGAGGTGGTCGCGCCAGTCTTACCACTGCCGGCAGTGCCGATGAGGAATCCCACGCCGACGAGCGCGAGGGCAATGACCAGGGCAAGACCGTCGAAGACGGTCAAGTTGCGTACAGCGGAACCCAAGCCGTTCTCCACTGCAAACTCCTTCCAAGACGCACAACCAACACCGGCTGCGCTGTCTACCGTCCGTGCCCGAAACGCTGCGCTGCGTTGCCGGTCGGGGACAGGCTATGCGGTGCCACCGGAGTCGGTGCCGCCCGGGTGGTGCCCGAGTGCCGTCCGGGTGGTGCCCGGGTGGTGCCCGGGTACCAACACCGCGCCGCTTCAGTCCAGCCCGAGGGCGCCGGCCGCAGCGGGATCGCATTCGTCGAGGAACTCCCGGCACCGCCGGGCCTCAAGGACCTCGCCGATCTCGGTGGCTGCCCGAGCGAGTGCGGCCAGCGAGCGGAGAAATCCCCGGTTGGGAAGGTGCGACCAGGGCACCGGCCCGTGACCCTTCCAGCCGGCATGACGCAGGTGGTCCAGGCCCCGGTGGTAGCCGGTACGAGCGAAGGCGTAGCCGGCGACAGCATCTCCCTCGTCGAGTGCCCGCTGCGCCAGCGCCGCCCACGCGGCGGAGAATTCAGGGTATGCGGCTGCCACCGTCGCGGGATCGTTCGCCGTAGCGAGTGCGGCCTGCGCATCAGGCTGATCAGGTAGCAGCGTCGGGTTGGGTCCCAGCAGGTTGCCGTGCACGTTCATCGCTCCATCCTGCCGTGGTGCTGCGGTCGGTTAACGTCCCAGCGTGCGCCCGGCACAACGGAGGTTCTCGCAGGACTGCACCACCCGGGCAGCCATCGACTGCTCGGCCAGCTTGAGATAGGACCGCGGGTCGTAGACCTTCTTGTTGCCGACCCCGCCGTCAACCTTGAGCACCCCACCATAGTTGGTGAACATGTGGTCGGCGATCGGGCGAGTGAAGGCGTACTGGGCGTCGGTATCAATATTCATCTTGATCACCCCGTATGAGAGTGCCTCGTGAATCTCCGCCAGTTCCGAACCTGACCCGCCATGAAACACCAGGTCCAGCGGCTGGGAACCATGGGGCAACCCCAGTTTGCGAGCAGCCACTTGCTGGCCCATTTTCAGGATCTCCGGCCGAAGTTGCACATTGCCTGGTTTGTAGACGCCGTGCACATTGCCGAATGTCGCGGCCAGCAGGTAACGACCCCGCTCACCACCACCTAGGGCCTCAACGGTATGCGCATAGTCCTCGGCGGTGGTGTAGAGCTTCTCGTTGATCTCGTTCGCGACGCCGTCCTCCTCGCCGCCGACAACACCGATCTCCACCTCCAGGAGGATCTTCACCTTGGCGCAGGCTTCCAGCAGCTCGGCGGCGATGGCCAGGTTGCGATGCAACTCGGTGGCCGAGCCGTCCCACATGTGGGACTGGAACAGCGGGTTCTCGCCACGGTTCACCCGCTCCTGGGAGATCTCGATCAGCGGCCGGACAAAGGTGTCAAGCTTGTTCTCCGGGCAGTGGTCGGTGTGCAGCACGACATTGACGGGGTACTTCGCGGCCACCACGTGCGCGAACTCAGCCATCGCCACCGAGCCAGCGACCATGTCCTTGACCTTGCCACCAGAAGCGAACTCCGACCCACCCGTGGACAGCTGCACGATGCCATCACTGCTGGCCTCGGCGAACCCGCGCAGCGCCGCGTTCAGCGTCTCCGACGAGGTGACGTTGATCGCTGGGTAGGCGAACGCGTTGGCCTTCGCGCGGTCCAGCATCTCGCTGTAGACCTCAGGCGTCGCGATGGGCATGGTGGGTGACCTCCGGCTATTCGGTGCTGATCGTTCGGGTGACGCGGTGACTGTCGCGGACAGTGGCTCGCAGTATGGCTTACCCGTCGAGCGAGACGCGATCGGATGGGCGCGAGGTGGCCACAGTACGTTTCCGGCGTGGCCCCCGACGAACCGCGCGACCGCGTGACCGTGCAGCACTCGGTCGAGATGACGCTGCGCCACCTGCGGGTGCTCGACGCCCCCAGCAACAACCCCGTGGACACCTCAGCCGACAGCCCTACCGACGACACCCCTACCGACACCCCACTGACGCTGGAGGATCTGTACCGCCAGCACCGGACTCGGCTCGTGCGGCTGGCGATTCTGTTGGTCGATGAGGCGCCCACCGCCGAAGACGTCGTGCAAGAGGCGTTCACCGGGCTGCACCGGCACTGGTCGGGACTGCGTGACGAGGCGGCCGCGCTGGGCTACCTGCGCACCGCAGTGGTCAACGGCTCCCGCTCGGTGCTGCGCCGCCGCAAGACCGCTCGCGGCTACGTCCCCCCGCACCAGGCCAACGCCCGCTCAGCAGAGTCGCTGGCGATGCTGACGACCGAGCATCAGGCGGTGGTCGTCGCGCTGGGCCAGCTGCCGCCGCGACAACGTGAGGTGCTGGTGCTGCGCTACTACGGGGGAATGAGCGAAGCGGAGATCGCGGCGGCCACCGGCGTCAGCCGAGGGACAGTGAAGTCCAGCGCAAGCCGTGCGTTGGACGCCCTGCAACGAATCCTCGAGCAGAAGTGAGTTGTGAGTGCGTAACAGTGTTCCCACATCCAGAGCGATTTCGGAGCCCACTTCGGGTGCCGGGGCCATTCCCGAGCAGAAGCTGTCCGCCGCGTTGCGGGCGCAGGCCTGCGGGGTAGGGCCTGGGTCACCACTGGGGTTTGCGCCCCATCCCCGGCCGGCCGGCCCGGTCTCGTCCGGTCGCGGACCGGCGCATGCCAAGCCCGGACCGTCGGCCTTGATGGTACTTATCCTGGCAGCGCTGCTGGGAGCGATGGCCGGCGGGCTAGCCGGCGTCATCAGCATCTGGTGATCAGCATCTGGTGAGCTCGTCTGGTGTCACCGGTGCGCAGCCGATGATGGAAGGTCTGCCCGCTACCGTGGCACCGTGACACCTTCCCACCTAGGCATGCCGTTGGCTCTCGGCCCATCCTGGCTCGATCCCGAGCAGTTGCTGCGGATGCTGGGCTCCTCTGTGCTTCTCGGGCTGTGTTTGATCATCTTTGCGGAATGCGGGCTGCTCCTCGGCTTCTTCCTGCCCGGTGACTCGCTGCTGTTCACCGCTGGGCTGTTCGTCGCAAGGGGTTTCATCGGCACCCCGATCTGGCTGGTCTGCCTGCTGCTCACGGTGTCTGCCGTGGCGGGCAACGTGGTCGGTTACTACCTGGGCTACCAGGCAGGGCCGGCCCTGTTCAACCGGCCGGATTCTCGCCTGTTTAAACGGGAATATGTGGACAGGACGCGTTCCTTTTTCGACAAGTACGGCGCACGGGCGATCCTGCTGGGTCGTTTCGTCCCTATCGTACGGACCTTCATCACGGCGACCGCAGGAATAAGCCGGATGGATCCCCGCAGGTACTTCACCTACTCGATCATCGGTGGCCTGGCTTGGGCCACCGGAGTAACTCTGCTGGGCTTCTGGCTTGGCCGGATCGCGTTCATCAGAAATCACGTAGAACTGATCTTGATCGGTATCGTTGCGCTGTCGTTCGTCCCCATCATCATCGAAGCGCTCAAGGCCCGAGGGCGTAACCGGCGACGGGTGGGCACCTCCCCGTGACCTCCGCCGGGCACCGCGCCAGGCGCAGCACCCGGCGGCTCGCCGCTGGGGCAGTGCTGGGCGCGCTGACGGCCCTGGTCGCGGTCGGTGTGCCGACCGGGCGAGCAGCCCTGATCGCCGTTGGGCCAGCAGGCCTGGCCGGCACATCCAGCGCGCAATCACTCCGAGCCCCCGCACACACCTGCCTGACCTGGCAGAAGCCGGACGCACTCGACGCCAGGGCGGTGAGCTGCGCGCAACCCCACCTGTTCGAGGTCACCGAGACGCTAGACCTCCAGGACTACGGTCCCCAGGCCGCTTTCCCCGATCCGGCACGCTGGCAGCGGCTGGTAACGCAGCGGTGTACCCAGCTCAGTACCCAGGCACTGGCCGATCACCTCGATCCGTTCGGCCGGTTCACCATAGGAGCGATCAAACCCAGCGAAGCCGGCTGGGTACGCGGAGACCGGACGTTGCGCTGCGGGGTACAGTCCGCTGGCCACACCGGAACGCTGTTTCTGACCACCGGCAGTGTGCTGACACAGGACCAGTCCGACGTGCACCCGCCCGGTACCTGCCTGGGAAACGACGGCAAAGCAGTGAGCGACCCAGTCGATTGCACGGGTCCCCATGCCATCGAGGTCATCGGAGTGGTCGACCTCAAAGGCGCCTTCCCCAAGGGATATCCCGACGAAGCCGCGCAGGACCGGCTGCTGAACACGGAATGCACCCGCCTGGCGAAGGATTTCGCGGGGGGCCTCTCGGTCGTCGCGAATAAGGGACTCACATTGTTCTGGGAAACGCTACGAATGGAGAGCTGGCAGGCCGGAAGCACCCGGGTGGACTGCCGGCTCGGCGCTTTTCTGCCCGACCGTTCCGGTTTCGCCCCGGTGACCGGGAGCGTGAAGGGCCCGGTGCAGGTGGGCAAGCAACCTGCCCCAGCCGCTCCGCGAAACCCGGGACCGGCGCCCGAGGCGACACCTCCGGTAACCCATGACGACGCTCCAGCGACCGCGCCGCACTGATCGAGCACCTGACCGCCCACCGACCGGTTGCCGACCTCTGCTTCCTCGCGCAAGGCACCTCCGTTACCCGATCTGAACTGAGCCGCGATCGGAGCAACCGGCTACTACTTCTCCTTCCTTACAGTGGAAGGCGCCCCGAATACCAAGCCCACGGGGAGCTTGTCATTGATCCACCACTTCGGCGGGAAGAAGAGCTCGATGGGATTCTGCGTGACGGAGGTACTTCTTATATACGTTGAGGATCGCGCCCGTCGCACTGGCCAGACCAAGCATCGGCGCGACCGCACTATGGGGGCCGCCAAGCCGTAGCTGACTCGTCTCTTGAGCTGCACATTGGTACTCGTTGATCTCCACGGCCGCTCCCTCGCGCGAGGACATCTTCTCTTGCGTCACAGTAGCGTGCGTAACCAGGTGGCTACAAAAAGTTACCGGCGCTCGCATCGAGGCGCCGGTAACGAGCCACTGGTAACCAGAATCGAGCTGTGCTGGAGCTGTGCGGCACTGACATCACACTGTTGTCACCCTCATGTCAACCACCCGGCGGTTACGCTGGGGCCGCCCAGCAGGGGAGAACCGCGGAGGTGTGGGGGCATGGCTCGGGAACCGGAAAATCTTGCGGAGATGCGCCGAGGGCTCGGTGCGCAGCTCACCATCTTCCGGGTGGCGGCGGAGCTGACCCAGCGCCAGCTCGCCCACGCCGCCTGCTGTGACCGCACCAATGTGACGCACATCGAGAAGGGGCGCTCCCGTGGTGACGAGCGCTTCTGGACGATCGCCGATGAGCTCTGCGGTGCCGAGGGTGCCCTGTTGGCCGCATTTCGGGTCGTGTCAGCGGCGAAGGAGGCCTATGAGGTCCAGGTGCGAGAAGCGCAGCTTGCTGAATCCCGGGCCAAGGCGCAGGCACTGCGGCTGACGTTGCACCGCGAGGTGAATCGGCTGGGCATCACGACCCGCGCTGGTACGGTGGATGGGGACCGCAGCCCCGGGACCGTGGAGGATCAGGCGATGAAGCGGCGCGAGGCGGTCGCGCTCGCGGCGAAGATTTCCGTCGGGGCCGGTCTGACTGCGGCGGACCTGGCCATTTTGGATGCACCGGTAGCCACCAGCCCGGTCCCGGCTCGGATCGGTGCGCCTGACGTGGTCCGCGTCGAGACGATGACCCGGAGCCTGATGGCGCAGGACAAGGCCTTCGGTGGCGGTTCCTGCCGGGACGCCGTGCTCGGCCAGCTGAACTGGGCGCAGCAACTGCGAGGAGCGAAAGCGCCCGATGAGGTGCTGCGGTCGCTGGATGCGGCGCTGGCCCGGCTGGAGAGTTTGGCCGGCTGGACGTCCCGTGATCTGTGCCTGCCGCGCTCAGCGCAGAGCTGCTTCCTGCGCTCCCTGGAGTCGGCGCAACGGGCCGAGGAACCGGTGCACGCAGCCCATGCGTTGCAGGATCTTGGTGGGCTGTACCTGGAGGCCGGTCATTTCCCGGAGGCCTTGCAGCTGTTCCGGCTGGGTGCGCTGCCTGCCCAGGAAGCCAAGTCGTCCGAGATGCTGTGCGACCTGGCCCGCAGGGAAGCCTACGTGCACGCCAGCCTGGGCAACGTCGAGGAGACGCAACGCGCGTTGCGCCGGGCCGAGGAGCACTACGCCCGTGCCCAAGAGGCGCCGGCCGAGTGGGTCCTCAGTGGTGTTGTACTGCCCGACCACTCCGAGCTACCGGCCGCTCGAGCGAACGCGTACTCCCGGCTCGCCAGCCACGACCAGCGCTTCGCGCAGACCGCCGTCGTGGAGATGACCGAGGCACTCACGGTGCGTGATCCAGGTCGCGCTCGCGCCATGCTCCGCGGTCGCATCACGCTGGCCACCAACCAGTATCGCTGCGGCGAGACCGAACTCGCCAACGCCAGCACCGAGCAGATGCTCGCCGCCATCAACCAGGTGACCTCCCGCCGCACCGCTCGCGACCTGATCACGCTCGGCACCGAGATCCGCCAGCACACCACCGACTCCACCGCACTGGACCTCGCCCACCGCATCAGCACCGACATCGCCGCCTGACCCGATCCACAAACATGGAAAAAGATCATGTTCGCTGTGGAGGAGAGCGATGACCGACCGCAGCGAGTTCGTGTTCGACACCAAACATGATCGTTACCCGGTGGCGGTGCACGTGTTCCTCACCGACACCCACGGTCGGATCTTGCTCATGCGCCGGGCGGGCAGCGGCTTCGCCGACGGTCAGCTCGGCCTGCCGGCCGGCCACATCGACCTCGGAGAGACACCCACGGAGTGCGAGGTGCGCGAGGTGCGCGAGGTGCGCGAGGAACTGGGTATCACGCTAGACCCCGCCGCGCTGCGACCGGCGGGCACGATGTTCCGCCGCTCCCAGGAACCGCGGCTGGACATCTTCTTCACCACCAGCACGTGGGTGGGTCAGCCGGAGATCCGCGAGCCGCACAAGTGCACCGAACTCGTCTGGGCTGACCCGGAGGACCTGCCGGAGGATGCGCTGGACTTCCTCGGCCAGGCCTGCTCCGATGCCCGCACAGGGCAGGTCTTCCGGGAGTACGGCTGGGCGGAGATGGCCGCGTCGCATCCCTTCCACCCCACCCTGTAGGGTTGAACCTAAGAGAAACACTGTCGAGATGAACGGGGCCGCCGGTTCCCCCGGCCGCCCCGTCTCCCTGCGCGAGGGGGTCGAGCCATGGGGCGCGGCCGAGCCAAGGCCAAGCAAACGAAGGTGGCCCGGGAACTCAAATACAGCTCCCCTGCCACAGATCTTGAAGCTCTTCAACGAGAGCTGTCGAGCGGCAACGGGGTCAGCCGCACTATCGGCAAGAGCGACGATGACCACGGCGCCCGAGACAACGCCGATGAGGCGAGCACCAACGAGGACGACGAGTACCGCCGTTGAGGCCACACCCATCGTCGCTCACCAACCGGGTCAACCGGGGTCGCTCACCAACTTGGGGTCACTCACCGACCGGAGCTCACCAACCGGGTCAAAATCGCGGATGATCCCCGCGAAGCACTGCGCGGTCGGAGTCCTTCCCGACGCTCTCGATCGCGATGTCGCGGGATTTGCGCACCTCACCCAGTACCCACGCCGGCACATGCCGGGCCTTCAGCACGGCCAACGCGCGGTCCACCTCAGCGGGATCGACCACCGCGACCATCCCGACACCCATGTTGAAGGTGCGCTCCATCTCGGCGCGCTGTACCCGGCCCCGGCGAGTGATCAGCGCGAACTCCGCAGCCGGCGTCCAGCTACCGCGCTCCAACACGGCGACCAACCCGCGGGGCATCACCCGGGACAGGTTCGCCGCTAGGCCACCCCCGGTGATGTGGGCGAACGTCCGCACTTCGGTCTCCGCGACCAACGCCAGGCAGTCTTTGGTGTAGATCCGGGTGGGCTCGAGCAACTGCTCGCCCAATGTGCGGCCGAACTCCTCAACATGCCCGTCCAGGGGCATTCGGGCCATGTCCAGCAGCACGTGCCGGGCCAGCGAATAGCCGTTGGAATGCAGCCCTGAGGAGGCCATCGCCACCACCACGTCACCGGGCCGCACGCGATCAGGACCCAGGATGGCGTCGGCCTCCACCACGCCCACCCCGGTCGCGGACAGGTCATAGGCGTCGTCGGTCATCATCCCGGGGTGCTCGGCGGTCTCCCCGCCCAGTAGCGCGCAGCCAGCCTGGACGCAGCCGTCAGCGATTCCCCGGACGAGCTCCGCGATCCGCTCCGGTACGACCTTCCCGACGGCGATGTAGTCCTGCAGGAACAATGGCTCGGCCCCACACACCACCAGGTCATCGACCACCATCGCCACCAGGTCGATGCCGATGGTGTGGTGCACGTCCAGCGCCTGCGCTACCGCGATCTTGGTACCGACGCCGTCGGTGGAGCTGGCCAGGACGGGCTCGCGGCAGCGGTCGAGCTTGAGCTTGAACAGGCCGGCGAATCCGCCGATGGCGCCCAGCACCTCCGGGCGGCGAGCCCGCTCGGCATGGGGACGCAGCGCGGTAACGGCCCGCTCCCCAGCAGCGATGTCCACCCCGGCCAAAGCATAGGTGCTGTGCGAGCTGACGATCTCGGTCATGGCAGGCGCTCCAGGACGCAGATGACGATGGCGCGAGAAATGCCCCTACGAGCAGTTACCGTTACGTTACCTGGTCAGGGATGCCACCGGCGCCACCGCGTCAAGGTCGTCGAGCAGGTGCTTGCCGATGGACTCGCTGGGTGGCAGCGGGATCGGGTAGCGGCCGTCGAAGCAGGCCGTGCACAGCCGGGAGGCCGGCTGTTCAGAGGCAGCGATGAGGCCCTCGAGGCTGATGTAACCGAGACTGTCGGCCCCGATCCCGCGCCGTATCCCCTCGACATTCTGTATCCCATCAACATTGCTACCACCGGCTCCGGTGGCAATCAGCTCGGCGTGGGAGGCGAAGTCGATGCCGTAGAAGCACGGCCAGCGCACCGGTGGGCTGGCGATCCGCACGTGCACCTCGATCGCCCCGGCCTCGCGCAGCATCCGAACCAGGGCGCGCTGGGTGTTTCCGCGCACGATGGAGTCGTCCACCACGACCAGACGCTGGCCGCGGATAACATCTCGCAGCGGGTTGAGCTTGAGCCGGATGCCCAGTTGGCGGATCGTCTGGGACGGCTGGATGAAGGTACGCCCGACATAGGCGTTCTTCACCAACCCCTTTCCATAGGGGATGCCCGAGCCCTGCGCGTAGCCAATCGCGGCTGGAGTGCCCGATTCGGGTACCGGGATGACCAGATCGGCGTCGGCCGGATGTTCCAGGGCCAACCGACGGCCAATCTCCAACCGGGTGGCGTGCACGCCCCGCCCAGCGATCGTGGTGTCCGGTCGCGCCAGGTAAACGTACTCGAACACGCAACCTTTGGGGTCAGGGCTGGCGAATCGCGAGCTACGCAGCCCGCTCGCGTCGATAGCCAGTAGCTCGCCGGGTTCCACTTCACGGACGAAACGGGCCCCGACGATGTCCAGCGCCGCAGTCTCACTAGCAAGCACCCAGCCGCGCTCCAGCAGCCTGCCCAGCACCAACGGGCGGACACCATGCTGGTCTCGCGCGGCGTAGAGCGTGTCATTGTCGCAGAAGACCAGCGAGAACGCCCCACGCAACTGGGGCAGCAGCCGCTGAGCGGCGTTGTCGATGCTGGTGTCCTTGGCGGCGGCGGCGAGCAGCCCGGTGATCAGGTCAGAGTCAGTGCTCACCCCCTCGCGGGTGAGCACGCCGGCCTGACGAGCCTGCGCCAGCAGTTCGGCGGTGTTGACCAGATTGCCGTTGTGCCCCAACGCCAGACCCGAGCCGGTGGCCGTGGTGCAAAAAGTCGGCTGAGCGTTCTCCCAGATGCTCGAGCCGGTGGTGGAATAACGGCAGTGCCCGACCGCGATGTGCCCGGATAGACTGGACAGCACCTGCTCGTCGAACACCTGGCTGACCAGCCCCAGATCTTTGAACACCAGCACCCGCGAGCCGTCGGACACCGCGATTCCGGCAGCCTCCTGGCCCCGGTGCTGCAGCGCAAACAGGCCGAAATAGGCTAGCTTGGCGACCTCTTCGCCGGGCGCCCACACACCGAAGACACCGCACTCTTCGCGCGGTCCGGTGTAGTCGTCGCTGTCTGCGCTGTAAGAGCCGGGGTCATGTCGGGGCATTTCGTTGCCCACCTGAGACTCCACTGTTTGGGCCGACCGGACTGGTGATGGTTTCCAGTCTACTAGCCCAGCGGCAACCACCCCGAAACGTCCGCACGGGAACCTGAGGCGGCCACCCGCCCGTCGGCGATCACCACGGCCCAGGCCACTCGGCCAGTGGCTAGCTCTAACCAGGTTCGTGGGTCGGTCTCCACCACGTTGGGTGGGGTACCCCTCGTGTGTCCCCGAGTATGCGGTGGCCCTGCGACACACTGCACCGCCGCAAACGGCGGTACCCGCACCTCCACCGTGGCGCCAGGAGCGACCTGCGCCAGCGCACGAAGACTGAGCCGGACGGCCTGCGCCAGTTCATGGCGTGCCGGCTGGCACCCATTCCCGTCCAACCATCCCGCGACCGCAGCAAGCGCGCCCCGCAGCTGCTGCGCGTCAACTCGGCGCCGCTGCGTCATGGCTCTCGCTCAGTTCCGAACAGGGCTGGCAGGGTGGCTTCCCAGGCGGCGCGCAGCTCGTCCAGGGTGAAGGTGGCGACGTTGACGATCTCGAGCACGGGCGCGGCGTGGATCTCCCCGAGCCGGGTCACCGGAACCCCGAGATCGGTGCACAGTTGCGCGACACGAGGCGCAGCGGCGCCGGACACACCGAGCACGACGCGCGCGGATGACTCTGCGAAGAGCGCGACGAACGGATCGAGCCGCGTGTGGTCAACCTGGGCCGGCAGGCTCACCCGAGCGCCGAGACCGCTCAGCAGGCAGGCTTCCACCAGTGCCTGCGCCAGACCACCGTCGGACAGATCGTGCGCCCCGCTCACCAGGCCCTCCCGGGACGCGGCGGCGAGCACCGCACCGATCGCCCGCTCGCGGGCCAGATCCACCGAGGGCGGGCGACCACCGAGGTGCCCGTGCACCTCGTGCGCCCATTCGCTGCCACCGAACTCATCACGAGTCTCGCCGAGCAGCCAGAGCTCGTCACCGGGATCGCCCAGTCCGGTGCGGATTCGACGGCGCACGTCGTCGATCACTCCGAGTACCCCAACCACCGGGGTGGGCAGGATCGCGCTGTCCCCGGTCTGGTTGTAGAAACTCACGTTTCCCCCGGTGACGGGGATGCCCAGCGCGGCGCAACCGTCGGCCAGTCCGCGAACGGCCTGCTCGAACTGCCACATCACGCCGGGGTCAGTGGGCGCGCCGAAATTAAGACAGTTCGTCACGGCCAGCGGAGCGGCACCGGTGACCGCGACGTTGCGGTAGGCCTCGGCCAGCGCCAGCTGGGTGCCGGCGTAAGGGTCCAGTGCGCAGTACCGAGCGTTGCCATCGGTGGCCACCGCCACCCCGCGCTGGGTGGTCTCGTCGATGCGGACCATCCCCGCGTCGCTGGGTTGCGCGAGCACGGTGGCACCCCGCACGTAACGGTCGTACTGGTCGGTCACCCAGGCCCGCGAGCACAACCCGGGGCTGGCCACCATCCGCAGCACCGTGGCGCGCAAGGCATCCGAAGTGCCCGGCCGGGCCAAAGCGTCCGGGGTGGCCGCGAGCAGAGCGTCCTGGGTGGGCGGTCGTTGCACCGGTCGGTGGTAAACCGGACCCCCGTGCGCTAGGGTGCGGGGCGGCACGTCCACCACGGTCTCGCCGCGTGACGTGATCACCAGGTGATCACCATCGGTGACCGCACCGATCACCGTGGCGGTGACGTCCCACGTGGCGCAGATCGCCATGAAGGCGTCCACATCGCCGGGATGCACCACGGCACACATCCGCTCCTGGGACTCACTGCAGAGGATCTCGGCCGGCGTCATACCCGCTGCCCGCAGCGGCACCGCGTCGAGATCCACCACCATGCCGCCGTCTCCCGCGCTGGCCAGTTCGCTCGTCGCGCAGGCCAGGCCGGCCCCACCGAGATCTTGAATACCGATCACCAGACCGGCATCGAAGAGCTCCAGGCAGCATTCGATCAGCACCTTCTCGGTGAACGGATCGCCCACTTGAACACTGGGCAGTTTCGTTCTTCCGCCACCGTGATCCCCGGAGTTGGCGCTGAAGCTTTCGCTGGCCAGCACCGAGACCCCACCGATACCGTCGCGGCCGGTGCGCGCGCCAAACAGGACGATCTTGTTGCTGGTGCCACTGGCATGCGCCAAGTGCAGGTCGGCCACCCGCAACACCCCGACGCACAGCACGTTGACCAGCGGGTTGCCGGCGTATGAGCGGTCGAAGACCACCTCGCCACCGATGTTGGGCAAGCCGAGGCAGTTGCCGTAGCCCCCGACCCCGGCGACCACTCCCGGCAGGACCCGCGCGGTGTCCGCCGCGTCGGCGGAGCCGAAGCGCAGGGAGTCGGCGACCGCGATCGGGCGGGCGCCCATGGCCATGATGTCGCGCACGATCCCGCCGACCCCGGTCGCCGCGCCCTGATAGGGCTCCACATAGGACGGGTGGTTGTGCGACTCGATCTTGAATGTCACCGCCCAGCCGTCACCGACCTCGACGACACCGGCGTTGGATCCGATACCGGCGAGTACCCGCTGGCGCATCGCCTCGGTGGTCGTCTCCCCGAAAGAGCGCAGGTGCACCTTCGAGGACTTGTAGGAGCAGTGCTCGCTCCACATCACCGAGTACATCGCCAGCTCGGCCGTGGTCGGCGCCCGGCCGAGGATCTCCCGGATCCGCGCGTACTCGTCATCGGCCAGCCCCAGCTCACGGTATGGCTGCTCAGCATCCGGAGTGGTCGGCACCCGTCAAGGGTATGCGGCACTCTAGACTCCACCCGCGATGAGGAGGCAACGGTGATTGATGCTCTACTGGTGGTTCCGTCCGGAGGCTGGACTGTCGACGATCTCGACGCGCTCCCGGAGAGCCACCATCGCTACGAGCTCACCGATGGAGCGCTGACTGTGTCGCCGTCGCGGTCAAGCTTGCACCAGTCCGTTGCCGCCCGTCTCGGTGTCCACCTGGAAGCGCTCGCGCCCGAGCCGCTCGCTGTCACGCAGGCTGTGGAGATCCGCTTCGGACGGCAGCTCACCCGAATCCCCGATGTCCTCGTGCTGCGCAGCGACCAGCCAGAAAGGCACTGGTTCGCACCGTCGGAGGTGCTGGTGGCTGTAGAGATCGAGTCGCCAGGCAGCCATCTGGAGGACCGCGCCACCAAACCCGCGCTGTACGCCAGCTTCGGGATCCCGCGCTACTGGCGGATCGAGCTCGAGCCGCTGCTGGTCAGCGTATACGGCTTCGGGCATGGCAACGCCTACCAGCTGATCGGGACCGGCCCGCGCCTCACTGTCAGCGAACCCTTCTCCGTCGACATCGCGGTCGCTGATCTGCTGCCGCGCTGGGCTGGGCGCGGCAAGGGTCCTACCGTGCCCGAGCAAGGTCTTTAGGCGCAGAGTCTTTAGACCCCCAGGGAGGCGAGTACCGCGTCGACGGCGGAACGGAAGAGATCCAGCCCGTCGGTTGACGGCCCGGTGAGCGGGTCGATCGCGTGCTCGGGATGCGGCATCACGCCAAGCACCCGCCCGTCGGCCGAGGCGATCCCGGCGATGTCGTGCATCGCGCCGTTCGGGTTGGCGCCCAGGTAGCGCAAGACCACCCGACCGTCGCCCTCCAACTCGGCCAACGTCGACGCGTCGGCCACGTACCGGCCTTCGATGGACTTCAGCGGCAGCACGATTTCCGTGCCAGGGGCATACCGGCTCGTCCAAGCGGTGGCGCTGGTCTCCACCCGCAGCCGCTGGTCGCGGCAGAGGAAGTGCAGGCCGGCGTTGCGCACCAAGGCCCCGGGCAGCAAACCGGCCTCGCACAGGATCTGAAACCCATTGCAGATGCCCAGAACCGGAGTGCCGCCACGGGCGGCGTCGAGCACCGCCCGCAGCACCGGTTGGTGGGCGGCGATCGCGCCAGGGCGGAGGTAGTCGCCATAGGAGAACCCGCCGGGCACCACCACGGCGTCCACCCCGTGCAGGTCTTCCTCGGCGTGCCAGAGTGGCACTGGCCACGCCCCGGCGTAGCGGATGGCGCGGGCGGCGTCGATGTCGTCCAGCGTGCCGGGAAAAGTGATAACGCCAATCCGGCAGACTGCACCCATGGCCGGGTCAACAGCCGGACCCGTGACCGGGCTCATAGCCGGCGCACCGTCCAGTCCTCGATCACGGGGTTGGCGAGCAGCTCGCCCGCAATCCGATGCAGTGTTTCGAGCTCGACGTCATCATCGACGTCGAGCTCGAAATGCTTACCCTGGCGCACATCGCGTACCCCCTGCAAGCCCAGCCGAGGCAACGCGCGCACGATCGCCTGACCCTGCGGATCAAGAATCTCGGGTTTGGGAACGACATCAACGACCACTCGAGGCACGCCTGCAGAGGTTACCTGTGTTCATCACTCGCGTGGCAGGCTGGCGGTGAATTATCTTCGCGAGAAGATAGCCCAATCGGGGGGCGTCGACCTCGCTTGGTCAACGCCCCCCGATTGAACACTCATGTACTGGTGGGTGTTACTTGTGTGCAACGCCCACCAGACTGAGGAGATCACCGGTGTCACCCGCGATGGGCAACCCCTGCAGAAGGTTCTCCAATACCGAAGGAAGCTGCACAGCACCGGGAACCGGCAGAGCCGGCAAGCCGAGTGCCGAAATCTGCGGCAGCAAATCCAGCGAGGGCAGTCCCAGCTGGGCCGTTGCGGGATCCTGACGGCCAGAAGCGGCGATCATTTCTCGCATCACACCCGCGTTGGAGGACCGCAGGAGCAGCGGAGAGGTCTCGATCCCAAAGGCATCTCCGTTGATCGTTCCTGGGAACCGGGCAGTGCCAACCGTGGCGACGACGAACCCGGTGTCGCCCTTGATATCCCTGGCAGACCTAATCACGTCACTGACCTGGTCATTGATTCGCACGACCCGGCCCCTGATGTCGTACACATTGGCTGCGGTTCCGCCGAGCTCCCCATCGATCGAGTGCACGTGCCCATTGATCGACCTGGCATTACCGAGCACGGTCACCAGGTTAGGGGCAATCTGACGAACACTCCCGTTGATCGCCAGTACTGAGCCATTGATCTGCTTCACCGATGTGTTGATCGGACCGACAGCATCGTTGACCTGCTTGAGGCTGCGGTCGATAGTACTGGCCGAATCGGCAATGCGCCCGATAGTCGGACTCAAGTTCGCCGCCGCCTCACGAATCTTGCCTGCGGTATCGGCGACATTGACGAGGACCGGGAGTGCGTTAAGCTTGCTGTTGATCGGCGTCAGGGAACTGTTGATTTGACCGACCCGGTTCTCGATCCGCACAGCCGCAGCCAGCGTACCGGTCAGAAAGATCACCGCCGTCAGTGCCCAGAGAATGATGATCACGAGCATGATGGCTGGTAAGGCCGGAGCCGTTAAGCGTCGCATCAGTCACCTCCTTTACGGGTGGCACTTGAACGGAGGCAACAAGGACAGGGTGGGCGACGTGCAGATGTTGGTCAGGTGGCGGTTGACTTCCTGCAACTGAAGGTTGATGGTGCTGGTGTCGTTCTGAATCCCTTGCAGGAAAAAGTTTGCTTGCTGCACCTCGATGGGAATCAGGGCGGTGCCGCGAGTCTCTATCCGCTCTGCGGACTCGAGCGTGCCGTCGATTGTCTGCGCAAGGCCGAGGACATTCAGCAACACGTTGGAGGTGTCCACCAGGGAGTTCGAGATAGCCGCCGCCGACTGGGAGGCACCAATCAGGGTTCCGGAGGTGTCGACCAGCGATCCTGATGTGTTGACCAGTGAGGCGGAGGTGTCCTTCAACGATGCGTCAATGCTCAGTGCCGTACCTCTGATCGATTGCAGTGAAGAGGTAGCGTCGGCTACCTGGCCACGGATCGGCTTCAAGGCGTTATCGATATCCCCCAGCGCGGAGTTGATTGTCTGGATGTCGTTGGGCAGTGGCTGGACATTGCCGGTGGCACCGGTCACTGAGCTCGATGCCGTGAAAAGACCGTTATCGATGCCTTCCAACGCTCGGACGATGCCGATCAGGAAGCCGATGACGACGACCACGACGATGATACCGAGAGTAGTGAAGATCCACAGAAAACGAGCGAACGAGCTAGCGTTAGCAGGAGGCGGGATGCTTGCCGACGTTCTGGAGAACTGCTGTGTTGTCATCTTTTATCCTCCTAGCAGCGCGGCGACGGCGGGTTGATGAGGTTAAGGCGAACCTTGGCATCAATGCAGCGAGCGGTCAGCTCCGCGTTGATCGCCTGGTTGACGATGTTGCCGGTATCAATCTTGATGGCTCTGGCGAGGAAGATCGTCCTGGCCACAGCATCATTGATGTTCATCGCATCAACGTCGATGCGCTGCGCGACGTCGAGGATCGCCGCAGCCCGGGCGTCGATGCCCCTTGCCGTGCTGTTGATCGTGAAGGCAGTGCCGTTGATCGTGCTGACGCTGCTGTTGATGTCCCGCGCGGTGTTGTTGATCGTAGTCGCCGTGCCGTTGATCGTCCCGGCCGAACCGTTGATGGTTCCCGCACTCGCGTTGATGGATTTCGCTACGCCGTCGATGTCCCGGGCGGCGGCGTCGGTCGTGTTGAGCAGACCCTGCAGCGGTTTTGCGCTCTGCAGGATCGAGGCGGCAAGCTCGTTGGTTCGATTCAACTGGACGACCGAGTTGGTCGCGACGTCGATGTTGCCAGCGTTTCCCGCGATAGCCTGAGCCTTTTTGTCGATGCTCTGCGCCGCCGCCAAGGTTCGGGCGAGCAGCGCAGCCGCTATACCGATGACCAAGACACCGACGACGAGGATGATCACACTGACAACGTTGAACAGTCCAGCTCCTCCAGAGCCCCTGGATCGAGCATCCGTTCTAGCCAACTCCACCACCGCTTCCGTAGTACAGGATTTTTCATGCAGGCAAGCGTGCTGTGCGGGGAGTCACGGCGAGTGCACACGAGTATCGCCGCAACGGCCGACGCCGCTGGGACGGCCTCCTTTCTCAACACGCTTCCCCGGGGCAGCTGCTCCAGTCAGATAGGCGGCAGCGTGGAGTAAAACGACTAAGAAGGCAAGTAGGTGACAGGCGAGACGGAGCGTAATGACGTCGTGCGCCTCCAACCCCCGCAAGCCCGGAGAAGGAGCCCACGGCCACCCTTCTCAGCGGCCTCGACGGGTATCCTTCGGTCGAGTCTTGCACTCCCCGCAACCCCGCTGAGCTGCTCAGATTCCTGAGAGAGCAGGAGCCGACGCGGCGCGCGTCCGAGGCCCAGAGGCCGGAAACCCAGCCGTTCATCCACCGTGGGCTCCTGCGTAGGCAGTTACCCAAAGTGACACGTCACACCGGGTAACCTGCCCGCAACAGGCCGAGGTCGGGTGTCATTTCGCCGCCATGACTACATTAAGTTAACTAACCACTCTAACGAGTGGAAAACCGATCATTCACCCGAAATAGTTGCTAGGGAGCGCCTTCCCGGCCTGGAAGACAGCCGTCAGCCGGGACGAGTCGAGCAGGTAAACAGGCGGCTGGCCGGGTGGCAGCACGGTGCCCAGCCGGGTCAGCCGAGGCGTCGCACCAGACGGACCAGCACCACACTCACGACAAGCCAGAAGACCGCAGGGAGGCCGTAGTCAACCACGATGCGCACCTTGGGGTCGGCTGGGGTGAACAGCCCCCGGAAGCCCAGCTGGAGACGGTCTGCCCAGGAGGCCATAAACCTGGAAATGACATTGGCTGGGTTCGCGCCGCCCAACGTGAGCGCCACATGCGCCACTAAGATCAAAACGAAGAGTCCCCCTACGATCCGGATCACGGTGGCGAGGACCGCTGCGACGCTGGTGCGTGTTCCACGGACCGACGTACGGCTGGAGCTCATAAGCGAAAGTCTGCCACGGACCACCCCATCCCGCAGGGCAGTTGCGCACCGCTGGGTGGTCCCAGTTACCGTGCTCCTGTGGCACGTACCGTATCTTGCACCAGCCGCATCAGGCGCCCGGCCGCCCCGGCTCCAGCCGATCAGGCCTCGTGGAACCCGCAGCTCGGCAGCGCGATGCCGGTGCATCGCTACCGGCCCTTTGCCGAGACTGTGGAGCTGGTATCCCTCCCCGACCGCACCTGGCCCGACGTCACGATCAGCCGGGCCCCGCTGTGGTGCGCGGTGGACCTGCGAGACGGCAACCAGGCCTTGATCGATCCGATGAGCCCCGTCCGCAAGCGGCGCATGTTCGAGCTGCTGGTGCGGATGGGCTACAAGGAGATCGAGGTCGGGTTCCCCGCCGCGAGCCAGACCGATTTCGATTTCGTCCGCGAGATCATCACCGAAGATGCGGTACCTGAGGACGTGCGCATCCAGGTACTGTCGCAATGTCGGCCCGAGCTGATCGAGCGCACCTTTGAGGCTCTCCAGGGCGCGCACAAGGCGATCGTGCACATCTACAACTCGACGTCAATCTTGCAACGCCGGGTGGTATTTCGGGAGGAGCGCGAGGGGATCAAGAAGATTGCCACCGTCGCAGCCGAGATGGTGGTGGCGTACTCGGGCAAGTACTCCGACACCGACTTCCGGTTCCAATACTCGCCGGAGTCCTACACCGGCACCGAGCTGAGTTACACCGCAGAGGTGTGCAACGCGATCACCGAGATCTGGCAGCCCAGTCCAGACCTGCCGGTGATCCTGAACCTGCCGGCCACCGTCGAGATGGCCACCCCCAACGTCTACGCCGACTCCATCGAGTGGATGCACCGCAATCTGGAACGACGCAACGCGGTGATCCTCTCGCTGCATCCGCACAATGATCGCGGCACCGCGGTGGCCGCCGCCGAGCTGGGTTATCAGGCCGGCGCGCAACGCATCGAGGGCTGCCTGTTCGGCAATGGCGAGCGCACCGGCAACGTGTGCCTGGTGACGCTGGGAATGAACCTGTTCAGCCAGGGCATTGATCCCCAGATCGATTTCTCCGACATCGACGAGATTCGTCGCTCGGTGGAGTATTGCAACCAGCTGCCGGTGCCTGGGCGTCATCCCTATGGTGGAGATCTGGTCTATACCGCGTTTTCTGGCAGCCACCAGGACGCAATCAACAAGGGATTGCGGGCGATGCAGGTCGACGCCGCCGCAGCCGGCGTCGACGTGAACGAGCACCGTTGGGAAGTGCCGTACCTGCCCATTGATCCAAAAGATGTCGGGCGTACCTACGAGGCCGTGATCCGGGTGAACTCGCAGTCAGGCAAGGGCGGTATCGCCTACGTCATGAAGGCTGAGCACCAGCTGGACCTGCCGCGTCGGCTACAAATCGAGTTCTCCCGCATCATCCAGCAACACACCGATGCCGACGGTGGCGAGGTCTCGCCGCAGCAGATCCGGGACATTTTCGCGGAGCACTACCTGGACCGGTGCACCCCCCTGCGGGTGCTGCGCCATCAGTTGTCCGATGACGGCGAAGGCTATGACGAGATCTGCGCCACCGTGCTGGTGGAGGGCGAGGAGCACCAGATCAGGGGAGCGGGCAACGGCCCCATCGCGGCCTTCGTGGACGCTCTGGCCGCCCTGGGGTTTGATGTCCGCGTGCTCGACTACTTCGAGCACGCGATGTCAGCCGGCGACCACGCGGCGGCAGCGGCATATGTCGAGTGCACCGTCAGCGAGCAGGTTTTGTGGGGCGTCGGCGTCTCCGGGTCCATTGTCACCGCCTCGCTCAACGCGGTGGTATCGGCCGTGAACCGCGCCCTGCGCTAGCCCTACGGTTAGCTCAGTGTCCCCCGAATCAAGACCCGAACCCAAACCCGAATCAGACCGCGCGACGGCCAGACAGGGCGCGACCGAGGGTGAGCTCGTCGGCGAACTCCAGATCACCGCCCATCGGTAGGCCCGAGGCCAGCCTGGTCACCGACAGGCCAGGGAAGTCCCGCAGCATCCGGGCCAGATAGGTGGCGGTGGCCTCCCCCTCGGTGTTCGGATCCGTCGCGATGATCACTTCTCCGATCTCGTCGGAACCGATCCGGGTGAGCAGCTCCCGGATCCGCAGCTGGTCGGGACCAACGCCGGACAGTGGATCGAGCGCACCGCCCAACACGTGGTAACGGCCGGTGAACTCACGAGTACGTTCCACCGCAAGCACGTCCTTGGGCTCTTCGACCACGCAGACCAGCCGAGGATCGCGGCGCGGATCAGCGCAAATCCGGCACGTCTGTTTCTCGGAGACCGTGCCGCAGACGGCGCAGAAGACCACCCCGTCCTTGACCCGCTGCAACGCGTCCTGCAATCTCGTCACGTCAGCCGGATCGGCGGCAAGCAGGTAGAAGGCCATCCGCTGCGCACTCTTGGGACCAACACCGGGCAGCCGCCCCAACTCATCAATAAGATCCTGGACGACTCCCTCATACACAGCAGCCATAATGCCGCCTCCGCGGCGGAGCTCACAATGCCGCCCCCCGCGGCGGAGCTCACATGCCGGGCAGCCCGAGACCTCCGCCCAGCCCGGCGTCAGGCCCACCGAGCGCGCTGGCCAACGGGCCCATCTTCTGTTGGGTGAGGTCCTGCAAGGCGCGGTGCGCGTCGGCCATCGCCCCCATTACAAGATCTTGCAGGGTCTCCACATCATCGGGATCGACCACTTTGGGGTCGATCGTCACGCTGCGAACCTCCCCGGATCCGGCCAGCGTGATCGAAACCAGGTTACCCCCAGCCTGCCCAGTGACCTCCGACTGCGCGAGCTCGGCCTGCGCGCTCATCAGCTGTTGCTGCATCTTCTGGGCCTGCTCCAGGATCATGTTCATGTCTGGCGCTGCACCGGGTTGCACCACGGCTCCTCTCGTCGAGTCCGGGCCCAGGTGAGGACCCGTTGTAGCCCAGGGTAGTGATGTCAGCGGGTAGCCATGTCTGGGCCTCACTAAGCCGGTGCGCTCAGGCCGGGTTGGTCGTAGCGTGGAACGTGTGCAGCGCACTGGGGAGGGGTCTGCGGAGGGGCTTAGCCATCGCGATGCTGTGCGGCGGCTGCAAGCCAGTTACCGAGCGATCCCAGCGGGGTCGGCGGTGCGGCTTGCCAAGTCAACGTCGAACCTGTTCCGGTCCCGCGTCGCGGCGGGCTCCGGGCTTGATGTCTCCGGCTTGACCAAGGTGCTGCAGGTGGACCCGGTCAGCCGCACCGCCGACGTCGCCGGCATGTGCACGTACGAGAACCTCCTCACCGCGACGTTGCCTCATGGGCTGACCCCGCTGGTCGTACCGCAGCTCAAGACGATCACTCTGGGTGGCGCGGTGAGCGGACTGGGCATCGAGGCGGCATCATTTCGTAACGGCCTGCCGCATGAATCAGTGTTGGAGCTCGACGTGCTCACCGGCGCCGGCGAGCTCGTCACCGCCACCCAGGGGGATGAGCTGTTCGCCGGATTCCCCAACTCTTACGGCACCCTGGGCTACGCCACCCGACTGCGTATCGAGTTGGAACCAGTGCGCTCGCACGTCGCGCTGCGGCACGTGCGCTTCACCAATCTGGACGAGCTGTGCGCCGCAGTGGCGCAGATTATGGCGACCCGGACCTGGAACGGCGAGAATAGCGAGAATGTCGACTATCTCGACGGCGTGATGTTCTCCGCCACCGAGTCCTACCTGACGCTCGGCCGGAGCACCGAGCATGACGGACCAGCCAGCGACTACACCGGGATGCAGATCTACTATCGCTCGATCCAGCAGCGCCATCGCGATGTCCTGCGCATTCACGACTACCTGTGGCGCTGGGACACCGACTGGTTCTGGTGCTCGGAGGCCTTCGGCGTCCAACATCCAGTGATCCGGCGATTGTGGCCGGCCCGGCTACGCCGCAGCGACGTATACTGGAAGATCGTTGCGTTGGCGAACCGGTTCGACGGGGAGAACCGGTGGGAAGTCTTGCGTGGTCGCCCGCACCGGGAACGCGTAATCCAGGATGTCGAGATCCCCCTCGAGCGCACCGCAGAATTCCTGCGCTGGTTCGTCACGCACGTCGGCATCGAGCCGGTGTGGCTGTGCCCATTGCGGCTGCGCGGCGAGCGCGACTGGCCGCTGTATCCCCTGGAACCCGGCCGGGACTACGTCAACGTCGGATTCTGGTCCAGCGTGCCGATCGCCCCCGGCAGCGGCAGCAACGACGGGGCTATTAACCGGGCCATCGAACACCAGGTTGACGCAGTGGGTGGACACAAGTCGCTGTACTCGGACTCGTTCTACTCGCGGGAAGAATTCGATGCCCGCTACGGCGGTGAGCGCTATGCGGCCCTCAAGCAGCGCTACGACCCAGACCAGCGACTGGCGGACCTCTATGCGAAGGCGGTGCGACATCGATGACGACCTTCCGGCGCCCCACTCCGGCGACGGCCCCGGCGAAGGGGGACCTGCTGTCGCTCGCGGAGATCGTGAACCTGCTCACCGATGGCCGGTTCCCGGTCCGGTTCACCGCCTATGACGGCAGCGCCACCGGTCCGCCCGACTCCGAGATCACCGTGCACCTCGCCACTCCGCGCGGCGCCACCTACCTGTTCACCGCGCCGGGCGACCTCGGCATGGCGCGCGCCTACATCGCCGGTGATCTGCGCGCTAGCGGGGTACACCCCGGTAATCCGTACGTGGCCATGCGGCTGATGGCAGACGAGCTGCACTTCCGACGCCCGACGGTGGCTGAGCTCGCGCTGATCACCCGTTCGCTGGGCTGGCAGCGGCTGCGGCCGGTGCCCCCGCCACCTCAGGAAGCGCGACCCCGGTGGCGCCGGGTGATCGAGGGGTTGGCGCATTCCCGGCGCCGCGACGGCGAGGCGATACACCACCACTACGACGTCTCCAACCGCTTCTACGAGTTGGTGCTCGGCCCGTCCATGGCCTACACCTGTGCCGTCTTCGAGCATCCGGAAATGAGCCTGGAACAGGCCCAGGAGCGCAAGCACGAACTGATCGCCGACAAGTTGGGGTTGCGAGCCGGGATGCGGCTCCTCGACGTCGGCTGCGGTTGGGGCGGCATGGTGCGCTACGCCGCTCGCCGAGGGGTCCGCGCGCTGGGCGTCACGCTGTCCGAGGAACAAGCCCGCTGGGCGCGCCAGGCAATCCTCCGTGAGGGTCTGGCCGATCTCGCCGACGTGCGCCATCTGGACTACCGGGACGCCCCCGGCTGCGACTACGACGCGGTGAGCTCGATCGGGCTCACCGAGCATGTCGGGGTGCACAACTACCCGTCCTACTTCGCGCTGTTACTCGCCAAGCTGTGCCCCGGGGGGCGCCTGCTCAACCACTGCATCACCAAACCCACCAACCGGGCCCGGGCCCAGACCGATGTGGTCACTGACCGCTATGTGTTCCCCGACGGAGAGCTCGCCGGCGCCGGAAAGATCATCACCGAGGCGCAGAACGCCGGCTTCGAACTGCGCCATGTGGAGAACCTGCGAGAGCACTATGCGTTGACGCTGAAGCAGTGGTGCGTCAACCTCGCCGCGCACTGGGACGAGTGCGTGGCCGAGGTCGGCGAGCCCACCGCCCGAGTGTGGGGCCTGTACATGGGCGCTTCTCAACTGGCCTTTGAGCGCAACGAGAATCAGCTGCACCAGATGCTGGCGCTGCGCCCCGACGGCACCGGCAACGCGCACGTGCCACTGCGCCCCTGGTGGCAGTCGTGACGACAGCCTGATTGCCGGCTCAGCCGGCGGTGCCACACACGGTCTAGTCTCGGCTTACCGGTCCGAGGATCTCTCGCTCCGCGGGTGTGGTGACCAGCCGCAGCGGCAGCCACAGGTTCGGGCCCAACGCCACCACGCCGTCGTCGGTCAACGTCGTCAGCTGGGTGACCATCGGCTCAGACAGTCGCCACATCCTGGCGGCGAGCTGTGCCTGGGCGGCCGGGAGCCGCTGGAGCAGCACCAGGTCAGCGTTGCTGGCGATGCCTTCGGCCTGCGGGTGCAGGTAGGGCAGCACGTACAGGGTGGTCTGCCATGGTGAGCGTGGCGGGAACAGTTCCTGCGGTACCGCTCCGCCGTCGTGCACAACCAGCAGCGGAGCGTCCGCGCAGGCTCGCGGCAGCTCGAGGGGTGCGAGCTGGCGCACGTGCACCAGCGGAGCGCGACGTCCGTCCGGGCCCTCACCAGCGGCTCGCAGAAGCTGCTGCCAAGCGGCGGGTCGCCCGGTGGCGACGACCACCCAGGCGCCGGTGGCCATCGCGCGCAGAGCAACCTGACGGGCCAGGTAGAGCCCGCCGACACTGACCAGCCGGGTGGGCAGCGGGCGCAGCACCGACACGCTCAGCGGCTCACCCTGTGGGCCGCAACCCAGGACCATACCGCCACGGTCCGCTGAAAGGCTGATCGCATCGAGCAGGCCGGCGGTGACCAGGAACTCTGGCGCCACCGCACTGCGCTGAGCTGGGTTACCGAGAGTCCTCCTCATCCTGTTACTCATGCGGGCGTTCCGAGCGGCAGCGTCGCGGCCAGACCAGTGACGTGGCGCCCGTGTAGCGGACTGAGCAGCACACCGAGCCGTCGCGACATGGTCTGCAGCTGGCCCTGCGCCGCCTCGAGCTCCGCTGGGCTGCGAGCGCTCATCCGGACCAGACCCCGCAGTCCGACCTCGGCGTCACCGTCACCAGGTGACAGCGACAGCGCGACAGTGGTGGACAGCACGCGCACGCCGGTCAACGCGTTGAGGTTGGGCGCGGTCCCCCACCCGCTGATCACGTAGCTGGCATGGCCCACTCCGGCGGCGGTGACCGCCCGCCACCCTTCACGCAGGGCCACCGGTCCGCCAGCGCCAGCCGCCGAGGACAGCTCCGCAGCGGAGATCCCGGCGCGCACCAGCTGGTCGGGGTCCAGTGGGCGGGTTGACATTCCCCGGGACTCCAGGGCGCTGCACACCCGGGACAGCGCACCGATCAGCGCCCGGTGGGAGCCCAACACCCCGCCACCACGTTCGGCCACCGCCCTCGGGCAACGGCGGGGGTCCAGCCGCACCGCGACCCAGGTGGTGCGGCGGGCGGGCGCCGGCAGCGGACCCAAAACCTCCAGGTAGGAGCGCAGCGCCGGCGACGACGACGGGAGGGCGGCGCTGCCGGAATAGCAATGTGAGATCACCTGAATCGCCTCCAGCACCACGCCGCGGTGTTCCAGGCAGCCGACCAGCGCGTCAAACGGCACGCTGGGACTGCCGCCAACGGGAGTGATCATCGCTGCGGTGGCCTCCACCTCGAGCACGGCGGTCCAGGCGCCCTGGTGCCACGCCAGGCCAAGCGGTTCGCGTTGGTGGTCGGTGCCGTGCGCGATGCTCAGGTCCGGGAGGAGCAGGCGAAGCAGGGCGACCCGTCGATCGTCGGAACCCACGGCTGGCCGCGGCGGGCTCGGCGGGTCGCCGGCTGCCGCTGAGTCCGGACTGGTGATGCTACGGTTGTGCGAGCAGACCAGGCTGTGCGAACGGATCAGGTAGGCAGCGCTGAGCTGGACCCATCGCAGCAACCAGTGACCACGCCAACGCCCCAGCGCCAGTGGCACCGCGATCAGCAGTACAGCCAACAACCACACGGCGTTCTTGGTGAGCACCGCCAGGCCGAGCGCTACCTCCAGCACGACCAGGTTGACGACGGGCAGTGGGCCCACGAGTAAGCCCGTCGAGCGTGGCCAGGCAGCCACTGTCATCACCTCCCCTGACTGGTGCGGACGAACGTGGCATAGCGCTTCGCTATCGTGGCGCACCGTACAGCCCAGCAAGTCAGCGCCGAGGGAAGGGCGGCAAGGCGCCCGATGTCCACGAATCCGACCACCAAATCGCAAGTGCAGGCCTACCGCTTCGTGCTCCGCAGGATGGAGTCGGCCCTGGTCCGCAGGGATGCGGTGATGCTGCACGAGCCGATGCGCCACCACCTGCGGGCGATGGCGGTCGGCCTGATCCTGGGTATGGCGGAGTTGGCGGCGTTCTTCCTGCTCCGCTTCTTCGCCAAGGGGTGACCGACCTCACCGGGGTTGGCGCTGCCGTTTGACGATCTGGACGACTACCAGGGTCAGTCCTAGCAGCCCGAGAGCGGCGGCAGAACCGGTCAGCGCGACGGTGCGCGGCAACGTGTTCTCCGGTGGTGGCGAGCTGGGAGCGTCCGGCCTGGCCAGACTCAGCGGCCGGTTCTGGTCCGGCTGGTTGTGGTCTGGCTGGTTGTGGTCCAGCTGGGTCTGGGCCGGCTGGACCTGTGCACCCGGCTCCTCGGGCAGCGCCGTGGTGAGCGCCGCTACTGGGTCGATCAGGCCGTAGCCGAGTTCATCGTTGCGTCCGCCGGGGGCGGCAGGGTGCCGCGCGGTCCGCTTGATGCGATTCATCACCTGCCGCGCGGTCAGGTTCGTGAATCGTTCCCGGACCAGTGCCGCCAGACCAGCGACGTACGGGGTGGCGAAGCTGGTGCCATCGAGCGCGTGAGCCACGCCGTGCGCGTCGACGAGACCGCCGATCAGGCCTGCTCGCCCGGCCGCCAGGGACACCGCGCCGGTGCCCGGCGCGGCGACATCGACCCACGGTCCGTGCATGGAGAAATCCGCTGGCGCGCCATTCTCATCGGTTGCCGCGACAGTGAGCACGTCATCGTCGAACCAGCCCGGTGAGGAGATCGTCGTGACCACTCCTGGACTGTTCTGTTTGCAGATGTCACTGGTGTTGGCGGCAGCCACCACCACGACAACGTTGCGCTCCACCGCGTAATGCACGGCGGCCTCCAGGTACGGCGCATTGACCTGGTTGGGCTCAGCCGGGAAACAGGCGGCCTCCGAGATATTGATCACCGTCGCGCGCAGCTGTACGGCGCGCATCACGGCTTGGGCCATACTCACGGTGTCACCGGTGCCCGAGCTGTGGATCTCCTGACCGTCGTCGAGCTGGCGCAGCGGCACCGCGTAGAAGGTACTGGCCTGGCGGATGGACAGAATTCGCGCTCCGGGGGCCACCCCGATGAATCCAGTGGCTGGATCGGGCGCCGCAGCGATGAGACCCGCAACCGCAGTGCCGTGGCCGTCGCAATCGGCCAATCCACTGTGACCTTCAATGTAGTCCCCACCGTCGACCAGCCTGTCCCGGGACAGGCTGGGGTGTGGCTGAACGCCACTGTCAATCACCGCGACCAGCTGGCCGCGTCCGGTCGCGGACTGCTGAGCTTGCCGGATCCGCAGCCGCCGTTGGGCTGCCGGCTCGGCATTGAGGTCCCTCGGGCTGCCCGTGACCTGCTGCTGGCAGGGTGCCCATCGCTCGACCGAGCCGGTCTGCCGGGTAGCTGTGTTGTTCACCACGTATGGCATGGCGTTCACGCTGTCTGGGGTTGGCAGGGCCGTCAGGTCAACCGCAGGGGGCACGCCTGGTGGCCGGTTGCCGGGCTGGTCCTCCCCAGGTTGGGCGGCTCCAGGTTGGGCGGCCACTGGCCACGCCGGTCCGGCAAGGCACAGTAAGGCGACCGCAACAACTATGAGTGAGATGCGGCGACGACCAGCGAGTGCGTTCACTGGAAGTGGTAGACCAGCACACCCAGGGCCAGCGGTATCACTGCGGCGATGAGAACCGCTTCAGCCAGGTCCACCGAGCGGCGCAGCACCGGAGAGAACCGGTGGCCGGGCAGGACCACCCCGCCCACGAGCGCGAGCGTCGCAAGGACCAGCAGGCCACCGAAGCCGACCAGTAACAAGCCGGGCCGATCGTGCGTCCTGAGTAGCCCGGCCATCAGCTCAGCCATCAGCCCGGCTATCGTGAGTATCCCGCTGACCAGCAGTGCAATGGCCTGGTTGCCGTTGGCGTAGGACCGGGCTCGCAGCAGCAGCACGGCGGCGACCACCGCGCCCAGCGCAACCCCCAACGCGTTTCCCGAGAGGACTGCGGCGAGCACCGCGCCGATCGCGGCCACTGCACCGCATCCCATGATCATTCCGGTTAGGTACTCGTGCGCCAGACCCGCCCGGCGCTCGATCGCGGTGTAGTCCGGGAGGCCCGAGTCCTCCTGCAGGTCTTTGGCGCTACTGGGCACCTGGGGCATGGGCAGGCGGGCCAGGTGGATGGCCAGCCGGGGCAGCACCGAGATGCCGCCGAGTGCCACCGCAGCCGTCCCCGCCGCGATGCCACCTGCTCCGGCAGGGTGAGGCGAGAGAGCGACCAGAAAAGCCAGCGCGCCAAACCCGGCGGCGGTGACGCTGGCAATGAACGGGGTGATACCGGCGCCGAGCAGAATCAGTGCGGCGGCCGCGAACACCAGGACCAGCGTGCAAGCCAGCAAGAGGTTCGCTGAGGGGTTCGGCCCGGGCAGGCCGCTGGGCAGATAGAGCCCGCTGACGAAACCCAGCGGCAGGCTTCCCGCCGCTACCACCACGCCGACTCTGGTCTCGCCGTACACCTGAGCGATCACCGAGCCGACGGTCAGCGCGAGCACTGCGGCGGCGCCCGCGAGGACAGCGACGCCAGGATGGACTTTGTCTTGATCGAACCCGGCGAGGAACAGCGCGACGGCACTGGCCAGCAACGCCAATCCGGCCGCGACCATCCCGAGGGTGCGGGCGGTGCTCTCGGTCCACGGTCGGTAACTGTCCGGCGCAGCCACCGCGATGGCCTCCACCACGTCATCGAACAGCGGTGGGGGTGGGTTGTCGCTGCGGCGCCGAAGTTGCAGCAGATCGCCGTCCACCACGCCCAGCGAGCTCAGCGGGCGGTCCGGCTCGATCGCTTCGCCGCCAAGCCTGGCCAGGCACCAGCCACCGTGCCTGCTGCCACCGTCGGGACTGGCCTCACCGGCCATCGTGAGCAGCATCGGCAGCAAGTTGGCCACCGCGACGTCCGAGGGCAGCGCCAAGTCAATGCTGGTGCGCGGAGCCACTACCGTCACTCTGCTCAGCACTGTGGACGGTGGAACCGTTGATCCAACGCGGGACGGTGGAACCGTCGATCCAGCACCAAAGGGCGGAACCGTCGAAGCTCCGTTGGTATTGGTAGGCACCCGCTGCACTCCTCGCTCGGCCCATCGGCCATCGGTGTCCACGTCGATGCGCAGTGGCCGCAGAGCTGTAGTTCCGGGGAGTATCCCTGCGCTCGGCGCCCAGCCGCGCGAGGGGGTCAGGAAGGCGTACCCAACATCGGCCGGGCTGGCGTAATCGCGCGTCAACCAGGCAGTAACAGCTCTCAGCGATGCTGATCGGGTGACCAGCATGCACAGCACAACCCGTTTCCTGCCGGGGCGCTACCCGTTCGAGGGCCAGAACTTCGAGGATCAGAGCTTCGAAGGCCAGAGCATGGACAAGGGCTGACGATGGCGGCTTCCCAGCTCGGCCCGGTCGAGCAGATCCCCCTCGGCGAAGGCCGCGCCTTCATCATCGACGGCGAACAGATCGCGGTGTTTCGGACCCGTGACTGCGAGCTGCGGGCAACCGACGCCGTATGCCCGCACGCAGGAGGCCCGCTCGCCGACGGGCAGATCGACCGGTACCGCGTGCTCTGCCCGCTGCACGGCCATACCTTCGCCCTGGCCGATGGATCGTGCTCCACGGGAGACTACGCCATCCGGACCTACCCGGTGTGGGAGGAGGACGGCCAGATCATGCTCAAGCTGGGTTGAGGGTCCAGCGCAGGCAGAACTGGGGCCACCGAGGCCGGACTCGATGGTGCGGTCCCCGTGCCGCTGAGCCGTTAGCGGGGCTCAGCGAGCAGCCCACTGTGGACGGACGGTCCAGTGTGGATCATAATGACGTGCGGACCAGACGAATGTGCCGTAACGTACCTGGCGACAAGGTCGGAGGCGAAATCATGATCGTACTTGGTATCATCCTGCTGGTAGTGGGGTACCTACTCCCGATGTCAATTCTGATAACTCTCGGGATCATCTTGATAGTGGTCGGGGTGATCCTGGAGCTGCTAGGGGCCATGGGCCGCCCGATTGGCGGTCGACGACACTATTACTGACGCCCCGGATGCGGGGCGCGATCACGCTGTGCTCCGCGCCCCGCATCCAGCTCACCTCAGTTCCTCGGAACCGGCTTCCGAGATGAACGCGGGGTTCTGAGCTACCAGTATCAGCTGTGTTTGCCGAGGTCAGCTGCCGTTCTTTACTTCTGCGATCTTGTTGAGCATCGTGGTGACCTCTGCCATCCCAGTGACGAGGGTGGCGAAACTCTCCTGCACCTCCGCCCGCAAGCCCGTCAACTCCTGGCCCTGCGCACCTATCTCCGCCCGCAAGCCCGTCAACACTCGACTGTGGTCCAACTGAGTCTCCCGAAACTCTAACTGAGTCTCCCGCAACGCGTTGAGAACCTGAGTATGAGCGCGCAGCTCAGCACGGACCTCTGACACGTCATGGTCGGCACCGGCCGCCAGCAGGCGGCCAGCGGCAGCGTCGGAACTGGCGAGGGCGACGTGCTCGCTGAGCCGGGCTACTTCATGCTCCAGGCTGGCAACCCTTGATTCGAGATCATCATTCGGCACGGCTGCGATCCTAACGCTTCCCAACGGTCCGCAACGCCGGGGAGAGGGAGATGCAGGCCGCCGTGCCCTACGAGGCGCATGCTCGCGCCTTGACGTCGTCGAGTATGACGATTATGTCGGCGAGTCGCTCAGAGGCGAAGAGGAGGTCCGGCCCGCGTGGGGCGATGTCGGTGAACGGCGGTTCGTAGAGTTGCGCCGCGGTCATCGCGTCGTGCCGGGTCAGCTGCTCGATGATCATGTTGATGAACTCGATCTGATTGGCGCAGAGCGTCTTGTCGTTCAGGAAGCCGGACATGGCTTCCATGGCGGCCGCCCGGTCCAGGCCCACCAAGGAGCGGACGAACAGGCCTAGGCCTTCGGCTTGCTCGACTGATCGGCTCAGCGTCGCTTCGTCGAGTTCCCCACTCTCGCTGAGCATGCGTTCCAGTTCGGCGAGGTCGGCCTGGGTGAGCGATGCGTTGCGGCGCAGCTTGTGCAGCGAGATATGGTCGGAGTGCCGGCGTTCGGTGCCTTGTCCAGATGAGCGCCCGCTCCTTTTCGGCTCAGGCCAGTGCGGCGCCGAGGAGGTCTCGGTGTTTGGTGTCGAACTCGCGTACTGCGGCAGACCCGGCGTAGGGTGCGGCGGCGCGGCGGAAGTCGGCCAGGAGGCGCTGCTCGCGAGGTGAGTCCAGGCGGCGGATGATCGAAGCTGCCTCGCTCGCGGTGGCGCAGGCTCGGTCTACGGCTCCCGCGCCGACCCGGGCGGTGGCGAGGTCGCAGAGCATGCCCGCGCGGTCCCGAATGAATGCCGGATCGAGCAGGGCGACCGCCCGCCGCAGGTGCAGCTCAGCCTCGCCGGGCCGGCCCAGGGCCAGCAGCGACCAACTAGCGAGGCCCTGCGCGTCGGCCTCGGTGAACCAGTAGATCCATGGTGGCTCGTCCTCGGGCACTGAGTGCGCCAGCAGCTCAAAGGGACGGTCCTGGGCGCGCCGCGACACGGTGGCCTCCCCAGCGTAGCCGGCACCGACCGCTAGCCGGCCATAGAGCGAGCCGGCCACGGCGGGGGTGAAGCTCCCGTTCGGCCCGCAACGCTGACTCGCCGAGCGTCACCGCGTCGCGGGGGTTGGTAGACTGTCTCGCTTGGATACTCATGAGGCCGAGGATATTGGCGCCGATCGCCCGGTCACCGCTGACGTGTGCAGCGCGCAGCGCGGCCAAGTAGTAGCGCTGGGCCAGCGCTGGCTGCTCGGAGTCGTAGGCGATCCATCCAGCGATCCGGCCGAACTCCGCAGCCACACCGTGTAGCCGCTTGCCGACGTCCTCGGTGTAGGCCGCGTTGTTCAGCATCGCCACCACCAGCCGCAAGTCCTTCCGGACGGAAGGCAACAAGGTGCCACCGCCCAGCGCGTCGTCCATCCGGCGCCGCGCCTCGGCGACCCGCTCCACGTCGTCCACCAACGCGTGATCAACCCGTTTGCCCAACACTGAGGCTGCCACCCCTGCCGGGTCGAAGAGCCATTGATGCGCGACCACCGTCAATGGCAGTCCAGTCAAGGCCATGAAATGCCTGCACTCCATGGCATCAGCACCCACCACCGACGCCAGCGCGGCCAGGGCCCCGGACACGGTCCACCGCTGGTCCAGCCCATCATCGGCCGGCACATACCGCAACGGCCCAGCAGCGGCCCACCCCAAACGGCATTGCACTGCACCTTACCCACCGCCATGAACCAAGCGGTGGAACCCTCTGAGCCTGCCGCCACCTCCCCCGGCGAGGCGCAGCCCGAATTGTGGATCAGCTGGATGACCTGCGGGATGGACGGCCAGGAGCACGCGATGACCGATGAGCAGGCGGTTGCCGGATTGAAGCTGGGCCGTGGTGTCTACGGCGCGGTATGCGGAGGGACGATCTCCCCGCAGGCGATGACGGGCCCACCGGGGCGACGCTGTGCGCACTGCTGCATCTTTTTGCGCGCGCGGTATGCTGCGCCCCGCAAGACTGGCTGGTGGCGATGGCTGCGCCGTCGGTTGAGCCGCAGCGCGTAGGCTGAAGCGGCCAGCCGCCGTATCAGCAACTCCCTGCGAGGAGGCTAGCTGCATGTGAGATCATCATCGGGGGAACTAGCAGGACCAAGGTCGTTGGATCGGTTCTGGCCAGCCAGTGCGATCCATAGGATGACTCATATGCTGCTAGGGCGCTCCCGGGAGCTTACCCAGCTCAGCGACCTGCTGCTCGCCGCCAAGCAGGGACGCAGCGCGGCCGTGGTCATCAGCGGTGAGGCGGGGATCGGGAAGTCCGCGCTCGCGGAAAGTATGGCGAGCACCGCGCAAGCTCAGGCCGACACCACTGTTTTGCGCACCCAGGGCATTGAGGCTGAATTCTCCATCCCGTTCGCCGGTCTGGCCGACCTGCTACGGCCCGTCCAGCATCTGCTCCCGGAGTTACCGGAGCCGCAAGCCGCCGCGCTCGCTGGCGCCCTGGCTCTCGGGCCGCCGACAGCGGGCGACCAGTTCGCGGTCGCGGCCGCGACGCTGAGCCTGCTGGCCGCGGCGGCTGCGGGTGGGCCCTTGCTCTGTGTTGTTGATGACGCCCACTGGCTGGATCCATCCTCGGCCGAGGCCCTGGTCTTTGCGGCGCGCCGGATGCGGGCGGAAGGGTCCGTCATCGTGTTCACCGTGCGCGACGACGAGCCCGGGGCAGACCGGTTCGGTGTCCTGGAGCAGTTGCGGCTCCAGGGCCTGGACGCTGAGTCGGCCACCGAGCTGCTGGCGTTGGGCGCCGGGCGCCCGTTGCCGCCTCAGGTCGTCCAGCGCCTGCTGGCCGACACTGGCGGCAATCCGCTGGCGCTGCTGGAGCTGCCCAGCCAGCTCACGGAGGACCAGCTCAGCGGCCGAAGCCCCATCCTGGAGCCGCTTCCGATCAGCTCCCTGCTGCGGGAAAGCGTGCTGCGCCGCGTCAGGACGCTCCCACAGCGGGCCCACACCGCTCTGCTGCTGGTCGCGACCAGTGACGTGGAGGCCATCGACCTGGTGGAGCGGGCGTTGCGGCATGCTGGTGGCTCGCTGGCCGATCTGGAGCCGGCGGAGGTGGCCGGGCTGGTGAGCATCGGGAACGGCCGCCTGAAGTTCCGGCACCCGCTGATCCGTCCTGCGGTGTACTACGATGCCTCGCCGGCCCAGCGCCGTGTGGCTCATCACCAGCTTGCGGTTGCCCTGAAAAGCGTTGCGGTACCCCAGGCTGACGAGCGCCGGGCCTGGCACCTCGCGGCGGCGACCCTGACTCCGGACGAATCGGTAGCGGCTGCCTTGGAGCACGTGGGCACGGCCGCGAGCCGCAGGTCGAGCTACGCCATCGCCACCCGCGCGCTCGAGCGGGCCGCCAGTCTGAGCCCGAGCCGGACCGAGCATGCTCGCCGGCTCGTCGCGGCGGCCAACGCCGCCGTCCCGGCGGGTTTGGTACAGGAAGCGATGCACCTGTTGGAGCAGGCCCGCGCCTGGACTGATGACCCCGCCGTCGCCGCGACCGCCGAGTGCGAGCAGTACCGGTTGGCCGTGTGGGGATCAACTCCCGAGGCGAGCCGCGCCCGACTGTTCGATCTCGCCAAGCGGATTGAAGGCCAACTCCCGGACGTGGCAGCCCGGGCGTATCTGGCGGCGGCCCAGGCCAGCCTGTCCAGCTACGACATCCCCGCGATCACTACCGCGGTCGAACAGGCGACTCGGCTGGCGGGCTCCGATGAGCATGTGGCGCTGTGCTGTGACGTCTTCGCGGCGTTCGCGGCCGCCCAGGCCGGTGTGGCGGATCGCGCCGAGGGGCTGCTGCGCGGGCGCCACGCTCAACTCGCCACGGAGGACACGTTCGATATCGACCAGCTCGTCGCCATGAGCGGGATGTGCTACCTGGCGCTGCAGCGGACCGCCGAGGCCCGCCCGTTGCTCACCCGCGCCGTCGAGGCCAGCCGCCAGGCGAATGCGGCCGGCCTGCTCGCTCACCAACTGCCGATGATGGCCCTGCTGGAGTGGCTGGAGGGGGACTGGACCTCCGCGCTCGCGCTCGCGCATGAGGCGGTCGAGCTTGCCTCGCAGACGGGTTGGCTGGCCAAACTGCCCGATTGCCTGAGCACCTTGGCCAGGATCGAAGCCGGGTTCGGGATGCCCAGCTGCCGCGAGCACGCCGCCCAGGCCATGGCCGCCGCGCGAGCCGGCGGCCACACCGGCACCACAGTGCACGCGCTGGCCGCCATAGGGCTCCTGGAACTCGGCCTGGACCATCCCCACGAGGCAGCTGAGGCACTCCAGGAAGCCTACAATGCGGCCGGTCCGCAGGCGGCGATAAACCTGCGGCTGCAGATCCTGCCCGATCTTGTGACGGCCTACGTCCACACCGGCCAGCGCGAGCAGGCAGCCGAGGCGCTGGCGCAGCTCGATGAGCTCGCCGCGCGCACCGGATGCCCGGCCGCGCTGGCAGCCGCCGCACGCTGCCACGGGCTCCTAGAACCCCGAAACTCCACAGAGCGGTTCGAGCAGGCCTTGCGCTGGCATGCCGAGCGCACGACACCCTTCGACCGCGCCAGAACTCACCTCGCCTACGGAGCCCGCCTGCACCGCAGCCGGAACAAAGCTGAGGCGCGGGTCCAGCTGCACAGCGCGCTGGAGCTGTTCGAGCGCCTTGGTGCGGAGCCGTGGGCGCAACGGTCCCGCGCCAAGTTGGTGTCCAGTGGCGGGTCCGCACCCGCCACTGGCACCATCATCGAGCTGACGCTCACACCGCAGGAGCTCCGGGTCGCCCTCGAGGTCCAGCGCGGCTTGACCAACAACGACGCCGCAGCTGCGCTTTTCCTCAGCGTCAAGACGGTCGAGTATCACCTCAGCAGCATCTACCGCAAGCTCGGGATCAGCTCCCGGACCCAGCTGATCCGCGTCCTGAGTGCGGGCCGGACGGCTTAACCGCCGCAGCTGGCCCCCACGCAGGCACTCGGCCGAGGACCGAAACCACGCTCTTCCAGCGTGCCCCGTAGCTCCCGCAACACTCGACTACGAGTGGGCCCGATACTGCCCGGGGGCATGCCAGTGGCTTGCGACACCTCGGCATAGCTAAAGTCCGGTTGGTAGAACAGCAGGTGGATCAGCGCTTGGCGGCGTTCAGGCAGTTCTCCCACGGCGGTGTCCACTGCCCGCTGAGACTCATCGGCGATGACCACGACATCCGGCCCGTCCTCCGTGGCGACCAGTTGGGTACCGACAAAGTTATCAGGTATCTCTCGGTGCTTGCGCCGGATCAGCGCAAGGCACTCCCGGCTGGCTGTCGTGGTGAGCCAGCCCCCCAGGCGCTCTGGGTCCCTGATCGTGTCCATCCGTTCCATGACCCGCAGCCAGGTGTTCTGCACGGCGTCCTCAGCGTCGGCTGGTTGCAGCCGGAACGAGGCTACGGTGGAGCGCACCAGGCGGTTGTACCGGCGAACCAGCTCTTCCCAGGCGAAGGGCTGGTGATCGTCGGCCGCTCGCAACAGGGCGGCGGTGCTTTCTCGGGTTTGGGTACTCACCGGTGACGACATCGAGGGGTCTCCTTCATCTCGCCTCTATGTCGATGACGCTAGGGAAATCGCGTCCGAGCAAGATCCGAGCAAACCCTGGTGAGCACCCTAGGGTTAGCGGGACGCCCCCTTGGCTCCCGCCGGTCGGGATGGGCGGCTCGCCCGCCGGCCCAGCTGACGTAGCCAGTAGTTATGCTGGAGCCATAGCAGCGGCCTGATGACCGGGGAGAACAGGCTCGGCAGGATGCCCCGGTTGGTCTCCTCGGTGACGATTCGGGTACCGAGCGTGTGGGGTTCGATCAACCAGCCGTGGTACCCGTGCGCTCCGTGACCCCACCAGCGCCAGCCGATCCGGAGGGGGCGTTGGCAGGGATACACCTCGCTGGTGATAGGAAGAGCGCCGAAGGTGACCCACCGGAAGACGCTGCCGCGCTGCAGGCGGTGCTGCCGTGGATCCGCCAGCTCAACGAAATGCGCGTTGGCGTAGAACTCTGACCAGCCCTGGGCTTCCACCAGCAGGTTCCACACCCGCTCCGGTGGCGCCGGGACGATGCGCTCGTTGTGGGCGAACACCTTCGCGCCCTGGGGCTGTTCCTCCGGCGGCCACTCGTCGAACTCTGAGACGGTGCTCCCATTCTCGCGAGCGACCCGACGCAGGACGAAGCCACCGAATGCGAGGAGCGTCTGCACCCGGCGCAGCGGCGTGGTGGCCGTGGCGCGGAACGTGGTCAGCTGGCGCAGGAAGGACCGAGGGGACAGCCGCAGACGGCCGCTCAACACCGGCGTACCCGCTGGCCCGGAGCCGTTGAGATGTTGCTGGCGGGGTAAGAGCCGCACGTCCAGGGTGGTGGCATCGCGCCACAGGTCGCGCCCCGGATCGTTGTGGAGCGTCTTGGTCCCGAACAAGGTCAGCTCTCGTCCAGTCCGATCGGCGACGTCGAGCCAGTACTCCACCATGGTCGCCCGGCCGGTCCCGTTCGCGGACACGAGGGTGACGCTGCCGTTCTCGATCGGCAGCGCACCACCGAGGACCTCGCAGTCGACGAAACCGGAGACCACACCACGGTGTTGGCGGTCGGCGAAGAACGCGTCCACGTCGTCGATCTCCACCATGAGCCGCAGCGCCATCTCCTCACCGAGCGCATCACCGAGCTGAGCCGAGACGAGAGCGTCGGAACAGCCGAACGCCACCGCCCCCGCCATGCTCTGCCGGAAGGTGAGACCTTTCCCCACGGTGGCCCGCTCACTGACGGTGGCTGGGCCGGACTCCACGCAGACGTCCAGGCCGCGCTCCCGGCACCACTGCCTGGCCCGCTGCACCCCCAGATCCACGGCAGCCTTCATGCTGCGGCGGGTGAAGGCGAACAGGTAGTGCAACGGTACTTCCTGGACCAGCGGGACGATCCGGATCGGATGCGGGTACTGCGCAGGCCTGCCTTCGGCGTGCGCCTGATTGCTGCGCGCAATCCGGTCCAGATCACGGTGCAGCGCTCCGTTGGCGCATGCCTCGATCACCTGGAAGTACTCGGCTACCGGACCGTTGCGCCAGCGTCCGGCGGTGCTGACGGTCCAGATCACCCAGAGCTCATTGGCACCAGCCGCGATAGCAGCCTCGAGGTTGGCATCGGTGACAAACACGCCATCGATGTACGTCGCCCCATTGACGGTCACCGGTGGGTACCACCCAGGCAGGGAGGTCGCGGCTACCAGCAGGTCCTCGTTCATCTGTGCCGGCGGTAAGGTGACCAGCCGCTGCGCGGAGACGTCGAAGACGTTGAACGTGGCGGAGGCGCTGGACGCGTGAATCCGCTGCCAGTCAAGCCCCCAGGTGTCGTGAAACACCCGGGTCCGGAACCGCTGCATTGTGAAGATCGATTCGCCGTGCAGCCAGTCACGCCAGTTCAGCGACAGGCCCTTGCGGATCGGTGAGGTGCGCCGCCAGTTCTCCGCGATCCGGTGGCCACTCATCCCCTGGCACCACATCGCCAGGTTGAACACTCCCCCACTGGCCCCGTCGGCGTGGATGAACTCCAGCGGTTTCCCGCCATCGCGGGCCTCGTCCAACCAGACCTGAAGCACGCCGGCCTGGAACGCCACCTTCAGGCCGCCCCCGGCCATGATGAGGGCGCGGCGCGGCGGACCGTCCAGCTCTGGTGCCAGTGGACCACCGGCATGGGTGCCCTCGAACATCACTGGCTCCTCTCCACAATTCTGTCGGCGAAGCGCTCGGCCAGTGCCGCGATCGTCAGGGCCGGGTTGGCGCCCACCGGCGCGGGTAGCACTGAGCCGTCAGCGACGAAGAGCCCCGGGTGACCGAATGCCTCGCCGTATCTGTCGACCACCCCATACATCGCGTTCTGACCCATCGGGCACCCACCCAGGGGCGCCACGGTGGTCGTACGGCTCAACAAAGACGAGATCACGCTGTGCAGCCGCGAGCGGGAAGCCCTTCCCATCGTCGTCATTGTCTTCCAGAGGTCGCGCAAGTACTCGCGGGATCTGTCGGTCGGCCAGTCGCTCAACGGTTCCAGGTCCAGCCGACCACTGGTCAGCTTGAGAAAGCCGACAGCATCGCCATTGCTGCCGGAGAACCTCGTTCCCAGCTGCCCGCTCAAGCAGGGCAGGCCGGGGCGGTTGACCAGCAGCAGCCAGGTACTGCCGAGCGCGCCTGCGGCGACGACGACCGTCTTCGCCTTGACCCGCTTGAATGTCGGCCGCGTGCCGGGTGGACGCCGGAGAGGTTCCCACGGCGGGTCGACAGGCCGGTGCACGACGTAGTCCAGCTCGTATCCGCCGCTGACCGCAGTGATCCGCTTCACCTCATGCAACGGCCGAATCTCAGCCCCACAGCGTTGCGCCTGCGACAGGTAGGTGAAGTCGAGGGCATTCTCGGAGCCGTCATCGCATCCGGGGTCGCGGTCACCAGCTGCGGCGAACGGATCACCTGGGCGCTGCCCGCTCTCGGTGCAGGCAAGCGCCAGCGAGGCCGACTGCGGGCTCATCATCTTCTCAACGGTCCCGTAGTGCTCCTCGATATGGGCGTACTCCAAGGGCCAGTCCTGCGCATTCGCGCTGAACCACGCCTCAGGCATCCGCGACATCACGTCGGCATAGACCAGCGAGCCGCCACCCACACCGCTGGACACCACCGCGTCGAGCTGACGGAAGGACCAGACCTGGAACAGCCCGAACAATCCTTCGCTGGGGTCCCAGGAGCCGGTAGACGTCTCCAGGGGGCGCGCAGGGAGTTCTTCCGGCTGGTACAGCTTGCCGCGCTCGAGGACGAGCACATTGCGCCCAGCCTGCGCCGCCCGGCAGGCCGTGACAGCACCGCCGAAGCCGGACCCGACCACGACGACTTCGAAAAACTCTTCGCTCACGGGAACTCCTACCCTTACCACACGGCCATTCGGCACATGCCTTCACCAGGTAGGGAGTGCACAGCCGTCGCTGCTGATACATCGACAGGTGGGGGATAACCCTTAGGGGGACCCCCTACCAGCACGGTGGGCCCGCGCCCCAGAGGCCGGTGGCCTGCCCGCCAGAAGTCGGTGGCCTGCCCGCCAGGGGCCGGTGGCCTGCCCGCCAGGGGTCGGTGGCCCGCCCGGCCGCTTGCGACGACCGCAGGTGGCTCCCTCCCTATTCGAGAGAAGACGCCACAAACAGCAGGCCCTGATCCGAGGAGAAGTGTGCTCCGCCGGTTTGTTCTCCCGCGCCGCGTTGAGCTCTTTACGGTAAACAACCCCGTCACCTAGCCCACTACGAAGAGAATGATATTCACGCAGACAAGGGTCTTGCGTGGGCCGCGCCCGAGGAAATTTTTTCGAGGTAGTCGGGCGGTCAGTGGGGGGTCACGGCGGCGGAGCGTGGAGCATAATGGGAACCGTGGACGACTGGGGCGACACTAAGTTCGTACCCGTCCCAGCGGACGAGGGCTGGCGCTCGCCGCGCAGAGCAGCGCTCCCGACTATCAGCACAAAGGGAAGAAAAGCGACACAAGAAGCGGGGCCGCACTACTACGTCGGCGTCCCTCGAGTCCCCAGCCGGGAAAATGGAGGTGACACATCATACGAACTGATGTCGAAATCACCCACATGGGGAGCCGTGGTGAATAGTATCGCATTGTTCTTGGTAGCCTTGGGTTTAGCGTGTGTCGTAAGCGCCATCATCGGAGGCGGGTTAAGGATCACCGGTTGGATTGAGATCCCCGCCATCAGTTCATTTCGACGGCAAATCTTCCTTGGTCTGTTCGGCGCCGTAGTCGCCGCAGTGGGTTTTAGTCAGTATTCAGGCTCCGATGGCGCTCCAGAAGCTCGGCGCGCCCCATCCCTATCGCCTCCACATTCGATAAACCCTGCGCCTATCAAGATTGGTCGGGTCTACGTTGAGATCCCGAGGTGCGCCACTTTTGGCGGCCAAGGGGTTGTGCCAGCCAACAAGACCCTTTGGCTAGCAGTACTTGGCCCTAATTCAAAGTATTATTTTTTGGTCCAGTGAACGTGAATGTTGACCGGCGCAGCTGGATTTTAAGAAAACTTAACATTGGGAGACAAGACACCCCTCCCGGTAACCATTTTACGATCTACGCCGTATTGGTTGACAATGCAATCAGCAGACTGCTTCATGAAAACCGTTCCGTTGGCTTCCCGACTCTCCCAGATAAATCCCATGAAATTGATCATATAGAGGTGGTACGGAGCAGCGACGGCACTGTTTGTAAATAAGCAGCCTGGGCGAGCCATAACAGCTTTGAGCCCCTCATGGGGGTGGCCATGCTCCTCGGTAGCCGCCCCGGCGTACAGCAGAGCCTCGACCTGCAGAGAAGTCAGTGGCCAGCTCCAGCCTGCGGGTGTAGTGGTACATGGTGTGGTCATTGAGGACGGCGTCGCACGCGGCCGATCCGGCGAGCAGGTGCAGCTCCACCACCGCCGCCTTCAATGCCTGCTTGAGCGGCTCGGCACCCGGGATTCCCATCACCAGCAGGGTAGCGACCCGCCGACAGTGTGGTCATGATCAGTTTAGCTGATCAGACCTCACTGCCGGAGTGGGTCGTGGAGTGGTGTTCTGGTGGGGTCCACGGTCTTGGGTGGGATGAATTCGGGGTACCCGCGAGCGTCGAGCCGGATGCCCCATCCCTGGCGGTGCACGATGACGTGGTGGTGTTCACAGAGCAGGCACATGTTGGATAGTTTTGTCGTGCCCCCGTCAAGCCACGAGACAATGTGGTGCGCGTGGCAGTAGCGGGGTGCGCGATCGCACGAAGGAAAGGCGCACCCCTTATCGCGTTGCGCCAAGGCGTCGCGCAGCGCGGTGGTGGCCAGGCGCTGCTGGCGCCCGACGTCCAGGGGCATCGAGTCGCTACCCAGCACCACGGGTACGACGCAGCTGTCGCAGGCGAGGCGGCGGGCTTCGGCGGCGGACAGTCGCCCGCCAGTATCGAGCACCGCTGATCCCAGGCCCTCGATCAGCTCGGTCAGGCCCATGGTGAGGACCAGGTGCGGGCGTTGCCCACCCCGGGTGGGTAGCTGGCCTTCATCGAGTAGCCCGGTCATCGCTTCGATGAGGGCGTCGGCGTCGCGGCGGGCGCGGCTGCGCGTATCGGGGATCCCGTCGACGGGTGGGCGGGGGCCATTGAGGGAGTTGAGGACTTCCCGGACCCGGGCGCCGCCTTTGGGGTCCAGTTTCCCGTTCAGGGTGACGGTGCCATCGGGGCGGGTGCGCACCCGCAGCTCCCGCAGCTGCTCAGGTTCGTCGGTGGGTTCGGTGCCGTCGGGGTCGAGGTGGGCGAGTAGGCGTTCCCCGATCCGGGTCAGCGCGGCGGGGTCGAACCGGCGTGCGGCGGTGGCGAGGGTTTCCTCGGCGTGCGCGACCAGGTCGGGAGGAGTCGTCGGGGGGATTTGGCGCAGTGTCGCGGTGATCACCTTGATGTGGGCCGGTCCGATCGCACCAGCAGCCAGCTCAGCGGCGGTGGCGGGCAGCAACGGTGCCAAGGGCTCACCGGTCAGGCTCCGCCGGGGCGTGAGCAGCTCGGCCTGCTCAACCCGAGTCTTGGCCTCGCTGGTGGACAGGTTGAGCACCCCGATCAGTACTGAATTAGTACACCCTACCTGACGTGTGAGAACATCACAAACGTTGGCCTAAGCAACCCGCCCAACAACCGTCCGGGACGGTTCTGGGGCTACCGCGCGGGCGGTCCACACGCCGCCGAGGCAGGCTGACCGGGACTGTTGCGTTGGCCGATGACGTGCTCGGGCAGGCTGAGCGGCACTGTCGCATTAGGCCTGTGATGCTGGTGAGCTCTCGTAATCGACTGGCCTGAGCGCTTTGTCCTGGCGGCGAGCGTCGTCACTGTTTGTGATCGTCACCGGGGGCGTAGCGACTCCAGGTGCCGCCGGTCTCGGCGACGAGCCACGC
>JBATXM010000196.1:0-82985 GCA_049673305.1 Pseudonocardiaceae bacterium | reverse complement strand
GCCGCAGCCGGATCCCCGCCTTCGCCCGGCTCGCCAAGACCATCACCCGCTTCAAGACCTTGATCCTCAACGCCGTCGAGCACGGCCTGTCCAACGCTAGATCCGAGGCCACCAACACCCACCTGCGACTGCTCACCCGACGCGCCTACGGCTACCGCAGCCCCGACTCACTCATCGCCATGGCCGACCTCACTCGCGGCGGCCTCTGCCCGCCACTTCCCGGACGATCATGAAAAACTACCCACAGTGACGATAAGCTACCCACGGTAACGTCAGTAGAGCCGGATTTGTCCTTGCACTGGGTCATCCGGCGCAACTTTCTGAAGGACTTGGAACATTCGAACGGGAAGTGGACAGTTGCGTTCGACACTCTCGGAACCCGGCGAGCCGAGATGCTCATGGACCCGAGCTTGACCATGTGATCTCGATCAGTGGCTGACAGGACATGATCGCTGTTTGGGTTCCAAAACCGACAGATTCTGTCGGTTTTGGCACCCAAACAGCGATCATGGTGTCTTCAGGTGCGGACCGGGGTTTCGCTGGCGATGTCACCACACGGGCAACCGAGCATGTGACGACCAGCGACACCACCACGTACCTCAGATCTCAGCGATGCCTAGCAAGCCTGCGGAGACCGCGTATCGCGCAGGCCCACCGGGCTGCTGCCACCAGTTCCTTGACTTCCCTACGCGCCGGGGCCGGCGGCGGGCGGTATCTGGCGCCGGGTGCCGGGCTCCTGAACGGGGGGTTTCTGCTGCGCTTCGGGGAGAGCCGGCCTGGGGAGTGTCATCGTCTCCCGCTGCGCCCGCTGGAGCTGGTTAGAGGTGCCCGGCAGCCGGGGAGGTGGCTGGGCTGAGGTGAAGCGGAAGGCTGAGGTCAGGTCGCCGAATGTCTGGCGCCGCCAGTAGCTGATGTTGGGCTCCTTGACGCCGGTGACCTTCTCCAGGAACCGCAGCACCGAGGTGTGATCGAAACGTTCGGTCGCGACCCAGCCGCCGGCCGTCCACGGGGAGACGATGATGCAGGGCGCCCGGAAGCCTCCCCCGATGGGCAGGCCGCCGATGAACTCGTTGTCCGTACCCGGGGGCGGTGTGGGTGGGGGGACGTGGTCGAAGAGGCCGTCGTTCTCGTCATAGCTGAGGATGAAGGCCGTCTTCGCCCATACCTCGGGATTGGCGGCGATGGCCTCGATCTTGCTGGCCACGAAGTCGGCGCCAGCGGCGGGCAGGTAGGCGGGGTGCTCTGACTGGTAGCTGGTAGGGATGATCCAGGAAACGGTGGGCAGGCGATCGTTGCGCGCGTCCTGCTCGAAGTCGAGGGCGCCACCACTTGCCATGCCCTTGTCATAGAGCGGCTCTCCCGGCTTCGCGTCACGAAACCGCCCGAAGAGCTCCAGCATGTTGCAGCCAAAGTTGTCGAGCTGCTGGTAGACCTTCCAGCTCACCCCGGCACGCTCAAGCCGCTCGGCGTAAGTGGTCCAGGTGTAGGGCTGGGGCACGACGTTGGCGATGATGGGTCCGCCGTTCTTTCCCTCCGGATCGATGGTTCCCGTCATCCAGTACATGCGATTAGGCCAGGTCGGACCCATGACCGAGCTGTGGTAGCCGTCACAGATGGTGAAGGCCTCGGCCAGGGCGAACTGGAAAGGAATGTCCTGGCGCATGTAGTAGCCCATCACATAGGGGCCATTCTCATGGTCGGCCGCGCGGTGAGCGGGCAGCCAATTGTCCATCGTGCCCCCGTTCCAGGCCTCGTGTTGAACGCTCCATGCGTGGCTGGTCGTGGGGATCGCCTGGGCGCTGGAAGTGGTGGTATCCAAATGAAAAGGGAGCAGGTAACCGTCGGGGTTGACGGTGTCGGGCTGATAGAAGACCGAACGCCCGGTGGACAGGGTGATCGCACCCGGGTCACCAAAGCCGCGGACCCCGGCCATCGTGCCGAAGTAGTGGTCGAAGGAACGGTTCTCCTGCATCAGACACACCACATGCTTGACGTCACGCAGCGAGCTGCGCCTCGGCGGCCCCGCCAGCAGCGCTGTGCGCACGCTGGGTGGCAGCACCCCGAAGGTCAGCGCGGCACCTGTCATCCCGGCGGCAGTACCCAGCAGACGGCGTCGCCCCAGTGATCCACCCCTAGCTCCCCCCATAGCCGATGTCAACGCTCAGGTGCCAGGCCGGTGGCGAGGAAACTGACCTGGCGCGCGATCGCCACCGCATGGTCGGCGAAGCGCTCGTAGTAACGGCCGATGAGCGCGGCGTCCACAGCTGGTTCGACCCCGTGCGACCAGTCCTTGGCGAACAGGATCCGGAAGGTGTGCCGGCGCAGCGCGTCCACCTCGTCGTCGATCTCGGCCAACCGCCCACCGGACAAGGGGTCCCGTTTCTCGATCGCTGTCGCGGCGTCCTGCGCCAGACTGGTGGCGAGCAGACTCATCCGCGCGAAGACTGGGCGGACGTCACCGGGGATCGGCGCCGTTGGATGCTTCATCCGGGCGATGGTGGCCACGTGCTGGGCTAGGGCGCACATCCGTTCCACATCACTCACCACGCGCATGGCCGCGATCACCATTCGCAGGTCGGTGGCCACCGGTGCCTGCAAGGCGAGCAGCGTGGCGCAGCGCTGGTCCATGCTCTCGCACAGCGCCCGCAGCTCACCCATGCTGGAGATGACCAGTTCGGCGAGCCCCAGGTCGGATTGGCTCAGCGCGGTCGACGCCTGGGTCATCATCTGCCCGGCCAGCCGAGCGGCCCTGGCCAGGTCGTCCGTCAGGCGCTCCAGCGCGGCCCGGAAAGTCTCCCGCATTCGCAGAGCGTACGGCCGCAAGACCGCCGGAGTTGCAGCCCTGACGTGAACCTGGGGTGAACGTGGGATCTGCTCACCCGCCGGAATGGGACAGCTCGGCGCCTGCCGGGATCGCCAGGTCCATCGGGTCGTCCAGCCAGCCCTGCGGTAGCACCACCCGTCCTGGCGAGCCCTGCCGGCCCCGGGGACCGTCAGCGTCGGGCGGGAAGGGGACATCGGGGTCCAGCCGGGCCAGCGCCTGGTCCAGCTCGGCGAAGCTGGACACCATCCCCAGCGCGCGCCGCACATCCCCGCCGACCGGGAAGCCGTGCAGGTACCAGGAGACATGTTTGCGCAGGTCACGCAGGCCCTTGTCGGGACCGAGGTGCTCGGCGAGCAGCCCGGCGTGCCGGCGCAAGGTCGCCGCAACCTGCCCGAGCGTCGGCGGCGTCGGAAGGTGTTGTTGTCGGAAAGCGGCCTGCAGCTCGGCGAACAACCATGGCCGTCCCAGGCAGCCGCGGCCCACCACAACGCCGTCACAGCCGGTGTGCTCGACCATCCGAATCGCGTCCTCGGCGGCGAAGATGTCCCCGTTGCCCAGCACCGGGATCGACGTGAGGGCCTGCTTGAGCGCGGCGATGGCGTCCCAGTCGGCACTGCCCGAGTAACGCTGCGCGGCGGTGCGCGCGTGCAGTGCCACAGCGGCCACGCCGAGGTCCTGCGCGATCCGCCCAGCGTCGAGAAACGTGCGGTGCTCGTCATCGATGCCGATCCGGAACTTCACCGTGACGGGGATGGGCCCGGCAGCCTCCACCGCGCAGCGGACGATCTCACCGAACAAGGCCCGCTTGTAGGGCAGCGCGGCACCGCCCCCTCGACGGGTGACCTTCGGGACCGGGCAGCCGAAGTTGAGGTCAATGTGATCAGCGAGATCCTCGCCGCGAACCAGCTCCACAGCCTTGCGGACCGTCGTTGGATCGACCCCGTAGAGCTGCATCGAGCGGGGCCGCTCCTCGGCGTCGAAGCTGATCATCCGCAGAGTGCCGGCATGCTGTTCCACCAGAGCCCGACTAGTGATCATCTCGCAGACATACAACCCGGCGCCGTGCTCGCGACACAACCGCCGGAACGCGACGTTGGTGATCCCGGCCATCGGCGCGAGCACGACAGGTGGGTCGACCCGGTAAGGGCCGATTCGCAGCGGCAGTCGCACGGTGGGCACACCCGCCATTTTAATCGATGCTCAGTACCACCCGCTCCCCGTCCAGGTTGACAGGTTGCGGCGAGGCGGGCGAGCGGCAACTACTCTCGCGGTCAGTATTTCCACAGATCGTCATCCGCGTACCCCAGGTCATGCAGTCCCGCTACATCAGCTGCGGTATCTTAGCATGGCTTCTACATCATGTTGCGGGTTGTCACCCAGGAGGGGTTGTTTCCGAGCAGGACAAGAGTAACATTACCGACGAATTGATTGAGAGACTGCGACATGCGCCGACACTGAAGGATTGGGAAAACCACAATGATCGTCTTTGCGAAGCCTCCCGTCAGTGGGGGTCAGCGGAGCACCCATGTGCAGCCACCACACAGGAGTACCATGGTGGCTGTCATGACACTTCTTGCAGCCATTGCCGCTGCCGCACTGGTGCCCGCGAACAACCACGCATCATCCTTCTCGGATCGCTCCGTCCTCGCCTGCGGTAGCACGCCCGGCGCGTGCCCTAATCTCTCCGGGCTGCCGTATTCAACCGGCGGCCATAACCTCGATCTCTAGGATGGCAGGTGTCACGGTGGAGCTAACGAGAAAAATCCACATACCACCGTTGACCAGGCGGGATGCACTTCTCTTCTCAGCGTGCTTCATCTTCGAATGCTTCGTTTTTTCCTCATGGACCGAATTAGGTCAGGTAGCGACCAGTCCATGGTTGCTCCTCGTGTGGTTGTATGGGCTATTCGGGCTCGTGCCACTCGCCTGGCGAGACGAGGCGCCGCTGACTGTCTTCACCACGCAATGGGTGCTCACCGTGGCCGCCTGGCTCATCACCATGCCCCGTTACATCCCCATGGCCGGCATCACCGTCGCCCTGTACTCGGTCTCCGTACATTACGACAGGAGAGTCTCACTACTGGCATTGCTGGCATCGTCAATTCCCATCGGGCTCGACCTCGCCGCGGTATACAACGGAAATCACCCTGGACATGCTGGCCATGCCCCCTTTGAGGCATTCGTCACCAATGCGGTAATCCTTGTCGTCGCGGCTGGCTGGGCCTGGGGCCTGGGCCGGGCGACCCAGGCCAACCAGCGGCGTCTCCGCAATCTGGAACGCGAGCGGGAGTCAGCCCGGGAAGCGGAAGTGCTGTCCACCGAGCGCAGAAGAATCGCCCGAGAACTTCACGACATCGTCTCCCATGCGGTCACCGTGATCATCTTGCAGGCCGCCGGCGCGGCCCGCGTCGCCAAGACCGACTTCACCCAGGTCATCCGATCACTGACCCACATCGAGACCACCGGAAAACAAGCGATGGCCGAGCTACGCCGCCTCCTCGGAGTCCTTGAGGACAGCAACGCCACCAGCACCGGCGAATTCAAGCCGCAGCCCGGGTTAGCGGATCTGCCCGAGCTGCTCGCCTCGCTCAAAGACGCCGGAATGTCCGTCAACGTCCAAACTGTGGGCACACCACTCAACTTGGACTCGAGCATCGATCTGACCGCGTACCGGATCGTGCAGGAAGGCCTGGTCAACGTCCTCAAACACGCCGGCAAGCACGCCAACCCCCGTCTGCGACTCGCCTGGGACGACCACAGCCTGCTCATCCAGATCGACAACGACACCACCGTGACGAGGGCGACACACTCCGGGCAGACACACCCCGGGCAGGCGTGCCCCGGCGGCCGCGGCCTGGTAGGGCTTCGCGAACGAGCCCACGCAGCCGGCGGCAACCTCCACGCAGGACCCCACCGCCAGGGCGGCTACCGACTGACCGCCACCATCCCCCTCGCTACGCCTGGGGTCTCGCCAGTTCCGCGTGCCTCCCACAAGGGCCGTGGGGATCAAGGGAAAGTGTCAGTGTGATTCGAGTCGTGATAGTTGATGACCAACCACTGGTTCGAGCCGGCATCACCATGCTGGTCAACGCCGAAGAAGACATCGACGTCGTTGCCGAAGCCGCCGATGGCCAGGAAGCACTTACCCAGATCCGCGCCCACCGTCCAGATGTGGTTCTCATGGATGTGCGCATGCCAGGCACCGACGGCGTCGTCGCGACCCGCACTGTGACCGATGAGAAACTGACCGCGCGCAACGGTCAACCCGTCAGGATCATCATCCTCACGACCTACCACGTTGATGAAGCCGTCTACGCCGCATTGCACGCCGGAGCCAAGGGCTTCCTGCTCAAAGACGCCGCCCCCACTGAGATCGTCGCCGCGATCCGTGCGGTAGTCGCCGGCGACGCATGGCTAGGTCCCGCCGTCACCCGCCGGCTCATCGACGAATTCGCCGCCCGACCTGAGCAGAACACGCCCACACCAGCGGAAATGGCTCAGCTGACCCCCCGTGAGCGCCAAGTCCTCAGTCTTCTGGCCCGTGGACTGTCCAATGCAGACGTCGCCGCACAGCTATTCATCAGCGAAGCCACCGTGAAAACACACCTTGCTCGGGTGATGGCAAAACTCAATGTCCGAGAGAAATCTCAAGCGGTAGCCGCCGCCTACCAAACCGGGCTCGTCCAGTCCGCAGCTCCGCCACCACGTCACACGGAGTAACGGCTGGGTGAGTTGAGGGTTCAGGAGGCGCAGGAGTCGGTGGAGACCTCGGTGTCTCGGCTCGGTGCCGCGGCGACGGTGCTCGCGATCTCCTCATCGGTCAGCACGAACCCCGTCTCGTCGTTGTCCACTGCCGCTCCGAACACCAAGCCGAGCACGTGGCCGGAATCATCCAGCAGCGGGCCACCGGAGTTCCCGCTGCGCACCACGGCGCGCACGGTGTAGACGTTGCGGACCACGGTTGCGGCGTTGTAGATGTCCGGGCCGCGCAGGTGGATGCGGTCCCGAACCCGGGCAGCCGAGGCCGTGTAGGGCCCATCCAGTGGGTAGCCGAGCACCAACCCATTCATCCCCGAGGTGGCTGGCATGGAAGCCAGCTGCAGCACCGGCGCTCTCAGCCCGGGTACGTCCAGGATCGCGACGTCAATCTCCGGGTCATAGCTGACCACCTCGGCATCCAGCGTGCCGTCCGTGGTCTCCACCTGGACCCGGTCGGTGCCGGCGACCACGTGCGCGTTGGTGATCACCCGCTGCGGCGCTATCACGAACCCGGAGCCCTCCAACGCCCGGGAGCAGGACCTCGCCCGGCCGCGGACCTTGAGCACGCTGGCCCGGGCAGCCCGCACCACTGGGCTGTTGAGCAACTCCGGATCGGCCGGCCCCACATCAGTGATCGGAGTAGGCGAGAAGGGCGCGAGCACGTCGGGGAACCCGGAGACATCCAACAACTTGGTCAGCTCGGAAGGCAGTTCGCGCAGCACGTTGGGCATCATCGTGTTCACAACCCGCAGCACCGACGAGTCCCGCACCGCCCCGGTCAGCCCGGTATAGGCGGACGATTTCGTCAGCGGCAGGGCCACCAGCCAGGCCACCACCAGAGCCGCGAAACCCTGCACCACCGCACCCAGGAAACTGTCCACCCGGCGCAGCACCTCGGCATCGATCCGACGCTGCACCACCCGGCCCAGCAACACACCCAACGTCTCGCCCAGCGCAATGAGCACGATCACGATCGACACTCCGAGCGCGACCCGGACCTCCGGGCTCTGGTAGCCAGCGATCAGCGACGGCGCACTGCGCACTCCGATCACCGCCCCAGTCAGCACACCGACGAAGGACGCCGCAGCGGTGACCATCCCCTGCCGGGCACCAGAGACCCCAGCGAGCAGGGCCAGCATCAACACCAGCACATCCACCCAGTTCACCGGATCACCTCGGTCCGCTCGGCCAGCCCAGTCATCCGATCATCCGACCGCTCCGAGGGCCGAGGTAGCGCGCAACGACCGCGCGCACCTGCTCCGGGGTGCGTAGCACCTCAGGCGGGTTGACCTGGCTGACCCAGCCATCAGCGGATACCACATAGCTCAGCGGCAATACCGGCGGAGCGCTCACCGCGGCGCGCAGCCTGCCATCGGAATCGCTGACCGACGGGTAATGCACGTTGAGCGCGGCGAGCAGGTCAAGCGCCCCTTCCGGCATCCCTTGCACCTCGACGCCGAGCACCGGCACGGCACCAGGCTCGGCAGCGTAGGCGGCCAGCGCGGGAAGCTCTTGAGCACACGGTTGACACAGCGGCCCCCACAGGTTGAGCAGGGCAGCCCGACCAGCCAGCGCCATTCCCACGTCTACCGTCCCTGGCTGGCCAAGGCAGGGCAGCACGAGCCCGGACAGCGGCCCGCGAACCGGGGTGGGGCTGGAGCGCGCGGCCGGGCAGGGTTGCAGGGCCGCCCGGACCCTCAACTGCTCGATAGTGGGTGACGGGCCACTGACGGGCTGCGCTGGCTGGCCGAGCCGCATGGCGCCCGTCGACGCTGGGACCGCTGTTGGGCTGGCTCTCGGCCACAGCGCCACGACCAGGGCGAACGTCAGGAGCACCGTCACCAACACCCAGCGCAGCGCAGGCTTCACGGTACCGACCGGGGAGCCGCCCCACCGACTGTGAGCCCCGGATCGCTCGCTAAGTCGGTCGGTAAGCCGGCCATCGCCAGCAGGTGCGGTGTCTCAGGCCCGCGCAGCAACGCAGCAGCGACGCCCGCTTCGGTGGGTCCCAGGCCGTAAGACGGGCAGTCCTCAACCAGCGGGCACACCCCACAGGCCGGGCGACGGGAGTGGCACACCCGGCGCCCGTGAAAGATCATCCGGTGGGACAGCATCGTCCAGTCCCGTTGCGGTATGAGCTCAGCGATCGCGTGCTCGACCTTCACCGGATCCTCGTGCTCGGTCCACCCCCACCGGCGCGCCAGCCGCCCGACGTGGGTGTCCACCGTGATGCCGGGCACACCGAAGGCATTACCGAGAATCACATTGGCGGTCTTGCGCCCGATTCCCGGCAAGGTGACCAGGTCCGCCAGCGTGGGGGGCACCTCGCCGCCGAACCGCTCGACCAGCGCGGCGCCGAGTCCAATCAGCGCCGTCGCCTTGTTCCGGTAAAATCCCGTGGGCCGGATCAGCTCCTCCAGTTCGTCCCGATCGGCAGCCGCGTAATGGGCGGCGCTGGGATATCGGTTGAACAACTCTGGCGTGGTCTCGTTGATCCGCTTATCAGTGCACTGGGCAGACAAGATGGTGGCGACAGCGAGCTGCAGCGGCGTGGAGAAATCGAGCTCGCAGTGCGCGTCCGGGTAGGCGGTGGCCAGTATCCGGTCCATCCGGCGGGCTCGCCGAACCAAAGCGAGGTGGCTCTCGGTGGCGAAGGACCGGCGTGATCGGGCTGGCACAGCTTCAGCCTACGGATGTGGCGCCCATCCCGGTTGTCCAGCCCGGGCGCACGGGCTGTGCGGCGCGACCCGCTCCGACACGCTTCGACACGCGGCCCCCGCGTGCGCACCAGCCGGGTGATGCGGCATCATCCCCTGCATCATGACCATCTGGTTCGTAGCAGCCGTGCCAGTGTTGATTATGTTCTTTGCGCTCGCGATGGAGCGGCTGGAGAGCCGCCTGCGCCACCTCACCGTGCAAGAGAACGAGGTCGAGGAGTTTCTGCAGGCAGCCCGCCCTGAGGAGGTACGGGTACTGTTCGGCAGCGGGATCAGCGGTGCGCTGGAATTGTTCCGCCGACGTCGGCGACCCCGCGCTGCCCCACTCAACACCTCCCCCAACGGCAGCTCTCCCAACGGCAACTCCCCCAACGGCAGCTCCCCCAACGGCACTGATCCACGTAACGTTGGTCTAGCCACGTCACGCCACACCCCGCAACGGTCCTAGACTCCACCGATGTGATCGACGGCACTGGAGTAGGCCCTTTGACGGCGAGGCCCGTTCCGCTTGGCTCAGCTGGAGGAATGCGGTGAACGACCCCTTGGCGATGGCCGGCATTTTCCAGGGTGTCGACCCGTCGGCAGCTCAGGCGCTGAGGGCTAGCCTGGAGCAGGTCAACTTCCCCCGGGCCCACGTCATCTTCGCCGAAGGCGAACCGGGCGACCGCCTGTACATCATCCTGTCAGGCAAGGTCAAGATTGGGCGGCGCTCGCCTGATGGGCGGGAAAACCTGCTCGCCGTGTTCGGGCCTTCGGACATGTTCGGTGAACTATCGATCTTCGATCCGGGGCCACGGACCTCGACGGTCACCACGGTGACCGAGGTCAGCGCCGTCAGCATGGATCGCGCCGCGTTGCGAGAATGGATCACTAAACGACCAGAGATCGCCGAGCAGCTGCTGCGGGTGATCGCGCGACGGCTGCGCCGGACCAACAACATGCTCGCTGACCTCATCTTCACCGATGTGCCGGGGCGGGTGGCCAAGGCGCTGCTGCAGCTCGCGCACGACTTCGGTACCCAGGAGGCCGGCATGCTTCGGGTGACCCATGACCTCACCCAAGAGGAAATCGCCCAACTGGTAGGCGCCTCCCGAGAGACGGTGAACAAGGCGCTCGCCGATTTCGCCCACCGCGGCTGGCTACGCCTGGAAGGCAAGAGCGTGCTCATCCTGGAACCCCAGCGCCTGGCCCGCCGCGCCCGCTAACGGCGGCCTCCGCTCTGCTTGTGATCAACATCATGTGCGCCGGGTACTTGGCGCAGGCGGGTCTCGCCGTACCCTCGTGCAACCGAGCGTGCCACGACCGGTTCGAGGTTGACTCAACACGTTGAGGTGGGGTCGAGCGGTTGTCCGGTTGGCCACGCCAGGTCTTTCTGTGTCACCGTGCCGTTGGCGTGAATCTGCAGGATCGGCACCGCCTTGTCGATGGGATTGCCATCCGGGTCAAACGCGATGGGGCCGCTGGCACCGGGAACGTAGTTGTGGCAACGAGTACCGACGAGGAAGTTGGCGACAGTTTCCGGTTCGGTCGTGGCCAAAGGATCATTGTGGGTCGCGGAAACCACCACCTGCACAGCGTCGTAGGTCACCATGGCTTCACCATCATCAAGGTTCGCTTCTTTGAAGTTTTTCCGAGCGAACGCCTCGATGAAGTCCCGATAGTTCTTGACATAGTCGGATCCTGGCGGGAAACCGCTCCACTCATCCGTATACGCAAAGGCCGTGTAGAACACCGTGAAGCTCACGTCGCCGGACGTCGATATCCGCCCGCCAACCAGGTTTTCGGCATCATCACCGGTCATTACATCGAGTGACCCGAGCCCGCACGCGCCACTCGAGGACATCGCGGTAAAGAAGTACCCCAGGTCGGTGCCGCGACCGGCGAAGTAAATCAGGTCGGGCTTGATCGCGCAGATGTCACTGTGCATCTGGGCAAAAATTCTGACCATCAACTGCTCGCGAGTAGCGGTTTGCAGCGGCTCGTCCGGTGATCGATAGGGCTCGGTGCTGTCTGCCTTGACGTTGGCCGCGAAGGCGTTGCCGAGGGTTTGCACATAGCTGTCACCCTCGTTCATGTCCTTGACGAGGAGCACCTTGTTATAGCTGTGCTGCGTGATGTACCTCGCTGCGGCTCTTGGCCTCCTCGGTATTCGTGGGAGAGACCCGAAAGAAGTTCGTGCTGCGCTTGCCTCCCGGCCCCGGAGCAAGGTTCAGGTTGTCAGCGGTGGCATCCCCGCCCACCACGGCGACGCCCGCGTCCGACAGGGATGCGACTGCGGCGCGAGTGGTGTCCCGGCTCTCGCCGACTCCGGTCACCGCGACGATGTGCCCGCTCAGGCGAGCCTGCTTGATGGCATCTACGGCCTGGAGCCAGGAACCGGCCTCGAAACCGTAGTTCGCGAGCAATAATTTGATCTTCGGGATGGCGCCGGAAATCTTCGGGTCGTTCGCCCGCGACACGGCGGTGATCGCGCCCTCGACAGCGTGCCGCCGCGACCGGAACGCCACGCTGTCGCTCCTGGGATCCGGAGTGAGGTCCTGGAGCACCACGATAGTGGCGAACGGCTCAGAAATCGCTCTGTTGTTCTCCGAGATGGTGTTCTCCAGGTCAGCCAGCGGGTCGGCTTCCCTGAGCGCTGTTGAGTCCAGATCCAGGCCCACGCAGACGTAGGGCGATCCGATCGCGGTCATGCCACGACCGCATTTCTGCGACTGGCTCCACCAGGCAAGGTATCCGAACCCGATGACAAGAACGACCACCAGCGAGCTGATGATCCAGCGACGTCGGAAGAAATTGGGAACAATCACAAAACCAGGAGAGTCGCTGCCCCGTATTCGACGCCTCAAGCCGGTCAGCCTGCCGTGGAACATGGTCATGGTCAGGTCCGTTCAGTGTCGGCGTAACGGGTCAGCGGCGCGCCGTGCAGCCTCGTACAGCGCGGCGACATCGGGCCGTCTGGACAGCGGCGGGAGCTCCTCTCCGTACGCGTGCTGAATGATGTCGCGTTGGGTCGGATCGGGCACGGCGAAGGGATTGGTCGCCAACCAGCGAGCCGTGACCAACCGAGTAATGATGTTGCCCACTGCGGACCGGTCACGCGGCGTCTTGTCGATGGTCGTCGTGACGAGTGCCTCGTAGAGCTCCGCGCAGCTGCGGTCGAGCGGCTGATTGTCGGGCGCGCCAGTAACCAGTTCGAGCCGGTCGATCCATTCCTGATGCGGGCCGTGGTCGAAGCTGGCCTCGAAGGCGTCCACCACCTCACTGATCCGTCCCAGAGCCAGCTGGCAGTACGTCTTGCGCACTGGATCACCGGAGGTTTCCGGGTCATCGAGCAACGCTTCGAACTGGTCCCGGTAGCGGGTGCCATTCCGAGCGAGGGCGGACACGAGCGTCCGGGCGATCCACGGGTGCAGCTCGGCGTCGTTCGGGGTGACGCCCCTGCGGGTCGACGCGGTGATCCACAGGGCGGTGCGCAACTCAGTGAGGATGCGCCCGACGTGGGGTCGAGTGATCAGGCTCGTCGCGTCGTGGGGCAGCAGCCATGGCGCGGTGGCGAAGGGGGCGGCGGTGACGAACTCGTCGATGCCGACGTCCGGGAGACGCTGGGCCAGGCGCAGGCCGGCCAAGCGCTCACGCCAGGGATCGGCATCGGTGCGAGCCGGGTCAACCGGCTCGAGAACGTCGCGGGCACCGGGCTGGAACTGCCGCTCCCGCAACAATCCCTTGAGCAGATGAACCGCCGTGGGCGGGCCGCCGGTGGCACGTTGGGCCAGGACGCACTCCGGCGCGCGCTGGTTGATCCCCAGGATGCGGGCGGTCTCCTCGATGGTGAGCGGTTCGAGCAGCACCGGGTAATACGGGAGCCGAGGCGCGTCGGATACCTGAGCGGCCCAGTGCTCGTAGCTCGCGTCATGGCAACGCGGTACGGCCCGCGCTCGGCCGATGTTCTCCAGCGGGGGCCGCCAAGGGGCCTGCCACCTGGACTTCCAGTGACTGTCCCATCGGCTGCTGGTCGCGACGACCAGGAGCGTGTCATGCTCGCCGGGATGCTGGCGCAAGTGACGTTCTCGAGCGGCAAGCAGGTCGGTGATGAACGTCGCGCCGCCCGGGTGGTCGATGCCGTCCACCAGGAGCACCCAGTTGTGCCAGTGCCGAGCCTGGTTCAGGGTGGGGCACGAGCACCGGCTGTGGCGGTCTGGCCCGGCGAGGCGCGGGTGGCTTTCCCGGATGTCGGCGAGGAACGCCGCGGTGAGCCAATCCGTGATCTCAGTGGGCTTCATGCGGCTGAGCGAGACGAGCGCGTCCAGCGGTGTGGCGCCCTCGGCTTCTGGAATGTCGGAGTGCCACTCTTTGGCCCGGCCCACTGGTTGGCGGGCAACGGTTCGGATCAGCGCGGGGAGCACCCTCCTGATGATCTCCGCCGGCAGAGCTGACAGGGCATCCGCGCTCTTCGCGGAGTCGACCAGCCCGTCCACCAGTCCTTTGATGACCCGGTCCGTCCTCGGATTGCGGGTGAACTCCTTGATCAAGACACGCAGCGTGTCTTTCGCCTGCTCGCGGGACAACCCATCCAGGGACGCCTGCACCGCGATGAGTCCCAGGGTGAACCTGGTGAACCGGGCACTCGGGCGTGCCTTCCACTTGCGGGACAGGTCGTAGGCGACCCACGCGAGTGTCTCCACTGTGGTAGGTGGGTCCGCAGCTGGCTCATCGTGATGGAAGGTTGACCAGGGCATGGACCACCCCGGCGCCACAGGCTCTGGATATCGAGGTGAGGGCGGCACTCTTGCCCGAGCCGGCCGGCCCCAGCAACACGACTACCGGCTGCGGGCGAGCCGGCCCGCCGAGCGCGCGGTTCCACAACAGGCGCTCAATGAGCAAGACGCTGGACCGGTGGGGCTGGCCGACCGACATGTACCCCTCCGTGAGGCCGCGCTACAAGGTTCAACCCCGTCCCCGGACCGCCTGATCGTAGAGCAGGCATTCCCGAACCGATAACGATTTTCCCCTGGCCAGGTCAACGCCGGCCCGGCAAAGCCGGGGCAACCCAATCTTGGGCGCGCTCAGTGCGCCGAGACTGGCGAGTGACGTCAGCCGGTGATGGTAAACGGCGCCTCATCATGACCGACGCTGTTGTGCCCCACCGCGCTCACCGAGAACTGCTGGGGGGCGAACTTAGCGAACGAGCCTGGGATGGTGACCGCCACATTGGAGAACTTTCCCGCGCCATCGGCGGTGGTCGACCCGATCTGCTCGGTGTGGAAGCGCAGCACGACACGCTCGCCTGGCGCGAAGCCCTCGCCGCTGACCCGGACCACCGTACCTGCCGGACCGCTGTCGCGGCTGAGAAACACCGACGGCCGCGCAACCAACGGCAGCTTCGGAAAAATCCGTCCGGAAGCCACCTGGGACGGGCCTGGTGAGCCAGGAATCAGTTCTTTGCCAGAGCTGGTGATCAGCGCCGCGATGACCGCCCCAGCGGCACCGATCAATGCCACGGTGATCAAGACGCCACGCGCTTCGGCCATGACCGTCCACCTCAGACCTGTGGGGAGCGCCCGATTGTGCTCACCGCATGGTAGCTGTCCGATTTGTCACGAGCCACGTCTCAGATGACGATCACGGTGAGTGGGCATCCTGTCGCCGTACTCCAGAGCGCCACCGCCCGTTTCTGACGGCACTACGCGGATGTCGCGGACCTGTTCTCCGGTCCGGAAGATCCGCAGTGGGAACATGACCGCATATTGCTCGAAGACTCACACCTGAACCCCTGGTCCCGTTGATGCGCGCGGTGCTGGACACCAGCGTCGACGACGCGGTGACGGCGAGCTACGGCATGCTCGCGACGGCGATGGCCCAGCACGGCCGCCAACCCCGCTTCCGGGTCATGGACCTGCTCATCGCGGCCGCTGCCCACGTGCACAGCGCTCGGCTCTACACCCGAAACAGTGCGGACTTCACAGGCCTGGAGCAGCACCTTGAGATCGTCGCGGTGTAACCCGGCTCAGGAGACTTCGACGATCAGCTCCACTTCGATCGGGGCGCCCAAGGGTAGCTCGGCGACCCCGACGGCGGACCTGGCGTGCGCTCCCGCTGCGCCGAACACGTCACTGAGCAGCTCGGATGCGCCGTTGAGCACAACGGGCTGGGCGGTGAACCCGGGTGCCGAAGCCACGAATCCCACTACCTTCACCACCCGGACCACCGCGTCGAGCCCAACCAGATCGTCCACCGCAGCCAACGCATTGAGCACGCAGGTTCGGGCCAGCTCCCGACCGCGCTCGGTACCGATCTCAGCTCCGAGCGTGCCGGTGGCCGCCAGCGTGCCGTTGACCAGCGGGAGCTGGCCTGCGGTGAACACCAGGGAGCCGCTGCGCACCGCAGGCAGGTACACCCCGGCCGGAGCGGCCACCGGCGGCAACACCAACCCCAGCTCGGCCAGCCGGGCCGACCAGCTCACGACTTCGGGCGCTTGAGGTAGGCCACCAGCTGCTCTCCCGTCGGCCCAGGCATGACGGTGACCAGCTCCCAACCATCAGCTCCCCACTGGTCGAGGATCTGCTTGGTGGCATGCGTCAACAGCGGCACGGTGGCGTACTCCCATGTGGTCATGAGCGTGCAGCCTAGGCTCACGGCTGTGTGGTCTGATGAGCTGGTGCGGGCTCGCCTGCACGTCGTCACGGGCAAGGGTGGGACCGGCAAGACGACGGCCGCCGCCGCGCTGGCTATGGCGCTGGCCACGGGGGGCGGACGAACCCTGCTGGTGGAAGTCGAGGGACGCCAAGGCATCGCGCATCTGTTCGACACCGCCCCGCTGCCCTACCAGGAACGGCGCATCGCGGTCGCCCCCGGCGGCGGCGAGGTCCGGGCGCTGGCGGTGGACGCCGAGGAAGCCCTGATGGAGTATTTCGCGATGTTCTACAACTTGGGCTTCGCGGGCCGGACCCTGCGCCGGATGGGCGCGATCGAGTTCGCCACCACGCTCGCACCAGGGCTGCGAGACGTGCTGCTCACGGGCAAGGTGAAGGAGGCCACCACCCGAGCAACCAAGGGCGTCCACGCCTACGACGCGGTAGTGCTGGACGCTCCACCGACCGGGCGGGTGGTGAGGTTTCTCGACGTCACCAGAGCCATGGCCGAGCTGGCCAAGGTGGGCCCGATCCACAGCCAGAGCAAGGGAGTGGTGCAGCTGCTGCACTCGGCGGACACCGCGGTACACGTGGTCACCTTGCTGGAGGACTTGCCGGTGGCCGAAACTTTGGAGACCGTCACGGAGCTGGATCTGGCGGACCTGCGTCCGGGTGCGGTACTGATCAACCGGGCGCGACCCTCCCGGTTGCCCGCTCAGGCGGTGCACGCTGCGGCCAACGGCCAGGTCGATGCCGACCGGGTTCGCGCCGGGCTACTCGCCGCCGGCCTGGACCTGGACTCGGCCGTGCTCGAGGGCTTGGTCGCCGAGACCGTGGAACATGCGGTGCGGGTGAACGCCGAGCAGCAGGCTCGGGTCAGGCTCGCCGACGCCGGCATGCCCCTGATCGAGCTGCCCGAGCTCACCGACGTCGGGGGGGATGGAGTCGATCTCGGCGGGGTATACGAGCTCGCCGAAGCGCTCCGCGAGCAGGGGGTGCGATGAGGCCGCCGCTGCCGTTGAACATCGACGCGCTGCTGGGCAACCGGGCCACTCGGTTGGTGGTGTGCTGCGGTGCGGGCGGGGTGGGCAAGACGACGATGGCGGCGGCGCTGGCGCTGCGGGCAGCCGAGCGCGGTCGGTCGGTGGTGGTGCTCACGATCGATCCGGCGCGACGGCTGGCTCAGTCGCTGGGGTTACCGGAGCTGACCAACAATCCCCGCCTGGTGGCACCCACCGAGCAGATCGAGGTAGCCGGCGGCCAGCTCCACGCGATGATGCTGGACATGCGACGAACCTTCGATGAGATGGTGCAGGCGCACGCAAGCCCCGAGCGAGCCACCCACATCCTCACCAACCCCTTCTACCAGGCCATCTCCTCATCGTTCTCCGGCACCCAGGAGTACATGGCCATGGAGAAGCTGGGGCAGCTGGTGGCGGCTGGTAAGTGGGATCTCGTCGTGGTGGACACCCCGCCCTCGCGCTCCGCGCTGGATTTCCTGGATGCCCCGCAGCGGCTGTCCGCATTCCTGGACGGGCGGATGATCCGGCTGTTGTCTGGCCCAGCGCGGGCCGGTAGTCGCAGCGTACGGCGGCTGGTGGGTGTTGGGTTCGGGCTGTTCACCAGGACGATCTCGACGATCCTGGGTGGGCAGATGGTGGCTGACGCCTCGGCGTTCGTGCAGGCTTTCGACACCATGTTCGGCGGGTTTCGGGAGCGCGCCACCACAACCTACGAGCTGCTCCGCGCTCGGGGAACGGCGTTTGTGGTGATCGCCACTCCGGAGACCGACGCACTGCGCGAGGCGGCCTACTTCGTGGACCGATTGGTCACCGAATCGATGCCCCTGGCCGGGCTGGTGCTCAACCGAACCCATCCGGTGCTCGCCGACCTGCCGGCGGCGCAGGCCGAGACGGTGGCTGATGCGTTGGAAGCAGCGGGCCCAGCCGCTGCGCTGGCTGCGGCGGTGCTGCGGTTGCACGCCGACCGGGTCGCCCTGGCCGGGCGGGAACGCCGGCTGCTGGCCCGGTTCCGTCACGCGCATCCGGCGGTCGCAGTCGTCGAGGTACCGGCACTAGCCGCCGACGTGCACGATCTGCCGGCACTGCGCAGCATCGGCAAGCTGCTCGCCGGGGAGCAACTCGCGGTCAGCCGGGACTGAGGCGTTCAGACAGCGGCGTTCAGACAGCGGCCGAGGTGCGGAGTCCGGCGGCCTGCTCGGTGAATTGGCGGACGGCGGGCCGTCGCCGGTAGGGGGCGAAGTCGCCGAGGAGCCAGGCGAGGTGGCCGACGACGTAGGTGGAGTCGACCTCACCGGTGAGGGTCTGCACCGCGCGGGTGGCCAGGGTAACGGCGTGCTCGACCTCAGGCTGGTCCTGGCGCAGGTAGGTGGTGGCGAGCTTGATGTGGTCCAGCGCGCCGTCGCGGGCGTAGCTGGGGTCTCGCAGCTGCAACGCGGTGCGCAAGTGCTGCCGGGCCCGGCCCCAGTCCTGCACGTGCAGGTAACAGCGGCCGGCAAAGCCGTGAGCCGAGGCCTCATCGATCCAGTAGCACCAGTCTGGCTCACCCGAGGATCCGGGGGTGTCGCCGAGCCGGTCAAAGGCGGTGTCCAGGGCGCGGCGGCACTCGGTGACCGCGCGGTCACAAGCATGCGCCTCGGCCGCGCGCAGATCGAGCAGCGCGGCGACCCGGGGCGAGGCCCCGGGGTAACCCGCTCGGGCGGTCTCGGCCAGCGTGACCGCCTCCCGGATCTGGCCCAGGTCTTTGGCCAGCGCGGACATGAGTGCCACGACATTGGCGCCCAGTGCCCGGTCCCCGGCGGCGTGCGCGGCGTGCAGCGCGGCGACCCAGTACCGCTGGGTCTGTGGATTGTGCCCACCCTCCCATGCGGACCAGCCGGCCAAACGCATCCATTCTCCGGCGTTAGCGTGCAGTCGGCGCCCGACCGCATCGGAGTAGCGACGCTGGTCGAGCAGGCCCTGCACGTACCGCAGATTCACGCGGATCAACGGCAGCAGCGTGTCGCCGCCAAGCTGGTCATCCATCCGGCGCAACCGGCCGGCGATGTCATCGAGGTGATCGACCACCCCGATCGGCAGTGGTGAGCCGGATGCGCGAGCCACCCCGGCGTCAGGGCGGGCGATCAACCACTCGTGGGCGGGCACGCACGACGCGGCACCCAGCAACGTCAGCAGAATCCGCCGGTCCATCCTCCCAGCATCGGTCACCACCCGCACCGCGTGCAAGCTCCCGGCCACAGTCCAGGGCAACACCAACCCACTGATCGCCGAGACCACCTCGACGTCATCACCACCCCAACCCAGATCGGCGGCGGTGATGGAGCGCCCCATCTCGTCGGACACCAGCGCGGCGATCAGCGCGGGCCACGGAGAGCGCGGCCGATCACCGCGCAGCCACTTGTAGGGCGTCTTGGCGTGCACCCGCTCGGGACGCCCGTGCACGGTGGCGACGCTGTTCAGCCGCCGAGCCAGCACCTCGGGCTTCCAGCCCAACTCGGTGAGCACGGCAGCGAGCGCGCCAGGTGAGTCCATCATCCCCAGTGTCCGTGATCGTCATTGGCTGGTGGTACCGCACCGTAACGCGCTGGCCCCCGGGAGGGAACCGGGACGCGGCTGGTGGGCACCACGGGCACCGAAACGCACCTCGTGCACCACTTCCGGTCTACCGCTCACTCCGGTTGCCTTACCCACCATGAACGACAAACCAGACGGATGCACCCCTGCCCCAGACGAGACGTTCCGCGCGATGTTGCGGGCCCAGATGCTGGAGGGTGAACCCACCACCCTGATCGTCACCCGGAAGGGCGTGGGTGGGGCTGGGCATGTGTGGCTCACCGGCAACGGAAGGATCACGACCACAGTCGTGCTGACCCGCCAAGAAGCCGAGCAGCTGGCCGGCATGCTCTGGGACGCCTCCAGCGTCTGGGCACCCCACTGAACGCCCCCACCACCCGCGCCCGTGCAGGGTCTTATGGATGCTTGTGCACCTTTTCACCCGCCCCCGGACGGCCTTATGGATGCTTGTGCACCTTTCGGGGTGGTTTCGCGGGCGCTTATGGATGCTTGTGCACCGTCTACCGTCAGCGGACGGAGTCGAGCAGGTGATAGAGCAGCAACAGCTGGGTGATCGCCAGTGGTTCACTGCGGGTGCCCTCATCGATCTGGCCTAACGAGGATGGCAGCTCCGTTTCGGTGTCGAGCTTGGTCCAGATCGCCTTTTCCAGCAGCCGGCTCTCCTCCCGAGACACGTACCCGTGCACGTGCAGCGCCTCCACCGGCCTGCCGTCCTCGTCACGGTCCAGCCGCAGGTGCATGGCGCGCCGGTCAGACTCCCGGAATACCCCCGTGAGGTCGGGGTGGCGGATCGTCGGGCGCAACGTCAGCTCAGCGGACAGCGGGGTGTCCGGCGGGTCATCACGGACCTCAATGGGGCCGAACCGGACCACGATATCGGCGGCGGATCGTTGTGGGCGGATGAATTTCTCGGACTCCGGCTCCCGCTTGTCGAGCTCAGCCAGCACCTGTTCGGGGGTGTAGCCACGCTTGGTGGTGTCCCGCTTGACTTTCCAGTCGCGGCGGATGTGCTCGGGCGGGTCGAGGTACACGGTGATGTCGAAGCACGCCTGGGCCAGCCGGGTGTGCAGCGGCAGTAGGCCTTCCACGATCACGAACTCGGTGGGCTCGATGAGTTTGGGTCGGGTGAGCTGACCGGTGTGGTGGTCGTAGACCGGCTTGAGCACCGGCTGGCCGGTGGCCAGCAGCTGCAGGTGCTGCTCCATGATCTGCACGTAATTGCAGTCCGGGTGCAGCGCGGTGAATGGCAGTCCCTTGCGTTCCTGCCGGTCATAGCGATGATAGTCATCCACGCACAGGGAGGTGATCCGATCGGCGCCCAGCGCGTCCACCAGGCCCTTGGTCAGCGTGGTCTTCCCCGCAGCGCTGTCTCCGGCGATCGCGAGCATCACCGGCCGCGACGTGCTGAACCCGGCTCGCTCCATTCGCAACAACTTATCGGGCACGATAACACCCCTTTTCTCCGCAAGTTTTCCGCAAAGCCGCCAACGAGGCTCACAGCGCCGTACCTGAGGGTAAGCACGTCGGCCGCCGCCCGGCGTCCCCTCCGAGAGGGAAAGGCGAGGGGAATCCGTTTTCGCACCTTGTCACCACACCGTGTCAGGCGACCAGGCCGCGTAAGCTGCTTACACTCAGCGCATGGAAGACCAGCCGCTCCGCGTGGTCCTGGTCGATGACCATGAGATGGTTCGGACTGGCCTCAAAGCTATGCTCAGTCGGTTCGCTGGGCACGTGCGAGTGGTCGGCGAAGCCGCGAATGCGGCGACCGCGCGACGGGTCGTGGCTGGGCTGAACCCCGACATCGTCCTTGCGGACGTGCGGTTGGGCGGGGAGAGCGGGCTGGACCTGTGCCGCGACCTGGTGCAGGACTCCCCCGGGCGTCGGGTCGTCCTGCTCACCGTCTACGACGACGAGCAGTACCTGTTCCAAGCCATGCAGGCGGGAGCGGCGGGTTATCTCCTCAAGCGAATCGACGGCCCGGAGTTGGTCGAACAACTGCACCGGGTGCATGCGGGCACCGTGGTCATCGATGACGGCCTCAGCGCCCGGGCCGGGGCCTCCGCTGCCCGGCTCCAAGCCGGCGAATACTGGCCTGGCGCGCATCTGGGCCTGACCCCACGGGAGAGCCAGGTGCTCGCGCTGATGGTGGCCGGCTCATCCAACCGGGCCATCGCCACCGAACTGGTGGTCGGCGAGGAAACGGTCAAGAGCCACGTGCGCGGCATCTACCGCAAACTGGAAGTGACCGACCGGGCGGCGGCGGTGGCAACGGCGCTGCGCGAGGGCCTCTTCCGCTGACCCGCCACCCGCTGTCACGACACCGCTGTCACGACACTGCGGCTGAGTTGGGCTCGACCCGGTCGGCCAGCGCCCGCTGGCCCGCAGCGACCAGGCTGGGATCCCCGTGCCAGGCCTCCAGGGCCGGGGCGACCAACGCCCGCCCAAAGGAGAAGGTCAGCGGCCACGGTGTCTCGTGCTTCTGCATCGCGGCCAGGTTCGCGGTGGCCACCTCCGGGGACTGACCGCCGGAAAGGAAGGCGACCCCGGCCAGCGACTCCGGCAGCACCGCCCGCAGCGTGGCCACGGTCCACTCGGCGACCTCCTCGGGGCTGGCGTGGCGGCCCGATTCCGAACCCGGCACGACCATATTGGGCTTGAGCACGGTGCCAGCGAGATCCACCCCAGCCTCGTCCAGCTCCGCCATCACATACTCCAGCGCCGAGCGGGTCACCTCGGCGCACCGCTCGATGGTGTGCTCACCATCCATCAAGACCTCAGGCTCGACGATGGGCACCACGACCGACTCCTGACACAGCGCGGCATACCGCGCCAGCGCGTGCGCATTCGCCCGCAGCGCGCGTCGGGTCGGCCTGCCATCACCAATGGTGATCACGGCACGCCATTTGGCGAAACGGGCACCGCGTGAGGCGTAATCCTTCAGTCGCTCGCGCAGGCCGTCCAAACCCTCAGTCACCTTTTCACCGGGCGAGAAGGCTAAATCCTTCGCGCCGGTGTCGACTTTGATGCCCGGCAGGATGTTCAGCGCGTGCAGGGCAAGCGGGAAGCTCTGCCCATCCTCGAGCTTCTGGTTGAAGGTCTCGTCGGACAGGATCACTCCGCTGATGCCACTGTGCAGCTCAGGCGTTCTGATCAGCATCTCACGGTAGGCCCGCCGGTTCTCCTCGGTCACCGCAACCCCGGCTTTCGCCAACCGGGAGGACATGGTGCCAATGCTCTCGTCGGCCGCGAGAATGCCACGTGGCCGGCTCACCATCGCCTGGGCGGTTTCGTGCAGCGCCTCGATCATGGCCCTCCCTTCGCCGCGACGGGCTGGTCCACGCCGCCACCATCGAGCCTAGGCCGCACACCGCGTGGTCGCCAACCCGATGCGTGCAAGTGCCGGACGAACAGCCAGGTGGAGGCGCCGGAGTGGGCACCGGCGACGGCATGCCACGGCCGTCGCAGCGGGGTTCCCGGAGTGGGCACCCCGACGAGGCGCCCGTCGGAGAGCAGGTCAACGATGGCATCCCGGGAGACCAGCGTGCACCCGAGCTCGGCCACCGCGCCGGCCACCACCGCCCCGTTGGAGCCCAGCACCAGGCGGGGTGGTGCGACGTGCTGGGACTTCAGGTATGCCTCGACCCTGGTGCGGGTAGCTGACCCCTGCTCGCGCAGCAGCCATGGGGTGCTCGCCCAGTCAAACGCCTCGGCGACCGAGGGCGCCGCCACGACCAAGAGCTCGTTGGGCTTGGTAGCGACCACTCGCGCCTCGACCCCCGAGGGCGGCGCTCCGGCGATGACCAGATCGACCTCGTGGGCGCCGATCAGATCCCACACCTGCGCGCTGGGGGCCACCTCCAGGGCCAGCGCGATTCTCGGATGCCGCCGGCGGAACTCCGCCAGCAAGGCAGGCAGCAGGTGCTCCCCGGCGGTGGTGACCGCGGCGAGCCGTAGCCGGCCCCGCTCCGGGTCGAGCTCCTGGACCGCAGCCGCCGCACCCTCGTCGAGCAATCCCAAGACCCGGCGGGCGTATCGGGCGTAGACGGCACCCGACGCGGTCAGTCGCAGCCCTCGGCCCACCGGCTCCACGAGTGGCACGCCAAGCTCCCGTGCCAACGCGCCGATCGAGGCCGACACGGCGGACTCGGTCACCGTCAGGCGGCTGGCGGCGCCGCGCACCGATCCAGCGGCGGCCAACGCCACCAGCGTGCGCAGCCGAGACTCAGTCATCGCAACCCCTGAGCAATCAGTACAGAGACAAAGCCAAAGACTTGATAGACAGACTGATTGTGTACCGCCAAGCTCAGAGTTGGCCAGAGGAGGCAGGCGTGACCGACACCGAAGTCCACGGCTCATCGACGAAATCGACAAAAAAGAAGACAGATCGCTGGTCGGCCGGGGTCATCCCCTATGCGGAGATGGGCTACTGGGAACCCGACTACCAGCCCAAGAACACCGACATCCTGTGCGCGTTCCGGATCACTCCGCAGCCCGGGGTACCGCCGGAGGAGGCCGGCGCGGCGGTCGCTGGCGAGTCCTCGACCGCGACCTGGACGGTGGTCTGGACCGACCGGCTCACCGACTACAAGACGTACCAGGCCAAGTGTTTCCGGGTGGAGGCGGTGCCCGGCGCGGAAGGCCAGTACATCGCCTACATCGCCTATGACATCGACCTGTTCGAGGAGGGGTCGATCGCCAACCTCACCTCCTCGATCATCGGCAATGTGTTCGGGTTCAAAGCGCTCAAGGCGCTGCGACTGGAGGACATGCGGATCCCACTGCATTACGTCAAGACCTTCCAGGGACCCGCGCACGGAATTATCACAGAACGGGAATATCTGGACAAATTCGGCCGGCCACTGCTCGGTGCCACCACCAAGCCCAAGCTGGGTCTGTCCGCCCGCAACTACGGCCGCGTCGTCTACGAGGCACTGCGTGGCGGGTTGGACTTCACCAAGGACGACGAGAACATCAACTCCCAGCCGTTCATGCGCTGGCGGGACCGGTACCTCTACTCGATGGAGGGAGTGAACCGCGCCTCGGCGGCAACCGGCGAGGTCAAGGGGCACTACCTCAACGTCACCGCAGCCACCATGGAGGACATGTACGAGCGGGCCGCCTTCGCCAAGGAGCTCGGCACCGTCATCATCATGATCGACCTCACCATCGGCTTCACCGCGATCCAGTCGATGGCGAAGTGGGCCCGGGCCAACGGGTGCATCCTGCACCTGCACCGCGCGGGGTACGCCACCTACGCCCGGCAGAAGAACCACGGGGTGAACTTCCGGGTGCTCGCCAAGTGGATGCGCCTGGCTGGGGTGGACCACATCCACTCCGGCACGGTGGTCGGCAAGCTGGAGGGCGATCCGAACGCGATCATGGGCTACTACGACACGCTGCGGCTGGGGTACGTGCCGGCGAACCCGGTTCGGGGCCTGTACTTCGACCAGGAATGGGGGTCGATGCCGGGGGTGATGCCGGTGGCTTCGGGTGGGATCCACGCGGGTCAGATGCATGACTTGCTGCACTACCTCGGTGAGGACGTGGTGCTGCAGTTCGGCGGCGGCACGATCGGCCACCCGATGGGCATCGCTGCGGGCGCCACCGCCAACCGGGTCGCGCTGGAGGCGATGATCAAGGCACGGAACGAGGGGCGGGACTACCGCAAGGAGGGTGACGACATTCTCAAGGCGGCCGCCAAGAAGAGCCGTGAGTTGGACGTCGCGCTGACAACCTGGGGTGACATCTCGTTCAACTACGAGTCGACCGACGTGCCTGACGTGGTCGAGACACCGACCTCCAGCTAGTAGGGAACCGACAGTGCTAGTAGGGAACCGACAATGAGAATCACCCAGGGGACCTTCTCCTTCCTGCCCGAACTCACCGACGCCGAGATCACCGCGCAGATCCAGTACGCGCTGGACAACGACTGGCCCTGCTCAGTGGAATTCACCGACGACCCGCACCCCCGCAATGTCTACTGGGAGATGTGGGGGTTGCCCATGTTCGACCTGCACGACGCCGCTGGCGTGCTCGCCGAGGTGAACGCCTGCCGCAAGGCCAAGCCGGAGCAGTACATCAGAGTCAACGCCTACAACGCGAGTTACGGCAAGCAGACCGTCGCGCTGTCCTTTATCGTGCAGCGGCCAACAAATGAGCCCGGCTTCCGGCTGGAGCGCCAGGAATGGCATGACCGCACCATCCGCTACACGATGCATCCTTACGCTGCCGACGCGCCACATGGCAGCCGGTACAACGGGCAGAAATGACTGGTAGCGACGCACCCGCTCGCGTGGGGTTCGGTATGTCCCAGCCCGGCCGTAATCCGGCCGGGTCGGGGGCATCCGAAGCCGGGTCGGGGGCATCCGACGAGGTTGCCGACGCAGTCGAGACGCTACCGCCGGATGCCCGGGTCGATCTCGCCAAGGAACGCGCGGAGACCGGCATCGACGAGGTCTTCGCCTCCCTGGACGCCGAGTTGGTCGGTCTGGCCCCGGTCAAGACCAGGATCCGCGAGATCGCCGCACTACTCCTGGTCGACCGGGCCCGCGCCCGGTTCGGCCTGTCCACCTCCCGGCCCAACCTGCACATGAGCTTCACCGGCAGTCCAGGCACCGGCAAGACCACCGTGGCCTTGCGGATGGCGGACATGTTGCACCGGCTGGGCTACCTGCGCCGAGGGCACCTGGTCTCGGTGACCCGCGACGACCTGGTCGGCCAGTACGTCGGGCACACCGCGCCCAAGACGAAGGAGGTCCTCAAACGGGCGATGGGCGGACTGCTGTTCATCGACGAGGCCTACTACCTCTACCGCGCGGACAACGAGCGGGACTACGGGCAGGAGTCCATCGAGATCCTGCTGCAGGTGATGGAAAACCAGCGGGAGGACCTCGTGGTGATCCTCGCCGGTTACAAGGACCGGATGGATTCCTTCTTCGCGTCCAATCCCGGAATGAGCTCCCGGATCGCGCACCACATCGATTTCCCCAACTACACACTCGAGGAATTGGAGGACATCGGGAAGCTCATGGTCACCGCGGAGGGTTACAGTTTCACCCCCGAGGCCCAGAAGACCTTCCGGGTGTACCTGGAGCGCCGCAAGGACCAACCACGATTCGCCAACGCCCGCAGTGTCCGAAATGCGATCGAGCGGGCCCGGCTACGGCACGCGAGCCGCCTCATGGAGACCGACGAACCAGTAAATAGGGAAGAGCTCACCACGATGGCCACCGAGGACCTTCTCGGCAGCCGAGTCTTTACCGACCCCACCACCGAAACGACTACCGACTGATCCCGCGCCGACCTTAAATTGCTACAACAGCTCGGCGGAAAGACTCTCGTATTTCTTGCGCAGGACGTCCAAGGCCGGATGCTCATCCGGCCAATGGACATCGTCAATGGCGCTGACGGAGCGGATACCGACTGCGGCGTTGGTGGTGAACACCGCATCCACGTCGGCCAATTGGCCGAGAGTGACCGGTACGGTGGTGGCATGCTCGTCCCGAGCCTGGCTGATCAGTCGCATAGTCACGCCGAGGAGGCAGTCCGCCTGGGGCCAGATGATCCGGTCGCCGTCGACGAATCCGACGTTCGACGTGGCCGCCTCGGAGATGATGGTGTTGGCGTCGACGAACAGCACGTCGCCGAAGCCATTGCGCTGCGCGATACGCCTGCGATGAAGGGAACCGAACAACCCGACGTGTTTGACCTCAGGCATATCGCGACAACAGACAGCGCTCTGAAGGCGTAGCGCGGGAAGCGAGGTGTGCGCAACTGGCCGGATGGTGACCAGAACTTGCGGTTCTGCGTCAGCACCGGGATGGCCGAGTTCGAGGGCGGGGTCGAACACGGTCACCCGGACCACCACCGATGCGCTGACGTCGGCCAGCGCATGGCGAACGAGGTGTCGGATCCCGTCGGGATCCAGGTCGGCATCGAACACCTGGCGACAGTCCCGCATCAAGCGTTCTAAGTGCAGTGCGAGACCGCGTACCCGCTGGTCGTCGACTCGCATCGTCGTGAAGTGACCGTAGTTGGTCAACGCCAGGACCTGAACCCGGTCGAGGTCGACTGGAACGCCATTCAGCTCCGCCATGGGTCTCAAGTCTTAGACCTCCTGAAGCAGTTTTTTGATCAAGCCCTGGTCTGGGGCGCCTGTGAGGCTTTCGCAGGAAAATCTTGTGGACATCGTAGGCCCGCGAAGGACCGGGTGGTGCCCGCGAGGCGTGGGGTGCAGGAGTTGCTGACCGGGATGCGGGAGCGACGCCCGGAGCCGGTGGTACGCAGGCGGCGCGACAATGCGGATGGTGGCTCGCCGCCAGCGAGCGCTGTATCGATCGACGTTGATGACCTACTTCAGGAAGTCTGAGTCTTGCACCGACTGGAATCTGATCGTTTCGGACGGGCTCCGGAGGGTTGTCTCGCCTACCGCCGGTGGATACACCTATTCACAATGTTTTTGGCGCTTTTGTCATACCCGGGGGCAAAGCACGCGAAGAAAAATTCTCCGAAGCGCCGCCGATCAACGGTCAAGCGGTGGCAGCCCCGTGGAACAACTTCGTGATCTACGAGGGCGAAGAGACGGCGGCGTCAATCGAGCGGCTTGCCATCGACCCAGGTCTGGATTCCGTCAGCGAGGAAGCAGAAGTAGCCGGCGATCTGGCGGGCGTCCGGCAGTGGTTCGGGATAGAGCCACACCGCGTCTGTGATCACTGTACCGTTGACCTGCAGGGTCTGGTAGGACGCATTCCCCTTGTAGGGGCAGACCGTGTGTGTGGCACTGAGAGCGAAAAACTCGGTGCGTACGTCGGCCGGTGGTAGGTAGAAGCGGTTTGGCATGCCTGTCTCTGAGAGCAGTAGTGCCCGGCGGCTTGCGGCGACTTCGGTATCTCCAACGACAATCCGCACGGAGCGGCTGGTACGGCGGATGTCGATCCGGTGATACGGGTCGCGAATGTGCCCGAAAACCTCCTCGTCCTCGTCGAACCAGAAATCCATTGATTCCCAGTATACAGCGACGTGTCCAGCAAGCCAGGCGGCGGAGTCGACCGGGGCAGGGTAGCTCCACACAGCGTTCTCAGCGACCCGCTCGTCGACGCGCACCGACTCATAGACCGCGTCACCTTTGAAGGGGCAGTGTGTACGGTGCTTACTCGCTTCGAGCAGATCGACTCGGATGTCAGTGCGTGGCAAATACAGTTGGGGAAGCACGTTGCTCTCGTGTAGCAGGTTCGCGCGGGTGCTGTCGAGGACCACCTGGTCACCGAGCAGTGCTCGTATCCGGCGCGGAAAAAGTTGCCAGAACAGCCGGTGTCCCGGGCCGTCGATCCGGTAATTGACCGTGTCGGGCGACCGTGAAGCAAGCGGACCGTCCCCAAGTGTCAAAGTCACGAATTTCTCCCATCGTCTCTCGCAAGTGCGGCCAGGGCTGAGATGATCTCCTCGGGCTCCATCCTCGTGGTGTAGTCGCTCGACACGTAGCGAGCCCGGATCACGCCATGCCGGTCCAGGACAAACGTGCCAGGGACCGGCAGCGTCCAGCTGCCGTCGGCGTTGGCTTTCGTGAGATCGAGTTCGAAGACATTCTGATACAGCGCCTTGAGCTCATCGGACAAGGTGAAACGCAGCTTCCATGCGCGTGCGACCGCACCGTCAAGGTCGCTGAGCACGTCGAAGGTCAAGTGGTGTTGCTGCACCAAGCCAGCCGACTCATCGGGAGCCTGCGGGCTGATGGCGATCAGTGACGCACCAAGCTCCTTGATCTTCGGCAACGCCGAGGCCAGCGCACGCAACTCAAGGTTGCAGAAGGGGCACCAAGCTCCTCGGTAGAAACTAACGATCACCGGTCCCTCGGCCAACCGCTCGGAGAGGCGGACCTGATGTCCGTCCGCGCCAAACAAGGTAAATTCGGGGGCTATGTCGCCAACCGCTAGGCCGCAGGCCTCTCCAGACTGCTCGATCTGCGCATTCCCCCGCGCGATGGTCTGTGCGACCTCCACAGGCAGGCCGGCACCCTCCACCATTGCCCGCAGTTCTCTGTTCAGCGCTCCATCGGGGCGCGTCGACGTGGTCACCGGTGTACCTCGTTTCTGTTGATGTTTCGGGCGATGTACCGAGTAGTACACTGACTTGACTGTACCATGCAGTACAGCCAGCGAGGAAGGAGCAAATATTACCAAAATGAGAACGAGCGGTGCGCAGCCCAGGAAGCGAGTCCGCACCGCGCAAGGACAACGGACCTACGACCGCATCGTCGAAGCGGCGGCGGAGCTGATGCATCGCGATGGCGTGCGAGCCACCAGCGTGGAGGATGTGCTCGACCGCTGTGGAGCTGGCAAGAGCCAGATGTATCACTACTTCACGTCCAAGCAGGACCTGCTCATCGCGGTCATCGACTGGCAGTGGGATCTCACCCGCACCGCATTGGGCATGACCGCCAAGGAGATCGATTGCTGGTCGGACATACAGCTATGGCTACGGAGAGTGCTCGAAATTCAGGAAGCCAATCAGACACCCCACCGTTGCCCCCTCGGCAGCCTCGCCTCCGAGCTGGCCGGCGTTAACCAGGCGGCGCGGACCCGTCTCGACGCGATCTTCAGCGAGTGGACGGAGTATTTGGCCAGCGGGTTGGCGAGGATGAAGGCGAGCGGCCTGCTCCGAGCCTCAGCGGACCCGCACGCACTGGCCGTGGTGACCCTCGCGACCGTCCAAGGCGGCACTCTGCTGGCCCACACCCATGCTCAGCTGTCACCACTACGTGCCGCGCTCACTGCGGCCTACGAATACCTCCGTTCGTACGCGGTAAACGAGCCCTGACCTATCGATCTGCGACACCGGCTGCTGAACCTTTGCGGTCACAGGAGCTGTCTCCGGCTGTGGTGTTTTAACCAGAAAGCGCAGAGCAGAGCCAGGATCGCCATGAGGAGCTGCACAGTGAGCGGCAGCGCGTAAGCGTGGGAGCTTCCTGTTGGGCCTAGTTCCGCACCGGTGAAGAGCAACGCACCGCACAGTGCTATTCCCACAGCGCCTGAAATCTGCTGGGCCGCGGTCAACACGCCACTCCCCGCACCGGATTGCTCCGTCGGAAGGTGGCGGAGCACGGTGCCTGTCACGATCGGCAACGTTGTACCGATACCGAGTCCGAACAGCAGCAGGACAAGTGGCAATGGCCAGGTCATCGTGGTTCCATCCGCAAGCACGATACCCAGGCTCAGCGCGAGTCCCACGGCGGTGAGAGCGGTGCCTAGCAAGACCACCCACAGATCCAAACGAGCGTACAGACGTGGGCCGATCCGTGAGGCGATGATGAAACCAATCCCGGTCGGCGCAAACGTGAGTCCTGCAGTCAGCACCGACTCACCCAGATGACGCTGGATATAAATTCCAAGCAAGAAGAAGAAGGGAATGTTTGCGAGGTACATCGTCGCGTTCAACAACACGCCGATCGTGAATCCGCGAGTCCGAAATAACCATGTGGGTACGAGTGGCTGGCCGTCATCATCCATGGATAGCCTGCGTTGCCGAGACAGAAAAGCGACCAGAAACAGCATACCCATAGCGATCGACGCGATGCCCGTGGGCCACCACGGCGTCCGGTGCCCGCCCATCAGGGGCACCAGCACCATGCCGACCCCAGCGAAGGACAACAGCGAACTACGTAGGTCGAGTCGAGTCAGTTTGTTCGGCCGACTTTCCTGAGACCACAACCCGCAGCAGACCCAGGCAATCAGGCATACCGGCACGTTGATGTAGAAGATCGGCCGCCAGGCCAGCCCGAACACATTCCAGTACGGGATCACACCGCCGAGCACCTGGCCGCCGATCTGGCCGAGGCCGATGGAGACACCGAACGCGGCCAGCGCTCGGACACGCTCATCGTCTGAGAATTGGACCCTGATCAGCGCGAGGACTTGTGGCAGTAGCACGGCGCCCGAAGCTCCTTGCAACAATCGGGCAACCACCAGTTCCGTCGGGCTCAGCGCCAGCCCGCACAGAGCCGAGGTCACCGTGAACATCAGCAGGCCAACTCGATACATTCGTTTCCGGCCATACGCGTCGCCCAGTCGTCCGCCAGTCACTAGCCCGAGGGCGTATACCAACCCGTAGCCGCTGACGATCGCCTCAAGTTGCGGGGGAGACGCCGCGAGGTCTTCGCCGATGGGACTTGCCGCAACGTTGACGACGAACTGATCGAAGAGGGACAGAAAAGGTCCGACAAGGAGGAACGGCAGCGCGCGCCAACGACGAGGATTGAGCTCGATGGCACCGCAGCTCTGGACAAGCTGACCTTCCGTCTTCATTCTCCTCCGTTCCACGATGACGCATGGTGCGATGCCGGCAACCACGATGACGGGAGTCAGAGGCCGAGCAGCGTGGCTATCCGGTGGCGCTGCATCTCGGATGTGCCAGAGTAGATCGTTCCTGCGATAGCGTTTCGCAGATCTTTTTCGAGGCCGTACTCAGTGACGTATCCCCTGGCACCGAAGAGCTGTACGGCAGCCATCGCGGAGGCGAGGTTGGCCTCGCTGGTGAGCAGTTTGGCAATGGCGATGTCCATGGTGACGTTCTCTCGATTAGCGTGCCGTTCAGCGGTGTCATAGAGCCATTTTCGAGACGTCTCAACCCCGATTTTTCCGTCGACGATCTTGTTGGCGACGGCTTGGAACGAACCGATGGACTGACCGAATTGTCGTCGGTTCTTGACATGGTCGATGCAACGTTCGAGACGATGCTGCATCTCTCCGACCAGTATCACGAAAAAACAAAGAATCTCCCACGCCAGGACGTACTCGAGTATGAAAAAACCGGACCCCGGTCGGCCGAGAACGTTCGCTCCCGGCACCTTGCAGCCGTCGAAAGTCAACTCACTGAACGGAGAGGTTCGCAACCCCATCTTCTCAATTTTCGGCCCGACGGTGAAACCCGGAGTGTCCCGCTCCACGACGAACGCTGTGATTCCCTGGAAGCCTTGGCTGGCGCCTGTCCGCGCGTAGACGACGAACAGATCCGCGACCGGTCCGTTGCTGATGAATGTTTTTCTGCCGTCAAGGATGAAAGAGTCTCCTTCGACGGTGGCCGTGGTGTTCATGCTCATGGCGTCGGAGCCCGCGTCCGGCTCAGTGATGGCGTGGGCGCCGATTGACGCTCCATCGCAGATACGTGTCATATAGCGTTGCTTGAGGTCGCTCGAACCGAATCTTTGGACCGGGATGCCGGCACTGACAATGTGTGTGGCCACTGAGAAGTTCAGCCCGCCGTCCCGGCAGCCGTACCCGAGGTCTTCGAGCACGTACATAGTCGCGAGCAGGCTCTGGCCAAGACCTCCCCACTGTGCATCGAACGGCAGGCGAAGCAGGCCAGACTCACGGACCAGGTCCCATTTCTCCGGCGAGAACACGCTGTCCCGATCGTCCTCGATGTGGCCGACACTGAACGCCTCGTGCCACCGACGAAAGGACTTCCGCAACGCCTGCTGTTCGTCGCTCCACTTAATCATTTCCACACTCCTGACGTGACAAAATTTCGCCGTCTTTTAGTAGTGGGAGAACTGTTCTGAGTCCAGGCTGTGACGTTCGTCTCCCTCGAGCGCCGGCGAGAACACGCACACGAGCCGCAAATCCTCATCGGGTGATGCGACGAGATAGTGGGGATCGTTCTTGTCGAGGGCGTACAACGTGCCTGGCTCAATGGTATGAACATGACCACTGGTATCGATCACTTCGCCTCGGCCGGCGATGCAGTAGCACACCTCTAGATGTTTCTTGTACTCCAGCCGGGAGCTGGTACCCGCTCGAACGATCGTATCCGTCACCGTGCACCCGAGGCCATCGGCCTTCAGCAGGAAGCGGCGGCTCAGGCCGTTTCCCCAGTCGACGGTCTTCACGGTGGACAAGTCCCTGATGATCATCATAATCCCTTACCATAGTCGTGGTCTCTTCGCGCTTAGCGGCGACGATACTTAATAGAGCAACGTCGGCACAAAATTGATACGTCGAATACAACATGAACTGGCCAGGCGCTATGGAGAAGACCAGCCGAGGGCAAGCAAGAGGGCACGGGTCTCCTTGAGCACGTCACGGTTCTCGAGGATGGCGCGCTCGATGCAGGCGACCAACACACTGCCCACGATCGCCGCGTTCGCCCCGACGTCGCGCAGCGCGTCGATGTGACTCCGGTCCTTAACGCCAAAGCCGACGGCGATCGGAATCTCTGTCTTCTGGCCTAAGGTGCTGATCACCGGCGCCAGTGTGTGGTAGTCGGGCGGGGCTGCTCCGGTCCTGCCGAAGTGCGCAGCAAGATAGACGTAGGCGGACCCGTGACACGCCGCTTCGTCGAGCACAGCGCTCGAGGAGGTGGCGTAACACGTGGTGACGATGGGCTGGCCCAGAAGCCGAGCGGTCTCGTAGTACGTTTGTCGCAGCCTCGGTGGCAGGGCATGGATCAACAAGGCATCCGCTCGTGCGGCCTGCACGTGGATCACGAATTTCTGAAGCGGCATGGCTTTTACCGTGTGGCTCCAGTCCGCGAGCAGCGCGATTTTTAGATGCGACAGCCGAGGGCGGACATTCGCCACGAAGGTGAGGACGGTGTCCAGATCGATGCCGTTGTCCAGCGCGCGGCGAGCGGAGCGCCGAATAGTGGGCCCGTCACTGGCCGAGTTCGGGAACGGAACCGCAAGCTCAAGACAGTCCACGCGGCACTCATCCAGCAGGAATACTAGGTCCTCGAGCACGTCGAGCGGCGGGTCACCAGCGTTCAGGAACACCGCCAGCCCGATGTATCCCGTGCGGCGAGCGGCGAAGAACGGGGACATTACCGCCGTCCTCGGTACTGCACGGAATTTTCTTGTCCGCATATCCGTTCGATCAGGCACAGCGGAAGGCCACGTTCCATCGACTCGCGCGCCGATCGCAAGGCCTGCGGCCATTCATCGGTCACCTCACACGCGATCGCGAGCGCAGCAGCATTGAGGAGGATGCTCTCAATCGCGGCCGGTGGGCCATCACCTGAGAGCAGCCCGAGGAAATGAGTGACGACCGAGGCTCCTTCGGCCACCGGTTTCAGATCCTCCAGCAATCCCGCGCCCAGCCCGAGCTCCGCCGGCTTCACCCGGAGTTCATGGTCAGTGGCGCTGTCGTAGATGACGTTTTCTTCGAAGCTGACGAGTTCATCGACGCCCAAGCTGTTAGCACAGAGCAAAAATCGGCGGCCGGGTTGCGCCGCGAGGTACCTGAAGATGGGAAGCAACGCTGGATCCGAGACGCCGGTGAGCTGCGCCGAGACTGGCACGTGCGCCAGGAACGGCCCAAATGAGTTGAAGAACCGCCCCAGGGCGCGCATGTCGAAGGGCAAGATGCTCTGGGCGAGAAGCCGCAGTTCCTTGGGATACACGAAACCTCCGGCGAATGCGATCCCGAAGGACTCCACCATCGCCTCGGTCTGCGCGTAGGAGGTGGTCAGCGGAACACCGAGCCGTTCCAAGAGGTCGATGGACCCGCAGCGACTCGTGTACGCGCGCGAGCCAGTCTTGATTACTCGGGCGCCGATGGTCGCGGCGACAAACGCTGCTGCGGTGGATAGGTTGAACGTGGTCGGGCCACCACCCGTCCCGACCACGTTCACGGTTGCGGACGCTTCCCAGGTCAGTTGCTGGTCGTTCTCTCGAAGGGATGCAAGAAGCGCTCCCATCGAGGTCGTGTCGGGCGTCCGGGTGGACAGCGACGCCACCAGGGCAACCGCTTCACCCTGATGAAGCGTGCGATTGCGGAGACGGCTCCAGAACGACCGCCACATTGCCTCGGTGATGGGGTAGTTCTGCTGAACGAGCGCGACGAGTACGTCGCGCTCGGGATCAGACCGCATCGGCCTGGGTACGCATGTGTTCGATGAAGGCGTTGATCGCCTCGACCGAACGGAAGCTCTCCGGGACAATCTCCGCGTCGTCCAGCGGGATCTGGAACGTGTCCTCCAGCCATACCAGCACCCGCAGCACTCCGAGGCTGTCGATGACACCACCGGCCAAGAGGTCATAGTCCGTTTCCAGCTGCTCGACGGGAACGTCGGGCATGAACTCCTCGATGATGAAATCTTTGATCGTGTTCGTGTGGTCAATCATCTTCTTTTCTCCTCACAGACTGGTTGAACAGGGCATGTTGCCGGTCAATCTTTCCGGTTGATGTTTTCGGCAAGGCTGTGGTAATGATCTCTATGGTCGACGGAATAGCCGCCCGGTCCAGGTTGCGAGCGCAGTGCTGGCGCAGGGACAGGCTGTTCACCTGGCCAGCTTCATCCCGTCTGACGACTGCGTGCAGCCGGTTCCCGGCCACGTCATCAGGGATCGCGATAACCGCGACTTCCAATACCTCGTCGTGCTCGAGGATGACCTGCTCGACGGCCTGCGTACTGACCCGCACGCCGCGGACCTTGACGTAGCTGTCGGTTCGGCCTTTCAGGGTGATCGAGCCATCGCCGTGCCGGTGCACGATGTCGCCGGTGCGAAAATATGTCCGCTGACCGGTCACCGTCTGGTGTGACACGAACTTGTGCTCGTTGAGCGCTTCGGTGAGATACCCCCTGGTCTGGAATGGAGTTGCGACCCACAGCTCACCCGTTCCTGATCCCTCGATGACGCGATCTCCGTCGCCGACGACAAGCGCGCTCACCCCCTCGATGGGCTGACCGATCGGGATGTGGCGCCGAGCGGCATCACGAGAAACGTCGATCTCGTGAATGAAGCTGTCGTTGGTCTCGGTCGAGCCGTAGACATTGTAAAAACGCGCTCGCGGGAACAGCGCAGGCAGCGCCTCCAGCGTACGGAGCGGGATGCTGTCGCCGGTGACGATCACGTGAAGCACGCTGTCGAAACGGCGTGCACCGTCTCGAGTCGCGTCGATCAGGAGGCGGTACAGCATCGGCACTGCTTGGACGACGTGCACATCACTGGTCGTGAGCAGGTCCAGCAGATAACGGACATTGGTGGCTCGGTCCTGGTCGACCAACGCGACGCATCCTCCGCGCTTGAGTGTGGTCCAGATGTCCACAAGACATAAGTCGAAGTTCAGCGGCGCGTAGCTGAGGACCGTTGTGCCGATCGTGATCGCGAAACGGGAGCCGGCCCAGTCGGTGAACCGGTCGATCGCTGACAACGACAGCGGCACTATCTTCGGCACTCCGGTCGAACCGGAGGTGGTCAGCATCAACGAGGTTTCCCCAGCACCAGAGGGCCCGGGTCGGAAGCGCTCGTCAACGGGTGTCACGCTCACGACCTCGCCCGTCAACTCGCCTGAGGTCGCCGCCGAGTGTGCACCCAGTGAAAGGACCTGTCCGCAGCCGGCCTGCACGAAAAGCCGCTGTAGCGTCTCACCACCCAGGTTAACCGATGGCAAAAGGACCGAGTGTCGGTCCATCAGGCACGCTAAGATCAACGCAATCGCCTGCGGCGACTTTTTGGCGAGGATGCCGACGCACTCGCCCTCGGGAATCGCGAGCCGCTCGAGGGACAAACGGGTGTCCCGCACCATCTTATGAAGATCGCCATAACTCAGCCACTTGCCGCCCCAGAGCAGCGCTGGCGCCGTCGGCCGGTTCCACGCCTGTTCGATGACGTGGTCCGGAAAATCAATGACCGAAGCAGCTATGCCATTCATGCGAAACCCTTCAGCGCTTGTCGGTGCTGGTTGAAGTCACGCAACCAGCTCTGCATGCTCTCTGCGAGCAGAAGTCCGGCGCCGATCAGCACACCTTTGAATCCGGCGGCGATGAGACCAGCGGCGACGTCCGGCGCGTCGATGCCGCTCGCGCTGACCGGACATCGGGTGCCCGTCAGGAGCGCATGCGCAAAAAGCGAGCGACTCTTGTTGATATCGGCTGGGCCGCGTTCTTGGCGCCGGATGTCCTTGTTATTGATCGCGATGATGCAGTCCTCGCCGTGGACCACCGCCTCAAGTTCCGCCTCGCTGACCGCTTCCACGAAGGGAGCCAGTCCATGGTGCAACGCAGTCGTAATGAGGTGCGCAAGCACCGATCTCGGAAGGACCCTTGCCGTCAGGAGAACCGCAGAGGCACCCATGCTCTTCGCTTGGACGATCTGGGTTTCCGTCGTGATGAAGTCTTTCTTCAGAATAGGAAGGTTGGTGAGCCGGGCAACATCGCGCAGCATCTCGTCGGTGCCACCGAACCAACGCCCGGTCACCACGGAAAGGCACGGCGCGCCGGCGTGGTGATATTCGGAAACTATCTGCGATAGCGAACGCTGCCGGAAAAGGTCTGTGCCGTGACCGTCCCGCTTCTTGATCTCCATGATCACGGGGAGGTCGGCTGACAACAACTTGTCGATAAACACGCTAGACATGTTGGCGACCTTGGTCTACGCAGGCGCTCCACGCCTGGATGATGGCTTTAACGTTCTCCGGTCGTAGCCGGCCATCTCGCCCGCGCGCGTTCGTGTCGAGGTCAATGCCGAGCCAACGGTGGTCTCGGATCACGTTGGCGTGCTCACGCCAGTTCTCCGAGTTGATCCCCCCAGCGAGGAGAAATGGTCGGGTGAGTCGCTTGGCCAGTACGGTAACAATTTCACTGTTCAGCGGTTGGCCGGTGCTTCCAATTTGGCCATCATCAGTCGCCGCGTCGAAGAGGAAGACGTCAACGCCGGCTTTCTCGTAGGCTCGCACAAGGGAAGCCTCAAGGCAGTACTGCTGTTGGACGTGTAGCACTTTGATGACGCGCACCTCTTCCGGGACGGTCCGCTTGACCGCACGGACCAATCCGGGGGTTTGGTATCCGTGCAGCTGGATCCAGCGCAGACGCACGCGATGGATAACCTCACGCAATGCTTCGGCGTCATTCAAGAACGTGACGAGGACCGGCTCAAGGCTGCGCGTCGCGCAGGCCGTCGCCGCCAACCGCTGACATTCGGTCAGCGAAAGATCAGCACGTCCGCCCTCCACTCCATACCAGAGGCCGACGAGATTGACCGGGAGCGCCCCGAGCAGATCGATCTCCGCTGGCCGGGTAATCCCACAGACCTTGACGTACATGGTTTTCGATCCCTCCCGCTACGAAGCGAGCGCCTCGTCCGCCAGCGAACCGGCCACGATCGTCGTCGCGCCGCGGAACAGTTGAGGACTCACATCCGAGAGCCCACCAATCACCATCTCGTAAGGGAAGTCAAGGAATTCCCCATGCATGCGCACAAACTCCATGGATTTGCGGCCGCGCTCATCGTAGGGATGATGAATGCTGTCGGTCACGCCGTCGAACTCGAGGGGCGCGATGCGGTAAAGCCGACATAGCATTTTATTGAACACCGGCGTAGCCTTGATCCATTTTCCGTTCAGATGGATCGCGGTGAGGCAGTGGAAGTGGAAGGTGTCCCCGCCGACGAGCCGTTTCAGCCGCTCCGAAGCGAGATGATTCCGGACATCAGCCAGCACCAAAACGCTGGGGATCCCGATGGACCGAACAGCGGCGGCATACAGGATCGACTTGTGGATACAAAATCCTCTTCCCCGCGCAGCGATCGAGCTCGCCCGCAACCCCTGCCGAGACAGGTCCGCATTGTAGACGTCGTAAAGGATGCCGTCGCGCACGGCGTAGTAAAGCTTGACCGCCTTGTCCGTGGGGGTCACCGCGTCAGAAGGAAGAGCACGGCGGACGAACTCGCGGACCTCCGGCGATTCGTGGTCCAGGAAGTACGTCCCGTCACACGCCTTGTTGAGATCGAACTTCATGCGGCCCTCATTTCAGTCGATGCCCAGTGGGCGGTCTATGAGTGCCAGTGTGGGCAAAACGCCGATTCGGCGTCATCGGGATTCCCCTGAAAATTGGTGACCACCGGGGCGGCACCGGCGCCAGCTTTGTCAGGGTTGCCCTGAAGGTGAGGCGTTACCGCCGTTCACACAATTAATTTGATCATGATTGGTGAGGGTGCGGCGCCGGACCTTGATCCAACCCGGCCGCGACGTATTTATCGGCCGTCTCCGCCCTCTTGTTATCGAGGCACCACAGAACCACATCACCGACGAGACGCGTGGAGCAAACTTCATGAAGAACCTGATGTTCGTCCAATCCAACAACCCCGCCGGCAACCAGATCCTGGTCTACGACCGGGCCAAGGACGGTGCCCTCACCCTCACCGAGACCGTCGACACCGGAGGGACCGGTGGCATCAATGAGGGGGCCCCAGATGATCCTCTTGCCTCTCAGGGCTCACTCGTCTACGACACTCACCACCGGGTGCTGATCGGCGTCAACGCCGGCAGCAACACGGTGTCTGTGTTCGGACTGGAAGACGATCATCTCCGCCTGCGCCAGGTGATCGCTTCGGGGGGAATCTTTCCGGTCAGCGTCGCCATCCACGGCGACCTGGTTTTCGTGCTCAACGCCCATGCGGCCGGCGCCATCACCGGGTACCGGATCACCGACGGTCAGCTGTGCCCGATCGACAACTCCACCCGCTCGCTGAAGCTGACCCCGGCCACCGGGCCGATGCAGGCGGTGAACACCCCCGCCCAGATCGGCTTCACCCCTGATGGGCAGCAGCTGGTCATCACCACCAAAGCCAACGGCAGCCTCATCGACGTCTTCGCCATGGGACCCTCCGGGCGGCCTTCCGACACCTTCACGGCCAACCACGCAGGCACTCCTGTGCCGTTCGGATTTATCTTCGACGACCATGGCCACCTGGTCGTGACCGATGCTGCCGTCGACACGCTGACCACCTACACCGTCCATTCCGACGGCACCGTCAAGCAAATCGCCTCCAAGGCCAACGGGCAGCAGGCCATGTGCTGGGTCGCCCACATCGCGGGAAACTTCTACGTCGTCAACAGTGCCAGCAACACCATCACCGGCTACCACATCGATTCTGCGGGCACCCCCACGGTGTTCACCCAGAACCCCACCAGAAGCGGCCCGATCGACCTGGTCGGCACCCGCGATGGGCACTTCCTCTATGTACAAATCGGCACCGCCGGGGGTGTCGATGGCTTCCGCATCGCCTCTAACGGCACACTCGACCAGGTCGTCACTCTCACCGGTCTGCACGGTATGCAGGGCATCGCGCTCACCTAACCGTCAATCAGACGGCGACCCGGACCAGGTCCGCGTCATCCCGGGGTGCCCAGAAGCTCACCACCTTGTCCAGGCTGGTCTTGATCAGCGCGCCGCTCTCCTCGCCGTCCTCATTGAGCGACACGATGAGGGCCAGCCCTCCGGGCATCACGAACACCCAAGCTGCCAGGCCGTCCTCGGGGTGATGCAGGGCGTAAACGGTCGGGATCTTCGGCAGGGTGAGGCGGGGCAGAGCCGCCAGAGGATCGTCCCGCTGCGCGGACTCCGGACGGTGCTCCGTCACCGGTGGCTCCCCCTTCGATGCATGGCCTGTTCGGTACATGACATATCTTTTCGCATCGATCATAATAATGCAAATTTGAAATATATGGAATTTGAAGACAGCTGACGCTGCGCTAGATGGGTGAGTACCTGCAGCGCGAAGCCTCGATGGTGAGCCAGACCGGGTCGTCGGGCTACGGGGGCTACAAAACCGAGATTGCGGGTCGTCGTCACGCCAGCGCCGTCCCGTGCGGAGTAGGTACGCCCGTCGGACCGCCGGAAATTGATGCCATACGGCCGATGAGGTCCCAGCCTGCCTGGAGGACATCGCGGTCGAGGAGCGGTGATCGGAACACGTCGGGCATGCGGCTGAATATGACGTCAGGCTGGTCCTCGCGCAGGCGAGGTGCGGCGCGCAGCACAGTCGTCCTTCGTCTCCGCAGTATTGGCGCTCTCGGCGTACCAGGCGGCGTTGGCCCCAATGAGTTGCCGGTGAGCGGGCAGAGTTCCGGCGGGCAGTTCGGTGACGGGAAACCATCCGGCGTCAAGAACTTCCAGCGGGTCGAGCTCCTGGACGCCGCCGGCGAGCTGTGCCGCGTAGGCAACTTCGATATAAATTCTCATTTCGCAAGATTGCGTTTTCATCAACTTGGTAAAATTCTGGTTTGTTCTGCTGATCGTGCGCTGGGAGGATGGCCACCGTGCCGAAAAAGAAGCCCGGGCCGACGCTGCGGGCGCAGTGGTTGGGCCAGCAACTGCGGGCACTGCGCGAGTCCACGGGGATGAAGCTGCACCACGCGGGTGAGTACCTGCAGCGTGACCCGTCGATGGTGAGCCGGTTCGAGACCGCCGAGACTCCGATCCGCCGGGGCGACGTGCTGGCGCTGCTCGACCTCTACGGCGTCTCTGAAGAGCGCACTCGCGACGGACTGCTGCAACTGTCCGACGACGTGTGGCGCAAGGGCTGGTGGGACGACTACACCAGCACCGTCGGCCGCCGGTACATCGACATGGTGTGGCTGCAGTCCCGCGCCGAACGGCTGCGCGCCTACGAGGCGATGCTGGTGCCCGGACTGCTGCAGACCCGGGAGTACGCCGAGACTCTGATCCGCAATGCCGCAACAGCCGACACCCCGGAGGAGCAGATCGAGAAGGGAATCGAGCTGCGGATGACCCGCCAGCACATGCTCGGCGGCGAGGCGCCGGTCAGCTTCGCCGCCGTGGTGGACGAGTCGGTGCTACGCCGGGTCATCGGCGGCCCGGAGGTGATGCATGGCCAGCTCACCCAGCTACTCGACGTCGCCGAGCGGCCCAACGTGGAGGTCCGGGTGCTCCCACTGCGCCACGGCGCTCATGCGGGTCTGGACGGCCCGTTCTGGCTCTACGAGATGCCCGACCCCTACCCCGACGTGGCCTGCGTGAGCATCCTCGGCAGCAACTTGTACGTGGAGGAGGACGCGGCGGTGGACCGGTTCCGGCAGGCGTACCATCAGCTCAGCGCAGCAGCGCTCGACGGCAAGGAGTCAGCCGCACTGATCGTGGCTGCGGCGAAGGAGCTGTAGTTCATGAGCACGACCAGCGGATCCGGCCCGGTGGGCCGCGAGGAGCTGGTGAACGTCGCCTGGCACATCAGCAGTCGGACTGACAGCAACGGTATGAGCTGTGTGGAGGCCGGGCCGCTGCGCGACGGCTCGGGCCGGGTCGCGGTGCGGCACAGCCACCACCCGCACGACTCAGTGATCGTCTACACCCGCGCCGAGTGGGAGGCGTTCACCGCCGGCGTCCGCCTCGGCGAGTTCGACTTCGCCGACTGACTGACGAAGGTGGGGCCGTAGCAGCCGTTGAACCGCTGGGCGATCGTCTGGTCAGCTCCAAGTGCTGGTGTTGGTCGTCACCGACCGGTACGCGCGCGATGTCGTAGAGCAGGATGTCGACCGCCATCAACACCAGAGAGGAAAAGAGCCCAGCAGACACGAAGTCCTGCTCACCGGATTTGTCCTTGAACTGGGTCATCCGGCGCAACTGCCCGAACGACGTGGAGCATTCAAGAAAAAACGGCGTTGACACTGGCCCACGGCCCTTTGAAGATCGTCAGCCTTGAAACGGCCATGCCCAACATGGGGCAGCCCCAGAACGGCCGAGCGCTCAAACCCGACCGTGCACACTCCGCGCTGCTACCGCCATTCGGAGCCGAATGGCGGTGTGGGCTGCGTCCAGATCGCCATTCGGCTCCGAATGGCGATCTGGGGCGCGCACTGGTTCTCGCATGCCCGGTTGCACCCCCAGCGGGACCGCAGGACGCACCTCAGGCACCGTGATCGCAGTTTGGGTGCGTTCAGCGACAATCTTTGTCGTCTCCCGCGCACAAACAGCGATCATGCCTTGTCGATCACTGATCAAGATTTAGATGATGCGCCTGACGTTCGCGGCACCAGCCATCAGGCCCTCGCCGACCGGGTCTGACAGACCAGCTTGTCGCGGTAGACGAGCCAGCTCGACCCGGGGGATCACCACCACGTCGCACCGCTGGTGCTGCGCGAACGGCACGATTAGCCGCGATAAGCATCCAATTGATAACCAAAAGTCATAAAAATACCTAACTTACACTCAGACGAGTGACACCGTAACAGGTCAACAGGGGTTGCAGATATCAACGTTGCGGGGGGCGGTGCGATCCTGGGAGGCACGGGTGTTTGCTGATCGGGCTAGCCGGGTCACGAACCTCACCGTGCCCGGAGTGGGTCCTTACACCACTGAGCTCAGTCCCGATGAGGCTGCGACATGGATCGACGTCGAGCAGCTTGAGCACGTGCTGGACCTCGCGATGGAACGCCCTGCGGTGCGGCTCAGCTTTGACGGCGGTCACTGCTCCGATGTGCACATCGTGCTTCCCCGCCTGGTGGAGCGGGGCTTGACCGCTGAGTTCTTCCCACTCGCTGGCCGGGTCGGCGACCCGGGCCGAATCGATCGGTCTGGGCTGCGGGAGCTCGTGGCTGCGGGCATGTCGATCGGTTCCCACGGATGGGAGCACCGGGACTGGCGGGCGCTGGACGACGCCGCCGCCGAGCAGGAGATCGGGCTGGCCCTTCGCGTGCTGACCGAGGTCTCGGGCCAGCCTGTGCACCAGGTCGCCGTGCCGTTCGGGTCCTATGACCGGATTGTCCTGCGACGGCTCCGCCAGGCTGGGGTGAGGCGTGCTTACACCAGCGACGGTGGCTGGGCCCGGGTCGACGCCTGGCTGCAGCCCAGGACCAACCTGCGATCGGACATGACGCCCGAAAGGGTCCACCTGCTGGCTGAGGGCCAGACCAGGCTCGGGCCGCTGCGTGCCCTCCGGTTAGGGAAGCGTCTCGCCTAGGGTTAGAGGGAACACGGGGTTAGTGGGAACACAGGGTCATGGGGAGCGCAGTTCCACATCGGCGAACAACAGGGCGTGGTCGCTGCCTGCGGCGGTGGCCTCGTCGGACAAGCGCTCGAGGGCGAGGACCTCGAATTCCGAGCTGGTCCACAGGTGGTCGTCGCCCACGTTGAGCACCTGGTTCAGGTGGTGCACCGGTCCCGGCCCGAGCAGCGGGTCCGCGCCCTCGGGTGCCGGTGGGCCGGCGTCGATGCCGAAGACCACCGGGCCGGGCACGTCGGCGAGCCATCCCGCGATCCCGGTATGAAAAGCCCGCTGCAGCGCCGCAGCGGGCGGCCCGGTTGGCTGCCGGCCGTGGAAGCTGCACACCGTCAGCATCGCGCCGCTGGACAGGGCCACTCGGGTCGCCACCGTCCGCCAGAGAAACCCGGGGAGCACGGGCTCGGGAACGCCGAAGGGGACCGCCTTCAGCACCTGGGCATCCAACAAGGCGGTGCTGGAGAGGCCCAGTACGGCGCATCCCAGCCGGTACTCACTGGCCCGAGGTTTGCACAAGTCGGTGGACAGGGCACCCCAGGAGAACAGCCTGGCGCGCTGGTGCATCCGCTCATGCGCTGACGGGTGCGGCAGCAGGGCGCGGTAGACCGGCCGACCGATCTCCTGGAGCAGCACGAGATCCGGCTGCAGCTGGCGGAGCAGCTCGACCTTGGCGTCCAGCAACCCAGTCGGCCGGGAATCGACGTTCCAGCTCACCACCCGGATGCGCATCGACGCTACCGCTCCGCGTCAGGAGCGCCAGGAGCCCGGTATTCTGCGACCCGGTGGATCTCGGGAACGAAGCCCCATACCGACCCCAGCCGCCCGAGCTCGAAGTCCCCGGTGATTCGCTTGCGGTAGGAAGCGTCGAGAATGGGGTGCTCGTCGGTCCCCTCAGTCATCGCCAAGCAGGGCGGCCGGTAGGCGCAGTTCGAACAGTGCTCCCAGGAGGGATTCGGGTAGATCCGCAGCAACGGGTCGGTCATGTCCTGTATTTCCAGCGCTACGGCGATGCCGTGGCGTTCGATCTCGAGCTCGGTCCTGGGGATGTGAGTGCGCCGGAAAGACTCGGTACTGCGCTGCGTCGTGATGCCACCCGCCCCCGGCATCGCCCGGATCTGGACCTCATGAGTGCCCTCGGCAGGCCCGGCAGCGCGCAGCTCGTTGTAAATGGTGCCTTCGAGCCTGGCGAGAAAGCCCAACTGCCACGCCCAGCTCCGGGTGCGGGCCTGCTGGTCGAGCCGCAGCGCCTCAAGATTCAGCCAGTGCGGGTCACTGGTGATCCGGTGCTCGACGAGCCAATACAGCTCGTGGTCATCGATCACCACCAGATCGATCCGGACCCGGTACTGCAGCGGGCGGCCCGCCGCGGTGATGAGCCCAATGTCCGGATTGGCTGGGTCAGGCAGGACGATGTCGAACTGTGAGGCAACCTGGATCGGGGTGAACCGGTCGACCTCATCCGCCCATTCGAAGTAACGCTCCAGCATTCCCCCGCCCAGCTCCAGGTGCTGCTCCCAGTCCTGGAGCTGCTCCGAGGACAGGTCACGGGCCTGCCTGTAAGCGTCGCGCTGCCGGCGCATCGACTTCTCGAAGCCAGCGACGGTCAACGGCCGCACGATCGCCCGGTCCCAGTCCCACATGCCGGGGAAGTAGTACACGTCAAGTGCGTCGTGGATCGCCTCGCTGAAGTCGAAGACCCGCACCGGCTCGATCGGCTCGTAGTCCTGCCGCTCCCGCGCCCCCAGGTCCCACGCTCGCCGACACCGCCGGAACAACGTGCTCTCCCACGGCCTGGCCACATAGTTCACACTCACGCCCACCTCCTCAACCCCTCACCCTACCAAACCGCATTCAGCGGGCTGAGCTTGGCTATCGGGGCGCAATAAGCACGCTCAGCCCGCTGAATGCGGTGGAGCAGCGGTGAGGCCGAGGTGGCGGGCGATGAGGAGGCGTTGGATCTCGCTGGTGCCTTCGCCGATCTCGAGGACTTTGGCGTCTCGGTAGAAGCGGGCCACCGGGTAGTCGTTCATGAAGCCGTAGCCGCCGAAGATCTGAGTGGCATCCCTGGCGTTGTCCATCGCCGCATTCGAGGAGACCAGCTTCGCAATCGCGGCCTCTTTCTTGAACGGTTCGCCGCGCAACATCCTCGCTGCGGCATCATAATAGGTCAGCCGGGCGGCGTGCGCCCGCGCCTCCATATCAGCAATCTTGAACTGGATCGCCTGATAGCTGCCAATGGCGTGGCCGAAGGCGTGCCGCTGCCGGGCATAGGACACACATTCGTCAATACAGCCCTGGGCCAGACCCACGCTCAGCGCGGCGATCGCGACGCGGCCCTCGTCGAGAATCGCGAGGAACTGCGGGTAACCCCGGCCGCGCTCACCGAGCAGATTGCCCAGCGGCACTCGGCAGTCGTCAAAGAACAACCCTCGGGTGTCCGAGCAGCGCCAGCCGACCTTGGAGTAGTTCGCCGAGACGGTGAAACCCGGGTGCTGGGCCGGGACCACGATGGTGGAAATCTCCTTGCAGCCCCCGCTGACGCCGGTGATCGCGGTGATGGTGACCACAGACGTGATGTCGGTGCCCGAATTCGTGATGAAAACCTTGGACCCATTGATCACCCAACTGTCGCCGTCACAGCGCGCGGTGGTGCGGGTGGCACCCGCGTCGGACCCACCGCCGGGCTCGGTGAGGCCGAAAGCCCCGAGCCGCGCTCCGCTGCACAGCTCCGGGAGCCAGCGTCGCTTCTGCTCCTCGGTGCCGAACCGAAAGATCGGCATCGCACCCAGCGACACGCTGTCCTCCAGCGTGATGGCCACCGACGAGTCCACCCGCGCCAGTTCCTCCAGCGCCAGGCACAGGGCGAAGTAGTCGCCGCCCATCCCGCCGTACTCCTCGGGGAAGGGCAGCCCGAACAACCCCATCGCGCCCATCTTCGCGACCAGCGCGTAGGGGAACGTCCCGTGCTCGTAGAGCTCGGCGATGACCGGGGCGACCTCCTTGCGGGCGAACTCCTCGACGGTGGCGCGCAGCGCCGCATGCTCCTCGCTCAGCTCCACGGCAGCCTCTCTACGGGTCGATGACCAGCAGCACGGCGTCGCGCTCGACAGCGTCACCAGGGCGGGCGCGCAGCTCCCGAACCACCCCGTTCACTGGCGCGGTGAGCGCATGCTCCATCTTCATCGCCTCGAGCGCGAGCAGCCGGGCACCTGCGGTGACCTGCTGGCCCTCGGCGACGTCGACAACGGTGACGGTACCGGGCAGCGGAGCGCGCACCGCTCCGCCGACGCGCTGTTCGGTGCGCCGCGCGGCGTCGAGGAACTGCTGCTCGCGCAACTCCCAGCTGTGCCCGTCGCGGCCCAGCCACACCGCAGCGCCCGCAACAGCGCAGGTGTAGCGACGGGTGATCCGATCAAGGGTGACGACCAGATCCGCACCATCCCACCAGGCAGACCCGCAGAGCTGGGCACCCTCACCCACGACGAGCTCAGCGGCGGCGGCCCGGCCCCGGGTTCGGACCTCGATCGGGTCACGCCCGGCTGGCTGCACTCGCCAGCGGGTCCAGGCGGGCTCGCTGACCCGCCAGCCGCCGGGCAGAGCGAACGGATCCACGACCGGCCCGGTGGGTTCCAACGCCAGCAGAGCGCGCAATCCCGCCGCGGCGAGCACGTCGTCCGGCACTGCCGGGCAGCCCGACCGCGAGACGAGACGCGCCACTAACCCGGTCTCCAGGTTTCCATCCCGCACGCCAGCATCAGCGAGCAGCGCGCGCAGGAACGCCACGTTGGTGCCCAGACCCAGGATGCTGGTCTGGGCCAGCGCGGCATCCAACCGGCGCAGCGCGGTGTCCCGGTCGCCGCCGTGCGCGATGACCTTGGCCAGCAGCGGGTCGTAGTCGCTGCCCACGGTGTCGCCCGGCGCCAGCCCGGAGTCCACCCGAATGCCCGGCCCGGTGGGCTCGCGCACCCGCAAGACCCGCCCTGCCGTGGGCAGGAAGCCATTCGCGGGGTCCTCGGCGTAGATTCGCGCCTCGACGGCGTGGCCCTCGATGCACACGTCACCCTGGCTGAGCTGCAGCGGTTCCCCAGCGGCGATCCGCAGCTGCCACTGCACCAGGTCCAGCCCGGTGACCAGCTCGGTGACCGGGTGCTCGACCTGCAGCCGGGTATTCATCTCCAAGAAGAAGAACTGGTCGGGTGTGCGCGCCGGCACGAGAAACTCGACCGTTCCCGCGCCGGTGTACCCCACGGCCCGCGTGACGGCCACCGCGCACCCACCCATCCGGGCTCGGGTCGCGGCGTCCAGCAGCACCGATGGCGCCTCTTCGATAATCTTCTGATGCCGCCGCTGCAGGCTGCATTCCCGCTCGCCGAGGTGCACCGCAGCACCATGCGCATCAGCCAGGACTTGGATCTCGATGTGCCGAGGGGTGGCGATCAGCCGTTCGACAAGCAGCGTGTCGTCACCGAAGGTGCCCCGAGCCTCCCGGCGGGCGCCAGCGATGGCCTCGGGCAGGTCCCGCGCGCGGTGCACCACCCGCATGCCCTTGCCCCCACCACCGGCGGAGGGCTTGAGCAGCACCGGGTACCCGAGTGCGTGAGCCCCGGCGACCAACGCCTCATCACTTCCGTCGCTGCCAGGCAGCACCGGAATACCCGCGGCCGCCACCGTCGCCTTGGCCCGGATCTTGTCCCCCATCACCTCCATCGCGTCAGCGGGTGGGCCGACGAAGATCAGGCCAGCGCTGGAGCAGGCCCGGGCGAAGGCGGCGTTCTCCGAGAGGAACCCGTAGCCCGGGTGCACGGCCTGCGCGCCGGTGCGCGCGGCGGCGTCCAGGATCCGCTGGATGGACAGGTAGCTCGCCGCCGCCGGCGCGGGGCCGAGCCGGACGGCGACGTCGGCGTCCCGGACGTGCGCAGCGGTGGTGTCGGCGTCGCTGTACACGGCCACGGAGCGCACGCCCATCGCGCGCAACGTGCGGATCACCCGCACCGCGATCTCACCGCGGTTGGCCACCAGAACGGTGTCGAACATCGCGACTCACATCCGGAAGAGGCCGAAGCGGCTCGGCGGCAGCGGCGCGTGGGCGCAGGCCGACAGCGCCAGCCCGAGCACCATCCGGGTGTCCGCCGGGTCGATCACCCCGTCGTCCCACAACCGGGCCGTCGAGTAGTAGGGGTGACTTTGATGCTCGTACTGGGTATGTATGCGGTCCTTGAAGGCCACCTCGGATTCAGGGTCGCCCGGGCGACGGACGGTGGCGAGCACCAGGGCGGCCTGCTCCCCGCCCATCACCGCGATCCGCGCATTGGGCCACATGAACAGAAACCGCGGTGAGTAGGCCCGGCCGCACATCGAGTAATTCCCCGCGCCGAATGAGCCGCCGATGATAACGGTCAACTTGGGCACCCGGGTGGTCGCGACCGCGGTGACCATTTTAGCACCGTTCTTGGCGATCCCGCCGGCCTCATACTCCCGGCCCACCATGAAACCGGAGATGTTCTGCAGGAACACCAGCGGAATGCCCCGCTGGTCACACAGCTCAATGAAATGCGCACCCTTGAGCGCCGACTCGCTGAACAGGATCCCGTTGTTGGCCACCAGACCCACCGGGTGCCCATGCAGCCGAGCGAAACCGGTGACCAGCGTGGTTCCGTACTCGGCCTTGAACTCGTGGAAGTGGGAGCCGTCGACGATCCGGGTGATCACCTCGCGGACGTCGTAACTGGTTCGGGAATCAACGGGCACCACATCGCAGATCCCCGCGACGGTGGGTTCCTCGGTGGCGATCACCTCCCATGGCCGGGGCGGGCGCGGCCCGAGGGTGCTGACGATGGCGCGGACAATCCGCAGCGCGTGGGCGTCGTCGTCGGCAAGGTGGTCGGTGACCCCGGAGACGCGGGAGTGCAGGGCGGCCCCACCGAGCTCCTCAGCACTCACCACCTCACCGGTCGCGGCCTGTACCAGCGGCGGGCCACCGAGGAAGATCGTGCCCTGATTGCGGACAATCACCGCCTCGTCGCTCATCGCTGGCAGATAGGCCCCACCTGCGGTGCAGGACCCGAGCACCGCCGCGATCTGCGGGATGCCCCGCGCGGACATCGTCGCCTGGTTGTAGAAGATCCGGCCGAAGTGCTCCCGGTCGGGGAACACCTGATCCTGTTCGGGCAGGTAGGCCCCGCCGGAGTCGACGAGGTAGAGGCACGGCAGATGGTTGTCCAGCGCCACCTCTTGAGCGCGCAGATGCTTCTTGACCGTCATCGGGTAGTAGGTGCCGCCCTTGACGGTGGCATCATTGGCAACGATCACGCACTCCCGCCCGGCCACCCGCCCGATTCCGGTGATGATCCCGGCGCCCGGCGCCTCGTCACCGTACATGCCGGTGGCCGCGAGCGGGGACAGCTCCAGAAACGGGCTCGACGGGTCCACCAGCGAGTCCACCCGATCGCGCGGCAAGAGCTTGCCGCGCTCGACATGGCGTTGCCGAGCCCGGGGCGATCCCCCCAGCCGGGCTTGCGCCAGCCGCTCGCGCAGCTCGGTCACCAGCGCCGCGTGCGCCGCCACGTTGCCCGCGGCAGCGCTGGCCAGGTTGTTCACAGCGCTGGCCAGGGCGTCCATCGTCGCTCCTTCCCCACGCTGGTGAACCCACGTTAGCGCGGCTTACCCAGCTCCAGGCGTGTCCCACAACACAGGACGTCACCGCTGACGTCGAGTTCACGGACAGCGCCGACCACGCGCTGGGCAGCTCCGGGGGGCAGCTGGTGCTTTCCCGCCAACAGCGCACGGGGTTGGTGCATCTTAGAATACCTATGTAGGGTAGGTCACATGCGCACGACGTACGCTCTGGTTCAAGTGGCGATGGCCCTGGTGAACGACCCGACGGGTCGCCACTGGGGTTACGAGCTGTCCAAGCAGACCGGCGTCCGGTCCGGCGTGCTCTACCCGATGTTGACCCGAATGCTCGACGAGGGCTGGGTCGAGGATGGCTGGGAGGACCCGACCACCATCCGCGACAAGCGGCCGCCCCGGCGGTACTACGAGCTGACCACCAAAGGCAGGCTGGCGCTCGGCACGGTTGTCCAGGATGCGTGCCACGACAAGCGGTTCGCCGCAGTTTTCGCAGCGGCCCGCCGCGACCCAGTGTTTGCCCGCCTGGCGGGAGGGTTGACCTGATGACCGAGCTGATGCAAGTTGTCACGTCCTGGCCGAGCCTGCTGTTGGTTGTCGTCGTGTTCGGGCTCGCCCCGGGGTTCTGCCTGCGCCTGATCGTGCTCGGCTACCCCCCAGGTGACCCGCGTCGAGCCGAGCTGATCGCTGAGCTGTACGCCGTGCCCCGCATCCAGCGACCCTTGTGGGTCGCCGAGCAGCTGGAGGTCGCGCTGTTCGAGGGCCTTGGACACCGCATATCGACGGCACGCCGTCGGCGAGCTCACGTTCGTGCCGCACGTCGGGCCCGGGCGAAGCTTGCTGAGCTGCCCGCGCAGGATCTTGAACGGTTCGTTGGACTCTTCTGATAGGTGTGTGGGGTCTGACATGATGTATGGAGTCGCAAAGATGCCAACCGATTCACGTCACCACCCAGCGCCACGTTGGAATAGCTGGAACCTGTTGCTCCTGGTGCCGCTGCTCGCGCTGGCCACGCCACTGTACAACAGCGACAAGCCGCGTTTGTTCGGTTTCCCGTTCTTCTACTGGTGCCAGTTCCTCTTCATCCCACTCGGCGTGATCTGCGTACTGGTGGTGTACCTGAAAACGGATGATCGGCGATAACCGTGCGCTGGACCGAGCTGGCCGTCTTCACGCTGCTGTTCGCCGTCGCCACTGGGCTCGGCTTCTACGCCGCCCGATGGAAGAGCGGTCGCGGCCTCAATCAGCTCAATGAGTGGGGGCTGGGCGGTCGCAAGTTCGGCTCGTGGGTCACCTGGTTTCTCCTCAGTGGCGACATCTTCACCGCCTACACCTTTGTCGCGGAGCCCGCACTGATGTTCGGTGCCGGACCGATAGGATTCTACGGGCTGCCCTTCACCATGTTCGTCTACCCGTTGGCGTACCTGCCGATGATCCGGTTCTGGTCAGTGTCGCGGGTCCACAGGTATGTGACCCCGGCGGACTTCGTGCAAGGCCGCTACGGCTCGTCCACCCTGACTCTGCTGGTGGCGGTCACCGGAATCGTCTCGATGATGCTCTACATCGCCCTGCAACTACTCGGACTGGAGGCAGTACTGCGCACCATGGGCCTCAACTGGGCCGGGTTGGCCGGGCACGCCCCGCTGTTCATCGCGTTTGTGATCCTCGCGGTCTACACCTATCGGTCCGGCCTGCGGGCCCCAGCGCTCATTGCCTTCGGAAAAGGATTTCTGATCTACCTGGTGATCATCGTCGCTGTGATCATCCTGTCGGTGAAGCTTGGTGGGTGGGGTGCCATCTTCGACGCCGCGAACGCGAAGTTCATTACCACACCGTCGCCTCGGGCCGGCATCCTGCTGGACAAGCGCAACCAGCTACAGTACGTTACGCTGGCGCTGGGATCGGGGCTGGCGCTGTTCCTCTATCCGCATGTGATGACCGGTGCACTGGCCTCCCGCAGCGGAAACGCACTCAAACGCAACCTGGCGGTGCTGCCCATCAATGCGCTGGTGCTGGGCTTGTTCGCGTTGCTGGGCTACGCAGCGATCGCGGCGCACACGCAGCCAATCGTCAATGCGGCCACCGGCCGGCCGGACTCCAACACCGTGATCCCGATGCTCTTCGAAGGGCAATTCCCCCACTGGTTCGCCGGAATCGCGTTGGCGGCCATCGGGATCAGCGCGCTGGTTCCGACCGCAATCATGTCGATCGCGGCGGCGAACCTGTGGACCCGCAACATCTACAAGGCATACCTGCATCGCGACGCCACTCCCGAGCAGCAAGCCAAACAGGCCAAGATTGCCTCGCTGGTAGTCAAGTTCGGCGCGGTGACCCTGATCGTGTTGCTCGACCCGCAATACTCCATCACCCTGCAGCAGATCGGTGGTGTGATCATTCTGCAGACGTTGCCCATGGTGGCGATCGCGCTCTACACCCGCTGGCTTCACATCTGGGGCCTGGCCGCAGGTTGGGCAGTCGGGTTGGCGTGGGGCCTGTTGATGCTTGACAGCATCCCCAACCCCACCACCGGCGCGGGGCACTTCGGCGGCACGGGGCTCGAGCTAAGCCGCCTGTCAATCCTCGGGTGGCATCCCTTCCCGGGCTCACTGACCCAGGTCTACGTGGGATTCATCGCGCTCCTCGGCAATCTCGTGGTCGCGGTGCTGGTCACCGTCGTGGCACGCTAGATGGGGGTCGTCAACGGCACCGACGACACCGAGGCGCGGGACTACCGCGCTGACGAGAGCATCCCCCAGCTCAACCCGGTAGCCAGCTAATGATCATCAACACGAGGTGTCCAGGAACTCGGTGAGCAGGGCCGTGGTGCGTTCCGGGGCCTCTTGTTGCACGAAGTGCCCGACGCCGGGCAGCACCTCGTAGCGGTAGCTCCCACCGGCCCAGCGGGCGCAGCGGCGCGCGGTTCGCTCCAGCACGTACGGGTCATCGGCACCGTGCAGCTGGAGTACCGGCACCCCGACCGTCCGGTCCACCGCGTGGGACAGCCGGCGCCCATCGAAGCGGAACTGCGAGCGACCGACCCACCGGTAGTACTCCAGCGCGCAGTGCACCGCGGCGGGGATCAACATGGCCTCCCGGTAACGCCGGGCCACTTCGCTGAATTCGCTCGACGCGCACCACTGTGCGCCTGCCCCGGCGCGCAAGATCCTCTCCACCAGCGCAGCGCCGTCGTGGGTAAGGCCGCGCTCGGGCCACCAGGGGGCTTGAAAGCTGGCCAGGTATCGGGCCGCCGAGCGCTGCGCCGGGTCGCGCAGCAGCGCTTGGCCCATCACGCGGGGATGCGCGGCGGCCAGCACCGCCACCGACCGCACCACCCTGGGGTGCAGCGCGGCCGTGCACCAGCTGAGAATCCCGCCCCAGTCGTGCCCGACCAGGTCGGCGTGGCGTTCCCCGAGTGCCCGGATCAGGCCCGCCACATCACCAGAGAGCGTCCACAGGTCATATCCTCGGGGGGGCTTGTCGGAGTCACCGTAGCCGCGCAGGTCCACCGCGACGGCACGGTGACCCGCAGCGGCGAGCGCTGGGAGCTGGTGACGCCAAGACCACCAGAACTCAGGGAAGCCATGCAGCAGAAGCACCAGCGGGCCCGTCCCGAGCTCCGCCACATGCAGCCGGATCCCATTGGCCGATACGTCACGATGAGTCCACGGCCCAGGAATCCGGACCGAGCTGGGATCCGGCGGGCGGCTCACTCCCTGGGTTGGCCGGTGACGGAGTGGCCAGTGACGGGGTGGCCAGTGCGTCGCCGGGTCAACACTGCTCCGGTGTCACGGACGGTGCTGATCGTGCGTTCCGGTTTGCGGATGCTGCGCATCCGGCGCCAACCCAGCAGAGCACACCCTGCGGCAGCGACCAGCATCAGCCCGAACACGATGGCGAACCCGGCCCACTGCGGCAGCCAGATGGCCAGGACCTCGGCCACCGTGATGAACAGGAAGAACAGGCTGAAGAGCACGATCGCCAGCGCGAGGAGGAAGAAGATGCTGCCCTTGACGCCCTTACGGACCTCGGCGGTCACCTCCGCCTTGGCCAGTTCCACCTCCGAACGGAACAGAGTAGAGAAGTGCGTGGCGGCTTCCCGGACCAGTTCGCCCAGGGAGGTGTCCGTGAGTCGGGGGAGTTCTTCGGGTGACAGCGGGACAGAAGGCACCGCAGGCGGTGGTTCCAGTTTGGCGTGCCGGCCGTTGCGGGGCTGCGTGCTGCTCACCTGCGACATGGTGCCATGGCCCTTCTCGGCCACCCACTGTGGTCGGCATTCGGCCGAGAGTGACCGGAACCAAGCTGGCGGTGACCGCACCGCAGACGGACGAGCGTGACCTGACCGGGTCCTCGACACCAGGGTGTCACTAGGCCGAGTGTTACTGGGCCGTGCGTCACTGAGCCGCCGGGCGACGACATCGTTGCGGGCTAGGATTCAGGCGCGATCGCGGTGCCCCGCGACTGTTACCGTGACACCCCAACTGAGATTGGTGTAGTGAAGTGAGCCCCAGGTCCCGCGTCGCCGAGCTTCCGCCGGAGTGGAGCCGCAGCAAGCTTGCCGTGGTGATCCCAACCTACAATGAAGCGGATACCCTCCCGGTTCTGGTGAAACATCTGTTTGCCCTACCCCTGCCCAGGCTGACCGTCATCGTGGCCGACGACAATTCGCCGGACGGCACCGGCGCCATCGCTGATGATCTCGCGGCGGCCGAGAACCAGCATGGCCATGATCGCATGGTCGTCCTGCACCGGCCGGGCAAGGCTGGCATCGGGCGGGCACACGCCGCAGGCATGAGTGCCGCGTTGGAGCGGGGTTTCGATTACGTCGCTCAAATGGATGCTGACCTGTCGCATCCTCCCGAGGCGATCCCCGGTATGCTGGGGACCCTGCTGGCACTGGACGCTGGAGTCGTCATCGGTAGTCGCTACGTCAACGGGGGAAGCCTGAGTAGCGATTGGGGGCGCAATCGGCGATTCCTGTCGGCATTCGCGAACGTCTACGTAAACGCTATCCTCACAATGCGCATCAGGGATGCCACGGCTGGGTTCAAGGTATGGCGGGCGGATGTGCTCACCCAGATCGATCTGGACAGCTTACGCAGCAACGGATACAGTTTCCAGGTCGAGATGAACTACCGGTGCGCAAACCTCGGATACTTGGCCGTCGAGGTTCCCATCCATTTCGAGGAGCGCTTGACGGGGGTGAGCAAAATGGGCCTGGCCGATAAATGGGAGTCGATGAGGCTACCGTTCATCCTGCGCCGCAACAACCGTCTCCGGACACGTCGCAGCGTGCAGCCACCCTCGTAACGTAAGTCCACGCAGATCGCTGGCGGTGCGGCTTAGCTACCGTTGCGCTCCGGCCCAGCGATTGTCGTGAGCAGCGCGGTGATCTGTGCCATACCGGTAGCCTGCATGCCGAAGCACGCACGCATCTCCTGACGCAGCTCACCGATCTCCCGATACAGTCCGTCGACATCCTGGCGCAGCTCGTTGATCTGCTGGTCCTGTTCCAGCTGGGTCTCGCGCAGGCGGCTCACTTCGAACTCAAGCTTGGAGAAGCGCGATTCAAGATCGTAGTCTGACACGGGCACGATCCTACCGTCGCCGCTGAAGATCATTGCTGCATGCGAGGAGACTGACTGGTGAGCGCACCGGCTCGGTGGGACCCGTCCTACGGCGTGATGTAGAGCGGCCCGACCTGCCGGGAGGCAACGCCAGGGGGCACCGGATACTGGAGCACCGGCACCGGTTTGCCGTGCGGATCGCCCGCGCCTGCCGGACTGGAGCTGAAACTGAACGTGCCACTGGCGCCCTGCACCTGGTATAGAACGTTGAGGTTCAGCAGCACGCCGCGCACCTTGGCCGCGGTGGGGGGTGACTTCCCGGGGGTCGCTAGCCGTACTGCTTGTTCGGCCGTCAACAACGCGTCGTGCATCATAGGGTAGGTCATTCCGGCGAACACGACCGTGAGGTGCGCCGGGCACAAGCGTTGTTCCTGCTCCTTCAGGATCTCCCCGAGGTCATTCCCACCGGTCACTATGGTCAGCGGGGTACCGAGGCACAGCCTGCCCTCCAGTGACTGGAGGAAAGCGGCGAGATCCACTTCCCGGCCCGCGTAGAGGACAACGTCTGATTTCACCGAGCAGATATTGGGCGTGACGATGTCGAATCTGTCGGGGCTGGGGTTGGGAATGGACGCCCCGATTCGAGGTCGTCCTGGTTGCTAGCGGACACCCTGATCAGCCCGGGGATGTGGGTGTAGACCAGCTCATCGGCGCTAAGGATCGCGCCGACCATGGGAATCTCGTGGCTCGACAAGTACTGGGCTCGTCGCCGGGTCTGCGCGGCTTGATCCCAAGCCGATCACAGCAACGAGTGGGTGGTTCGCTTTCGTCATCTCCACTAGCTGATCGGCCACGGGTTGCCACTGGCTGTCGGTGTTGCCCTGGTTGGCGAGGGCCAGCTTGATCTGTGGGTTGGAGCTGTTGGGCGGGACCAACTTGTTGATCTGATGCTGCGCCGTGTATGCGCCCTCGAGTTCGTTGCGGATTCCCGCTGCGGACGTGGCGCTGGTCACGGTCGGCGTCAACAGGTCGAGCAGTGCCACCGTGACATACGAAGAGGACCCCGCGCTCACCCGGGAGTTCTCGACCGCGATCTTATTCTCGACGTCGGTGAATTCGGGCTGGAAAAGGTAGGAGCCGTCGGTGACACCGACGCACTCCCCATCGACCCGATAAATCCCGGACCCGAACGACCCGCAAGTATGGAACCACTTGTTGGCGAAGCACACCAGACCGGCAGCGGCGATCACTATCACGGTCGCCAGGGCGATCAGTGCGCGCTTGCGGCGGCAACGGCCTGGCCTCGTCGTCGGTGGCTCGAAGATTTCACGCATCGTCAGCATACAGCTCGCCGGCCTCGTCACGCTCGGCGCGGCAGGCATCGCGGAGCCGGGTGTACACCTCCCCCCAGCTCGGTGAGATCACTGGATCGCGCAGGGCGAGGCGGCGCAGCAACCGGCGCAGCAGGGCTGGCCCAGCTGAGTCGCCGGGGGACCACAGGATTGGATCAAGGACCTCCACATAGTTGGTCTGGCCCCCCACCAACAAACCCTCCTGGCTGGCCAGCGCCACGGCGTGCCGCTGCTCACCGGCTGCGGCGCAGGTCACCAGGTCACACAGGGTTGTCTCGGGAACAGCGGTTGAGATCCACCAACACATCGACGGAGTCATTGGTCAGGCCCAGGTCCCGGTGGCCATACCAAGCCTGGAAAGACCCAAGAACGATGCGCCCCCGTGCCCGCGCCATCAGTCACGTCGAGAAGGCTTCAAACAGATGTCTGCCGGCCGCTTCGATGGGTAGCCCATTGACGTTGCTCACGGCTGTCAGAAAATCACCCGCAGTCTCCACTCGAAGTCCAGCCGGGCATAGGGAACCTGTTGGTCAAGAAATTCCTCCAGCGAGGACACCTTCGACGGATGACCGTTGTCAGGTTTAATGCCACGCCGCAGAGCGGACTGTTCTCTACCCGAATATCGATGTCAGTCAGAGTGGCGTTACGGCTCATTCCTCCGTCAGTCTGCGTAGTTGCTTGGTGACCGTCCGGTGTCGTTTGTCGGCAAGGCGGCGCTCCCGAGCGGCCCGGGAAGGGCGGGTCGGGCGGCGCGTCGGCGGGTCCGGGGCCAGTGCCTGACGCAGCATCGCGGCGAGCCGGGCTCGCGCTGCCTCCCGGTTGCGCAGTTGGGAGCGGTACTCGCTGGCCACGATCGTGAGCACACCGTCGATCAGCCGCCCGGACAGCCGCTGGAGTATCTGGTCCCGTTGGGCTGGCGTGAACGCCGTGCTGGCCGTCACGTCAAAAATCAGTTCGACGCGCGAGTCGGTGGTGTTCACCCCCTGCCCGCCCGGCCCACTAGACCGCGAAAAGCGCCACCCCACCTCACCCTCAGGAATCACCAACTCACCCACCTACCCAGCATGCCCCCGCAACCGCGATTCGGCTCCGAATGGCGAGTTGCCAGCTACTCTGTGAGGCCGGCTTGCATGCCGGCGGAGATCAGGTCCATGACGGTGGAGTCAGCCAGGGTGGTGACGTCGCCTATTTCGCGGTGGGAGGCTACGTCGCGGAGCAGGCGGCGCATGATCTTGCCGGATCTCGTTTTCGGCAGGTCCGCGACGACCATGATCTGCCTCGGCTTGGCGATCGCGCCGATCTGGATCGCCACGTGGTTGCGCAACGCCTTGATCGCCTCTTCGCCCCGTGCCTCGTCCTGGGCGACGTGGCCGCGCAGGATCACGAACGCGACGATGCCCTGCCCGGTGATCGGGTCGGGGGCGCCGACCACGGCGGCTTCGGCCACCGTCGGATGCGACACCAGCGCGGACTCCACCTCGGTGGTGGAGATCCGGTGCCCGGAGATGTTCATCACGTCGTCCACTCGGCCCAGCAGCCAGATCGCGCCGTCGTCGTCGTACTTGGCGCCATCCCCAGCGAAGTAGTAGCCCTGCTTGGCGAAGCGGGACCAGTACGTCTTCCGGTATCGCTCGTCATCCCCCCAGATGGTGCGCAACATCCCTGGCCAGGGCGCGTCGATCACCAGGTATCCGCCCTGGCCGCAGCTGACCGGGGTGCCAGTGCCGTCCACCACGGCAGCGCTGATGCCCGGCAGTGGTCGCATCGCCGAGCCGGGCTTGGCCGCGGTGACGCCAGGCAGCGGCGAGATCATGATCGCGCCGGTCTCAGTTTGCCACCAGGTGTCCACCACCGGGCAGCGATCAGCGCCAACGTGCTCCCGGTACCACATCCAGGCCTCGGGATTGATCGGCTCTCCGACGCTGCCCAGCAACCGCAGCGAGGACAGATCGTAGCGCTGCGGGATCTCCTTGCCCCACTTCATGAAGGTGCGGATCAGGGTCGGCGCGGTGTAATAGGTCGTGACGCCGTACCGCTGCACGATCTCCCAGTGCCGACCCTCATGCGGGGTGTTCGGGGTGCCCTCGTAGATGATCGACGTCGCCCGGTTGGCCAGCGGCCCGTAGACGATGTAGCTGTGCCCGGTGACCCAGCCGATGTCTGCGGTGCACCAGTAGACGTCCTGGCCGGGCTTATGGTCGAAAACGACGTGGTGGGTGTAGGCGCACTGGGTGAGGTAGCCGCCGCTGGTGTGCAGAATGCCCTTGGGCTTTCCGGTGGTGCCTGAGGTGTAGAGGATGAACAGCGGGTGCTCGCTGTCGAACGCCTGGCAGATGTGCTGGTCAGACTGGTGATTCACCAGTTCGTGCCACCACAGGTCACGGCCTTCGGTCCAGGGCAGCTCGGTGTCGGTGCGCTTGACCACCAGGACGTGGCGCACCGTCGGAGTGTCCCGCAGCGCCTCGTCGGCGTTGGCCTTCAACGGGGCCGCGCGGCCCCGCCGGTACTGCCCATCGGCGGTGATCACCAGCTTGGCCTGCGCGTCGGTGACCCGCTGGCGCAGCGCCTCGGCGGAGAAGCCCCCGAACACCACGCTGTGCGGTAGGCCCAGCCGGGCGCAGGCGAGCATGGCGAAAATCGCCTCGGGGATCATCGGCAGCTGGATGGCCACCCGGTCCCCGGTCTCCAGGCCCAGCTCGAGCAAGGCGTTGGCCGTCTTGGCGACCTGGCGCTGCAGCTCGGCGTAGGTAATGGTGCGGGTGTCACCCGGCTCGCCTTCCCAGTGGAAGGCGACCTGATCACCGTGGCCGGCCTCGACGTGCCGGTCCACGCAGTTGTAGGCGACGTTGAGCCGGCCGCCGACGAACCACCGCGCGAACGGGCGGTCAGACCAGTCGAGGACCTGATCGAAGTCGGTATGCCAGTGCAACCGGTGCGCCTGGTGCGCCCAGAAAGCCTCCGGGTCAGCATTCGCGTCGTCGTAGAGCGCGGCGGTGGCGTTCGCCTGCGCGGCGAACTCCTCGCTGGGGGGGAACGCCCGGCTCTCGGTGAGCAGATTGGCCAGTCGCTGGCTCGAGTCACCCATCGCGGGAGGACCTCCTGTGTCGCGTACCGGTCATGACGGTAGTAGCATCGCCGGTCCGGGGCCACCGTTACAGATTTTTGATAACAGTGTGGAATCGCCTGGTCACCTACCGTCACGGGCCTGCTTGAGGAGCGCGGTGAACGTCCGGTCCTGGTCCTTCACCAACCCGTGGATCGTCGTCACCACCGGGCAGGGCCACGCTGCGGAGCAGGGCCGGCAGGTCCCCGTGGGCATGGGCTGGTGCTCAATCAGCAGCCCACGGATGACGAGCACCAGGTCGGGGATCAGCGTGCCGACCCGGTCGACGTCCTCCTCGGACCACGTGAACTTGCACGCCAGGGCCTCCGCCTCGCACAGGTGCTCGTCGAGGTCGACCCACAGCAGCCCGAAGGCGTCGGCGACAGCGGGGGCAAGCTCGTCCATCGGTTACCTCCTGAAGAGTCCGGCGAGATCCACATCCCGCCCATGATGAGGCAACCACTTGTCCAGAGGTCAACGCAAACCTCAATGGGATGACAAGATGACTGTCAGTGCGACATTTTTTTGGGAATGACTCTATGGTGTGCGATGGGAGGTCATCATGGACGATCACGAGCCGACGATCCGCAGCCGCGAGCTGGGCGAAGGACTGCGCCGGGCGATGAAGTACGTCGGGCTCAACGGCCAGCAGGTCGCGGAGCAACTCGCCTTGTCACCAAGCTGGGTGTCCCGGCTGTTATCGGGCAAGCGTAACGCGAGCGCGGTGCAGGTGTCGGCATTCCTGGCGGTGTGCCGGGTGACCGGCGCGGAGCGCGACCGGTTGATGGCCCTCTGCGCGGACCAGCACACCCCAGGCTGGTTCCAACAACACGGCGCCCGCCTGCCCCAACAACTTATGACCCTGATCGACCACGAGAACAAGGCGGTGACGATCGGCGGTTTCGAGCCGACACTGGTGCCCGGCCTGCTGCAAACCGGCGACTACGCCCGCGCGCTGATCCAGGAGGCGGGCACGATCCCAGCGAAAGAGATCGATGACCGGGTGGCCGCCCGGCTGGCCCGTCAGAGCATGTTCACCCGGGAGCCCCCAGCGCGCTTCGAGTTCTACCTGCACGAGTTCGTGCTCCGGCTGCCGGTCGGTGGAACCGCCGTCATGTCCGAGCAGTTGCACCACCTGCTGCGGATGGCGGTGCGCCCCTACCTCACCCTGCGGGTGGTACCAGCCATCCGTGGGGCGCACGCCGCGATCAATGGTGCGTTCAGACTGATGGAGTTCGACGAGTTCAAGCCGGTGGCCTACCTGGAGAGCGAGACCTCCAGCGTGTTCCTGGAGCTGCCCGTGGAGATCGACGCATACCGCAGCATCCTGGGGGCACTGGCGAAGACGGCGCTGAGTGAGGAAGAATCGAGGGAGTTGATTGCCACCCTGGCAACCGAGCTCTATGCGGATCGCGAGGACTATGATGACCGCGCCTGAGCCGGACGGGATTGTCTGGCACACGAGCAGCTACAGCGGCACCAACGGTGACTGCGTCGAGGTCGGCTGGCGCACCAGCAGCTACAGCTCCAACGGCTCCGCCTGCGTCGAGGTCGCGCCCACCCCGGAGGCCGTGCTGGTGCGCGACTCCAAGCACCGCCCCGGCCCCGCCCTCACCATCCCCCCCACCTCCTGGCACACCTTCCTCACCACCCTCCCCCACTAACCTCGCCTCACGGGTCGACATCGGCGAGGAGCGCCCGACGGTCTGGAGAAGCTGACCCAGACTAAGTGCCCACCCGACGCCAGGTCACGTGCCGCACGCCGTCCCGGATCGGTGTACCGAACTGCCAGGTGACCCGTCCATCTGGTGCCCAGGTCATCTCACATACCTTCGGCACTCCCTGAACCCGCTTGACCCGCAGCCCTGGGCGCCACTGGTTCGCGTCTACGTCGGGCACGAACTCCTCGCGCACAACCTTCTCAAACCGGGCACGCTGCTCGGGGGCGAGCGCCTTGAGGTCACGCCGGAAACGCGGCGTCATCGCGAACGTCGGCACCGTCGTCTATTTATTCAGCGCGACGAACATCGCATCGACGTCCTCGAAAACCTCGACGTCGCCAGCCTTGATCTGCGCACTCGCCTCGCGCTCACCGGCCTGCCAATCAGGCTCCCAAAACCAGCGCTGGTCAGCCGGTACGCTCGTCATGTCGCGCAGCAGGATTTCGCCAGCGTCCGTCACGGTGAACTCAACCTCGTCGCCCTCGCCGACGTGCAGCGCCGCCCGGATCTCCGGAGGAAGCGTCAGCTGGCCCTCGGAACGCAGCATCGCACGCGCTGGGCGTTTCTCCGAAACAGCCATAGCCAGTTCCTCAGTTGAGCAGATCCGAGTAGCCTCCTCCAGCGGGCACGCTGCGACAGCCGTCCGGAGGCATACCGCAGTTACGAGGATGATCCCACCGGCGCCTGGGTGCCTTCGCCTGCGCTGGAGTTCCCGAACTCGACAGCAGAGCTGTTAGGCGGGTGGCGGACGGCCCTCGATTTCGGGAACTCCAGCGCAGGCGGGACTCACGGCGCTCGCTGGCGGTGAGCCACCATCTGCCCGTCACCCCGCCTGCCCACCACCAGCTCGTGTGGCACGCACACCCATGCCCCCACCAACCGGGCGCCGCCGTACCAGGCGATGAGGTAGGCGCGGGCAAACAACGTTCCACCCGCAGGCGGTGGTGACCCACCTCGGGGCGGCACTGCGATCATGATCACGGTTTCGGTGCCGAAAGTGACACGACATGTCACCTGAGGCACCCAAACCGTGATCTTGAGTCCTAGGCCGGTCCTTCACAGGCCTAGAGACCCGTGGACGCTCGGATATTCACCAGATTTTCCTGCGAACACCTTACGGATGCCCCAAGTCAGAGTTGGATCAAGAAGCTACTCCAGGATGGCTGTGTCCACGCATGTCATACGCAGTTCGCAAATGTCATACCTTGCGCAACCAAGGCTGGCGACGGCCATCACGACTGAAAGAGTCTGATTACCGATTCCACGATTCCAGCGATCATACCGTACGCCAATACCAAGAAGATGATTAGCGCGATAAAGAAGAAGACACCCGCGCCCCCACTGGACCTGAGTTGCAGTGGCAAGCCGGCACCGTGACGGTCGCCGACTCGGCGACGGAGGTCGCTCAGCAGTACGGGCGTGCGGGAACCGACTGCCCGCAGCGGGCGGAAGAGCAAGCTGCGGTGCGTGGGCGGCGCCAGCTTACCGGGCGGGACCGGCGCGGGAACACGCGATCGGCTGCGGTTCGGCGCGACGGCCGCTGAGGGACCTCCTAGCTCCGGAGCAGCTGGAGCAAGCAGCGGGGCTGTGGTATTTGCCGAGGGGACATGTCGCGAGGGGACGCGTGCTGAGACGGCATTGGCCGCAAGGGCATTGGCCGTGAGGGCATGGGCCGAGAGAACATGATGCGCCGGGGGGGCTTTGGGCGCAGCGGCGCTCGGTGCGGCGGCAGGTTGCTGCGCCGACGATGAATCATGATGCTGATCCGCCAGCAAGGTGCGACCTTCACTGTATGCAGCGGCAATTTCCTCTCGAGTCACGCCGAAGCCCGGGATGGCAGGCAATGTCAACGGCGGCAACTCCGGTCCGCGCCCGCCGCCGCGCCCTGACGGGTCGGCCCACAGCTGAGGCAACTCGGTGCCGTCTACCCCGAACAAGGCGTCCGGCATCAGCTCGCTCACTAGCCCATAGTGCCATGCGCTGGCCCGTTTGTGAGTGAGTCCACCGTGTTACTCCCCACTCACGAACGGGCCCGAGCACGGCTACGGGGCTCACGTGCCCGCTTCTCGGCGAGCAACTCAGCGGCGCGCTCATCGGTGAGCGTCTCCACGCTGTCTCCCTTGCGCAGCGATGCGTTGACGCCCTCTCCGTCGGTGACATACGGCCCGAAGCGGCCCTCCTTGACGGCCATCGGCTTGCCGGTCACCGGATCCGGGGCCAACTCCCGCAGCGGTGGCTTGACGGTGGCTTGACGACCCCGACGCTTGGGCTCGGCGTAGACCTTGAGCGCTTCGTCGAGGGTGACCGTGAAGATCTGTTCCTCCTCGGCCAACGAGCGCGAGTCCGTGCCCCTCTTGAGGTAGGGGCCGTAGCGCCCGTTCTGCGCGGTGATCTCCTGTCCGGTATCCGGATCGGTCCCGACCACCCGAGGCAGCGAGAGCAGCCGCAGCGCGTCATCAAGGTTCACCGTCTCCAGGCTCATACCCTTAAACAGCGAACCGGTCCGCGGTTTAGGCTTTTTGGTGACTCCCTTTCCTGGTTTTTTCGCGGAGTTTTTTGCGGGGCTGGGAGTGGGGAGCTCCTCGGGCAGCACCTCGGTGACGTAGGGCCCGTAACGGCCCTCTTTGGCGACAATCTCGTGCCCGGTCACCGGATCGGTGCCCAGCGAGCGACCCTCCACCGGGGTGGCGAAGAGCTGCTCGACGATGTCGGCGGTCAGCTCGTCGGGCGGCAGGCCGTCCGGCAAATTGGCCCGTTGCTGCTCGTCACCAACGATTCTTTCCAGGTACGGACCGTAGCGCCCCACCCGAACCACCACATCACGCCCGGCCTTATCGGTGAACAGCGGGATGGAGTTGACCTCGCGCGCGTCGATCTCTTCCAAATTCATGCCGACCAGCTTCTTGAGCCCGCCGATGCGGGCCACCGACATGGCGCCACCCTGTTCCGAACCGAAGTAGAAGCCGGTGAGCCAATCGGTGCGGTGCTGCGCACCGGAAGCGATGGAGTCCAGCTCGTCTTCCATGGCAGCGGTGAAGTCGTAGTCGACCAGGCAGCCGAAGTGCTGCTCCAAAAGCCCGACCACGGCGAAAGCCACCCAGGAGGGCACCAGCGCGGAACCGCGCTTCCACACGTACCCGCGGTCTTGAATGGTGTTGATAATTGAGGCGTAGGTGGACGGGCGGCCGATGCCCAGCTCTTCAAGAGCTTTGACCAGGCTCGCCTCGGTGTAGCGCGGCGGCGCGGTGGTGGTGTGCCCTTCAGGGACCAATTCAGTGGCGGTGACGCCCTGGCCTTCAGTCAGCGTAGGGAGCCTGCGCTCGGCGTCGTCAGCCTCCCCCCCCGCCTCGTCGTCCACGGTTTCCACGTAGGCCTTGAGGAATCCCAGGAAGCTGATGGTGCGACCGGATGCGGCAAATGTGCACTCCTCACCGGTCACCGCACTGCCGGTGATCCGTACGCTCATGGTGCTACCGCGGGCATCGGCCATCTGTGAGGCGACGGTGCGCTGCCAGACCAGCTCGTAGAGCCGGAACTCGTCGCCGTCCAGTGCACCGGCCAACTGGCCTGGCGTCGCGAAGGTCTCCCCGGCGGGCCGGATCGCCTCGTGCGCCTCCTGGGCGTTCTTGACTTTGCGGGTGTACTGCCGCGGCCCATCGTGGAGGTAACGCTCACCGTAAAGCTCGCGGGCCTGGGTTCGGGCCGCCGTGATCGCAGTTTCCGACAACGTCGTGGAGTCGGTCCGCATATAGGTGATGTAGCCGTTCTCGTAGAGCCGCTGCGCGGTGCGCATCGTCCGCTCCGCCGAGAAGCGCAACTTTCGGCTGGCCTCCTGCTGCAGCGTGGAAGTCATGAACGGCGGGTAGGGCCGCCGCGTGTAGGGCTTCTCCTCGACGCTGGCAACAGTCAGCGGGGCAGCGGCCAGCGCCTGCGCAAGGCGTCCGGCATACGCCTCGTCGATGATCAACAGATCACGCTCGGCGCGTTTGGGTGCGCCATCCGGGCCGAAGTCCCTTCCGGTGGCCACCCGAACGCCATTGACGTCAACCAGCCGAGCCCCGAACGTGCGTGGCGCGGCAGCATCTTCAGCCGCCGCCTTCGACTCTGACACTGACGATGTCGACAGCGTGGCGGCCAGATCCCAGTAGGACGCCGACACAAAAGCTATCCGCTCACGCTCGCGCCGCACGATGATGCGAGTCGCCACCGACTGCACCCGCCCGGCGGACAGCTTCGGCATCACCTTGCGCCACAGCACCGGAGAGACCTCATACCCATAGAGCCGGTCCAGAATGCGCCGGGTTTCCTGCGCGTCGACCAGGTCCTGGTCCAGGTCGCGAGGGTTCTCCGCAGCCGCGCGGATGGCCAGCTCGGTGATCTCGTGAAAGACCATCCGGCGAACCGGAACCGTGGGTTTGAGGGTCTGCATCAGGTGCCACGCGATGGCCTCGCCTTCACGGTCACCGTCAGTGGCGAGATAGAGCTCGTCAGCGCTTTTGAGTGCATTGCGCAGCTCGGTGACCGTGGAGCGCTTGTCCGGAGTGATGACGTAAAGCGGCTCGAAAGAGTGATCGACGTCCACTCCGAGCCGCGCCCAGGACTCACCCTTGTACTTGGCGGGCACATCGGCGGCACCCCGGGGCAGGTCCCGGATGTGCCCGCGCGAGGACTCCACGACGTATCCCGATCCGAGGTAGGAAGCGATCTTGCGGGCCTTCGCGGGCGATTCCACAATCACCAAACGACGTCCCGAGCCGTTGGACCGGGCGCCGTCCGCAGCCCCAGCGGAGCGGGCGGCGGACGGCCCGGAAACGGACCTGGCGGCGGTCGTGCCGCGCTTACCAGCGCTGGACGTGCCGCCCGGACCTGCCGTCGTTTTCGATCGTGCCACGCTCAACTCACCTCGATATGCGGCTCCTGATACCCTGACCCAGCGCCCCAGTGTGCCCAACCCGACAACCCCGCAGGGCAGTTAGCGTCGCACAAACCGTCGCGGACAACCAGCGGTCTTGCCTGACGCCACCCGGGTCACTTCAGCGCGGCCTAGTCGCTATGGGGCCGCGACCGGGGGGCTTTCAGTGAACCGCAGCTACCGGTGAGCGGCGGCCGCACCCAGTCGCTGACAGGCCGGAGCGGCCGCAAACGCCGGTGCCAGCTCCTTGTTGCTGGTCAACTGGCGCATTTGGCTGCTGGCACCATCCAGATCGGGGCCAGCAAGGTGACTGGCCTTCTGCACGAAATCCGGGTCTTTCGCGTCCAACGCGGCGAGCCTCGCGCGCTGGTCGCCGACGGTCCCGGCCGCAGTGGTGAAGAAGCCCACAGCGGCGTCCTGAATCCGCTTGCTGTCGGCGATCCGCGGCTGGCCGAGCGCTTCCAGTCTGTGGGCGGTGTCGATGAACGCTCGCTGGGCGATATCTGAGAACTCCAGCAGCCCGTCTTTCTGGCCCTGCGGGGTCGGCTGAGCCTTCGCGATGGCGGACACTCCAGAGATCACATCACCGAGGCCGCCGCAGAGCGTGCCAGCCCACGCCGCCGGGTCAGAACCCTGGGGAGCGGCCGGCTTCGGGGTGACGTCAGCCGAGCCGCATCCAGCCAGGGCGAAGGCGAGCGCCACGATGACGACGCCAGATCGATAACGACAAGGGGGCACAGGAGTACTAACGACGAGCTGCTGGTGGTCGTGACGGAGCACTTACGCGATGACCTGAGCGTGCGGCGAGGAGTCCACCAGCGAGGTGGACCTCCGCTTGGACACCACCACGGCGATAACGATCACCGCCGCAGCGAGGACGGCAATAACCACCCGCAGGGTGGCTGGGCTCGACGGCGCCGAGATGGTGACGATCGCTGGCGCGATCAACACGGAGACCAGGTTCATCACCTTGATCAAGGGGTTGATCGCTGGCCCGGCGGTGTCCTTGAACGGGTCACCGACCGTGTCACCGATCACGGTGGCGGCATGTGCATCAGAGCCCTTGCCGCCGTGGTTGCCATCCTCGACCAGCTTCTTCGCGTTGTCCCAGGCACCGCCGGAGTTGGCGAGGAAGATCGCCATCAGGGTGCCGGTAATGATCGCCCCGGCCAGGAAGCCCGCGAGAGGTCCAACACCAAGCCCGAAACCCACCGCGATCGGTGCCAGCACCGCGAGCAGGCCCGGGGTGGTCAGCTCGCGCAACGAGTCCTTAGTGCAGATGTCAACCACTCGGCCATACTCGGGTCGCACCGATCCGTCCATGATTCCGGGGTTCTCCCGAAACTGCCGGCGCACCTCGTAGACCACTGCCCCGGCGGCCCGGGACACGGCATTGATGGCCAGGCCGGAGAACATGAACACCACGGCGGCGCCGATGGTGAGACCGACCAGGACGTTGGGCACCGAGACGTTGAACACCGCGTTGAGGTCGAGGTTCGCGGCGGCGGAGCGGATAGCGTCGCGGTAGGAGCCGAACAGTGCTGTCGCGGCGAGCACGGCGGTGGCGATCGCAATACCCTTGGTGATTGCCTTGGTGGTGTTGCCGACCGCGTCAAGCTCGGTGAGGATGGCCACTCCCTCGCCCTTGACGTCACCGGACATCTCAGCGATTCCTTGGGCGTTGTCGCTGACCGGGCCGAAGGTGTCCATCGCGACAATGACTCCGACGGTGGTGAGCAGCCCAGTGCCGGCCAACGCGATCGCGAACAGCGAGACGGTGACCGATCCAGACAGCAAGAACGCCGCGTACACCGCGCCAGCGATCACCAGGGCGGTGTACACCGCCGATTCGAAACCGATCGAGATCCCCGACAGGATCACGGTGGCCGCACCGGTCAGCGAACTGGTGCCGACGTCGCGGACCGGCCGGTGCTCGGTACCGGTGAAGTAGCCGGTGAGCCACAGGATGACCCCGGCGAGGACGATGCCGATGATCACGGCGACCGCAGCGGTGACCGCCGGGCTACCGGTGACCTCCTCGATCGGCGTCCCGTCGATCTGGGTAACACCGGCGAGCTGGCTGAAGCTGTTGGGCAGGTAGAGGAAAGAGGCCGCCGTGCAGGCCACCGCTGAGATCGCCGCAGAGATGTAGAAGGAGCGGTTGATCGCGCGTAGCCCCGGCTCACCGACCCGGGCCCGGGTGACGTACACGCCGATCACCGCGGTCACCACCCCGATCGCCGGCACGATCAGCGGGAACAGCAGACCCTTGAGACCGAATGCCGCAGTGCCCAGGATCAGCGCCGCGACCAACGTCACGGCATACGATTCGAACAGATCAGCGGCCATACCGGCACAGTCGCCGACGTTGTCGCCGACGTTGTCGGCGATGGTGGCGGCGTTACGCGGGTCGTCCTCAGGGATGCCGGCCTCGACCTTGCCGACCAGGTCACCACCCACGTCGGCGGCCTTGGTGAAGATGCCGCCGCCGACCCGCATGAACATCGCGAGCAATGCGGCGCCGAAACCGAAGCCCTCCAGCACCCGGGGGGCGTGACCGGCGTAGGCGAGCACCACCAGGCAGGCACCGAACAGCCCCAGACCCACGGTGGCCATGCCGACCACACCACCAGTGCGGAACGCGATCCGCATCGCCTTTTCCCGGCCACCAGAGTCATTGGATGCCGCAGCGACCCGGATGTTCGCCCGGGTGGACAGCCACATACCCATGTAGCCGATCGATGCCGAGAACAGCGCTCCGGCCAGGAAGAAGACCGAACGACCGATCCGCTCGCTGACGCCCTCAGCAGGGAGCACGAACAATACCAGGAAAACGATCACAGCAAAGCCGGAGAGCGTTTTGAACTGCCGGTTCAGGTAAGCTGAGGCGCCTTCCTGGACCGCTTGGCCAATCTGCTGCATCCGAACTGTGCCCTGACCAGCGGCCAGTACCTCTCGCATCAAGACGGCACCGACGGCCAGAGCGGCGAGAGCGACGACGGCAACCACACCGACGACGGCGTAGTCACCCCCGCTCAGGTCGAGACCCCCACCCTGGGTGAGGATGAAGCCAGACATCCGTCCTCCTGGTTTCCGTGCAGTGCACCCATCGCGCCGCCCCGTACGACGTCGTGGCCGGTCAGTCTAGGCGGGCCCGCGCCGCTCACCTCCGCCGGTGTCTCTGGCGTGCTTATCCGAGCACGCTCAGTGTCGGTCAGTGTCGGCGAACTCCACAGCAGCGCACGTGCACTGGGCGAGGGTTAGCGTGCGGAAGAGGGCGTGCTGAGCGAACGGGGGCGGGAGCCAGTGGTGCACCGTGAGGGGCTCGGGCAGGTCCTGCTGCAGCGGCTGCTCGCCGGCACCACCAGCGGCGTTGGCGATCCGGTTACCGCTGGTGGCGCTGCTGGCAACCCGGCTACCGCTGGTGGCGAGTCACCGTTGCGGCATGCCACGACGATTCCCGGCCGGGCAGCGACGACGGTGCAATGGCCCGCCTGGGTGCCGGATCGGCTCCGCGAATCGCTTGCCATAGCGGGTGTGACGGCACCGTGGGCGCACCAGGTCGCCGTCGCGGAACTCGCTCGGGCCGGCCGCCACGTCGTGGTCGCCACCGGGACCGCGTCCGGCAAGTCGCTGGCCTACCAACTGCCAGTGCTCGCCCACTTGCTGGCCGACCAGCAGGCCACCGCGCTGTATCTCTCTCCCACCAAGGCACTGGGGGCGGACCAGATCCGAGCGGTGACTGCTCTGGGCTTGGCAGGGGTGCGGCCGGCCAGCTACGACGGTGACACCCCGATGGCGCAGCGGGACTGGGTGCGCTCGCACGCCCGGTGGGTGTTCACCAACCCGGACATGGTGCACCACGGCCTGCTCGCCCAGCATGATCGTTGGGCGCGCCTGCTCCGGCGGCTGCGTTTTGTGGTGATCGATGAGTGTCACGCCTACCGGGGGGTGTTCGGCTCGCATGTCGCCCTGCTGCTGCGCCGGTTGCGGCGGGTCGCCGCGCGCTACGGCGCGGCACCGGTGTTCGTGCTCGCGTCGGCGACGGTCGCGGACCCGGGTGTCTCGGCGTCCCGGCTCACCGGCCTGGACACGGTGGCCGTCACGGAGGACGCCTCCCCCTGTGGCGAGCGCACCGTGGCGCTGTGGGAGCCGCCGCTGCTGGAAGAGCTGACCGGTGAGAACGGGGCGCCGGTGCGCCGCTCGGCGGGTGCAGAGGCCGCTCGGCTGCTGGCCGACCTGGTGATCGAAGGCGCCCGGACCTTGGTGTTCGTCCGCTCCCGACGGGGCGCCGAACTGACTGCGCTGGGAGCCCAACGGGCGCTGAGCGCCGCCGCCGCAGGTGAGCTCGCCTGCCGGGTCGCCGCCTACCGTGCGGGCTATCTCCCGGAGGAGCGCCGGGCGCTGGAGACTGCGCTGGATTCTGGGGAGCTGCTCGGGGTCGCTTCGACCAACGCACTCGAGCTGGGGGTGGACATCGCCGGGCTCGACGCGGTGCTGCTGGCCGGCTACCCCGGTACCCGGGCGTCGTTCTGGCAGCAGGCCGGGCGAGCCGGGCGGGCTGGATCGGGAGCGCTCGTGGTGTTTATCGCCCGGGATGACCCGCTGGACACTTACCTGGTGCATCACAGCGCCGCTCTGCTCGGCACGGCGGTGGAAGCCACGGTGCTGGACCCGACGAACCCCTACGTGCTGCGACCGCAGCTGGCCTGCGCGGCCGCTGAGCTGCCGCTGACCGAAACCTGCCTCGACGAGTTGGGGGGTGAGGCAGCGCGCCGCGTGGTTGCCGACCTGGTCGCCGACGGGACACTGCGCCGCCGTCCCGGCGGATGGTTCTGGGCAGGTGGCGCAGCATCTGCTGGGCGCCAGCACCCGTCCCCCCGGCCGCACCATCGCCCGTCCCCCGGCCCGCGTTCCCGCCCGCACCCTGAGGTCGACATCCGCGGTTGCGGCGGGACCCAGGTGGCGGTGGTGGAAACCGACACTGGCCGCCTGCTCGGCACTGTCGACCCGGGGTCGGCTTGTACAGCGGTGCACCCGGGTGCGGTGTATCTGCATCGAGGTGACTCCTTCGTGGTCGATGAGCTGGATCTGGACTCCGGTGTCGCGCTGGTGCATCCCGAGGAACCGCAGTGGCATACCTCGGCTCGTTCCACCACCGACATCCGCGTGGTATCGGTGCTGCTAGCGCAGCGGTCGGGCGGAGTGTCGGTGGCGCTGGGCGAGGTGGAGGTGACCTCGCAGGTGGTGGACTACCTGCGGCGACTGCCCTCGGGCCAGGTGCTCGACGCTGTGCCGGTGGAGTTGCCGCCATCCACGCTGCGCACCAGAGCGGTCTGGTACACGGTCGGCGAGAAGCTGCTTGAAGCCGCCGGGTTGCCCCCGGCTAGGTGGCCCGGGGCATTGCATGCCGCCGAGCACGCCGCGATCGGCCTGCTGCCGCTGGTGGCCACCTGCGATCGGTGGGACATCGGTGGGGTCTCGACCGCACGGCACCCGGACACCGGAGAGCCGACGGTCTTCGTGCATGACGGGCATCCCGGTGGCGCCGGGTTCGCCGACCGGGCTCACGCCGCGCTCGCACCCTGGCTGATGGCGACCCGAGATGCCATCGCGGCATGCGAGTGCCCGGCGGGGTGCCCCTCCTGCGTGCAGTCGCCCAAATGCGGTAACGGCAACGACCCACTGGACAAGGCCGGCTCGGTCGTGGTGCTCGACATCGTGCTCGACGCACTGCCGTCAACCGGTGATTCTGGGTAGCCCGCAGCGCCACCGACCGGACCCGCTCGGGCTCGGCCGGTGGCGGCTCCGAGGCCGCCTAACCACCCGGCTGGCTGTGCTGTGAGCTCCACCAGCACATCCCAGCCTTGGGTTTGGCAGGACACCAGCCGCACCCGCATCCGGTCGGTTACCCGGCGGGCCTGGGCGCAGGCGTACTGCTCACCAGCGAGGACCTGCGCGGCTCCCGCCAGCGCAGCCAGATCAGCTGCCGACTCGGCTTGATGGCGCAGCACCACCGCCTCGCCCAGACGCAACCCGAACACCGCCATGCTGACCAGCACCGCGATGGCCCCGGCCGCCCACACTGTCGCCACCCCCCGGTCGTCGTCGACGCGCGCCGTCATGGAACGTCCCCAGGTTCCAGGACCGCCGCAGCCTCGGCTCCGACCTCGATCCCGGGCAACAGCCCTGCCACCGGATTCGCTGATACCCGTGCGGTGACCTCGTCACCATGAACGGTCACCGCCACTACCGCGCCGTGCGGGGCGATCCGCCGGGCAAGCTCCTCGGCGCGGTCCTGCTCACCCCGCGCGGTCAGCCTGGCCGCCTCCCGAGCGGCATCGACGCAACGCAACTGCGCCGCCACAGCTGACACGGCGGCCAGCACCAGAGCAAACACAACGACCAGCGAGCACAAGGCGAGCGCCGCCTCCACCGTGACCATGCCCCGGTCGTCGGTCGTCACCTCGCCGGCTTGGCCGACGGTCACCGTTTTGTCGGCTTGGCCGACGGTATGCATCAGAACTTCACCGACAACGCCCGCTGTACCAGATCGTTGAGCGCACCAACGATCATGTCGCCGGTCACCACCTTGTACAGGACCGCCGCGAAGGCCGCCGCGGCGATCGTCCCGATCGCGTACTCGGCGGTGCTCATGCCGGCCTCGCCGCCCACCGCACCGGCCAGTCGGGCGACCACCAGCCGCCGCCACCGCCGCGTCCCTGCGCTGCGTTCGATCATCATTGGTCAGCTCCTGTCTGTCGAGGGGAATACCTGTCTGTCCCGCGAATATCTGTCTCACCACTGCCGCATCAGGCCAGCGGCCAGTCCGATCAACACCGGCACGACACCGATCGCCAGAAAGGCGGGCAGGAAGCACAGTCCGAGCGGGGCCGCGATCAGTACCCCGGCCCGTTGCGCCCGGGCTTCGGATTGCTCTCGGGCGCCCGCTCGCACCTGCGCGGCCAGCCGGGTGAGCGACTCGGCGAGTGCGGTGCCGCTGCGACCACTGCGTTGGGCGGCCTTGGCCAGCCGCACCGTCGCGGTGCACTCCAGGGCAGGTTGCCATGCCTGCGCGGAATCAGCGCCCAGGGCGAGCAGCTCCGCAGTCCGGCGCAACGCGGGCCCGGCTGGCGCGTCGAGCCCCTCAGCGACCGCTCGCACCGCCACCGGCACGGGCATCCCGGCCCGCAGGCACGCCGCGAGCAGCTCCCACGCCCCGGCCAGGGCCAGCGGCTCGATTCCCTCCCTCGCCCCGCGCCTGGTCACGCAGTGGCTGCCCGAGGCTGGGTCCGCACGGGCAGCCGTGATCGGGCGCCGTGACCTCGATCGCAACCTTGATCGAGGTCCCGCTGGACCGGGCGCTGTCACCAGCGCCGCCGCCACCAGCAGCATCGCCAGCAGCTGCCCCGTCATCTCGGCACCGCCCCGGACACCAGCCGCGCACTCCACTGCACGCCAGCGCAGGCCAGGCCCGTGCCGATCACCAAAAGAACCTGCCCCACCGGGGTCCCGCACAGCACCCGCAGCGGATCGGCACCCACCGCGTGGCCCAGCGCCAGCCCGAGCAGGGGCAGCCCCGCCAGCACCGATGCGGTCGCTCGGGGGCCAGCGAGCCGAGCCTGCACTTCGGCAGCGAAGCGCACCCGATGCTCGGTATCGGAACGGACCGCCTCCAGCAAGTCCGCGAGCGGAATCCCATACCGGTCAGCCAGCGACCACGCATCGGCAAGCCGGCCCAACCACGAGCGCAACGGCGCCGGGCCGGCGCCGCGCAGCACCGCCGGAACGTCACCACCGAGGCTAGCTGCGGCGGCAACCGCAGACAGTGCCCGGACGACATCGGTAGGCACGTTGGAAGCCATGGAAGACACGGTGGACGGCCTGTCGGTGTGGGTGTCGGCGGCCGCCCGGACCGCAGCACCGGGATGCGCCCCGGCGCGCAGTTCCGCCACCAGCACCCCGAGTGCGTCGGATAACCCGGTGGCTGCGGTGGCCGCAGCCCGGCAATCCCGGCCGGCCCGCCAACGCGCGGTGGCGGTTCCGGTCACCATAGCGGCGGCGAGCGAGCCACCGGGGCCGGCCAGCAGCGCACCAAGTCCCGCAGCCAGGGCTAGCAGCAGCAGGCCGCAACGCCGCACGGCCCAGCTTCTCCTGGCCGCAGCCACCTGGGCTCGCACCTCTCGGCGGCGCAGCTCGGTGAGCCGGCCGCGACCCACCTCGGCAGGCCAGCACAGCGCCCCACTCGCCAGCGCAGCCACCGCCATGCTCAGCACGCCGCACCCCCGCTTTGGCCGTCGGCCGAGCCGTCGAGCAGGTCGTGCAGGCGTTGACGTCCCGGCCCCCAGCGCCCGTCCTGCCAAGCCGGTAACACGCGAACCAGGTCATCGTCGCGTTGCAGCACGCCCACGGCGGCCAGTCCCCGCGCCCCGTCGCGTCGCACCACGTGCAGCACCACGTGCACGGCGGCGGCGAGCTGGCTGTGCAATGCGTGGCGCGCCATGCCGCCCAGCGCAGCCAGCGCTTCCAACCGGGCCGGCACCTCGGCCGGGGAGTTCGCGTGCAGAGTCCCGGCACCGCCCTGGTGCCCGGTGTTGAGCGCGGCGAGCAGCTCACACACCTCCGCTCCCCGCACCTCCCCGACCACCAGACGGTCCGGGCGCATCCGCAACGCCTGGCGCACCAGGTCGCGCAGCGTCACCTCGCCAGCGCCCTCGACGTTGGGCGCCCGGGTGGTTAACCGGACGACATGCGGGTGCCCCGGCGCTAATTCGGGCGCTTCTTCCACGCACACGATCCGCTCACCAGCGGGCACGCAGCCCAGCAAAGCAGCGAGTAAAGTAGTCTTTCCACTCCCGGTGCCGCCGACGACGAGGAAGGCCAACCGGGCGGTGACGATGGCCCGCAGCAGCCGCCCAGCCTCGGGCGACACGCTCCCCACCTCCTGCAGTGCGTCCAGCCCATGGGTGGTCGGCCGCAGCACGCGCAGCGAGATGCAGGTGCAGCCGGTGGTGATCGGCGGCAGCACGGCGTGCAGCCGAACGCCGCCGGGCAGTGGAGCATCGACGTAGGGTGACGCGTCGTCCAGGCGACGCCCGGCGGCCAGCGCCAGCCGCTGGGCCAACCTGCGCACCGCGTCGGTGTCAGCGAAGCGCACCTCGGTGCGCCGCAACTCCCCGGCCTGCTCGACCCATACCTGGTCAGGCGCGTTGACCAGCACGTCGGTGGTTTCCGGATCGGCCAGCAGCGGTTCCAGCGGGCCGGCCCCGACGAGCTCTTGCTGTAGCTCGCGCAGTGCCGAGAGCACCTGCAGATCGGCCAGCACCCCGTCGGACTCGGCCCGTACCGCTGCTGCGACCGCGCCGGGAGTGACTGCGGCGCCAGCGGTGGCCAGCCGGTGCCGAACCCGGTCAACCAGCTGTCCGGAGAGCATCGGGGCCGCAGTGGCGCCGGCCGGGTGCGCGGGCACGGTCACGCTGCCCTGCCCAACGACCGGCCGGTGCCCTCGAGTGCCGCCAGCACCTGGCGGGCGGCGGTGGCCAGCGGTCCCCGGGAGCGGCCCGGCACCGCACCGCGATCCAGCGCAGCGGCCAACCCGGGCTGCGGGCGCATGGCGGCGAGCACGGGAAGGTCCAGCGTCCGGCCGACGTCGCTGGGAGTAATCCCACCGGGCGCCGGACCCCGCACCACCAGCTGCAGGGCAACACCGTAATGCAGCACGCGTGCCGCCACCGTGGCCGCCGCCGCGCAAGCCCGCACCTCCGCCGGCACCACCAGCACCACCAGATCCGCAGTCTCCAATGCCGCGGTACCCAGCTCGCAGGGATACCGGGGCACATCGCACACCACCGTCTCCCCAGCGCGGCGTCCGGCACCGCATACCGTGCGCACCGCGACCCCGTCTGGCCCTGGCCCGCCCCGGTCGTAGTCCGACCGGCCGTAGTCCGACCGGCCGTAATCCGACCGGCCGTAAGACAACACCGTGAGCCCGCCCCGACCGCCGAGGCGCGGCGTGGGTAATGCCGCGTGCAGCGCCGAGGCCGGCACCCGCCCGCCGCCCAGCGCAAGCCCGGACCAGCGCAGCCCGTCCGTGTTCTCGGCACCCAGAGCGAGGTCCAGACCACCGCCCAGCGCGTCGCAGTCAACCAGCATGGCGTGGCGTCCTGATCCAGCGACCGCCACCGCGACGGCGGTCGCGAACACCGACGCCCCGGCGCCACCGCGCCCGCCGATCACCGCCAGCACTCGTCCCGGATCTGCCGGCGCCTGGACCGCATCAGCCAACGCGCCCACGAGCCAGGCTTCCGCATCCGGCAACACGGCGACATGCTGGGCACCCACCGCGACCGCGCACCGCCAAGCCTTCGGGTCGCCGTCCGCAGAGACGATTACCACCGCATCTCTGCGGGGTAGGCCGGCGCTGGCGCTAGCCGTGGCCGTTTCGACATCCAGCAGGAGCATCGGGGCGCAGTTCCACTGTTCTCTAACTGTCTCGGGATCGGTAAGCCGGTGCGGATCACACCCTGCTGCCGCCGCGAGCCGGGCGACTTCGTCAGCCAGCCCACCCGGCTTCATGATCATTACTGGGTGTCGGGTGGTTGGGTGCCCACCGCCTGTACTCACTGTTGCCCCCGCGGCTGCCGGCCCCGTGCTGCCCGGGGCGTCCGATGCCACTGTCAGCTAAGCGGACCAGGCGGGCCAGCACTCAATGATCAACATGTGGATAGCGGGTGTAGATGTGGACAACCGGGTGCGTACTGGACGGCACAGCGCCCCGAGATGGCACCGTGCGGGAGGACTCGGGTCCGGGACGACCCCCGCCAGGAGGAAGACGGGGGTCGCCAGAGGGGGTCAGCCCAGGGGGGTCGGGCTGACCCCCTTCCGGCTTCAACCAAACCGGATGCGTAATCATACCCCCGGGCCCACTTCCAGGCTCGCCGGTTGTGGCCAGGGCCATCCCAATATGCTGCCCGCCGTGAGCTCATGTGGCCCGGGCTCCTCGGGCGTCGCGGCATTCTTCGACCTGGATAAGACCATCATCGCGAAGTCCAGTGCGTTTGTGTTCTCCCGAGCGTTCTTCCATGAAGGTTTGATCAATCGGCGCGCGGTTCTCAAGAGCACATACGCCCAGTTCATGTACCTGCTGGCCGGGGCCGACGCCGAGCAGATGGAACGGATGCGCGCGCACATCACCGCCCAGTGCGCCGGTTGGGACGTCGCCCAGGTCACAGCGATCGTCGAAGAGACCTTGCACGACGTGGTAGACCCGCTGGTCTACGCCGAGGCAACCGAGCTGATCGCCGCGCACCGCCAGCGCGGCGAGAACATCGTCCTGGTGTCGGCCTCTGGGGCGGAGGTCGTGCAACCCATCGCCAAGATGATCGGTGCGACACACACTCTGGCCACCCGCATGGTGACCAACGGTGGTCGGTACACCGGCGACGTGGAGTTCTACTGCGCGGGAGAGAACAAGGCACTCGCCGCGCGGCAGCTAGCCCAGGAACAGGGTTATGACCTGCAACATTGCCACGCCTACTCCGACTCGATCACGGATCTGCCGCTGTTGGAGGCGGTCGGACACCCGACGGCGGTGAACCCGGATCGGGCGCTACGCCGGGAGGCGCTCCAGCGAGGGTGGCCGGTGCTCGCATTCTCCAACCCGGTGTCGTTGCGGACCCGAATCCCGGCACCCTCCGGTGCACAGATCGCCGCAGCCGTGGGGTTGGGGGCGGTAGCCGCTGCTGGCGTCGCATGGTATGGGTTGCGGCGACGGCAGCGTTAACCCGACGCGACTCAACGGGTCTTCGGGTACGTCAAACAGGTGGGCCGCGCCGATCATTTGCACAATAGGTAGTCAGAACCTTGACAGAAGAATGTCCCCGATCGGGCCTCTTGCTGTGCTCCCCGTCACGGAGTAAACATGACGTCACGGACCTCTAAGAGGCCAGGGGCGGTACGGCAGAGAAGTACCGTCCACCCCACTTAGAGCTCCGTGCACGGGCACCGGGCACCCCACGCGCAGCACGCCGCGGGAGGCTTGTCGTCAAGGGTCTGCGTGCCGAGTCCGCTGTGGACACGGGCGCCGAGACACCGCTACGTACGACACGAGTTGCACGCTTGGTAACCCGGCAGTCCGTGCGGACGGCGGCGCTACGGGAACCGCATCACCAGGTTCCCGTAGCGCCGCCGTCACACCTCATGAAGACGCGGCCGCTTCGGCGATCGAGAGGGCTTCCCGCGCTCCTGCGGTCAGCGCGGTGCAACAGTGCACGATCCACGCCCCGACGGCCGCTGCACTACCGCTGGCGAAGCCGGCCGCAGCGGCCCGGTACTCGCGCTCGCGGTGCAGATGAGCGACTTCCGGCAGCACCAATCCTTTGGGATCCAACCCGCTGGACACGACGGTGAGTCGGGCCGCAGCTCTGGCGACCACGCCGTTGCCCCGCACGAAAGGCGCCAGCGTCAGCAGCTCGCCGTGCACCACCGCGACGAGCACCGGCGCCGCCACCCGACTACCGCCGGTGACCAGCTGGGCCAGTCCGTCAAGCCGAGCGGTGGTCTCCAGCGACGAGCGCGGTCGCCCCAGCAGCGCCCCGGGTGACAGATCTGTCGAGGCAAGTAGGTGTAATCGGGCCAGGGCCTGGAGCGGAGCCCGTTGCCAGGTGCCCAGCAGCCCTCCGAGGGCCTCCGCCACCCGCAGCGCGCCGGCCAGCACGGGGTCGCGCACTGGCCCGTTGCTGGGCAATGTGGGGCTGGCACCGTCCAACGCGGCTGAAGCCCGGGCCGCGCGCACCGACGCCTCGGCCGAGGTAACCGCCCAACGGCTCTGCTGGTTGACTGGGTGCTGGTACACCGCACGCACCGCGTCGCGAGCACGCGTGACGGCCTCCCCGACTCCGGGCAGGTCCATCAGCGGAGCCAACGGGTCTGCCAGCACCCCAGCGAGACTAGGCCATGCTCCCTGGATCATGGGGCGGGGTCGCGGAGCCAGATCCTGATCGAGGCGACCAAGAATCGCGAGAACCACTCCGGGCTCTGTCATTTTTGAGTTATGACCGAATACGGGGTTTGGTGTAGGCGCACCGGATTGATGCTCCTGACGGCGGATCGGGCACGGTCTCTGCAGATGATCAAATTTCCTAGATCCGGATGAACTCGGCTCGCCGTGGTCTGCCGCTTTCTCCAGTCTGATCGCCTTTGGCGTCGGCGCAGTTGTCGTTGCGCTGCCCTACATTTTCGGTTCCGGCCTGGCCGCGCTGATCGTATTCCTCATCGGACACCTGATCGGCCACAGCCTCAGCTGATCAACGCGGGTGCGCCCGAGCCAAGCACGGGTGCAGCAGCGGAGTCTGCCCGTCGTCACGCGCCCTGGTATCACACACTTTCCGGTGACGGGCCGGCGACCGGTGTGGCGGAGGCCATGATCTTGTCGATCGCGGCGAGGTCGGTGTTGCTCAGGGAGATGTCCGCAGCGGCAAGGCTGTCTTGGACGTGGTTTGCTTGCCGGGCGCCGACGATGGCCACGTGCACGGCAGGGTTGGCCAGCGTCCAGGCGATGGCCAACTGGCTCACGGTCATGCCACCCTCGGCAGCGAACTTCTCCAGCGCGCGCACAACCGCCAGGTTGTGCCGGTAGGTGTCGCCGGTGAACACCGCGCTGTTGCTACGCCAGTCATCGCTGGCGAACGTGGTGTTCTCGGTCAGCATTCCGGTCAGCAGGCCGTGTGCTAATGGCCCGTAGACCAGCACGCCAATGTTGTGCTCACGGCTGTAGGGCAGCACCTCGTCCTCGATCTCGCGACGGAACAAGTGGTAGGGCGGCTGCACTGTCTCCACTGGCAGGGTCCTGGCGAACTCGGCCATCTGTGGTGCGTCGTAGTTGGACACGCCAACGTGACCGATCTTGCCTTCGGTGACGAGCTCCCGCAGGGCGCCCGCCGTCTCGGTGACCGGAACCTTCGGGTCGGGCCAGTGCACCTGGTACAGGTCGATGTGGTCGATGCCCAGCGCCGTCAGGCTGGCGTCCACGCCTTGGCGCAGCCACTGCGGGCTCGCGTCGCGGACCTGGCCGGAATCGGTCATGCGCAAGGCACCCTTGGTGGCGAGCACGAGCTGGCCCCGGTTCCTGGTGAGCTCATCCCGAAGCGCCTTGCCGAGCAGTCGCTCAGACGCGCCGAAACCGTAGGCCTGCGCGGTGTCGAAGAAGTTGACGCCCAGCTCGCGGGCGCGGCGGATCGCCGCGACGGCCGCGTCCTCATCAAACCGGCCCCAGTCTCCGCCAAGCTGCCAAGTACCGAAGGCGATACGGGAGACCATGAGTCCGCTCCTGCCCAGTGTGGTGGTCTTCATGTCGCTGTCCTCCTCGATGAAATGAACCAGACCCCGCAAAGCAATAGCGTGGCGTCGATGCCTGGCTATTCGGACCAGTCGGAATCCTCGATGACCCGCACGAAATCGCCCCGGACGAAGCCGGGCACGAAGTGGGTGAGCACGTCGGCGTTGACAGTGCCGAAGGTGGTGGCGGGCCGGTCCTTCATGCCCTCAGTGAATGCCTGCAAGATTTGCCGTTTGAAGTCAGGCCGCGGGTGCGCGCTCACCACCGCGTCGATGAGGGTGCTATCGAGGTCGGCGTAGCCGATGCCGAGCACGTCGGTTTCCACGCCGGCGGTGACCAGAGCAACCTCGGGTTCCATGTGATAGGGGGTTTCCGGGGTCGTGTGCAGCGCGATGCCCAGCCAGGCAAGGCGGATGCGGTCTTCGGGCAGGCCGTGCGCGGCGAGGAAGCGCCGGGCCTCGTCCGCACCGTCGAGCTCGAAGCGCTGGTCGGTGCGCCGGTACTTCTCAGTGAGGCCGAGGTCGTGGAACATCGCGCCGACGTAGAGCAGCTCCGGGTCGGCGGTCAGGCCGAGCCGGTTGCCCTGCAGCGATCCGAACAGGAAAACCCGGCGTGAGTGGTGGAACAACAGTGGGCTGGCGGCGTCGCGGACCAGTTCGGTGGCCTCGCGGGCCAGCCGGCTGTCCGGGATGTCGATGCCGGCGATGCGTTCATTCATGGTGGTCTCCTGGACTGGTGGTTGCCGGATCAAGTGCAGGATGAGGTGGCCCCTGGTCTGCCCGATCAGAGGGACGCCGTCAGGGCTGTCCCGCGCGGACGCCCCGCTCGACCCGGTCGCCCAGGTCCTTGTCGACGTTGCGCAGGTAGTTGAAGGTGCGCAGGAGTACGGGCTCGGTGACGCCGTCCAGCAGGTGGCCGACGATGTTGTTCACCAGTCGCTCGCGGGCGGCGTCGTCAAGCACGTCGCGGACGAGGGTGCCGGCCTGGCCCCAGTCGTCGTCTTCGGCGTGCAGGGTTTGGGCGGCGTGCACCATGTCCCCGTCGGTGTGCCACCCGGCCGGCTCGCCGTAGCGCGCGATGTCGGCCTGCGGTCCGCCCTTGGAGTTGGGGAAATACACCGGG
>JBATXM010000195.1:0-52286 GCA_049673305.1 Pseudonocardiaceae bacterium | reverse complement strand
TCTTCGAGTTGATCGGTGCTCCCATCCCCCTGACCCTCGCCGGCACGTAGCCACGAACACCGACCCAGCCGACATCAAACCCGCAGCTCACAGCCACGCACGCCCACAAAGATCAAGTAAGTTCAGGTTAGACGCGAGTCGCGGCAACTTGCCGGGCTATTCGGGCGAGCTCCCGGGTGTCGGTGCCGGGTCGGGCTTCCAGCGCGGCGGCCAGCGGTATCAGCCGTTGCCGTCGCACATCGACGGACTGCAAGGTGCTCACCCCGGCGATGGCGTGGCGGGCCAGGATCAGCCCTTGGGGCTCTCCGGCCCGGACGTGCACCTCAGCAAGGAGCAGCTCAGCCATGATGCGGCCCCTGCGGTGGCCCTCGCCGTACGTGCGTAATGCGCTGGCGGCGAGCTGCTCGGCGGTGTCGAGCTGGCCCAGGTCCAGATGAATCGCCGCAGTCGCGCGGTCCATGGCCGCGCGCTCGAAGGCGTCGCGGGGCTCCCACCCGTCGTGCGCCATGGCGAGGTGGCGGGTGGTCTCATCACGACCGTCCATGAGGGCGTAGGCGGTCGCGGAGTTCAGGGTCAGCCACGCGATGAGCGTCGGCATCCGGGGGTCCTCAGCGCCCGAGGTGGCCTTGCTGGCCCAGAAGCCGCCGAGCTGGAAGTGCTTGAGCGCGTCGTTGGGGTACCCATCGCGGACCAGTGTGGCCCCGGCGTGCCAGGCGGCGTCGGCGATCGTGTAGGTGTCCCCGGCCTGATGGGCCAGCGCCATGCCACGGGTGAAGTACCCGGCCCCGTCCAGCCCGGAGTCATGCCACGTCCAACCCGCCTGAGTGTGCAGCTCGGCTAGGGCGGCGGCCAGGTGGGCCTTGACCTCGTCTGTCGAGGGCACCTCCATCCACCGGGTGTAGCGCGCCACCGCGACGGCGCACTGGTCAGCCTGCCCCCCGCAATACCGCGCCAGAGCGCGCAACTGCTCGGTGACCGTCCGCACGACGTGCACGTGGGCCATGAACAGTCGCGAGGGCAGCGAGTCATCGGTGGTGGGCAGGGGCAGCGTGACCGGCTCCCCCCGCAGGTTCAGGAACGGCTCGTTCATCATCGCGGCGAGGACGACGCGGCGTTTCATGGCCTCGTCCACCTCCTCCGTGACCGGCGCGGGGTCAGGTTCTGTCTCACGGTAGCCCAGGAACATTCGTGCTCGGGGTATGCCAAACCCATCAGCGATGCGCCGCAGGACGTGCACGTTGATGACCTGGCGGCCTTTGAGTATTTCGCACACCTCTGATTGGGTCTGGTCGGTCAGCTCCGCGATCTGGCGTTGACTCACCCCGAGGCGGTTGGCCAACCGGTACAGCCTGCCGATGTCCAGGGCGTTCACCGCGGCGTGCACGTCGTCGCTGTCGAGGAACTCGGGGTCAATCTGCGGCATCAGTAGGATGCTCCACGTTTCTGGTCGTCTCGGGTGGACGGCACCCAGGGCCGGGGCGAGTCCATCCCTGCGCGGCGCGCGGTTCGGGGTATTGGTGCCCGCCAGGTGCTTCGGCCCGCGTGAGAAGGAACACAGCGCGAGGCCAACTGGCAAGGGCACCCACCGCGCGCCGGGGTGGCCCGTACATCCCGGCCCTGGGGCCTGACGGGAACGCTAACGTCGAGCAAGGACACCGAAACGAAACGTGACCGTCCCGAACGGTCAGTTCGGGACGGTCACGTTATCAGGGTAACGAATGAGGGAACGCATCACGCCGCGTTCCCTCATTCGTTACCCTGATGGGAGAATGTCTGTCAGTCCAGCAGCCCGATCCTCCCAGCGAACTCCCGCACCTCCGGGGCGTAGGACGGCTTGGCACGCTTGACAAGGGTTCGCACCATGCCGCGCATCTCCTGTCGGTGCTGGAAGTCCTCCGGGCACAGCCGTTCCGCCATCTTCAAATGCACAAAGACCGCCGCGTCGTTGCTGCGGCAGTCATAGCACTGGGCAACCTTGCAGAGAAGGCTGGTCTTCCGCTCCAGCGATGGTGTCCGGGTAATATCCACATCGTCCGCCAGCCGCAGCGCTTCGGATATCTCACCGCATTCGTACTCCACCCTGACCATGTGGATGCCCACATTCGTCGGCCCGAAGAACAGTGTGTTGTGGTAGCTGTGTCTCTCATCCACCTGCAGCGCAGCCTGGTGGGCTGGTCCACGCAGCAGCTCACGCGCCCGCCACGGATCACCGGTCCGCAACGATCCCAGCGTCGCCACCAGCAGCAGCCCACCGTAGAGCGAGAAGTGCTCAGGAGTCCCCTCCGGCAACAACGGCTCCAACGCTTCGCTTCCCTTGATGGCGAGATCCAAGGCCCCGTCGGGCATATCGTCCGTGAGCAAGGCATGGCCGAGGCTCCAGGTGGCTGCCGCGATCAACAGCGGGTCTTCGGTTTCCTCGGCGTAGCGCATGGCCCGGTCCGACACCAGCCCACAGAGATCTACCCGTCCAAGGTACTTCAACACCGCCCGCGCCAACTGGTAGACCTCGGACGCTTGCCGACACGCCGCACGAGAGCGCTCCGACTCGTGTACAGCTCGTTCACTGTTGACTATCAGGTCCGGAAGCACCCGCAACGCATCGCTGTACTTATTCGGCGAAGTGAACCAGGCTGTCTGTGCGGCGCGTATCTGCTCGCCTAACTCCTCCAACGTAGGGAGCCGTCTCGGATCAGCGAGCGCTACGGAGCGGTAGGTGAACAGCGCCCGTTCCACTTCAGCCAGCCGGGGGTTCACCGGCCCCTCGTAATCCTCACTCGGCGCTTCGCCCACCAGGGCCGAGGTTCGCACACCCAGCACCTTGGCCAGCGTGCGCAGCACCGGCAGCGAGGGGGTCTTGCTGTCGGCCTCGATCATCTCCAGGTAGCGCACCGTGATACCAACATGCGTGGCCAGCGAGACCGTGCTCATCCGACGCTGAATGCGGTACAGCCGGACGAGCGCACCAGTCGGCATGTCAGGCACGGCTGACACCTCCTATCCTGATTGGTGTTGCCGAGCGCACCGTGATAGGCGTGATCGAATGGTCCAACACCCAGCACGAACGCCGGGTGGGGAGCGATCACCTCAACCCGGCATTCGTGCTGGTCAACCCCTGCGGAAGCGGGGGGATTCGAACCCCCGGTGCCTCTCGGCACGCTCGCTTTCAAGGCGAGTGCATTAGACCGCTCTGCCACGCTTCCGATTGTGCACGCTAGCGGATCACGGGAGCAGGGCTACCCGCTGCTCCCGCACGTCGGTCAGCTCGGTGTGCGGGACACACCCGCGCCAGACCCGGTAGTCGACTTCAGCGAGGCCGAGGTCAGCTGCCTGCGGGCCGTTTTCCCCGATGTAGTGGATCACGGCTTGCTCCGGCTCGGAGTCCACCACTTCGACCGGCAGGCCGTGCCACCAACCGCACCAGCGCACCACATCAAGCGAATCGAGTTCGTCGATCACCACCGGTAGCGTGTAGGCGCCGGCCTGGTGGATGAAATCCTCGGCAGGCCGCTGTCCGGGCAATGGGTGCAAGGTCACCTCGCTAGGGCGGGGGCCGAAGTCGGCGTCGAAGTCACCGCCGTGGTACTGAGCGACCAGGCCACGCCGCACGGTGGACCGCAACGGTGCTGGTGGTCGGTTCCAACTCGCCGGGCCGAGCATCGTAGGCCCGGTACTGATCCATCCGAGCTGCCGGTTCAGGTATGCGCCCATCCGCTGCTCATCACCGTGGGAATCGATCCGCCACAACTCGGTGCCGGCCGGAAGCTCGATCAGGTCCACCTGGTAAACGCCGCACCCGAATGGGGCGGCGTAGAGCTGCGGGCTGTGCGCGTAGAAGCGCAACACGTGCAACTCGTCGGTGACCGGCCAGCCCGCCACCTGGTCCAACCCGAAACGCCGGGCAAGCTCGCGAGACGAGTCCGCCGGAACGTCCTCCAACCGGACCACGAAACCGGCGATCCGGTACGGGTCAAAACGCCAGGGCACCACCACGTTGCCGAGCGTCAGCTCCACCAAGCCCGGCAACACGACCTTCTGCATCGCGGTATCCGGGCTGAGTTCAGGCATCTGGTCCGGCACCCTCAGCGGGGGCGGCGCGGGAGCGAAACGCACCCCGGCTGGCACCCGCTCCGGGTACAGGTTTGAGGCCCGGTCGGCCCCCACCTCATTGGCTGCCACTCCTGCTACTGGATCTGTCATCAGCTCCACCGCTCGCCACCAGGATGCCCGTCCACGCTGGGAGGCCGGGCTGGGTGCGGGGAAACTACTACGCCATTCGGCGCAAGCCCGTCGGCAGGGGGGTTGGTCGGCCGCCGGGAGGGTTTGATAACCGCACCGGCGTCTGTAAGGAGCGGATCAAGGAGTGGGTTGCTGGCCACGCAGGTGGTTTATCAGCCGCTCGAAGACTTCGGCTATGACGAGTCTTTCCTGCTCAGAGATCAGATCGATCAGGTTGTCGCGGACACCGCGGACATGAGTGGGAGCCGCGCTGCGCAGCACCTCCTGACCGTGATTGGTGAGCACAGCGAACACCCCCCGCCGGTCACCCGGGGCCTCCTGGCGGCGCACCAGCCCGGCTTTCTCCATCCGCCCGACCTGGTGGGAGATCCGGCTCTTGGACGACGCCACCTGTGCGGCCAGCGTGCTCATTCGAACCTGCCCCTCGGGCGCCTCGGCCAGCCGGACCAACACCTCGTAGTCAGCCAGCGCCAGCTGGTGCCCCTCCTGCAAGTCGCGGTTCAACTGGGCATCCAGCAGCTCTTTACCAACCACATAGGCGCGCCAAGCACGCATCTCCTCAGCATTGAGCCAGCGCAGCTGGCCACTCCCCCCGACCACCCATTCAGACTAACTGATCACCTCGCGAACGACACTGTGCGCGTCCAATTCCGGCGGACGAGCGTAGCCGGCCAAGGCCAGCGTGAGGTCGAAATCGCCGAGGAGCACGCGCAGCACGTGCTCCACCCCACACTGCCCGGCCAACCCGAGCCCGTAGACCCAGGGCCGCCCCAGCAGCACGGCGCGCGCACCCAGGGCCAGCGCGATCAGCACGTCGGCGCCACACCGGATCCCGGAGTCCAGCAGCACTGGGGCCCGCCCGTCAACGGCGGCCAGCACGTCGGGCAGGCAGTCCAGCGCGGCCCGGGCCCCGTTGACCTGTCGGCCGCCGTGATTGGACACCATCACCCCGTCGACACCGTGATCCAGCGCGGCTCGAGCGTCATCGGGGTGGCAGATCCCCTTGATCAGCACGGGCAACCGGGTCCACTCACGCAGCAGCGCCAGATCCGCCCAGCTCAGCGCCGGATTGCCGAACAGCTCCATCCAGGTGCGCACGGCCATCTGCATGGCTGGTGCCGACTCTTCGGGAGGCGCGTCCAGCCGGGCCCGGAACACCGGGTCAGACAGGTAATTCGCGATGCCCTTGGCGCGCAGGAACGGCAGGTACGCAAGCTGGAGATCACGCGGGCGCCAACCCAGCACCCAGGTGTCCACAGTGACCACAATGGCCCGGTAGCCGGCCGCCTCGGCCCGCTGGACCAGCGACTGCGCCACGTCCGGGTCGCTGGGCCAGTACAGCTGAAACCACCGGGGCGCATCCGGAGCCGCGGCGGCGACCTCCTCCATCGTGCTGGACGACACGGTGGACAGCACGCTGGTCAGTCCCAGCTCGGCGGCGGCGCGGGTGACGGCGAGGTCAGCATCGGGGTGCACGAGGCCGAGCGCACCGATCGGCGCGGTGAGTACCGGAGCTGCCATCGGCGTGCCTAACACGGTGGTGGACAGGTCACGTTCGGTGATGCCGCGCAGCATTCGGGGCACGATCCGCCATCGGGTGAACGCCTCCCGGTTCGCGGCGGCAGTGCGCTCAGTGGACGCACTACCGGCCACATAGCTGAACGCCTGCGCCGGCAACACATCCCGGGCCGCCGCCTCCAGGCCATCGGCGGTCATCGGCAAATCTGGCCGTTCCCCGGCGAGCCCACGCAGATAGATCTCCGTCACCAGGTCACCGAAATGGGCCATGCGAGGCACCCTAAACCGCGCCCAGCAGCCTCCGGCAGCCCTCCAGCCCGTCCACCTCAAGCGTCCAGTCCGGACGGAGGCCGCAACTCCTCACCACGTGCGTGGCGACTACCGTCATGCATCGTGCGCGCGGTTACGATCACCGAATATGGCGGCCCGGCGGTGCTGCGCCTGACCGAGGTCCCCGACCCCAGGCCGGACCCTGGCGAGGTGCTGATCGACGTCGCCGCGACCTCGGTCAACCGGGCTGACCTGCTGCAACGGCAGGGCCGGTACGCGTCGCCGCCCGGGGTCAGTGAGATTCTCGGGCTGGAGTGCGCCGGCACGGTGGCCGAGCTGGGTGAGGGCGTCACCGGGTTCACGGTGGGCGATGAGGTGTGCGCGCTGCTGGCCGGCGGGGGTTACGCTGAGCGGGTCGTGGTACCCGCCGGGCAGGTGATGCCGCTGCCACCGGGGGTCGATCTGGTCACTGCGGGTGGCGTGCCCGAGGTGGCCTGCACGGTGTGGTCGACGGTGGTGCGCCATGCCGGGCTCGCCGCCGGGGAGCTTTTGCTGGTGCACGGCGGGTCCGGTGGTGTGGGCACCCACGCGATCCAGGTGGGCCGGGCGCTGGGAGCGCAGGTGGCGACCACCGCGTCGGCGGCGCGGCTGGCGCGCTGCGCGGAGCTGGGCGCCCAAATCTTGATCGACTACCGCGAGCAGGACTTCGCCGAGCAGCTCGCCGGCCGCGCCGATGTCATCCTCGACAACATGGGCGCCAAGTACCTGTCCCGCAATCTCACCGCGCTGGCCCCGGACGGGCGGCTGGTGGTGATCGGCTTGCAAGGTGGCGCCACCGCCGAGCTCAATCTCGGCGCGCTGCTGCCCAAGCGGGCCAGCGTCGCGGCCATCGGGCTGCGCGGGCGACCGGTGGCCGGTGCGCACGGCAAAACCGCCCTCTGCACCGACGTCGTCGCCCGGTTGTGGCCGCTGTTCGGGAAGGGTCAGGTCACACCCGTGGTGCACGCGAGGGTCCCCTTGGCGGAGGTTGCCCAGGCACACCAGATGCTCGAGGCCGGTGGCGTCGTTGGCAAGATCCTGCTGACCACCCGCGGCTAATGTGGTTTTTCCGGCAGTGCCTTAGGACGCCAAGGATAGCGAAAGAGTGCGGAAGAATGAGGTCATGAGCGAACCGGATGAGCAGCAGGTCATCGTGATCGGGCCGGACGGCAAGCCGGTGCATGCCATGTCGATGCCATCGGGCGTGACACCCGACGGCAACTATGACGAGCAGCGTGGGATGGAGGTCGCTGAGCAGGTCGAGCAACCCGCCAAGGTGATGCGGATCGGCAGCATGATCAAGCAACTGCTGGAGGAGGTGCGGGCCGCTCCGCTGGATGACGCCAGCCGCAACCGGCTGCGAGACATCCACCAGTCTTCGATCCGCGAGCTCGAACAGGGCCTGGCCCTGGAGCTGCGCGAGGAGCTGGAGCGGCTTTCCCTACCGTTCAGCGAGGACTCCACCCCCAGCGACGCCGAACTGCGGATCGCCCAAGCCCAGCTGGTCGGCTGGCTGGAGGGTCTGTTCCACGGGATCCAGACCGCCCTGTTCGCCCAGCAGATGGCCGCCCGGGCGCAACTGGAACAGATGCGCCGCAGCCTGCCCGCAGGCACGATCCCACCCGAGATGCAACCCCCCCACCCACACCCGCCAGAACACGGTGCCCGAGGCACCGGCCAATACCTCTAAGCGCTGCGCCCGCATCCGCGAGGCGAGGGCCAGGTATTCTCGCGGATCATGCAGGACACTGCGGCGAGGCTTGAGATCACCAACTCCGGGACGTTGGGGTCCCGGAGTTGGGGGCGGGCGTTCGGTGATCTGCGGGACGGGTGGAACCAGCGTGAGCTGTGGGGCCACCTGGGCTGGCAGGACATCAAGCAGGGTTACCGCCGTTCGGTGATCGGCCCCTTCTGGATCACCATCAGCCTGGGGATCCAGGCGCTGGGCATGGGCATCCTCTACGCGGCGTTGTTCGGCCAACAATTGCACGACTTTCTGCCCTACCTGGCCGTCGGATTGATCATTTGGCAGTTCATGGCGAGTTGTGTCACGGAGGGCGCGGAGGTTTTCATCCGCAACGAGGGCCTCATCAAGCACCTGCCCGCGCCGTTGAGCGTGCATGTCTTTCGGCTGGTGTGGCGGCAGCTGTTGCTCTTCGGGCACAACGCGCTGGTCTGGCTCGCGCTGATGTTGATCTTCCCGCGTCCGTTGGGCTGGAGCAGCCTGCTGGCGTTGCCAGCACTGGCGGTGATCGTGCTCAACGGGACCTGGGTGGTGATCGTAATCGGGGTCATCGCCACCAGGTATCGGGACATTCCCCCGGTGAGCGCCAGCATCGTCACCCTGATGTTCTTCATGACGCCGATCGTGTGGGACTACGAGCAACTCAAGAGCAGAGCTGGTTCGGTCGGCGAGCGGGCCCGGCTGGCCGAGCTCAACCCGTTCCTGCACTTCGTCGAGATCCTGCGCCGGCCGATGATCGGTGAGTCCTTCGAACCTCGGCACTGGGTGGTGACTCTGGCCATCACTGTGGTGGGGTGGGCGGGCGCGCTGCTGATCCTGCGCAACTACCGGTCCCGAGTCTCCTACTGGGTGTGATAGCACAATGGTCTCCATCGACGTGCGCGGCGCCTGCGTCAACTTTCCGATCTTCGACGCGAAAACCAGATCGTTGAAAAAGGCACTGCTGGGCACGGTGGGCCGAGCCGGCGGCAAGATCGGGATCGACGCCAAGGTGCCGGTCATCGAGGCCCTGCGCAACATCACCCTGTCGCTGCGCCATGGTGACCGGGTCGGCCTGATCGGGCACAATGGAGCGGGCAAATCCACCCTGCTACGGTTGTTGTCCGGGATTTACGAGCCGACCATGGGCATCTCGCGGATCGTCGGGAGAGTTGCTCCTGTCTTCGATCTCGGTGTCGGCATGGACCCGGAGATCTCGGGCTACGAGAACATCATTATCCGTGGCCTGTTCCTCGGCATGACCCGAAAGCAGATGGAGACCCGCACTGAGGAGATCGCCGATTTCAGCGAACTCGGCGACTACCTGTCGATGCCGCTGCGTACCTATTCGACCGGTATGCGGGTCCGTCTCGCGCTGGGCGTGGTGACCAGCATCGACCCGGAGATCCTGCTGCTTGACGAGGGCATCGGCGCGGTGGACTCAGCGTTTCTGGAGAAGGCCCGAGATCGGCTCACCGCGCTGGTCGAGCGATCCGGGATCCTCGTGTTCGCCTCGCACTCCGAGGAGTTCCTCATCGAACTGTGCACCTCGGCGTTGTGGCTGGACCACGGAGAGATCCGAGAGCAAGGCGACCTCCCCCAGCTCCTCTCGCACTACAAACAACCCCCCCTTACCCCTCCCTTCACCAGAGCCCTGCCATGAGTACCGTCGTGGTGGTTGTGGTGACTCGGCATCGGCGGGATCTGTTGGCGAAGTCGCTGGCGGTTATCGCTGAGCAGACCCGGGCGCCGGATCATCTCGTGGTGGTGGACAATGGGCCGGGCGAGCCCGCTGAGGAGATCGTCGCGGACTGCCCGCTGCCCTCTACCTACCTGCCCTCGCTGCGCAACCTCGGGGGCGCTGGTGGGTTCGCGCTGGGCATCCTGCACGCCCTGGCGCTCGGCGCGGACTGGGTGTGGCTGGCCGATGACGATGGATGCCCCGCTGACGTCCGGGTGCTCCAGACCCTCCTGGAGGAAGCCCGGCGCCGGGACCTCGCGGTGATCTCCCCGGTGGTCGTCAACATCGACGACCCGGAACGGCTGGCTTTCCCGTTGCGGCGGGGGCTGACCTGGAAGCGCCACCGCAGCGAGCTGGGGACCGACTTCCTGCCCGGCATCGCCAGCTTCTTCAACGGCGCGCTGTTCAGCGCCGACGCGTTGGACGTCGTCGGCGTCCCGGACTACCGGCTGTTCATCCGGGGCGATGAGGTGGAGTTGCACCGCCGGGTGGTCCGTTCCGGGCTGCGTTTCGGCACGACATTGCGGGCCTCCTACGCGCACCCCGACGGCTCAGCGGAGTTCAAGCCGATGTTGCGGGGGCACTTCCACGCCCAGGACCCCACCGACGACGTCAAGCGGTACTACACCTACCGCAACCGCGGCTACCTGCTGTCCCAGCCGGGGATGCGCCGCATCGGAATGCTCGAGGTGTTCCGGTTCGGGCTGTACTTCCTGGGCACCAAACGGGACCCGCGAGCTTTCCACCAGTGGCTCAAGCTGCTTCGCCAAGGACGCGCGGAGCGCTTCTACCGGTACTCCAAGGCACCCGACTGAGGTAAAATTCAGGTCAATGCCTGGGACGGGTCGGATGGCGCTGATCCCATTGGGCTAGCCTCCTGGCGTGCTGACATCCGGGCACATCGGGACCTCGCGCCGCCTGCCGCGGACCGGTCACGAGGCCGCCGAGCAGGACACCGGCGCCGACGGCGGGAACGATCGCGCTGCTCGGTTGCTTCGGCGTGCCGCTGCGGCGCTCGGCCTGCTCGGTGCGCTGCTCGCCATCGCGGTACCGCTGCTGCCGGTGATCCAGCGCACCGCCGTGATCACCTGGCCGCGCCCGGGTCACCTCGCCCCGGTCAACGCGCCGCTGGTCACCTTCCAACCACAGAGCCTGACCGCCACGATCCCGTGCGCGGCGGCCGCCTCAGTGGCCGCCCGCTCGACGCAGCCGGCCGCCTTGCTGGCCACCACCCCACCCGGGTCGACCGAGGGTGCCGCAGTGGGAATGGTGTTGCAGGTGGCCGACGGGAAGCTGACCCTGATCAGCCGGGGACAGGCGCTGGGCAACATCCTGATGAACAGCCTGCCGGCGCCGGCAGGGCGATGCGTGATCAGGATTGCCTCCGACGCCAAGGGCACCACCGCCTCAGCCGGCGCCACCCGGTTCGTCAAGGTCAACCAGGACGTCCGGCCGCAGGTGACGGGCATCTACTCGGCGTTGAGCGAGCAGCGGGACCCAGTGACCGGTGTGGCGGTACGAATCACCGCGGACACCCGCTTCCAGGCCACCCCGCATCCGATCAAGCTCGCCGCGATGGCGCTGGCCGTGCTGGCGGTGCTGACCAGCCTGATCCTGGTGCACCGGTTGGATGGACGGGTTGGCCGCCGGGCGCTGCGGCTGCTGCCCTCGGGCTGGTGGCGACCCACCGGGCGGGACGCCGCGGTGCTCGCGGTGCTGGCGGTGTGGGTGGTCATCGGCGGGATCACCTCCGACGACGGCTACATCCTCACGATCATCCGCACCAGCTCTGCGATGGGGTACGTCGGCAACTACTACCGTTGGTTCAACGTTCCCGAGGCCCCGTTCAGCTGGCCCTATGCGCTGTACGCGTACTGGGCGCAGGTCTCCACGGTGCCACCGTGGCTGCGGCTGCCCTCCTTCGCCATGGGCGGGGTCAGCTGGATGCTGATCAGCCGCGAGGTGATGCCCCGGCTGGGCCGGGCGCTTCGCCGCAGCGCCGCTACCGGATGGGCTGCCGCTGCGGTGTTCCTGGCCTTCTGGCTGCCCTACAACAACGGGCTGCGGCTGGAACCGGTGGTCGCCATCGGCTCACTGCTCGCGCTGTGCGCGGTGGAGCGCGCAGTGGCCACCCGTCGGGTGTTGCCGCTGGCGCTGGGCCTGCTCGCGGCAGCCTTCACCGTCGCCGCGACGCCGACCGGTTTCATCGCGGTCGCCCCGTTCCTGGTGGCGGTGCGACCGCTGGTCCGGTTGCTTCGCCAGCACGCGGCCAGCTCCGGGTGGCCCGCCGTCATCGGGCCGATTCTCGGTGCCGGCCTGCTGGTCCTCGTGGTGGTCTTCGCCGACCAGACGCTGGCCGGGGTGTTGGAAGCCACCCGGATCCGCACTGCGATCGGTCCCAACCTGTCCTGGTTCCAAGAACCCCTGCGCTACCAGGACCTGTTCAGTGACAAGCCGGACGGGGCGCTGGCCCGCCGGTTCCCGGTTCTGCTGCTGCTGCTGTGCCTGGGTACCAGCATGGTGGTGCTATTGCGCCGTGGTGGCATCCCGGGCGCCGGTCTGGGTCCGAGCCGGCGGCTGATCGGCACCACGGGGGCGTCGCTGGCGCTGCTGGCGCTGACGCCGACCAAGTGGACGCACCACTTTGGCGCGCTCGCGTCGATCGGCGCCGCGCTGGCCGCGCTCACCGCGCTGGCCACCAGCTCCACGGTGCTGCGCTCGGCGCGCAACCGGTGGTGGTTCCTGTCCGGTCTGCTGGTGATCCTGGCGATGTCCTCGACGGGGCCCAACGCGCCGTGGTACGTCTCGCAGTACGGGGTTCCCTGGTTCGACAAGCCGCCGTCGGTGCATGGCATCCAGGCGAGCACCCTGCTGATTGTGGCCGCCGCGCTGGCCGGGGTCATCGCGGTGGTCGAGGGGTTGCGGCACGAGCCAGGTGCACCGCCGCCAGCGTCACCGCCGCCAGCGTCACCGCTACCAGCGTCACCGCCGGCAGCTCCACCGGACCGGCGCTATGGGCGACGGCGGGCATTGCGCATTGGGTCGGCTCCGCTGGCGGTGTTCTGTGGCCTGCTCGTGCTCGCCGAGGTCGGCGCCATGGTCAAGGCCATGCACAAGCAGCGCGGCGGTTACAGCATGGCCGCAGCCAACATCGCCCACATCACCGGGCACAGTTGCAATCTCACCGACGCGGTGTCCGTCGAACCTGACCGGCGCGCTGGCGCGTTGCGTCCGTTGCACGGGACGCTGCTCGCGGACATCCCGCTGCAGCGCGGCTTCGAACTCAACCCGTTCCCGTTCAATGCTGCCAAAACCGGCAATCAAGCTGCTGACACCCGGGGTGACCGCATTCCCAAGCCGGGTAGCGACGAGGACAATCCCGTTGACGCGCCGCCGTCAGGATTAGGTGGCACCGAGATCCCGATCTGGAGCAGCTTCTCCGCTACCAGCCCCGGTACCGGAACCATACGCACCACCTGGTACGCCCTGCCGGTGGCAGCTCGCCAGGGCCAGGCGCCGGTGGTGATCTCCGTCGCCGGGAAGTTGTCCTCCACCACACCGCTGGTCGCCGAGTTCGCCCGCCGCACCGGGCACCGGTTCCACGTCGTGGATCAGCTCTCCATCAGCGGGCGGGGCACCGCCAACGGGCCGGGATGGCGGGACTACCGCCTTGGGCTGGCCGGTCGTCCCGCCGCCGGGGCGGACGCCGTGCGGCTGATCGCCACCGACGCCGACGTCACCGATGAGGGATGGCTGGCATTCTCCGCCCCCCGGGTGCCCGTGCTGAGCTCACTGACCGATCTGGTGGCCCCGACGCCTCCGGTGTTCCTGGACTGGCCGGTAGGGTTCGTGCACCCGTGCGTGCGTCCGTTCGCGATCCGCAACGGCATCGCTGAGGTGCCTCAGTATCGGCTGCTGCCCAACGAGCTGCTAGCTGACTACAGCAAGACCTGGTCATCCCGGGACGCCGGTGGGCCCATCGGCTGGCTGCAGATTCTGGCCACCCAGCAGGAGGTGCCGACCTACCTCAAGGAGAACTGGGACACCGACTGGGGCAAGCTCATGGTCATCCAGCCCCGGGTCCCCGCCGCCGAGGCACCCACCGTGCAGACCGGCACTGCGGTGCGCAGCGGCTGGTGGTCCCCCGGACCCCTGCGCAGCGGGGGCCAAGCCGCCGAGATCTCCCAACTGGGCCGCTGAGCCAAGGGGTTAACCCCGGGCCATGTCGCTGAAGCGGCTGTAGTGCAGTTGGTGGGCGACAGTCACCGTCGTGGTCGGCCCGTTGCGGTGCTTGGCGAGGATCAGGTCCGCCTCGCCGGCCCGGGGGTCGTCCCGCTCCCACGCATCCGGCCGGTGAATCAGCATCACCATATCCGCATCCTGCTCGAGAGAGCCACTTTCACGAAGGTCGGCCAGCATCGGCTTCTTGTCGGTGCGCTGCTCTGGACCACGGTTGAGCTGGGAGATCGTCACCACCGGGACTTCGAGTTCCTTGGCCAGCAACTTCAGGTGCCGGGAAAACTCGCTGACCTCTTGCTGACGGGACTCGACTTTCTTGCCCGAGGTCATCAGCTGCATGTAGTCCACCACGATCAGGCGCAGATCGTGGCGCTGCTTGAGCCGCCGCGCCTTGGCCCGAATTTCCATCATTGTCATGTTCGGCGAGTCGTCGATGAACAACGGCGCCTCGCTGATCTCGCCCATCCGCCGGGCCAGCCGGGTCCAGTCGTCATCGCTCATCCGGCCAGACCGCATGTCCGACAGCCGGATCTTGGCCTCGGCGGAGAGCAGCCGCATCACGATCTCGGTGCGACTCATCTCCAGCGAAAAGATCACGCTGGCCATGCCGTGGGTGACTGAGCAGGACCGTGCAAGATCCAATCCCAGGGTCGAATTGTGCGTCGGAATCATCGATTCCCCGGCCAGGTAGAGATGGTTGTTGTTGTTCACCTGAACGCAGCGAACTGGAATGGACCGAACCGGCCGCACGTCGACGATGTAGCGTGCGCCCGACCTTGCTACCGAATACCGCCGCCGTTGTTTGTGAACCAGCCGCTTGCGCTCCAGCCGGAATACGTCGTCCTCGGTGCTAAACGTGATCGTATAAGAGATCGCGGACTGCTCGGTACGCCCACGTACCCGCTTCATGGAGATTCCACACCGGTAACCCAGACTGACAACGAGTTCCCGAACATCGTAGGCTAGTCGGGCAGAGGTAACGGCGAACTGCACCAATCCGTAGGGTGTAACTGTGCCATCGGTGTCAAACAGACCGGCGAGCAGAGCCCGCCGCTGCGCGAGCGAGCCCCGCAAGTAGACCAACGGGATGTGCTTGTTTCCCAGCAAATTGAGCGTACGCAGCCTCGCCTGGATGCTTCCGTGACGGTCGCGGCAAGACTGGCACTGAACGAGACCAGACGAAGAGCCGCCGCAGTCACGACAGGTTGGGGCGGACACCGGCTCAGATACGAACCGCGCCCGTCCACCACAGGACCGTCCGCAGGTTCGGACCTCACTGGTACGGGGGACAAAGACGGCTCCGCATACCACACAGAAGCGCTCACTCGGTGGCTCATGTTTGGGCAGCTGCAATGTGTAACGCATCCGGCCGCGCGGCTCGGCTCGCAATCCCTCGGCCTCGACATGAACTGCTATCTCGGGATCGGCGCTAGTGAAGTTCGCGGCATGGCTGGAGCCATCACCAAGCCACACACCGAGGGAGTAGGGCGGGATGAGCAGATCACCCTCGGGGAGATCGAGTGGCCGGCAGTTGACCACCGAGTGATTAAGTCGCCGGTCAGCGGTACGACACCGAAGCGTCGCTGCGATCTCCTCGGTGGTGCACACCCCGGCGAATGTCCGCTGATTGCGGTAGCGGTTGTAGCCAGTTGCAGCCTGTTGCGCCGAGCGGCGTGAAGCACGAGTCTCGGTAAGCCACTGGTGCTCCCCGTCAGCCACAATGACCGTTCCGTCAGAGAACTCGATCTCGTAGCATGGTCGTCCCCGCATCACGTCTGTCGCGGCCACCACTGTCGTAGGACGCCCGTCCGCGCCCAGCAACTCATCGCCCACGGCGACGTCGCCCATCGTCGTCCAGCCGGTCGGCGTAGGCAATCGGGTGTCCAGCGCGAGCGCCTTCCCGATGCCGGGTCGGGCCGCAATGATCACCATCTGACCGGGATGGAGCCCGTTGGTCACCGCGTCGAGGTCCACGAAACCAGTCGGGACGCCAGCCGAAACCCCGCCCCGGGAAGCGATCGCGTCGATCTCGTCCATGGTGGGTTGCAGCAGTTCCTCCAGAGCGACGTAGTCCTCGCTCATCCGCCGCTCAGTGACCTCGTAGACGGCGGCCTGCGCGCGGTCCACCACCTCGTCCACGTCAGCGCCGTCGGCCCCGTGATAGCCCAGCTGCACGATTCGGGTGCCGGCCTCCACCAGGCGTCGCAACACCGCCTTGCCCGAGACGATCTCGGCGTAGTACCCGGCATTGGCCGCCGTCGGCACGATCGAGATGAGCGTGTGCAGGTACGGCGCCCCACCGATCCGCAGTAGCTCACCGCGACGTTCCAACTCGGAGGACACCGTCACCGGGTCAGCCGGCTCACCACGGCCGTACAGGTCGAGAACGCAGTTGAAGAGAGCCTGATGGGCGGGCCGGTAAAAGTCTTCGGCCCGCAACACCTCAACCACGTTGGCGATGGCGTCCTTGGACAGCAACATCCCGCCGAGCACTGACTGCTCGGCAATGATGTCCTGCGGCGGCTGCCGGTCGAAGAGCGGCCCACCGTCCTCGAATCGCACCCCACGGTCATCTACCAGCGCCACGCCTGGGTACCTCCCCTTCCCCCGACCGTCCAACCATCGTAGAACATGTGTTCTATCGGATGGCACCGACAAAATCCGTTCGGACTGGGCTCCACAACCAGTTCCTCGAGGCGCTGGGCGAGGCTAGGGGTGGCCTGACCGGTTGAGCAAACGAGCCTGGGGACAGCCTGAGGACAGCCTGGGGATGCCACCCCGGCGAATCACCCAGCACCAGGGCACAGCACCGGAGCACTGTGGACAGCCTGGGGAAACTTGGCCTGAATTTCGTCGTTTTTGCTGGTCAAATACCTGTGCATGGATGTGGATAGAGTTTGTTTGCCGCCACCCGGCGTGTCCCTGGCCGCCGCCCCCGCTCTGGCGTGTCAGCACCCCCACCACCAGCCAGATATCGAGGAGGCAAGTGAGTCCCGAGGATCTCATTGCGGCTCTGTCCGCTGCGGGTGCGCTGCCGGAGGGCTGGGCCGAGGTGTTCAGGAAGGTGGATCGAGCTAGATTTATCCCAGCTCGGGTCTGGTTCGATGACGAGCGAGGCCACCCGCAACCATTAGATCGCGATGCCGACCCTGATCGTTGGCGATCGGCGGTCTACTCCGACGAGCCGATCGTCACGCAGCTCGATGACGGAGCCACAACCTGGCCGGCCACCAGCAACGCAGCGACCAGCTCGGCGTCCCAACCCAGCATGGTGCTGGCCATGCTGGAAGCATTGGACATTCAGCAGGGACAGCGAGTGTTGGAGATCGGCACCGGAACGGGCTATAACGCCGCGCTGCTCGCTCACCGCTTGGGCGAGCAGCTGGTGACCAGCATCGACATCGATCCCGTTCTCACCGAACAGGCCCTCGCCAACCTTAAGGCGGCCGGTTACGCGCCGACCGTGGTATGCGCCGACGGCGCTGGCGGCTGGCCAAGCACCGCACCATATGACCGGATCATCAGCACTGCGGCGGTCATTGCCGGACGCCTGCCCTATGTGTGGGTCGAGCAAACCCGGCCAGGCGGGCTGATTTTGACACCATGGGGAACGGCCTACCACAACGGTGCACTCGTGCGCCTTTCCGTGCACGACGACGGCACCGCGACCGGTAGGGTCATCGGGAACGCGGCATTCATGCGGCTACGCGAGCAACGAACCCCCTTCGGTCATGCCGCCCGGCTCGGTGATCTGGTGGACACCTCCACCACCGCCGTCGAGTCCACCACCAACGTCCCGCCCAACGAGGTGGCGATCGGCGATGGCGCCTTCAGCGTTGGCCTGCAGCTACCCGACGTGCAATGCGGTGTTTTTTTCGAGGACGACGGCCGGTACGAGGTGTTGCTCTACCACGTGGCCACCGAGTCAGCAGCCACTGTCCAGGTCACGCCCCACAGCAGCCCCCAAGACAGCGGGGAGGGGAATTATCCCGTCCGCCAGCATAGGCCCCGCAGGCTCTGGAACGAAGCGGAGAACGCGCACAGCTGGTGGGTCGCGCAGGGCAGACCCACCCGTACCCGATACGGCCTGACCATCACACCAACCGGGCAGCAGCTGTGGCTCGACACACCGTCACGCCCGATCAGCCGGCGGTGGTCTGACTTACCGGCTCAGCCGGCGGTGATGACCTCGAAGGGGACGGTCACCGAGACCTCCGGGTGCAGCCGCACGGTCAGCTCGTAGGCACCGGCGGACTTGATATGGCCGCCGAGATCAACCGCCCGCTTGTCCAACGGGGGGCCACCTGCGGCGCGGATCGCGTCGACAACGTCAGCCACGGTGACCGAGCCGAACAGCTTTCCACCGGAGCGGGCGGCCTTAGCCGTCACGGACACGGTACCCAGACCCGACAGCGCGTCGGCGATCTCCCGGGCGTGGTCGAGGCCGCGGACCTGCCGGGCCTGCTGGGCCCGACGAATGGTGGCCACCTGTTTTTCAGCGCCCTTGGTGGCCGCGACAGCCAGCCGGCGGGGCAGCAGGTAGTTGCGGGCATAGCCGTCCTTAACCTGCACCAGATCACCAGGCCCGCCGAGCTGGGGAACGTCAACAGTAAGAATGATCTTCATGTGGTCGCCTCTTCCCCGGTGTCAGCGTGCGGTTGAGGTGTAGGGCAGCAAGGCAACTTCGCGTGAGTTCTTCACCGCGACCGCGACATCTCGCTGATGCTGGCTGCAATTACCGGTGACCCGGCGAGCCCGGATCTTGCCGCGGTCGGAGATGTACTTCCGCAGCAGCGAGGTGTCCTTGTAATCGATAGCGGTGTCCTTGTCCTTGCAGAAGATGCAGATCTTCTTCTTCGGTTTGCGCACCGGTGGCTTGGCCATGACTGAGATACTCCTGAGTGGGTTGCGCCTGCGGGCCAGCGTGATCGGGAACAGTGTGCTCGGAAAATGGATGATCTACCGGGAAGTCATCAGAACGGGGGCTCGTCGTCGTAACCGCCGGCTCCGTTACCGGATCCGACTGACGCTCCAGCTGGCGCTCCGGCCTGCGGAGCCGAACTCCACGGGTCGTCGGAGGCCGGACCGAAGGAGCCCGAAGCACCGCCCTGACGGACAGCCTTGTTGACCTTGGCGGTGGCGTAGCGCAATGAAGGGCCGACCTCGTCGACCTCCATCTCCATCACGGTGCGCTTCTCACCCTCCCGAGTCTCGAACGAGCGCTGGCGCAACCGCCCACTGACGATCACTCGCATGCCTCGGGTGAGCGACTCAGCGGTATTCTCCGCAGCTTGCCGCCAGATGTTGCACCGCAGAAAAAGCGCTTCCCCATCCTTCCACTCGCCGCTCTGCCGATCGAAAGTGCGCGGCGTGGAGGCCACCGTGAAGTTGGCCACCGCAGCTCCGGATGCGGTGAACCGCAGCTCCGGGTCGGCGGTCAGGTTTCCCACCACCGTAATAACAGTCTCGCCAGCCACGTCAGCCCTTCCTCGAGTCCCGGCGCAACACCTTGGTCCGCAGGACAGACTCGTTGAGCGACAGTTGCCGGTCGAGCTCGGCCACGGTGGCGGGCGTACAGGACATGTCGACCACTGCGTAAATCCCCTCGGTGCGCTTGTCGATCTCGTAGGCCAGCCGGCGCTTGCCCCAGACATCGACCTTGTTAACGCTGCCGCCCTGGGTCTTCACCACCCCAAGGAACTGGTCCAGCGATGGTGTCACGGTGCGCTCGTCAAGCTGTGGGTCGAGGATGACCATCATCTCGTAACGACGCATGAAAACCACTCACCTCCTGTGGACTGGTCGGCCACGGACTCTCCGCGGCAGGAGGAAGCCGACTGAGCCGGCAATCCCAAACACAACCTCGCGCGGAAACAGCGGAAACACCGGCGCGGCAGTGCGCACGAGGATAGCAAGAAGCCGCCCCGCGAGAACAATCGCGGGGCGGCTTGCGGGGCTGATCAGGTTCAGCGACGCCCGAGAACCCAGCTACGGAGCAGAGCGGCCGTGACACTGGCCAACATCAGCACCGCGACCAGAACGGGCAGGGCGACACGCTCCACACCACTGGCGGGCAACGCCGTCGCACGGCCGGCAGCTGCCACATCGTTGGCTGCGGCGCTCTGCTTGCCTAATCCCGAGCCGTTACTGACCTGCGGGGTACCAAACAGGTCCGCCGTCAACATGCCCGCTGACAGCCGCCCCAGCGCACCGGGGTGACCGATAGCGAGTAGGTCAGCGTAGTTGTAACGGGGCAGCCCGCTGTTGTAGCGGCCGAGCGCGAAGGGGAACTCACTCGGCATCACCGGCCCAGCGAACGGACCGAAGACAGGAGAGGCCAGCGCTGGTGCTGGGGCAATGCCGGGTCGGGGCTGAGCAGCCGGTGCCGCCGATGGCTTTACGCTCGACGCTCCCGGCGAGGCAGGCTTGGCCAACCCAGGAACCAAGCCCGGAGCCACCCCAGGAACCGAGCCCTGGAGCGGAGCCGCCACAGCGGCAACCACTGCGGCCACGGGAGCCATGACTGGGGAAGATGGTTCGGCGGTAATCTTGCAGGTCGGGGCCAGTACGCCCATCATCTCGCGCAGGGCTGGCGTGGCGTCGAAGGTGCTGGACCCACTGGAGGGCACCGAACCGACGTCAATCACCGAGAGACCCGCTTCTCGGACACCCACACGCTGCCCAGGATCACCACGCACCGTATCCCCGCAGCCACCCACCAGCATCGGCGTGGGAGCTGCCGCCGGAACAGCGGTGGCGGTAGGAGTGGTGGACACGTTGGAAGGTGCGGCGAAGGCCGACACGCCTCCGGCCAAGCTGCTTGCTGCGCACAGTAACGTGGCTGCTCCAGCAACCGTGGTCACCCTCACGCGTGTTCCCATAGGTGCCTCCGTGTCGCTCAGATGTCGGTCCGTACTCGGTTGTGTCGTTAGAGTAACGAACATATCGTCTCTCCGTGACGATAACCAGCAGTTTCAGCAGATCGTGGTTACGCTGTGCACTCAGTGTGTACTGTACGGGTACGCAGACCGGTCTCAAGCGACCCTCTAGGCTCTTGATATGTACATTGGTGCCCACGTCAGCGACAACGATCCGGTGAACTCGGCTACGCAGCGCAACGCCGAGGCGGTGCAGTTCTTCCTCGCTGACCCGCAAAGCTGGAAAGCTCCGGGACCGCATCCGCAGGCCGCCCAGCTGCGCTGCGCCGACCTCGAGGTTTACGTGCACTCACCCTACGTCATCAATGTCGCATCGCTGAACAACCGTATCCGCATTCCCTCCCGCAAGCTGGTCGCCCAGCATGCCACGGCGGCCGCCACAGTCGGCGCCCGTGGATTGGTGGTGCACGGCGGGCATCTCGCCAAAGGCGAGGATCCCGCTCAGGGCGTCGAGAACTGGCGCAAGATGTTCGCCCGGCAGGCGGCCGAAGGCGGTTTCGCTACCCGGATCCTGGTGGAGAACACTGCCGGCGGAGACAACGCGATGGCCCGGCGGTTCGATTCGCTCGCTCGGTTGTGGGACGCGATCGGCGACTATGACGTGGGGTTTTGCTTGGACACCTGCCACGCGTTCGCCGCCGGAGAGGACCTGACCGACGTCGTCGACCGGGTCAGAGCCATCACGGGCCGGGTGGACCTGGTGCACTGCAACAACTCACGTGATGAGTTCGGCTCGGCTCGGGACCGTCATGCTCGGCTGCGCCAGGGCACCATCGACGCCGAGCAGCTCGTGGCAGTCTGCGCCGCAGCGGGCGCCACCGTGATACTGGAGACCGACCCCGATTCCCAGGAAACGGACATCGCGTGGTTGCGCGAGCAGCTGAGCTAGGGCGTGGAGCGAGCCAGGGTTTCGGGGGCTCCGGAAACGCCGTCCAGGACCCCGCCGTGTGGGTCGTCCTCGCCCCATCCCCGAATCGGGTCGTCATCCGGGCGCCAGATGTCCCGAACTACCAGGACCACCAGCAGCAGCACCGTCACGTCACGGATCAGCACGGCGCCCAGGAAGGGCTCGATGGGCAGCCCTTTGTGCTCCGGGCCGAGGTAGTAGGCCATCCGGGGCACCCAGACCAGGGCATCAACGGCCATCCAGGCCAGTAGTGGTGTCCACCGCGGGATCGCCAGCACCGCCAAGGGCACCAGCCACAACGAGTACTGCGGGCTCCACACCTTATTGACAAGCAGAAACGCGCACACCACGAGAAAGCACAACTGAGCAAGTCGAGGAGGGCGCGGCGCCGCCAACGCCAGCGCCCCGATCGCCGCACAAGCCAGCAGAAACAACGTCACGCTCACGACGTTGAGCGTCACGGGGATCTGGCCGGGTCGCAGCACTCCGTCGAAACCGGGCCAGCCGGTGAAGGTGGATACCACGGTGTACAGCGTGTCCGGGTCAGCCCCGCGCCGGCTGTTGAGACGGAAGAACTCTGTCCACCCGGACGGGAACAGCACCGCTACCGGCACGTTGACCGCCGCCCAGGACAACACCGCGGCGGCGGTCGCCTGCAGCCCGGCCCGCAGCCGGCCGGCCCGCAGGCACAGCAGCAGGATCGGAAACAGCAGCAACAGCGGGTAGAACTTGGTCGCCGTACCCAGGCCGAGCAGTACACCAGCAAGCACGGGGCGTCGCCGGGCCCACGCCAGCAGCCCGGTGGTGGCCAGCGCGGTGGCCAGGGCGTCGAAGTTGGTGAAGGCGTGCACCACAACCAGCGGTGACAACGCGGCGAGCGCGGCGTCCCACGGTCGTCGCCGGGACAGCCGCACCAACGCCCAGATCGTGACCAACCACGCGGCAGCCAACCCCACCGCGCTGACGTCAAAAAACACGATGGCGGGTGCCGAGCTGGGAAACCAACCGCCCTCAGTAGAATTCCCGATGGCTACCCAGGCCTGCGCGAGCTTGGCGGCGCTCCACTGGTACAGGCCAGTGAGCACCGGGTACTCCATGTAGCGCACCTGTTCCCCGGGCTCGCCCCGGTGCTCAACCCATGAGGTGGCGTAGGGGAATCCAGCCAGCCCAGGCTGGTCCAGCCGCTCGGCGGTATAGAGCGGGACCGTGTCCGAATAGCACATCGCCAGATACTGGCGGCCATCGCGCCAGTCCACCTGCACGCCACCAACGCTGTCCCGATAGGTCTGCAAACACGGCACCTTGACCAACCAGCCCAACGCCAAGGTGATCGTCGCGAACAGCAACACCACCCGCAGCGGGGTCCAGAACCAGTGCCGGCCCAGCACCGCATGCCGACCCAGCGGACCACCCACGATCCGGCTGGCCCGCGCCGGCACCGGGTCGGTCCAGCTGGGCACCACCCGCTGGGCCACCCGCTGGGTCACCGGCAGCTCAGTTTCCTCGGTCGCCCTGTTCCTCGTCACCGGGCGCCGGCTCATTGCAGAAGGGGTAGCAGGAGTTGTGCCGCGGTCTGCTCGGCTTCGCCGAAGGCTCGACCGGCATGGGCCCACCGAAGTCATTGATATCCGGTTCGGGCGTTTCGTGTGGCGTGACGTCACGTGGTTCGCGGTGACGCGTCACCGACGCCGGCGGGTGTTCCTCCACGGGTGGCGCGGCCGGACCAATCACCGTGAACGGGGGAAAGGTTTCCATCGGGGTGCCCATCAAGTAGGAATTCATGAACCGCTGCCAGATCGCGCCCGGCAGGCCCCGGCCGAAGATGTCGCTACCGTTGGCGTTCTTGATCGCCGAGTTGGCCGGGTCCCCCACCCAGACCGCAGTGGAGATCGACGGCGTGTACCCGACAGTCCAGGCCGCAGAGTTGCTCCCGGTGTCGCCGCGCTGGTGGGTGCCGGTCTTGGCGGCTACCTGCCGGCCACCCGCCAGCGGGATCTGCGAGCTGCGCGCGACGTCGGTCAGCGTCGCGGTGACATTGCGAGCTAGTTGCGAGTTATGCTCGACGGTCGCCCGGTCGAAGGCGGGTTGCGGCTTGTCGAGGTGCTGGTATTCGACGGTGCCATGGGAGTTGACGTACTGACGGACGAAGAACGGCTCACGCCGGATCCCATCGGCGGCGAAGGTCGCGTAGGCGCTGGCCATGTCGATCGTGTGCACCGGGTACTGGCCGAGCGTGATACCGAGCGCAGGCGCCCCGCTGTCCGGCTCGGCCATGGCGTGCTTGCCGTTGATCTGATCAGGGATTCCGGCCTGAATCGCGGCATCTCGGATCGCTTGCGGTCCGACATCCTGGGCGAGGCGCACGAAAGCGGTGTTGACCGACTGGGTCATTGCCTCGTGCAAGGTCAGCTTGGGGTAGTTGCGACTCTCCGAGTTGGCGTAGGAATGACCGTCGATAACCACCGGAGACTCCCCGGCATAGGTGGAGTTCATCCCGATGCCGCTCTCCAACGCGGCCAGCATGGTGAACGGTTTGAACGCCGATCCCGGGTTCCACGCCGGCCCGCCGGCCAGGTCGAAGCCATCCCCGTCCGAGCCGCCGTAGTAAGCAATCGCCGCCCCGCTGCGCGGATCGATCGCGACCAGCGAGGAGTGCAGGTTTTTCGGCTGCCCGCGCAGTTCGGTGAGCACGGTGTCGCGGGCCAGCTGCTGGGCTCGGGGATCGATGGTGGTGGTGATCCGGCCACCACTCAGGGCCAGCTGCTCACGGTTAATGCCCTGCTTGTCCAACTCCTCCATCACCCGCTGGACAATGTGCGCCCGGTCATCGGTTGGTGCGCCTGGCGACTGGCTCGGCGCTATCGTCTCCGGGTACCGCGCCTGCGCCCGATCGGCTGGGGACAACCAGTTTTTCTCGACCATGCCATCCAGCACGAAATTCCATCGGGACTGCGCCTGCTCCGGGTTGATCGCCGGATCCAACCGGGACGGGGACCGGATCGCGCTGGCCAGCACCGCCGCCTGGGAGACGGTCAGCTTGTGCACGTTCTCTCCGAAGTACGCCTGGCTGGCGGCCTGAATCCCGTAGGCTCCGCGACCAAAATAGATCGTGTTGAGATAGTCCTCCAGGATCTGGTCCTTGGACCGCTGTTTGGTGATCTTGGCTGCGATGATCATCTCGGGGAACTTCCGAAACATGATGCTGTTCTCGTCGTGGCCGGTGGTCACCTTGACGTACTGCTGAGTGATCGTGGAGCCACCGCCGTCGCCACCGGTGAGCTGATTCCACGCGGCCCGTGCGATGCCCGTGATGTCGAATCCGGGGTTGGACCGGAAGCTGCGGTCCTCGGCTGCCAGTACCGCATTCTGCACGTGCATCGGCACCTGCGCGAGACTGACCGGAATCCGATTGCCTTCTTCAGGCACGTAACGGCCGAGCTCAGTAGTTCCGTCGCTGGCCATAATCGTGGTGACTTGCTTGCGCTGCGCCGCCAGCATCGCGGGCGACGGCACGGAGAAAAACAGCCAACCGACAAAGAACACCAGCACCGGCATCAGGACGCCCAGCAGCAGGCCTACCAGAGCAATCGTGCGCGTCCATCGCCAGAGCGTGGGCCACCCCGGCTCAGCCAGCCGGTGTCCTCTTGGCGGCCCGAGCGGCGGATATCCGATGGGTGGCTGGGCCGGCGGATAACCGATGGGCGGCTGGGCCGGCGGACGTCCAATGGGCGGCCCAGCCGGCGGTGGCCGGTGGGTGAGCAGCGCGGGTTCCCCCCGTAGCGGGGCTGGCGCACTGTCATCTCGCTGGTCGCTCACGCGTTGTCCTCCCAGGCCAATACGCAGGTCGCGAGGGGTTCGAAAGCCCTACTCAGCCGCAGTCCTCCGGCGGGACCGCCTGGTGCCCACACCACTGGTTCCCAAGACGTATGACTGCACGAGGTGGTTCCAGCTACACGTCCGGCACACCTCGACGACGTGCACGCTGAATTCCTCATACAGCGTCGCCAACCGGTTCAGTTCGTCGGCGGTCCTGGCCGACCCGGCCGCCTGCTTGAGCTCGTCACCGTACACCCACGAGACCAGCGTCAGAGATTCCTTGCGACACATGGGGCAGGTGACCGAGCTGGGCTCGCCATGGAACTTCGCCGCCTGCAGCAGGTAGGGCGTCGCGTCGCAGACGTCCGTGAGGCTGACCCGGCCGGCGTAGACCTCCGCGAGCAGCGCACGTCGCCGCAACGCGTAGTCCACCACCTGCCGTTGAGTCCGCACGCTCCACAGCGTACGCAATCACTGCGTGATCTACGTTCAGGCGTTCGGGCGGCATCCCAGCACTGGCGATGTGCCGACGATGTATCGACGCGATATAGTGAGGTTATCCGTCGAAGCGCCGGTGGGAGGTGCCGAGTGCTCGAGCTAGCGGTGCTCGGGGTCCTGCACGACGATCCGATGCACGGTTACGAGCTGCGCAAACGTCTCACTGGTCTCCTTGGGGCTTTCCGCGCCTTCTCGTTCGGGTCGCTGTACCCGACGCTGCGCCGGTTGCAACGCTCCGGATTCATTGTGGAGGACAGCAATCCCGTTGATGACGTACGCGCTAGCCGGAGCGCAGGCTGGGCCTGCCGAAGCCGGCGGGTGTACCGGCTGACCGCCGACGGCAAGGAGCGCTTCGCTACCTTGCTGGCCGATGCCGGCCCGCAGACCTGGGACGACCACGGATTCGGAGTGCACCTGGCATTCTTCTCGCGGACACCGGCCGAAGTGCGGATGCGCATCCTGGAGGGAAGGCGGCGCCGGGTCGAGGAACGTCGCGAGGGGCTGCGCGCTGTACTCGCCCGAACCGGTGATCAGATCGACCGTTACACCCTCGAGCTCCACCGAATGGGTCTGGAAACCAGTGAGCGTGAGGTGCGCTGGCTCAATGAACTGATCGCCCATGAAAAGGCCAACCCGGCCGCATCACACCATGACACCGAAAGGGCGGACCATGACTGAAGGCCGCGACGCCGGTCAGATTATCCGGGTCGCCATTGTGGGCGTCGGTAACTGCGCCGCCTCCCTGGTGCAAGGCGTTCATTACTACCGCGACGCCGACCCCACAACCCGAGTACCCGGTCTGATGCACGTGCGGTTCGGTGACTACCACGTCAGTGACCTGCGGTTCGCCGCCGCGTTCGATGTCGATGCCAAGAAAGTCGGGCGTGACTTGTCCGAAGCTATCGTCGCCAGCGAGAACAACACCATCTCGATCTGCGACGTGCCCCCACTAGGAATCACGGTATTGCGCGGGCATACGATGGATGGCCTGGGCGAATACTACCGGGACATCATCACCGAATCCGATGAGCAGCCGGTTGACGTGGTCGACGCGCTGCGCCAGTCCGGCGCCGATGTGCTGGTGTCGTATCTGCCGGTAGGCTCGGAGGACGCGGACCGCTTCTATGCTCAATGCGCCTTGGATGCCGGAGTCGCGTTCGTCAACGCCCTTCCGGTATTCATCGCCTCCGATCCGGCGTGGGCGGGTAAGTTCACCCGAGCCGGGGTGCCGATCATCGGTGACGACATCAAGTCCCAGGTCGGGGCGACGATCACGCACCGGGTGCTGGCCAAGTTGTTCGAAGATCGCGGGGTGGAGCTGGTGCGCACCTATCAGCTCAACTTCGGCGGCAACATGGATTTCATGAACATGCTGGAACGCAAGCGGCTACAGTCGAAGAAGATCTCCAAGACGCAGTCGGTGACGTCCCAGGTGCCGCACGAGATGGAGAAGGCGGCGGTGCACATTGGCCCATCGGATCACGTGCCGTGGCTGGACGACCGCAAGTGGGCCTACGTGCGGCTGGAAGGCCGGGCGTTCGGCGACGTGCCGCTGAACATGGAGTACAAGCTCGAGGTCTGGGACTCCCCCAACTCCGCCGGCGTGATCATCGACGCGATCCGTGCGGCGAAGATCGCGAAGGACCGGGGTATCGGCGGCCCGATCACCTCCGCGTCGTCGTACTTCATGAAGTCCCCACCCGAGCAGTACTCCGACTCCGACGCCTACGCCGCTGTGGAGGCCTTCATCCGCGGCGAGGTGGACCGGTAATTCGGGGGAAACGCTTCCTGACATCATACTGCTCACTGTGACGGGCCCAGCTCGTTGACCACCGGCAAGACGCGGCGGGCTACCTCATCGGTTGGAGCGTTGCCTGGTGGTCACCGCAGGTCGCCGACCCTACCCGCGACCCCACGGTCGTTTCACGATCGTCCGGTGCCTGCCACGCCACGGACCGATGTCACTGTCAGTGAGGACCGGGGAAGGACTGCCGCAGCGTGCGGAGTTGCCACTGGCGGCAACTTCTCGCCCCACCTTCCCCGTCGAGTAGGAGGGGGAGGAGCAGGCGAACGCCACAGCGGACAGCGGCTGGTCGCCATGAACACCAACCCCAACACCACCACCCAGGCAATGCCCGTCTCCACTGGCCGCACCCAACGATGCACAGTCGTTTCAAGATTCTATGGGCGGGTCGGGAATCCGCCACCAGCCATGTTCTGGGAACCCCGGTGCAGTTCAGGAACCCAGCAACGTCGCGGGTAGCCGCGAACCCGAACCACGTCGACTACCTGGACAACTCAGCAAAGATAGCCAGCTACCTCGGGGCATTCGGATCGCTGGCGCTGACCGCCCTCGATCCCACTGCCACAACCAAGACATTGACGGACACGACGAGGACCCTTGACGAGGTGGTGACGGAAAAAACTACCGACGTATCGGATGCAATGTCATCATCATGTGGCGGCGGTGACGGGGGAAGGGGCGTTTGGCGTGGCTGATGTGTTCGTGTCCTATGCCCGCGAGGATCTGCCTTTCGTCCGCCAGCTGGCTGAGGAGCTGACGGCCCGGAATCGGGAGGTCTGGGTTGACCTCGAGGGCATCCTCCCGTCAGCGCGCTGGATGGAGGAGATCCGCACCGCCATCACCGAGGCGGACGCGATCGTGTTCGTCATCACCCCGGATTCGGTCGTCTCCAAGGTCTGCCGGATCGAGCTCGACTACGCGAGCGAGCAATCCAAGCGCCTCGTCCCGATCCTCATCCGCCAGACCCCCACCGGAGACGTCCCGCCAGCGCTGGCCGAGCTGCACTGGCTTCCTTTTCTGGACGGCACCGACTTCGAGGCCCGCGTTGACCGGCTCGTCGAGGTCCTGGACACCGACCTCCCCCGGATCCGCCTGCACACCAGGCTGCTCGTCCAGGCCCGTGAGTGGGAAACCCGTAACCGCGACCGCAGCCTGCTGCTGCGCGGTGCCGAGCTGAAAGCGGCCGAGACCTGGTTGGCGGATCAGACCGGTCGCAAACCGGCCGCCACCCCCGCTCAAGCTCAGTTGATCTTGGCCAGCCGCCGTGCCACCACCCGCCGCCAGCGTGGCGTCGGGGTCACCGGTTTGGCGGTGCTGGTGCTGATGGCGATACTGACCATCTTTGCCCTCGGCCAGCGCCACACCGCCATTACCCGTGAGCTGGTGGCCAACTCCGCCGCGCTAATCGCCAAGGATCCGGGGGACTCGATGCTGCTCGCCGTCGAGGCGTTCCACTACCAGCCCACGGCGGAGACCCGTGGTGCGCTCCTGAGCAGTCAAGGCCAGTTCTTCGCCGGGCAACTGACCGGCCCCGACGCCGTTTTCGGAGTGGCCTTCAGCCCAGATGGGCGCACGGTTGCCACCGGAAGTGAGGATGGCACCGCGAAGCTGTGGGATGTGGGTAGTCACCACCTTCTGGCGAACCTGACCGGGCACAACGGCACCGATGTCGTCTACGGAGTGGCGTTCAGCCCGGATGGGCGCACTCTGGCCACCGCCAGCGACGATGAGACTGCGCGCTTGTGGGATGTGCGCTCCCATCAGCTCCTCGCCACGTTGACCGGGCACAACGGCATCGTTTACGGGGTGGGGTTCAGCCCGGATGGGCGGATGCTGGCCACCGGCAGCGCCGATCACACCGCGAAGCTGTGGGACGTGAGCAGTCATCAGCTCATCGCCACGTTGGCCGATCACACCAACATTGTGCGTGGGGTGGCGTTCAGATCCGATGGCCAGATGCTGGCCACCGCCAGCACCGATGGCACCGCGAAGCTGTGGGATGTGGGTAGCCATCGAGTGCTGGCGACCTTGACCGTGGGCAGCGGCACCGACGTCGTCTATGTCTATGGGGGTGACGTTCAGCCCGGATGGGCGGATGCTGGCCACGGCCAGCGCCGATCACACCGCGCGCTTGTGGGACGTGGCAACCCATCAGCTTCTCGCTACCCTGAGCAACTACGACGCTACCGTCAGCGCGGTGGTGTTCAGCCCCAACGGGCGAACTCTGGCCACCGGGAGTCTCGATGGCATCGCGCGGCTGTGGGACGTGGCAACCCATCAGCTCCTTGTCACCTTGACGGGGCACACCAACAACGTGTGGGGGGTGGCCTTTAGCCCCAACGGACGCACCCTGGTCACCGGAAGTTCCGACCACACCGCCCGGCTGTGGGACGTGGGCGCTCCGATCCTGCTGTCTCCCCCGTCCGATGTCATCGACATGGTGGCGTTCAGCCCCGATGGGCGCACCGTGGCCACCGGGAATCGCGACGGCGTCGCGCGGCTGTGGGATGTGGCCACCCACCAGCTCATCGCTACCCTGACCGGGCACGACAATGCCGTTCTCGGGGTGGCGTTCAGCCCGGATGGGCGCACCCTGGCCACCACCAGCGTCGATCACACCGCGAAACTGTGGAATGTGGCGACCCATCAGCTCCTCACCACCCTGAAAGGCCACACCAACACCGTCAACGCGGTGGCATTCAGCCCGGACGGGCGCACCCTAGCCACCACCAGCACCGACGACACCGCGAAGCTATGGGACGTGGCGACCCATCAGCTCATCACCACTCTGACCGGCCACCTGGCCGAAGTCGACACGGTGGCGTTCAGTCCGGATGGGCGGACCCTGGCCACCGGCAGCGCCGATGACACCGTGAAGCTGTGGGACGTGGCCACTCATCAGCTCCTCGCTACCCTGACTGGCCACATCAACAACGTCAACGGGGTGGCGTTCAGTCCGTACGGGATTTTGGCCACCGGTAGCACCGATCACACGGTTCGGTTGTGGGACCTGGACACGACCCGGGTCACCGATCGGCTCTGTCACATTATCGGGGCGCCCAGCCGGGCGGACTGGGCTCGGCTCATCCCCGACCTGCCCTACCAGCCCAGCTGCCGCTGAGGACGGTGCGGGTCAGGCGAGTTTTCCGGCGCGGACGCTGGCGGTGAACGCGGCCCATTCGGCTGCGGTGAACGTCAGGGCTGGGCCGGTGGGGTTCTTGCTGTCCCGTACGGCGCGGTGGCCGCCGTCGAGGTCAGCGACCTCGACGCAGTCACCGCCGTAGCCGTTGCTGTAGCTGGCCTTGCACCACACGACGCTGGTCAGGTCGGAGTCGTGGTTGTTCGGTGTGCTCATCGCTTCACTCACCTAGGGCCGCGTTTTTGAGCAGGGTGGTTGTGGCGGCGGGGTCGAGGGCGGTCAGGGCCAGCGATCCGAAGGCCGCGAGGTAGCCGGCTATCTTTGCTGGGCTGTCCAGGTAGTCGGCGCTGGCCAGGTCCTCCAGGTAAACCATCTCACCGTCGGGTGGGTCGGCCAGGCGCAGGTGGACGAAGCTGGATCCCATCGCCGGGTGCGCGCCGGCGGAGAATGGCAGCACCTGGATGGTGATGTTGGGGTCGGTGTTCAGGGCGGCCAGGTGCTCCAGTTGCCGTCCGATGATCTCTTTGTCGCCGACCTGGCGGCGGATGACGGCCTCATTGAGGATCGCCCAGATCAGCGGGGCGTTCTCGGAGTGCAGCCGTTGCTGACGCTCGATCCGGGCGGCGACCAGCCGTTCCACCTCGCGGGGGTCGCCGGTGGGGTCTGCGGCCTGGGTGACCACCCGGGCGTATGCCTCGGTCTGCAACAGCCCGGGGACCAGTTCTGCTTGATAAGTTCGGATCTCGGCAGCGTCGGCTTCCATGCCGACGAAGGTCTTGGCCCAGTCCGGCACCCTGACGGTGCAGCGGCGTCGCGCGTCGCGGGCCAGCCCCAGCACCATGTCACGGTCCGTGACGTGATAGCGGTCGAGCAAGGCCTTGACCTCGGCGGGTCGCAGGGTCGCCTTGCCGGTCTCGACCTTGCTGATCTTCGACACGCCGCACTCCAGCTCGGCCGCCGCAACGTCGCGGCCCAGGCCGGCCAGCTCGCGGAGTCGTCGCAGCTCACGGCCCAGTTGCAGGCGGTACACGGTGGGCGAAGTGGACATGCCCCCAGTGTGCCACCCCACAGACAACAGCCCAATCGGGGCAAGACAAATGGAATGTTCCAGTTGTACTGTGCTTCTAGCGATGATCTGACTGTCAGTAGCTTACTGGCACACGTAACGTCGCTAGTCGCCCGGCCCGGGACACAGGCCGGGCCGGGCGGCGCCACCACGCCCAGCGAAAAAGAGAGCTGTGACGAGTGCACCCTCAGCCAGCACGACCAGACACGCTCAACACCGAATGCGCGTGCTACCTGGCGTCATATCAAGTTCACTACTCACCAGCCAGGGTCGCGGTGAGCACTCCCCGGCGCTGGGCGCGCTCCCCGCATGACCAGCGCAGTCACCTGCTCGCCCGGTGCGATCCAGACCCGATCGAGGTCATCGTCGGATTGTGCGGGCATCACATGTTGTGGTCGGTGCCCACCAGCGCCCATCCCACCCTGCGTTCGTGCCCAACCTGCAAGGCGCTGGCGGCCAGGCTGGTGCCCGCCGCACGGTTCGGCGATCCCGCAGACTCCGGCCGGTCAGCCGGTGCAGCCATACCCCCGGCCGATCGGTTATCAACCCGCCCCGAGGTGACGCTCCCCATGCCCGCTGACCCCGACAACCACTGGTGTGACGCCGACGGCACCCCGATCCCCCTGCTGTGCCGGATCGAGCAGGTCGCGGTCGACGCGTTCCACGGAGCGGCGCCATTGCGGCTGCACTGGTACGGCCAGGTCATCGACCGCGCCACCACCCGCCTAATCGTCCTGTTCGATGACGAGAGCACCCTAATCCACATCCGCCCCCACCTGGTCCGCGTCCTCCCCCCACCAGGCGCCCCCTGATACCCCATTGGTCCGCACGGACTTATGGATGCATATGCGCCTTCCCGCCCGCCCGCACAGGGTCTTATGGATGCTTGTGCACCTTGCGACCCGCCCACAAACGGTCTCATGGATGCTTGTGCACCCTTCTCCATGGGAGGAGCGTCCGGCACCGGGGATCACTTCAGCTGCCGGACGCTCTCAGTGCGCCGAGTTCGACAACAGAGCTGCTCGGCGGCCTCTCAACAGTGCTGTTGTCGAACTCGGCGACAGTAGAGTGGATCGTTGGCGGCAGGGGTGGCGGCGGGAGCTCGTTGGGGTTCGGATGATCTGGGGGGTCGCGGCAGCAGTACCAGGGCGGTCATGGACAGCACCGCGCAGCCGATGAGGTACCAGCTGATGTAGGTGCTCGACCCGGTGGCGGCCAGGATCGCGGTGGCGATCAGCGGGGCCGGGCCGCTGGCGATGACCGAGGCGAGTTGGTAGCCCAGCCCGGCAGACCGGGTGTTGAGCAGTCCGAAGTAGGGAAACGCGACCACAGCGGTGGCCAGATGCCCATTCCGTACGTCATCCGACGCCCGATCAGGTCGGACAGCAGACCGAAGGACGGCACGGTGATCAGGCCGATGGCGACCAGGACCGCACTGGCCAGGAACGGTATCCGCCAACCCCACGTGACGAAGCTGGCCCCAGTGGTGGCGGACATCAGCTTCGCCACCACGGCCCGCCGCCGCTGAGCCACCATAGAGTCGATCAAGGGAAGGTTACCCGAACCAGTCGGTCAGCCTGTCGCGGAGCACGCAGGCGCTGCCCTCGTCGAGGGTGATCACGCAGGCGCCGGTGATCTGCGGGTCCAGCTTGATCATCCCACCTCGGGTGCTCACGATGAGAGTGGTGGGTTCCTCCGGTCCCTGTTCCAGTTCGCAGCTGGCGGGAAACACCTTGCGACGCTCGCCCGCACGCTGGGTCAGAGGGAGGTCGGTGGCATCATCGGACATGGTTACTGACAGTGCCACGTCAGCGTCATGCTGTCAGGCCACCCGGGGCAAGATCACAGTGATAAAACCCGAACGGGTTACCTGGGTACGACACGTCAGCGCAATGTGTCATCGCTTCGCCACCGGTACCGCCACTGGTACCGCCGTCGGTGCTCACGTATCCGGGCCGTCGCGGAGTTGCCGGTCGCGTTGTCGGCCTCAATGTCGGCCAGTGGTCGGGCGACCTGCTGTAAGTCCCGCCCCGATCCCACCACCTGGCCGTAGTTGAGCAAGCTAACGATGATCACACCACCAACGGTGTTTCCCACCGTGGCGGCTAGCAGCCACACCACAAAGGTGATCACCGACACCTGCCCGGCGAGCACGGCCGAGAGCGCCTCGGTGCTGCCCGCGATGCAGTGCGCCAGACCCGCCGCACCCACCGCGAAGGTCATCAGGTAAATGAGCACGATCTGACCGATGGTGAATCGGCTGGCGGTGACCAGCCAAGCCATCAACGCGATGATCCAGCCGCCGGCCACACCCGCCCAGAAGAGGTGACCGACGCCACCCTGGACCGTCTGCATCCCCAGCCGGCCCAGCGCCCGGGCTATCTCGGGGGACACTGCCCCGCACTTGATCATGAGAATCGCGAACAGCAGCGCGCCCACCACGTTGGCACTGAACACGACCGCCCACAGGCGCAACGTGTTGCGCAGGTGTCGGCGCCGGTCAAGCACGAGGATGACCGGGAACAGCGTGTTCTCGGTGAACAGCTGCGCGCGGCCGACGACCACCACGATGAAACCCAGTGGGTACAGCAGAGTGACGAGCAGGTGATGGGCCGCCCCTTCGCCCACCTCGGCGAGAATGGCCGCCGAACCTAGGGCAGTCAGGCCCATGCCTAGGCCAGCGGCCAGGCCGGAGAGCGCAAGCCCTGTCGAGGAACGCTTGAGCTCGTCCTCACCAATTTGCACCGCGGCGGCGTAGATCTCGGCTGCCGTCAGCCGGGAGGTGAGCGGCTGGACAACGTGCGACCTGTTCCCGTCGGCCGAAGCCGCGCGTGTACTCACCCCACCAGTGTTGCTCACGTGGGATGGGCGAGTTGCTCCGTTGAGGGGACTTGGTCGGCAACCGGTGTTCCGGCCTGGCTTGAGCCGCGTTGCGCCTGATCAATGGTGCCGTTGACCTGATCGAGGTCACTGCCGCTGACCTGACCGGAGCGGACCGAGCCGCCGAGGCTTTGCAGTTTCGCCGCGGCGGCGTCCAGGGGGGCGGCTACGACCTTGCACAGCGTCGGGTTGGCCTCAGCGTCCTGCTTGGCCAGCCGCAGCTCGTGCACCGTGAACGCGGTGGCCACCCCAGCCTCAGCCAGGTGGCGGAATCGACCCGGGGCACCTGAAGATAATTCGCCGGATTTGAACGGCTTGTAGATGAAGTGGTGAAACGCGCCGAAAGCCAGCCCCGCATGGAAGACGAACTTGGTCTTGTCGAACGAGGCGTTCTGCACCTGCGGGCAGCTCGCCGCCGACGAAGCCGACGAGCCCAGCGGTGGGCTTGCGCTGGGTGAGCCGCACCCAACCAGCACCAGGCTGAGGGCACAGAGTCCAGAGAGAGCGTTGCGGACGGAGCGTGGCCGATGTGGTGTTTCGAGCTCTTCAACCATAGGTAGTCATTCTGCTCCAGAGAGCACCAATGTGACAGTGACACTGATGGGTACTCGCTCAGCCGCCCACACCGAGCCATCCGGCGACACTGATCCCCATGGCCGCCACGGCCATGACAGCGATGATCCCGATCAGGACGCCCCCGACCACGCGCAGGACCGGACCATTGGCGGCCTTGCCGAGCAGGGCTCGCCGGTTGGTGAGCACCAGGATGCAGGTGAGCAGGATCGGGGCGATCACGCCGTTGAGAATCTGAGTCTTGATCAGCAGGTTGATCAGGTTTCCGGGCAGCAACGCGACCGCGGCCCCGACCACGATCTGCCCGGTGAACAACCACAGGAACAACGGCGCCTCGCGAAAGGACTGGCCCACCGAGCGCTCGGTGCCGATCGCCTCGCTCACCACATAGGCGGTGGACAGCGGCACCACTGCCGCGGCCAGCGCGGAGGCGCCGAGCAGGCCGATGGCGAACAGCTCGGCGGCGAACGGCCCAGCCACCGGACGCAGCGCCTGCCCGGCATCCTGGGCGGATTGGAGTGGAGCGCGCGTGGTGATCGCCGCCGCCGCAGCGATGATGATGAACATGTTGATGACGTTGGCGAAGACGGCGCCCAGGATCGCGTCCAGGCGCTGGCGGGGATAGTCGAGGGGACGAACGCCTTTGTCCGCGACCGCGCTGGCCACGTAGAATTGGACGTACGGGCTGATCGTGGCTCCGACCAGACCCACCGAGAGGAGCAGGAAGTCCTGGCTGGGCACAAAGCTGGGCAGCAGCATCTGGCTGAGCACCTCCCGCACGTTGGGGTGCGCGAGGATGGCGGCGACCGGATAGACGAGGAAAACCAGGGCCAGACTGAGGAAGACGCGCTCAGCGTGCTGGTAGGTGCCAAAGACCACCAGCGCCCAGATGATGGCCGCCGCGATGGGGACCGACACGAACCGGCCCACCCCCACCAGCTCGAACGCGACGCCGATCCCCCCGAACTCCGAGACCATCGCCCCGAGGTTGGCCACCAGGAAGGCCACCAGCACCACCGCGGTCACCCGGAGCGGGAACTGCTCGCGAAACAGTGACCCCAGGCCCTCCCCCGTGTAGGAGCCAAGCCGGGCGCACATCTCCTGCACAATGGCCAGGACCACGGTGATGAACACCATCAGGAACAGGGTGTGGTAACCGAACTGGGCACCGGCCGAGGCGTAGGTGGCGATACCTCCCGCATCGTTGCCAGCCGCCGCGGCCACCAGCCCGGGACCAGTGATCGCTAAGAGGGCGAGCAGGCGCACCCGCCAACGACGAGGAACCGGTGCGGGGTCCACTCAAACAGGCCAGCGGGGGCGCGGCAGGCGCCGCAGGCCCAGACCGGGCAGCAACGCTTGCAGGACATCGTCGGCGAGGATCCGCCCGATCGGGCAGAGCTGGTCATCCACGACCACGGCGGAGAGCCGGTGGGCGTCGAGTATGCGGTCGGCCACCAGCCGCACCGGGGTGTTCGGGGTAACCCACACCGGCCAGGGCGGGCCGATGAGCTCCTCCAGAGGCGTGGCGACCTCTGCCAGGAGCAACTCCTCCAAGGACACGTCGTCCACCAACTGGCCCAGCTCGTCCACGATCACGACGGCGTCCAGGTCCGCGACATGGCGCTTGGCCCGCAGCAGGATGCGCACGTGCTCCACCGTGTCAGTCACCGAGGCGATGACCAGTGCGGTGTTCATCACGCCACCAGCGGTATCCGGGCCGAAGGCCATCACGCTGCGCAGCGCGTTGGCCTTGTCGTCGAACATCGCGCCGAGCAGCCGGTCGCGTTGCTGGTGGCTGAGCCCGCGCAAGGCCCTGGCCGCCTCATCGGGTTCCATCAGCGCGACCAGGCCAGCGGCGCGGGGCGGCCCGGTCTCCCGCAGCAGCTGCCGCTGCTTGTCCGGGTGCATGCTTTCCAGGGCATCGGCCACGACGGCGGGCTCGACCACGTCCAGCAGTTCGCGCCGCTCCTGGCGGCCCAGGTCCTCCAGGAGGGCGGCCAGGTCGGCGGGAAGCAGCCGGTTCAACTCGTTGCGGTGGCGGTCCAGCCGGATCGCGCCCCGCCCCGAGCTCTCGGTGACAGCCACAGAGCCGAAAGAATGGACCGACGCCCAGTCGATGACCGCATCTGGACGGGCCCTGACCCGCCACCGCGCCGGACCCAACCTGCGCAGCAGGGTGGCCAGGCCTACATCCACCCCAACCAGGCGTACCCGATCAAAGCCGCCGGCCAGGTACAGGTCAGCGGCGCGCACCACCCGGACCCCGTCCACATCAAGAAGCTGCCGGTCGAGAATGTCTTGCGCCAGGCACACCTCGCCCTCGCGTGGCGCGAATTCCCGCAGCGTCAGGCGTGCCGTCGTCAGAGTCACCGTGTCTGGTCGCACCTCAGCCAGCTGGTCGACCGGGACGAACGCCCGACGCGACCCCACCCGAACCACCAGCCCGGCCAGCGGTGGGTGCGGCTCGCCTGTATCCCACCGGGCCACCACGTCGCTGACGTGCCCGACCACCTCACCCCCCGGGATGCGCACCGGACGCCGGACCAACCCAGCGACGGAGACCACGCGGTCCCGCTGGCTCTGGGTGAGATCCAGGTGCCGGGTACGGTGCTGGCGCATTCTTCGCCGCGGTGCTGACACAGACCACCTCCTACCCTGCATCAGAGCGAGTGGGAATGCGGCCAACGTACGTCTAGAACCCTTTGTCATTCGATCGTGTATTTGAATTCACTCAAGAGAATTATATGTTCGTGACGGTGAGTGTCATAACTGTGACCGGCGCACTACCGGGTTCTGCGCCACCGCACGCCGCCCTCCTCACCGTCGATGCGTTGCATCGTCATACTGTCAGCTATATGGTGATGACTATGGCTACCAAACAGGTCACCATCACGGTGGATGAGGAACTACTATCCTGGTTCGAGCAGAAGGCCGCGCAGACCAGCGGCAAACTCTCACCGACCATCGCCAGGGCCGCACGGAACTGGATGCTGTGGGAAGACGCCGTCCGATTGGCTGACGCTGACCAGCGCGCCGGCCGCAACAACGACGACCAAGCCGAAGCCGAACTCGACGCCCAGCGCAAGGCCGAAGAAGAAGAAACCGAGGCTGGTCGGGGACACACGGCGTGAAGCAGGGGCAGGTCTGGCAGTTCGAGCGCGACCGTCCGTCCACAGAGAACGACCCTCGCACATCATATCGAGTTGTCGTCAGTGCCGACTACCGGTTGCCTCCGGAGCGCCGATGGGTCCTCACCGCCCCCATCGTGTCCACACTGGACATCGACACCCCCGTCGCCGTGCGACTCCAGCCCGGTGACCCCGTCAAAGGATTCATCCGCGCCGACGAGCTAACCCGCACTTATATGCCATGGCTGACCGGCCCGCTCGGAACGATCAGCGCGGTCACGCTCGACGCACTCGTCGTCGCGCTCCGTACCGAGATGGACCTCTGAACCTGTCCTTCGATGCCGACACTCCTCACCTCGATCTTCGTCGGTGACGGTGAGTGGCGGCGGAGAGATCTAGCACCCACGAGTCGAACACAGTACGATACCGCCCATGACTCAGTGGAACGGGTACGTTGAGCTCCATAGCATGGATGATGCCGACCGAAAGCTGAATGGCCAACATACGCGCCTCACTCGCGAACCGGAGATCACGCTCTTTTCTCCCGAAGAAGTAAGCACATGGATGAGCCGGAAGCTCGTCGAGCTTGCGAAGTCGGCGGACGGGGACGCTCAAACGAAGAACAAGCTCATGACCCATCCTGACAACGTGTACCGTTCTACCGCGAAACAGGGGCGCAGCGTCTACGCTTCCGTTCATTCCACACGGACGGAGGTGTTTGACGTCTGCGTGGAGCTTCAGGAGCCCGCTAATGTCTGACTGTTGTTCGAGCCCCAGAGGTCACAACTATCAAAAAAACGCGAAAGGTGAGTGGCGCTGCATTAATTGCGGCCAGCAGATGTGAATGGACCTGTGATTATCACCAGGTCAAGCCCGCGTGGACCCCCTTCCGGTGCCGCACGCGTTGTTCAGGGCGTCCGGCACGGTGTCGGCGAAGGTGAAACACTCCCGTATCCCACTGGCATCCAGTGCCCAGGTGGCGGTCTGGGAGTTGCACACCAACCGCAGCTTGCGGCCTTCCCGGGTAGCGAATTCGTTCGCCTCGACCAGTGCGGACAGCCCGGCAGCGTCCAAGAATCGGACCCCATTAAGGTCCACCACCACGAGCGGGGCAACAATTAGTTGCGCGGTCAACAAAGCGGCCAGTTCCGGTGCGGTCAGCGCATTCACCTCACCAGTCACAGTGACGACGCGAGCGTTGGGGCCGTGACCGGTGAGGCGCAAATCCAGAATGTCGGAGAACAACGGTCCTGCTCTGCCCAGCGTGTCAGGCAATAGCACCATCTCCAGCTCCCTTCTTCAGCGTCAGTGGCGCCATGCGGGGACACCTATTCCGCCCTTGCCGTCCCGGCGCCCACTCCGGACACCAGACTGTCTGGCTGGTTGCCGTCAGTTACCCCTGCTCACCCAAGAGTAAACACCGAGAACGGACATGGCCCGGACATGCACATGATCCTGTGTTTTCCGGGTATGTCTGAAGCCGGGAGAGTCAAGTGCGCACCGTCACTCCCCACCTCGATCACTTCAGTGGCGGCGGGTAGCTGCGGCCCCGCTTCTCGGGCGACACCCACGCGGGGCCGCAGCTACCCACCCACGGTAGACCGGGAGGCGCTATGAAGCAGGATCTGCAGAGGGGGCGGCATCGCCGCCCTCGGCTTAGCTGGTGGTGGCCCCAGCTCCAGCCACCGTGCCCGGGCATGAAAGTGACCATGGAGGATCTCCGGCGCTGGCTGGCACCCGAGCGCGCCTACGTCCCTCGGCCTCGGCGCATCGTGGTCCTGCCACGCCAGGGCGCCACCCCAGACGCTCCAGCCTGGGAACCGACGAGCTGCCGTAACCGAATAACCAGCTCAGGCACCCCGAGTGACACTGACAGTGCCCACCAACCGCTCAGCGAAGCCCGGCGCGAGGACGTTGACGGTGACGCCATCAGCGGCCACCTGGCTGGCCAGGAAGTGCGCGAGGCCGTGGAGCCCAGCTTTTGAACAGGCGTAGTCGGGACCGATGACACCGCCTCTGAAAGCCGCCACCGAGGAAATGAACAGGACGCGGCCGAAGCCACGCTCGCGCATCCCTGGCAATGCGCAGCGGGCGAGCAGAAAGGGCGCCCGAAGGGTGACCGCCAGCGTGTGGTCAAAGGCTACGGCGTCGACGTCCTCGTAGCGAGCCTGGCGCGCGAGGCCGTGATTGGCGACCAGGAAGTCAACCGGTCCGAGCGCCGCCTCGACGTCGTCGATCAGCCGTTCGGGAGCGCTCGCTTCTGCCATGTCGGAGCCCAACGCCCGCGCTGTCCCGCCGCCGGAGACGATCTCAGCCGCGAGCGCCTCAGCCGGCTCGGGGTTGCTGCCGTAGGCGTCGGCGATCCCTGCGACCTCGCCGACGAGCCGCCGGCAGATCGCGCCACCGATGCCGCCACTCGCTCCCGTGACGAGCGCGATACGCCCGGCCAGCTCGAGTCCGTAGGACATCGGTCGGAGTGTACCCGCCGTTCGCGACCGGGGTTACGCCATCGGGCCCGGTGGGGCAAGGTGTACTGGAACGACTGGCCGGTGCTCAGCGTCGGGGAGTGAAACGTCCCGGACGCCGCGCTCACGGTGTGCGCGTCCTGGTCACGGTTGGTCCAGGTAATCGTGGTGCCGGCCTTCACCGTGATAGTGGCTGGGGAGAACGCGAAGTTCTGGATCGACACCGCATCGGTGGCCACCGGTGCGTCCTGACCCGACACCACGGCCGAGGGAATCGCCATGCCCGCCGCAACCGTCCATGATCTTCAACCTCTCCGCCGGCCCGATCGGTGCGGGCCCGCTGCCCGGCCCGCCTATCGCGGGTCTCACCAACAGATAGGGCCCGGGGTTACGCGATCAGACCCGAAGTACACGGTCTTGGGAGTGAGGAGCGAATCAGGAGTTCGGCACGGTCAGGTTTGTGAGTATTGGCGGGGTCTGGTTGGTCGCCGCGGTGATGCGCAACCCGACGAACCGGGCTCGCACCGGTGCGAAGCGCAGGTCGTCGCGCGTGCCAGAGGTGCGACCCCGCACCTGGGTGAGCACAGTCCAGTTCCGGCCGTCGCGGGAGACGACGAGGTCGTAGTCGGTGGCGCGCAGAATCTGCACTGGTCCTGGCGGCAGCGCCACGTTGGGCGCGGGTGCGGGCGGCCACTGCTGGCCCCAGTCCACCGTGACCCGCGTGATCGTCATCATGGAGCTAGGGGCGGCTAGGGGCACGGACACGCTGGCGGTGGTCTGCTGGGGCTGCCAGCCGGTGGCCGGGCTGCCGTCGACCGCAGCCAACGGCTCGGCGCCGGGCGCTGAGCTGGAGGCTTGAGCGGCCTGGCACCGGGCGAGGTCGTCGGTCGGGGTTCGGTCCGGGCGGCGGGTGGGCACGATGAGGGGGTGGCCGGAGGTGACCGTACGGGTCGAGCCGCCGACCGCGATGGGCAACGGGGCGCCGGCATCGAGGGACACCTGGGTAGTGCTGGCGCCGATGGCGACGGTGAACCGGCGGCCATGCCAGCCAAGGCCGTGCAGCACCACGCCGTCCAGTTGCCCGGTCAAGCTCGGATCGAGCCGCACCGCATCGTCGTTCCAGCGCAGGCCGGAGTAGCCGTAGAGGAACTCCTGCAGGAAAGCGCCGATGCCGGTCATGAAGGTGAACGCACCGCCGGTCCTGGTTTCGGAGAACTGGTCGAAAGCGCCACGCATGAACGGCGCGATACTGCGCTGGGTGTACACAAAGGACGCACAGCCAGCCGAGCCGAGAGCTGCGGTGTCGATGGTATTGATCGCGTCGTTCATCGAGGGGCCGCCTGGGTCGCTGCGTGGCACGTAGTAGTTGATGTCGCGGCGCGCGGTGGCCGCCGGCATCGGGTACCCCCACGGGTACTGGAGCATCGTGACGTCCGCCTGGTTGATGAGCTGGCCCTGATACCCGGCGAATTCCGGGTGTATGCCCACACTCGGGTCCACCAGCGGCGCGAGCCCGTCGGCGATCGTGCTCCACGAGCGCGGTGCGGTGTCCCCGACGATCTGGGCGGCCCGAGTGGCGATGCGTAGCGTGGTGGCCGCCGCGACGGTGGTGTACGCCTCGTCGTTGACGTCCGGGTTCTCCTCATCCGGCCCGGTCACGTTGTTGATGTGGTAGCTGCTACCAGGCCCCGGCGTGACCCGGCTGGCCCAGAAGGTGGCGGCTTGAGAGAGAACCGGCCAGCCACGGGTGACCAGCCAGCCATGGTCGCCCGTCGCCAGGTAGTACTGCCACTGGGCCAACGCGACGTCCGCGGTGATGTGCTGCTCATAGAGGCCTTCGCTGTTCACCGAGGCCGGCGGGGGGATCTGCTCGGTACCGTCCTCGGCGCTTTCCCACGGGAACCACGCGCCGGAAAAGCCTGTTTCGCGAGCGTGCGCCGTGGCTACGGCGAGCCGCTGGTAGCGGTAGTCGTTCATACCGGCCGCGAGGTCCGGGTGCTGGGCGAGCAGCGTCGGGTACATCCACGTTTCAGCGTCCCAGAAGATGTGCCCGTCGTACCCGTTGGAGGACAGCCCAGCCGGCGAGACGCTCCAGCTCAGGCCGGCTCGCGTGCTGGACCACAGGTAGAACTCGCTCGCGTTGACCTCCGTGGCCAGCGTCGGGTTGCCCAGGACCTCCACCCGGCCGGCCCACAACGCGGCCCAAGCGGCGGTGTTCTCGGCGAGCAGGTCATCAAAGCCAACAACGGCGGCGGCCCAGGAGTACCGTCGTGCGGCCGACTCGGGTGCGGCAACTTGGGGTGCGGCGGCGTCGTGCGAGGTGCTCAACCAACGTACTTGGTCAGGGTGACGGTGCGGTTCCCGGTCACGGGGAAGGCCAAGCGCTGTCCCACGGTCTGACCGGCGCCGCCACCGACGGGCGTGTCGGTAACCGAAGGGACCTCCGGGCTCACCCTGACCTGGCTGGCCAGTCCCGCCACCACCCCCAGGCCCTGGGTCCGCACGGTTTCCCACAGCTGGTGGTCCTCGGGGTTCCAGCCCTTCGTCACAAGGGTGGTCGCCGTAGCCGGGGTGCCGTCAATCAAGTCGGTCACCGTTGCGGTGCCGGTCCAGCGTGGCGTCAGTTCCAGGCGCACGATCGTGAGGTGGGACTGGGCCCGGTCCGTGAACACGACGTAGCGCAGGTCGGTCAGGTGCCCATTGGGCGCCCTCCACCGGGCGGTGGTGGTGATCGAGCCGTCGTGCAGGTTGAGCTGTTGGCGCCAGTCGGTGACCTGGCCCGCACCGGGCGAGAAGTCCTGACCGCCGTCGGTGAAGGTCAACGTCGACCAGGTCGGAACGTTCGCGCGTTGCTGCACCTGGCCGGCGGGCTGGGCGTAGAAGCCGGCGACCTCGGACTGCGCGGGCACGGCTCCACCGGCATATCCCTGCCCGGCCGGTGGCACCCGCACCCCGAGGTAACCGTTGCCGGTGAACGTCGGCGCGTAGTCACCACCAGTATCAGTGGCTGTGAGCAGAAAGGAACCGGACGCACTGGGCAATGGAGCGGTCATGGCCGCTTGCGTGCAGGAAAGGGCCAGCACCACCACCAGGAGCGCACCCAGGGCAATTCCCCACCAGCGACGGACGTTCCCACTTTTCACCCGCATGCCCACCAGCCCCGACGCTACTGCTGCGCGGGGGAGGTGTTCCTGGTGACGTCCCATGATGGCGCAGCGTTGAGCGTCGTGACGTCGAATCCGGCCGTCTTCTGGTATTGCCGTGCGATCGAGTCGAGCTCGTCGTTGGTGATGACGTCTTCGATTCGGGTGAAGCCGTGGGGGGCGCGTTGCTCGACCAGTTGCACTATCCGCTCGGGACCTCCCTGCCGATTGGACACCACCAGCGCGTTCATCCGCTCCCGGCGGGCGTCCTCATAGGCGGCGAGCCCCGCCACTGGATTATCGGCGCGGGCTAACTCCCAGGCCAGGACCCGACCGTCGATGATGGCTTGGGTGCCCCCGTTAGAGCCGTGCGGGTACATCGGATGTGCGGCGTCGCCGAGCAGGCTGATCCGACCTGTGCCCCAGTGTGGCAACGGATCTCGGTCCACCATCGGATATTCCCAGATCCTCGGAGCGGCGCGCACCAGTGCCGGCATATCGAGCCAGGCAAAGCAACGGTCGGCCACGTGCGGCAGCACGTCGGCCAACCCGCCCAGGTGGTGCCAGTCCCCGAGCGGGGCATGGGTGGGTTGCGCTAGCCGCGCCGCGACTCCCCAGTTCACCGAGGACCGGCCGTGTTGTTCGGCGATCCTGGAGACCGGGTAGGCGACCACGATCGGGTTGGCCCCAGAGAGGATCATGGTGCGACCATCGAGGAACGGATCGGTGTCGGTCACGCCCCGCCACAGATGGATGCCGTTCCAGATCGGCGGGCCCTCGGTGGGGTGCAGTTGCGCGCGGACCGCGGAGTTGATGCCATCGGCGCCGACCAGCACGTCGGCCGACTCGATCACGAGACGACCGGTCCACCGGTCCCGCAACTCGACCGACACCTGAGCACCACTGTCCTCACAGCGCTCCACGGCCAGACCGGTCCGGACCGCCTCAGCACCGAGGCGTTGCCGCACGGCGTGCAGCAACATCATCTGCAGCTCACCTCGATGGATCGAGTACTGCGGCCAGCGGTAGCCGGCGGCCAGGCCCCGGGGCTCACCACAGATCCGGCTGCCGAAGCGATCGTAAGAGATCAGCTCTCTGGTGGGAATACCGGTGGCCGCCAGCTCGTCGGCCAATCCCAGTTCGACCAACTCCCGGGTGGCGTGCGGGAGGATGTTGATGCCGACACCCATCGCGCGCAGCTCGCGAGCCGCGTCGATCACGCGCACTTCGATGCCCGCCGCGTGCAGGCTCAACGCCGCAGACAACCCCCCAAGGCCAGCCCCTGCGATCAAGACATCCACGCAAATTCCTCCAACCACCCCACACCCGACATTCTGCACGACAACCACCGACCCCGAGGCTCAGAGCCGTGAACTCGACGTCACCTAAGTAGAGCGGCCCAAAAACGTCAGTGACATCGAGTTCACGGACAGCACCGACAGCGGGTATCGCTGTTGTTGATCAGTTCAACGTGGTCTTCAAACGACGCCGCCCGCTGGCGGATCGGCTATCGGACGACGAGGGTCGGTCGGAGGTTGGCCGCGCGGTTTGCCAACGCCGTTTCTGCTGTAATAGGTCGCTGTGATTCGACTGGCGCACAGCGACGAGCTTCCGGCGCTGCGCGAGGTGAAGCGGACGGCCGACGCGCCGTTCCGGGACATCGGCATGGACGTCGTTGCTGACGACGAGCCGCCGTAGGTCGACGAACTAGCCGTCTTCCAGCAGGACGGCAGGGGCCTGGGCCAGTGGGCACGTCGTGGCGTCTGAGTTGCTGTGGTGGCGGGATATAGCGGTGGAAGTAGTTGGCGATGATGTCGGCGACGGTGTTGGCGTCGCGGGTTCCAGGTGTCTAAGCGTATCTGGATTTCCGCCATGATCTCCCGCGCCGCTGCGATCTTGTCGGCATCCGGACGCGGGCTAAGCGAACCTAGATTCATGGCGACTTGATCTGGGTTGGTGAATCCTACAAGCACGACCGCATTGGGTGAGCGGTCCGGGCATCCCCACAGCGCTACGCGGATCAGATCTTCAGTACGTGGGCCGACAATGGCTCGTACGCGGTCGAGCCCCGTGTTGATGATCTCGATAGCGTCTGGCTGGAACCAGCGTTTGCGGATTCGGTGGTCACCAGCGCTGAATGCGCGCTGGACGTCAGCGCGCTGATCGGGTGGAGTGCTGATGCGGTCGAGGGCGAAGCGGTGCGGGCCGCGCATTCCGATGGCTCGGATAAGGCCCTGGTCACGGAAAGTCAGCATTGCGTCGATCGCGGGCTGCAGCCAGCGGTCGCTGGTGCCGAAGTTGGGGTGGTGCAAGGCGTAGATGTCGAGGTGGTCGGTTTGTAGGTTGTCAAGTGACTGCTCGAGTTGGCGGCGCATGTGGCGGGGTTCGAAGCCGTGTTCCGCGGTTCCAGCGAAGTAGCCGACTTTGGACGAGAGAACGATCTCGTGGCGCGGAATCTGGGCGACGAGCCGGCCGAGGAGGCGTTCCGATCTGCCGTGGCCGTAGACGTCGGCGGTGTCGTAGAGGCGGGCGCCGCATCGCCAGGCCGTCTCCAGGCCGACGAGGGACTGCGCCTCGTTCGCGCCGGTGGACCATCCCATGGGCATGCCGAGATTGTCGTCGGGGGCAGCCGATGGCCCAGCAGCCGATTCTGGCGGCCTCGGCTGCGAGGTCGTGGAGCAGGCGAGGGGCCGGCAGATCGTGCATTCGGCGCGTCATCGATCAGGCGTCGAGATGGCCGGTGACGCCGAGGCTGACGACCTGCCGGTTGTGGAAGAAGTCGTCCTCGCGCAGCGTGGTGATGCTGCCGGACGGAGCCCGCAGGTTGACATAGCCGAGCGAGTCGATCGGCATCTTAATCCAAGATGCCACGACGAAGGTCAGGGCGAAGCCGTGCGTCACAATGATCTGGTGCTCGCACGGGCGCCGTAGGACATCGTCCATGGCGGCGTAGACGCGCTCGGCGAACGTCGCCTTGGTCTCCACGCCGGGCACGCCTTCGTCGTGTCCCATCCGGTCGCCGGTGGCGGCATGAACCACTGGTCCAGCCAGTCCCGGGGCCGGCCCTCCGCGTCTCCGTAGGACTTCTCCCCCAGCCTGCGATCCAACATCGGTGTCACGCCGAACTTCTCGGCCATCGCGTCTGCGGTGCGACGGGCACGCCGCAGGTCTGAGGAGAACAGCTCCACCTCGGCACCGTCGGGAATCACGGAGCGCAACGCCCGGGCAATGGCCTCCGCGGCGCGCGCCCCAGCGGGCGTGAGGTCCGAGTCGTGCCAACCGCCGACCACCCCCTCGACGTGATGGGTCGCCTCTGAGTGAGCAATGACGTGGATGCTGCGCAACAGTGCTCGCCTTCTCGTTGGGGTCCAGCCGGGTCACAAGGGTGTCCGGTAGACGATCGACTACGTACAGCGTGACCAGCTCGTTGAACAACATCACCACTGCGGTCGTTGAGGCGGCCCGGGCCACAGGGAGCCACGAACGCCTCGAACAACCCGGCTCGACCTACGCCCTGCACCACACCAGCGTGCACACCGTCCAGGCTGAGGCCGACACCATCACCCGCATCCAACACCTCATCGCAGACCTCGACCCGGCGAGCCAACCCGCAACTCTCGACGAAAGGTAATGACACGGTGAACAACGACGCATTCCAGGGAATGCTGTTCGGAACCACCTCAACCGACGACGAGATCACCGAGGACGGTCCCGCTGAGGAGCTGCGCTTGTGCGCACTCAACGTCGTCGAGCCCAACCACCAGCCCCGGTTGCCCGCATTCGAAGAACACGACTACGCCTTCTATACCGGCCTACTCACGCTCGGCCTCCGCGACGCCTACCGCGAACTCAACCCAACCGGCGGCGACCATAGCTGGATCAACCCTCGATTCGGCAGCCAACGCCTCGACCACACCCTCGTCAGCGTCGCAGCCGGCGAGATCCAAACCTGCGTCTACGACCACACCACCCGAGCCGACAAACTCAGTGATCACGCCGCCCTCCTGACCACCATCGGGCTGCGACCCAACCGTTCGCTGGCGACCTGCTAATTAGCCCACCAGTACCGGGGTGCCCAGACGGGCCAGGAGCTTGTCGCGGAACCGCGCCATGTGCGGATCGAACCGGTCGTGCGCCCACTCCTCAGGGTCATCCAGGGTGAACCAGCGGACCTCGTTCGCCTCTCGCTGATCAGCCTCGATCCGCATGTCCTGATCAGCGGCCAGCACGAACCAGAACGACACATCCGTGTGACTGTGCTCGCCACGGGTCTTCGTCACGGTCAAAAACAGCGGATCGTCACCGAAGCGCGGGTGGAACTCACCGGCGATCCGCAGTTCCTCGGACGCCTCCCGCAGCACTGTGGTGCGCGGATCCTCACCATCATCGACATGACCTCCGGGCAGCAGCCACAACCCCGCCTTCACAACGGTCGCGGTCGCCTCGTCGGCGATCAGCTCGGCGAGGGGCATGACGGACTCGGCGTAGTGGACGAAGTCGCCGCGCTCGATTAGCGGTGTCAGCGCGAAGGTGTTCCATTCCCGCTCCAGCCGGTGCCAGCTCTCGCCGACCGACCAGTTCAGCGCGTCCTGGTCCCAGAACCGGACGCTCGCCGGATGGTCAACCAGGAAATCGCGGGCCCGTTCGAAGATGCTGCACCGCCTGCAGACATCGAGGTCCATCAGCATCACACCGCTGTTGAAGTACTCGCGGTCGCCGCGCAGACCGAGTTCCTTCCATCCGGGCAGCGCGATCCCGAGCTCGAGAACGGGATTTTGCGGATCGCGTACCGCTGCGAGAGATGCGCCGTTCAGCGGCCGAGCGAGTAGGGGGCGGAGATCCCGAAGGACGATCGTGTCGCTGTCGAGATACAGCACCCGCGAGGCCTCGGGCAACGCCTCACCCATGGTCAGCCTCAAATAGACGGCATCGCTCACCCAGCCCGAGATCGGAAACTTGTGCTCGGTTGGGCGGACGGCGCGGAACTCCAACGACAACCCCACCCGCGCAGCATCCACCTTGAGTTGATCTCGTTTCTCGGACGCCAGGGACGCGTGCAGGACCACCATCTCAAGTTGGGTGAGGGCCTTGCCGTGTGACGAAGCCAGCGACTCGATCAATACGCGGAGAGGTCTCGCGTAGCCGTCATCAACACCGGTGACGATCGTGGCCAGACTCGGATCGGTCATGCCGTCACCACCGGCCCACTGGGCATTGCTGCGGAACTCGCCGAGGCTCCGTTGGACGTACCGATCGCCCCAACGCTGAGCGTCTCCTCTCCAGCGGCAGGCGCAGGTAGTCCCGCAGAGACGCCGGAGAGGCCAGATGGAAGATCCAGTCGACGTCACCGACCAGCGCCACCGGTTGCGTGACGTCCTGTAGCCGCAGCTCGAACCGCGGATGGCCGTCCAGACCCGCCAGATTCACGACGCGCCCGGTACATAGGTTGTCAACTCCCACGACCGCGGCGCCGAACCCAACCAAACGCTCGCAGAGATGAGATCCGAGGAAACCCGCCGCACCGGTGACAAGAACACGCCTACCGACCGACGGAAGAGCTACCGTCGTCATCGACATGCCCACTCGGGAGATGTCTCGTAAGAGGTGACAGCGCACCGGAGCCGGCCCTGGATGTTCGGGATCCATGACCGTCTCCTGTCTCCGCAACCACAGATTCTCCGCGTACCCGGCCAGCATGGGCACCAGTCGCGCCGCCCCCAGGGGGTCCACGATCAGGTGAACCCGCAACAGTCCACCGGGAAGGTTGTTTGTCAACAGTTTCTCAGTATCGTTGATGACTCCGCTGTCGCGTTTCCGGTCACTCTGGCTCCCACCAGCATCAGCTCATACCCCATGTCGTGGGTTGTTGTGGATAAGGAGTGGTGGAAGGCATCGGGGCTGGCGGCTCTAGGGTGGCGGCACCCGCCCCGATGCCAGTCGTGCGGGCGTGGCCGTTGTCCCGGTTCACCCCAGCCACCTCGACATGGCCGTGATCAGGTCGTCATGCTCGATGGTGAACACGCAGGTCCCCGTGCCTTTGAGGTCGGGTTCGAACCGGATCTGATCATCGGCCAGTCTGGTCAACACCACCCTGGTGGCTCCTGTTGCGATCCTGCCCTTCACCACGACTTTGTCCGGCCATGGTGGCGGCCCGACGGGCCTGCCCGGCGGTGGTGGCGGCTCGGTGGGGTTCATGTCCAGGCCGCCATCACCTGGCAGGGCCGGCAGTAGCGGTTCGGTGCGGCGGCCATGCTGGCCACGGTGATCCGGCGCCCGCACACCATTTGGTAGTGGCCGGTGCGCTCGCGCAGACCGCTCTCGTACGCCTCGCTGGTCACCACGTGTGCCACGTCCTCGCCATCGACCATCTCGGGCAGCGACCACCGAGGCCTGGGCGCCTGCTGTCCCCCGTCGCGGCGGTGCCGCCACCGCGAGGGCTTGCGATGCTTCCCACTCATCATCATTCACTCTTCCGGGTTTGTCCTTTGTGATGGACGTTTGTTGTTGGTGGCTGATCGACGAGCCCAGCAGGCCCCACCCGTGGGCGCGGCGGACGGGGCCTCCTGAGTTTTTCCCGCCCGGAGCGAGACCAGCGAGGAGGTCTCGCTCCGGTGGCCGCGTCGCGGGGAGCTGGGCTTCTCCCCGCCGCGGAGCCCGCGGCGGGGAGCGTGGAGAAGCGCCCGCGCGCTAGTCCTGGGCGGGGCGGGGTCGGGGCACGACGGTGACCCGCCGGGCGTGGCTGGCGTGCTCGCGCCGGTGCAGCACCCGCTGGTACCAGCACAGGTGGCGCTGGTTTCGGGCGAGCAGCCACGCGACCGTGACCAGCTGGTCGTCATCCGCGTTGTCCCCACGCATCCATCGCGACGGTGCCCGGTGTCGAGGCGTCACGCTGGCGCGCATCATTGCGCCGCCGTGGTGTCGCGCAGCGCGGTGAGCAGGATCTGCTGCACCCACGCTGTGTGGGGCAGTCGCGTCTGGTTCTTGGCTGGGCTGGTGAACCACCGTTGGACGAGCACGACTCCGGTGGTGGTGGGGGGCAGCGCCACCCACGCACCCGTCCCGCTCGCCCCGTAGAGCCGCACGCCCGCCTGGGCCAGCCGGGGTGACAGTGTTGTTTCCGGGTCGGCCTTGGTGATGGGCAGGTCCAGCACAGCTACTGTGTGCCCGCAGACCAGGAGCACGCCGTAGGGCGCGTGGGTCCAGGTGTCCCCGGCTTGGGTGGGGTCGGTGATCGGTGTGTCGGCCCAGGTGTCCTGGATGGGGCACAGTGTCTGGGTGTTGTCGCGGCCGTGCCAGCGCCGGTCGGTGCCCAGGTAGGTGCCTGGTGTCACCGGCCAGCCTCGGCGGGTCGCGCCCAGCGCGGCGTCGCGCAAGTCCAGCCAGGTCGTGGTCGTCACGACGGCGCCCTTCATGCGGGGTCCCGTGACTGATTGGGGTTGAGCGCGCGGACTAGGTGCGCTTGAAGGACGACGAAGGCGTGGTCGCGCTCGAAGCACACGTGCAGCCAGGTGGTGTCCCACCCCACGACGTGGCCTCGCTGGCGCAGCCGGGCGGGTGTCGCGCCCGCTTGGGGGCAGGCCTTGATCTGCTCTACCCGGCACAGCAGGGGCAGGGCGGCGCCGTCCGCGTCGGTCCACCGCCAGGGAGTGGCGGCGCTCATGGCATCCGCCTCCCCCCCGCGAGGACCTAGCCCAGCGCGCTCACGGCGAGCGTGTCGAGCGGGGTCGTCTTCTGGCAGCTCGTGCTCACCACCAGAGTGATCTCACACTGGTCCGGGTGAGGCCGTCGCGGCGCGCGTGTGGCCCGGGTCGGTGTGGGGTTGCCGCGAGGTGTCCTCGCGGTCGGGTCATCAGTCATGGTTGACGTCGTTTCTCCCGCGCGGGGCTGGGATCGTGTCCCGCCCGGCTGGTTGGGCCGGTGGCCGCAGGCCCCCCGGTGGGTTTGTTGGACGGAGGGCAGGGGCCGGCTGGCCGCCGGGAGCGTGGAGTCGGGGACAGCTCCACCGGCGGCCAGCCGGGAATCGGGTCGCCAGCTCTCGGGTGGTGTCCGTCCACGGCGGCACGCCCGGCGACCCGGTATGGTCGGCCGCTGCGTAGGACAGCGACCGTGGGCGGCACCTCACCATCGCGCCGCGGGTTCGGAAGGCCGGGCGGGCGATGCCCG
>JBATXM010000194.1:0-6945 GCA_049673305.1 Pseudonocardiaceae bacterium | reverse complement strand
CTCGACGCGGTGCAGATGACCTGGCTGCGGCTGGCCGAAAACGCCCACCGGGTGCAGCTGCCCGAACGGCTGGGCGGGTGGCTGGCGACCACCGCTCGCCGCGAATGCCTGCACATCCTGCGCCAGGCCAAGTCCGCTCCGAACTTCATTGACGTGGGGCCAGAAACTGTCGCCGACCCCTCGGTAGGCCCCGAGCAACGCGTCATCGGCGCCGACACCGCGCGGACGTTGTGGACGCTCGTCGGCGAGTTGCCGCCTCGCCGGAGGACCCTGCTGCGGGCGTTGTTCACTGACAACCCCCGCCCTACGCCGAAGTCGCCCGTATCGCCGGAATCCCCCTCGGCGCGATCGGGCCCACCCGGGCGCGGGCACTGCGGCAGTTGCGAAGCACGCTCGAGCAACACGGGCTGGGGCCGGGAGCCTGGCGATGACGACCCCTGCCGGCCGGTACCAGCCTCCCCGGATCCCAGCTCATTTTGTCCCCACCGAAGCCGAGATCCGCCGCTACTACCACAGCGTTTGGGAGACCGCATAGAGACAACATTTTGTCGATCAGGGTGCCGCAAGCGCCTAGCAGTCGTTCGACCGGGTCCATTGTGGACTCGGTGGGCACGGGATTGGGCATGAACTGTGGTCCACGGCTGCTTCTCATGCCTCCGACCAAGCCCTTGTAGCTGCTGTTTGCCGAGGTAGTGGCCTTGTGCTTTAGGCTCTGACCGTCTCATAATCCGTCAGGTCGTGGGTTCGAATCCCACCCGCCCCACCGGTCTACCTAGGTCGCAGCCCTGTATCGGGTATGGCGTGGTCCAGGCCGCCGACGCCGAGAAGCTCGACGGTCTACATCCACAGCAGATCTGCTGCGATACTGGCATGCCAACCGAGCCTTGTCGGTGCCGACGGCTACCTTGTGCCGCATGCTGCCTCTAGCCTTGCGTGACGTCGACCTCACCGAGGTCGAGGACGCCGTCGGGACCGCCTCCTACGCGAGGGGAGCCCGGTACGCACAGCAACATGCGGTCGTCCGGATGCGGTGGGATCCTTCGGAGGGTGCACTTTTCGGGACGGTGCGCGGGAGGGGCGGTCTCTACACGACGGCGGCGTACTTCGATGAGGTGTCCTCGGAGTTCGAGCTGGGGCAGTGCAGTTGTCCTGTCGGATTCAACTGCAAGCATGTCGCGGCGCTGGTGCTGGCGGCGGTGGACGCCGAGCATCCACCGGCCGCATCCCGCCGGAATCCACGACCCGTGACATGGGAGCAGTCCCTGGGATCGCTGCTCGAGTCCCGGCCGGTCGCTCCCGCGAGTCAGCCAAGTGCGACACCGTTGGCCATCGAGCTGACGTTGTCCGCGGACGCCCGACCGGCGCCGTCACGCGGGTCGGCGCTGAGACCGTTGGCCCGGCTGGTGAAGCCGGGAAAGAACGGCTGGGTCAGCGCCGGAAGCTGGACCAAGCTGAGTTCCCAGCAGCATTACGGCGGCTGCCTTGTTTCCCACGTGCGGTTGCTCCAGGAGATGTATGCCGTCTACCGGTCGCGTGACAGTTATCGCGGCAGCTATCAGGCCTACTACTCCTACGGCGAGGAGAAGTCGATCGACCTGTCTGCGTTCGAGAGTGGTCAGCTCTGGTCGATGCTGGACGAGGCCGAAGCGATCGGTGTACGGCTGGTTCACGGAAAGAAGCAGCTCGGTCCGCTGGACCGGTACGGCTGCGCGCAGGTCTGCCTTGATGCCACTCGCAGCGAACGGTCCGGTGTGCTCGTTATCACCCCCGTAATCCGCGTCGACGGCACAGACACAGACACCGTCGCCGTGCCGATCCGGTTCATCGGGACCGAAGGGCACGGTGTGATCTACGTTGACCGCACGGAAGCCGGGGAGAGCGTCGATCACGGCGACTGGCATCTCCGGTTGGCCAAGCTCGCCAAGCCCGTGCCGCAGCAACTGCAACGAATGGCGCTGGAGAACCAGCGTTTCGAGATTCCCGCCGCCGAGCAGTCCCGTTTTTGCGACGAGTATTACCCGCGGCTACGGCACATGGCCACGGTCATCTCGTCCGACAAGTCCTTCACGCCACCAGTGATCTCGGATCCCACGCTGGTGCTGCGCGCGTCATACGCTGCTGACCACGGCCTCGATGTCAGCTGGGAATGGGTGTACGAGGTCGGCGATTCGCGGCTGCGTGCACCGCTGTATCCGGAGCTATCGGATGCTGGATTCCGGGATATGGACCAGGAGCAGGCCATCCTGGCCAACCTCGATATCCCGCTCGATCGGTTCGGCTTGCTCTGTGCCGATCCGCAACGGTCCCTGGTGCCGCGCGCTGAGCTCGGCGGCATCGACACGATGCGTTTCACCACGGAGGTGCTGCCGCTGCTGGCGGACCAGCCCGGGGTCGCCGTTGAGGTTGACGGAGACCCGGCCGACTACCGCGAGGTGGGCGACTCGCTGCGTATCGGCGTGTCGACCGACGATGTGGCGGGTGAGACGGATTGGTTCGATCTCGGGGTCACCATTGCTGTTGAGGGACGTCAGATTCCGTTCACCGACGTGTTCTTGGCCCTCACCAGAGACCAGCAACACATGATGCTTGCCGATGGCGCCTACTTCTCCTTGCAGAAACCCGAACTGCAGGCGCTGCGGAGGCTGATCGAGGAGGCGCGGGCGCTGCAGGACTTGCCCGCCGGCCCGCTTAAGATCAGCCGGTTTCAGGCCGGACTGTGGGACGAGCTGACCGAGCTGGGAGTAGTCAACCACCAGGCCAGGGCATGGCAGCAGCAGGTACAGGGACTGCTGTCGATGGACTCCTTCGACTCGAAGGAGCCACCGGCGACCTTCGCGGCGCAGCTGCGCCCGTATCAACTGGACGGGTTCCGCTGGCTCACGTTTCTGTGGGAATGTCAGCTTGGCGGCATCCTCGCCGATGATATGGGGCTCGGCAAGACACTGCAGTCCTTGGCGCTGATCTGCCATGTCAAGGAGGTTGACCCCACCATCTCGCCGTTTCTCATCGTCGCGCCGACGAGCGTTGTGTCGAACTGGGCGGTTGAATCCGCGCGTTTCGCGCCGGAACTGAACGTTGTGTCGATCTCTGACACGCTGCGGCGCGGCGGCCATACTCTCGACGAGATCATCGCGGGCGCCGATGTGGTCGTCACCTCGTACACGCTGTTCCGGCTCGATTTCGACGCCTACTCGGTGAGTCCCTGGTCGGGACTGTTCCTGGACGAGGCCCAGTTCACCAAGAACCACCAGTCGAAGATTTACCAGTGCGCGCGGCGGCTCCCAGCACCGTTCAAGCTCGCCATCACTGGCACACCGATGGAGAACAATCTGATGGAGTTGTGGTCGTTGCTGTCGATCACCGCGCCTGGGTTGTTTCCCAACCCGACTCGTTTCAGTCATTACTACGCTCGCCCGATCGAAAAACAGGCCGATGTCGAGCTCCTCGCACAGCTACGGCGGCGGGTCAAGCCACTTGTCAAACGTCGCACCAAGGCGCAAGTAGCCGCCGACCTTCCTGCAAAACAGGAGCAGGTTCTCGAGGTGGAACTGCATCCGCGGCATCGGAAGATCTATCAGACCCATCTGCAACGGGAGCGGCAGAAGGTGCTTGGTCTGGTCGACGACATGAACAAAAATCGGTTCACGATCCTGCGCTCGTTGACGTTGCTGCGCCAGTTGAGCCTGCACGCCGCGTTGGTCGACGACGCGCATGAGAACATCCCCTGCGCCAAGATCGATGCATTGTTCGAGCAGCTTTGTGAAGTGACCGACGGTGGACACCGAGCTCTGGTATTCAGCCAGTTCACCGGATTTCTCGACAAGGTTCGTGGGCGGCTGGACGCCGCAGGTGTGGAGTACTGCTACCTTGATGGCAAGACGCGGAACAGGGCCACGGTGTTGAAGCGCTTCAAGGACTCTTCGGTTCCGGTGTTCCTGATCAGCCTCAAGGCCGGCGGATTCGGACTGAACCTGACCGAGGCGGACTACTGCTTCCTGCTCGACCCGTGGTGGAATCCTGCGACGGAGGCGCAGGCGGTGGACCGGACCCACCGCATCGGGCAGACACGGAATGTCATGGTGTACCGCCTTATCGCCAAGGACACGATCGAGGAGAAGGTGATGGCACTGAAGGTGAGGAAGTCCGAGCTGTTTTCCAGCGTCATGGACGACGGCAATGTCTTCGGGGCGGGCCTGGACGCCGATGACATTCGTGGGCTCTTCGCCTAGGGCTCGCCGTTCAAGGTCAGGCGTGCTCCGCCAACTGTTGGTAGCCTCCGGGCCATGATGCGGTTCACCGCGCCAGTGGTGTTGCCCTGCGACGAGCAGTGCACGGTGCTACGTGACGCCTTGGTGGACGTCGATGATGCCGGCCGGATCGTGCACGTCGGGCCCACGGTTGACGCTCCGGCCGCTCCCGGACCGGTGCTGGCACTGACCGGCATCCTGATGCCCGGGCTGGTCAACACCCATGCACACACCGCGATGACCGGGTTGCGCGGGCTGGGCGGGGACCTGCCGCTGATGCGCTGGCTGACCGAGGTGATCTGGCCGGCTGAGGCGCGGATGGGCGCTGATGATGTGCGGGCCGGCATGCTGGTCGGTGTGCTGGAGATGCTCGGCGCAGGGATCACCACCAGCGTGGAGATGTACTTCTACAACGATGCGGTGGTGGACGCCGTGCTGGCCGCAGGGAGCCGGGCAGTAGTGACGCCGGGCATTATCGCTGCCCCGGGCTGGGACCGGCTGGGTACCTGGCAACAGATGCTGGCGGGCATCAGCGCTTGGATCGACGCCGATGGGATCCGTTTCGGGCCTGGCGAGCGGATCGAACTTGGATATGGTCCGCACGCGGCGTACACGCTGCCGGCCGAGGCGCTGGCCGCGTCCGGCGCCGCCGCCCAGGAGCGCGGCGCGTTGCTGCACATCCACGTCGCTGAGACCACCGGTGAGGACACCGCGATCCGCGAAGCGCATGGCTCGGTGCCGCTGCTGCTGGAACATCTCGGGATGCTGAGTGAGAGCGCTCGGGTGCTGGCGGCCCATGCCGTGCAGCTGTCCGACATTGATATCGCGGTGTTGTCCCGGCATCACGTCGGAGTTGCGCACTGTCCAGGCTCCAACAGCAAGCTCGCCTCCGGCATCGCGCGGCTGGTCGACCTCCGCGCCGCGGGAATTGCCGTTGGTCTGGGCACCGATGGTCCCGCTTCGCATGATGACCTCGATCTCTGGGACGACGTCCGGCTGGCCGCGCGGTTGGCCAGGCTGACCGCAGGGGATGCCGCCGCGCTGACCGCCGCGCAGGCGCTGCTGCTGGCCACTCGTGGCGGTGCGGCGGCGCTCGGGCGTGATGACCTCGGCACGCTTCGCCCGGGTGGGTGGGCCGATCTGGTGCACCTCGGAGTCGACGACCCGGCCTTCGCCGCAGGCTTGGACGTCCCGGACGGTCAGTTACTGGCCAATGTGGTGTGGGCGGCCGGGGCTCGCGCGGTGCGGGATGTCTGGGTGGCGGGTGAGCTGGTGCTGCACGGCGGCGTCTCGACCCGGGTGGATGCCGCAGCGGCTCACGCCGCGCTGCGCTTGCGGGTATCCCAGATCACCGGTCAATGAAAAAATCGGGTCTGATGGAGGGTACGTACCGCTGTTTCACCGCTTCGCTGTTCTGTGGTTTTCTTCGTTTGGGTTCCGGCGCTGTCAGCCGTCTTTGTCTCGTTTTCTTTGGCGGTGGTGACGGTGGCGACTCCGTGAGGGATAGACAAGATGGGTAATTCCTACGATCGTACCGACAATTCCTATGATGAGTAGAATATCTGTCAGTGACAGTGTCAGGAATAGGGTTCTCATTCTGGTTATCCTCTTGTGTCCACGGGGTACGGAGTTGAACGTACACGGACACCCACCCGTCAACGAGGGACGGTCGCTGGTTGACGGGTTCTGTGCTGAGCGTCAGTCTGGTGGTGGTGTTGTGGGGTGTGGTGGTGTGCCGCTGATGCGGGTAACGATCTCGTTGGCGACGTCGCGGAGTTTGATGTTGCGGTGGTTCGAGGCGGCCCGGAGGATCTCGAACGCGTCGGTGGCGGAGCACCGGTTTTGGCCCATGATGATGCCGATTGCCTGGTCGATGATCGAGCGGGAGGCCATCGCGGTTTCGAGGTGTCGGGCGAGCTGGATGTGGTCGGTGACTCGCAGCGCCAGGCGCAGCGTGCGCGAGGCTTCGATGCCGAGAGCCTCGGCTCGGGCTTGCCGGTTGGTGGTGAACATGTTGGTCTGTGCGGCATAGAGGTTGAGTGCCCCGCGCACCCCCGATCCGGCGTTGATCGGGATCGATAGGGCGGAGCCGATTCCGTGGGCGATGGCATCGACTCGGTAAGCACCCCAGCGGTCATCGGTGGCGAGATCGGTGATGGTGATGGTTGTGCGGGTGCGCATGGCGGTCAGGCAGGGCACACCGTGGTGGTTGTACTGGATTTCGTCGAGGGTGCGGGCGTGGGCGTTGCTGCTGGCTACGGTGAGCGGGCCGCCATCGCGGTCCATGGTGATCCCGCAGGACAGCCCGGGCCCGACGGTGTCGGCGGCGTAGCGGGCGAGTTCTTCGAGGAAGCTGGTGATGTTCTGGGTCTCGAGGAGCAGTTGCTGCATCTCGCTGAGGGCTCTGGCGTGGTCCAGGGAATGGTTATCGACGTGGTCTGGCATCTGGCGAGGCCGATCTCGCAGCGGTGGCTCCGGGTTGATCGATCATCGCAGATGGCCCGCCAGGTGACTTGACGGGCTCGGTGTACCTCTGACGTACCCATGATCGCATACGTTAGGCCGCACGGTCTAGTCTGAACTTACTTGATCTTTGTGGGCGTGCGTGGCTGTGAGCTGCGGGTTTGATGTCGGCTGGGTCGGTGTTCGTGGCTACGTGCCGGCGAGGGTCAGGGGGATGGGAGCACCGATCAACTCG
>JBATXM010000193.1:0-20241 GCA_049673305.1 Pseudonocardiaceae bacterium | reverse complement strand
ACCTCCTCAGCGCCCACAACCACGGCATCCACGCCATCGACGCCATCCACACCGCCCTCACCGGCAACCCCTGGCTCCCCACACCCACAACAGCCTGACATCACAGCCCAACCCGTGAATGGACACCAATGAAATACCTGGAATGGGCGATCAATGCCGAATGCGTGCCAATGGAGAGCTATAGAGAACTGGCAAAGCATGATCGCGGCAGTGGATAAGTCGCGATGTGTACGGGGCACGCCGCTGGAAAGCGCAATACCTTGCAATGGCACTTCGGTCCGGCCCATGTCGCTGGACGCCCACCCCATCACAACGATGCCCGTGGGGACGGGGTAACCCGGCCGCACCTAGACTTCGCCCGCAGCTAAGCACAGTCCGAAAGCCTCAGGGACGCCGAGGCGATCCGGCACCTAGATACTGCGAACCGAATTGCGCCCACCCGGATCCGCAACCACCCGTCGGGGCTCCTGCCGACACTAGCACCCATCCGCTGCGACTATCCCTGGGTGATTAGCGCTGGGTGATTAGTGAGCACCAACCGACCAGAGACATGGTTCAACCCTGTTCCTCAGGCAGCCGGCCATGGAGGTAGCCATCATAGGCGGACAGGTCGAGGAACCCGTAGCCGCAGTAATTGAACAGGATGACCTTCTCTTCGCCGGTCTCTTTGGCGGCCAGCGCCTCGTCGATGGCGGCGCGGATCGCGTGAGCGGCCTCGGGGGCGGCCACCTTGCCCTCAAGACAGGCGAATTGCACGGCCGCCTCGAAGATTTTGCCCTGCGGGTAGGCCACCGCCGCCATCCGACCGTCCCGGACCAGCGCCGAGATCAGCGGGCTGACGCCGTGGTAGCGCAGCCCACCTGCGTGGATGCTCGGTGGCACGAAGCCGTGGCCGAGCGTGTACATCGGCAGCAGCGGCGTCAACCCCGCGAAGTCGCCGTAGTCGTAATCGAACCGACCTTGGGTCAGAGTGGGGCAGGACAGCGGCTCGACAGCGAGCAGCCGCACTCCGGTCTCGGGCACGAACGGGAAACAGATCCCGCCCAGGGTGGACCCGCCACCGCAGGACGCGATCACCACGTCAGGGAGCCGCTCTCCAGCCAGTGCAAGTTGTGCCCGAGCCTCAAGTCCGATCACTGTCTGGTGTAGCAGAACGTGGTTGAGCACGGAACCGAGCGAGTAGTGGGTATCGGCTCGGCCCATGGCCGCACGCACCGCGTCGGAGATCGCACCACCCAATGAGCCGGGATGCTCGGGCTGATCAACCGGCGAGGGCACCACCGCGCCGCCCCACGTCTCCATGATCACCCGCCGGTACGGCTTCTGCGCAAAGCTGGCGCGGACCATGTACACCTGGCACTCCAGGTCGAATTGAGCGCACGCGAACGCTAGCGCGGTCCCCCACTGGCCAGCGCCGGTCTCGGTGGTCAACCTGCGCAGGCCTTCACGGGCGTTGTAGAACGCCTGTGCCACGGCGGTGTTCGGCTTGTGGTCGAGCACCTCACCCGGCACATCGATCCAGGGTGCGGTCGTCATCTCCTGCTCGATGAGTGCGTCCGCAAACAGCGGCGCCACGTCATCCGGAGATACAGGTTCGCGGGTTACGGGGTGCAGCGGCGGCTGCACCGGAGTCGGCAGATACGGAGCGACGTTGAACCACGCCGACGGGATCTCCCCAGGCGGCAACATCCAGCGGGTCATCCTCGCGCGCTCCTGTCGCATCACGCCAGTACGAACGTAACAGGCTTCGACTCCGGCGGGTCACGCTGTACGGGAACAGTGATTCACGCACGTTCGTCCGCTCAACTCACACCCGACACCTAGCCCGGCATGTTGCTGACACTCCCCAATATGAACACGAGAAGTCCAACAGTCTACGAGGAGATCACGGAGGATCTCCCCAAAAATGACTACCTATGGCCATATTTTGATGATATCTTCACCCAGAAGACTGGAGTTAAATTCTCGATCGAGCTACCGCGACTACGGGAGGTGTGAGCTTCTCTCTAGGTGACGACCGGAAGTGTGCCCTTGATGAGCCGTCGACCACCCACTCCATGATCGTTTGTTCAGCAGAGACCTGCGAGTGCAGCAGCCGCAATAGGTGATCTCGATCAGTGGCCGACAGGACATGATCACTGTTTGTGTGTGGGGAACGACAATTTTTGTCGTTCCCCACACACAAACAGTGATCTACGGTGCCTGAGGTGTGGCCCGCAGTCCCGCTGACGATGTCACCATACGCGCCACCGAGCATGCCACGACCAGGGACAACACCGCGAAAATCAGCCAGATACGACCGTAACGCTAGAGATCAATCCAGACCCCATAGGCATGAGAGGTTAATCAAATGGGAGCTATCATCCAGACAATGACGCTAGCGGCCATCCTGCTCATCATAGGATTGGTCTGCCTGCTCATCGGGGTTGCTGGTCTTATGTGGAGCATGAGACGTGACAGGCTATGGAAAGAAAAAGCCAGAGCGGCGCAGACATCCGACGAAATCGGAGATAACGTCTTCCGTCAACCAGCCACCCGAGAGACCACCCGGGAAACGTCACTCAAGTCCTGAGCATCAGGGCTCGCGAGATTCTTTCAGCCTGGCCAGCGCCTCCGCGAGGATGGCCTCGCCGTCGGCGTCGGAACGGCGCTCCTTCACGTAAGCGAGGTGCGTCTTGTACGGCTCATTGCGCGGCGCGTGAGGCGGTACCTGCTCGTTGCGCCCGGCTGGAAAACCACACCGTGGGCAGTCCCACACCTCGGGCTCTTCGGCCTCGGCCGCGAACGAAGGTTGTGACTCGTGCCCGTTCGAGCACCAGTAAGACACTCGCCGACGGGGGGCAGTCTCGCCCCGCTCAGACTCCCCCATGGGACCCGCTCCGACCCGTGTGCCGCGGATCGCGTTACCACTAGCCATTGATCGCCCTCACCTCGTGGAACCGCCCGGGACAGCTCAGCCGATCTTGATCAGAAGTCCGATCCCCACAATGGAGATGACCCACACCGAGCTGACAAACAGCGTCAGCCGGTCCAGATTCTTCTCCACGACGCTGGACCCGGACAGGCTTGACTGAACGCCACCGCCGAACAAGCTGGACAGCCCTCCACCGCGACTTCGATGCAACAAGATCAACAAGATCAACGCAATGCTCGTGACCAGGAGCAGGATCTGCAGGAAGAGCTTCATCACACCCTCGTCAGACGACGGCTGCTTCGCAAGATTACTCCATTCAGACGCTGCTGGGGCAGCCCCGGCCGCTTAAGTCACAACCTGCTCGCCATGGCGTTCTCTTCACGGTAGGGGGCCACCCGCAGCCAGCGCACAGAGCTTAGCGAACTCGTCAGCGTCTAGGCTAGCACCGCCCACTAGCGCACCGTCGATGTCTGGCTCGGCGACCAGATCGGCGACATTACCCGATTTGACTGACCCACCGTAGAGCACCCGGACGTCCTGCGCGACCTCAGCACCGTACTTGTCCGCCAGCGCCTCCCGCAGCGCACCGCAGACCTCCTGCGCATCGGCTGGGGTAGCGACCCGCCCGGTACCGATCGCCCAGATCGGCTCGTAAGCCACCACAACGGTACGGACCTGCTCAGCGGACAGGCCCTTGAGCGCGGCACGCAGTTGCTCAGTGCTGTGCGCCAGGTGCCCGCCAGTCTCACGGATCGCCAGACCCTCGCCCACGCACAGGATCGGGACCAGCCCGTTGCGCAGCGCGGCCCGCACCTTGCTGCCCACAACCCCGTCATCCTCACCGTGGTGTTCCCGCCGCTCGGAGTGCCCGACAATGACGTAGCTGCAGTCCAACTTGGCCAGCATCGGTCCTGACACGTCGCCGGTATAGGCCCCGGAGTCCTTCGGGGACAGGTCTTGAGCGCCGTAGCTCATCAACAGCTTGTCCCCCGTAACAAGGGACTGCACGCTGCGCAACGCGGTGAACGGCACCAGCACCGTCACCTCGACCTTGGCGAAGTACTTTTCCGGCAGCGCGAAGGCAAGCTTCTGCACCAGAGCGATGGCCTCAAGGTGGTGGAGGTTCATCTTCCAGTTACCGGCGATCAACGGTTGGCGGGCCATCGGCTAAGTCTCCAGCACCGCGACGCCGGGCAACGCTTTGCCCTCGAGAAACTCCAGAGACGCGCCACCGCCGGTGGAGATATGCGAGAACCCCTCTTCGGGCAGGCCCAGCAGCCGCACCGCAGCAGCCGAGTCACCACCGCCGACGACACTGAACGCGCCCAACCCGGCGATGGCCTCCGCGACGCCGCGGGTGCCCGCCGCGAATGGAGCAAGCTCGAACACGCCCATGGGGCCGTTCCAGAACACGGTGGCAGCTCCAGCGAGCGCCGCAGCGAAGTCGCGCACCGTGTCCGGGCCGATGTCCAGGCCCATCCACCCATCCGGAATGTCCTCGACCGCCACCGTGCGGGTGTTCGCGTGCGCCCCGAACTCATCGGCGACGACCACGTCGCGCGGCAACTTGATGGTGTCACCGGAGGCTTTCAGCAGCCGGGCGCACACCTCGACCATGTCCGGTTCCAGCAGCGAAGCCCCAACCGCGATGCCCTGGGCGGCCAGGAAGGTGAAGCACATCCCGCCGCCGACGAGCACGATGTCCACCTTCGGCAGCAGCGCCTCGATCACGCTGAGCTTGTCAGACACCTTCGAGCCGCCCAGCACCACGGCGTAGGGACGACCCGGCACCTCGGTGAGCCGCCGTAGGGTGGCCAGCTCGGCGAGCACCAGGGTGCCGGCATAGCCGGGTAGCCGCTGGGCGATCTCGACGACGGAGGCCTGCATCCGATGCACCACGCCGAACCCGTCGGAAACAAACGCGGCGTCGGGTCCCACCAGGGCGGCAAGCTGGTCAGCCAGCTCGCCCCGCTCAGCGGCGTCTTTGGCGGTCTCCCTCGGATCGAAGCGGACGTTCTCCAGCAGCGCGACCGCGCCGTCGGCCAGGCCAGCCACCGTGGCGCGAGCCGAGTCACCGACGACGTCGGTCGCCGCCTGCACCGGGTTACCCAGCAGCTCACTGAGCCGGGCGGCGACGGGAGCGAGCGAGTACGCCGGATCTGGTGCTCCCTTCGGACGTCCGAGATGCGAGCTCAGCACCACCCGTGCGCCAGCCGCTGTCAACGCCTGCACGGTTGGCAGCGCAGCCCGAATCCGGCCGTCATCGGTGATCCGTGTCCCATCCAGGGCCCCGTCGAGGGGCACGTTGAGGTCGGCTCGAATCAGCACGGTGCGACCCGACACGCCATCGGCGAGCAGGTCATCGAGCGTCCTCACAGCCGTGAGCCCACCATGACAGTGAGGTCAGCCAGCCGGTTGGAGTAGCCCCATTCGTTGTCATACCAGCCGACGATCTTGACTTGGTTACCGATCACCTTGGTCAGCGGGGAGTCGAAGATGCACGACGCGGGGTCGGTGATGATGTCCGAGGACACGATCGGCTCGTCGCTGTAGCGCAGAATGCCCTTCAACGGGCCATCAGCGGCGGTCCGGAAGGCCTCGTTGACTTCCTCGACACTGGTCTGGCGGGAGACCACGGCGGACAGATCGGTGATCGATCCAGTGGGGACCGGCACCCGCAGCGCGAAGCCGTCCAGCTTTCCGTTGAGCTCCGGCAGCACCAACCCGATGGCTTTGGCGGCCCCGGTGGAAGTCGGCACGATGTTGATCGCGGCGGCCCGGGCCCGGCGCAGATCTTTGTGCGGAGCGTCCTGCAGGTTCTGGTCCTGGGTGTAGGCGTGGATCGTGGTCATCAGGCCCTGCTCGATGCCCAGCGCGTCGTGCAGCACCTTGGCCATCGGGCCCAGGCAGTTGGTGGTGCACGAGGCGCAGGAGATCACCGTCTGGGAACCGTCCAGCCTGGCGTCATTGACCCCGAGCACCACGGTGAGGTCCTCACCCTTAGCCGGCGCGGAAATGATCACTTTCTTCGCGCCGCCGGAGTCGATATGCTTTCGGGCGTCGGTTGCCGTGGTGAAAAATCCGGTCGACTCCAGCACCACATCGACGCCCAGGGCGCCCCAGGGCAACGCACCCGGGTCCCGCTCGGCGAGCGCCTTGATGGTCTTGCCGCCCACCGCGATGCCCTCGCCGGTGACGTGCACGTCCTGCTTCAACCGGCCCAGCACGCTGTCGTACTTGAGCAGGTGTGCCATGGTCGCGACGTCTCCGAGGTCGTTGAACGCCACCACCTCAATGTCGTGGCCACCAGCCTGCACAGCGCGCCAGAAGTTCCGCCCGATGCGGCCGAACCCGTTGATTCCTACCCGAACGGTCACGATGTCCTCTCCTTCATTACACAGTTCCCTCTTCATACCTAGACACTGGCTGCCACGACGGGGAATGCCTGGCCCTAGGGGGTCACCCTAGCGGCCGGTGCGCACCGCGCAGGACCCCCGGAGGGGGGAGCCACAAGGGTGTTTGCGGTCTCACGCGTCCAGCATGTCGGAGGTGATCGCGGACTCAGTATCCGGCACCCCGAGCTCCTCGGCCTTGCGGTCGGCCATCGCCAGCAGCCGGCGGATCCGGCCCGCTACCGCATCCTTGGTCAACGGTGGATCGGCGAGCTGACCCAGCTCCTCCAGCGAGGCCTGCCGGTGCTCCAGGCGCAGCCGGCCCGCGGTGAGCAGATGCTTCGGAATGCCCGCACCGAGCACTTCCAGGGCCCGGCTGACCCGCGCCGCCGAGGCCACCGCCGCGCGCGCGGATCGGCGCAGGTTGGCGTCATCGAAATTGGCCAGTCGATTGGCGGTGGCGCGCACCTCGCGGCGCACCCGGCGTTCTTCCCAGGCCAGCACTGAGTCATGGGCGCCGAGCCGGGTGAGCAGCGCCCCGATGGCGTCCCCGTCCCTGATGACCACCCGATCAGCCCCCCGGACCTCGCGGGCCTTGGCCGTAATGCCCAGTCGGCGAGCCGCTCCGACCAATGCCAGCGCCGCCTCCGGTCCTGGACAGGTCACCTCCAGCGCGGCCGAACGGCCCGGCTCGGTGAGCGACCCGTGCGCGAGGAACGCACCGCGCCACGATGCCTCAGCGTCGCAGAGACCGCCCGAGACGACCTGGGGGGGCAACCCGCGCACCGGGCGGCCACGCAGATCCAGGAGCCCGGTCTGGCGGGCCAGTCCCTCCCCGTCCCGGACCACCCGCACCACGTAGCAGGTACCTTTCCGCAGTCCACCGGCCGTGATCAAGTGCACGTCGGAGCTGTGCCCGTAGAGCTCGTGCACCTCCCGACGCAGCCGGCGGGCGGTGGCGCCAGTGTCCAGCTCAGCCTCCACCACGACGCGCCCCGCGATGATGTGCAGCCCCCCGGCGAAGCGCAGCAACGAGGAGACCTCGGCCCGGCGGCAGCACATCTTGGTCACCCGCAGCCGGCTCAGCTCGTCCTTGACGGCGGAGGTCATGGCCACTGGCGCTTCTCCTCCCCTTGCGGGTTCAACCATTGCCCAGGCTCGACTACCAGTATCCGACGCAGCGCCGCAGCCAGTGCCACCGGATCGTGGCGATCGCTGGATCCGCTGGCGGCGACCCGGTCAAGGTACGCATGCCCACCCAGCGCCGCCGCGCACCGGTGCAACCGGGCGGGCGCTGGAACAGCATCGACATCAGCGAGAACCGCGTGCACGGTAAACCCGGGCGGTGCATGATCACACAGTACGGTCACGTGCTGCTCCGGGGAAAACCCGGCAGTCTCGCCCGGCTGCGGGGCCAGGTTGAGCACCAGGATCCGGCGGGCCGCCGTGCTGGCCAGGGCCGTGGCCAGGTCGGGGACCAGCAAGTGCGGTAGCACACTGGTGAACCACGAGCCCGGCCCCAGCACCACGACATCGGCCACGCCGACCGCGTGGACCGCCTCGGCGCAGGCCTGCGGCCGCTCAGGTCGCAACCACACCCGGTGTACCCGACCCGGCGTGGTGGCCACCGCCACCTGACCCCGGATCCGGCTGAGCCGGTCTGGGTGATCGCCCGCACCGTCCAGACCCGCCACATCGGCTTCGATATCGAGCGGCTCGGCGGTCATCGGCAGTACCCGCCCGGTCACCCCGAGCAGCCCGCACACCTCGTCCAGCATCGCCACCGGATCACCGAGTACCTCCAGCAACCCCGCCATCACCAGGTTACCCACGGCGTGCCCAGCCAGCGCGCCAGTACCACCGAAGCGATGGGTGAACAGCTGCCGCCAGCGCGCCCCGGCACCGTCGTCGGCTGCGAGCGCGGTCAGCGCCATCCGCAGGTCCCCCGGCGGGAGCACACCCAGCTCACGGCGCAGCCGCCCGGACGAGCCACCATCATCGGCCACCGTGACCACCGCGGTGATGTCCTCGGTGATCGCCCGCAACGCCAGCAGCGTGGCATACAGTCCGTGGCCACCGCCCAGCGCGACAGCCTTGAGCGCGCTGGTCACTCGCGACCCACATCCCGGTGCACAACCTTGACCGCGATCTTGCCGATCCCGTCCTCCCCGTTGTCCGTACCCTCCGCACCGCTGAGTCGGGTGGCCAGTGCCTCAGAAACGACCACGCTGCGGTGTTTACCACCGGTGCACCCCACCGCGATGGTCAGGTAGCGCTTACCCTCCCGCCGGTAACCACCGCTGATCAATCGCAGCAGCTCGAGGTAGCGGTCCAGGAACTCCTCGGCGCCCTCCTGGGATAGCACGTAGTTGCGAACGTCAACGTCCTGACCGGTGGACTCGCGCAATTCCGGGATCCAGAACGGGTTGGGCAAAAACCGCGCGTCGATCACCAGGTCGGAGTCCATCGGCAGCCCGTACTTGTAACCGAAGGACACCACGGTGATCCGGGTGCGGGTGCTGGATGCGCCACCGAACGCGTGCTCGATCTTGGCCCGGAGCTGGTGCACCGATAGCCCAGTGGTGTCCAGCACCAGGTCGGCCTCCTCGCGCAGCGGGGCGAGCAACGCCCGCTCCGCTGCGATCCCGTCGGCCAGCCGGCCATCGCCCTGCAGCGGGTGGCTGCGCCGAACCTGCTCAAAGCGACGGATCAGCACCGCATCGGTGGCTTCCAGATACAACACCTTGGGCCGGTAACCCCGAGCGTCCAAATCCTTGATCACGGCGGCGAGGTCGTCGGTGAACGCCCGGCTGCGCACGTCCATGACCACCGCGACCTGGGTTACCACGCCCCGCGAACGGGCGCCGAGCTCGACCATGGTGGCGATCAGCTCGGGCGGCAGGTTGTCGACCACGAACCAGCCCAGGTCCTCCAGCACCTTGGCGGCCGTGCTGCGACCGGCACCGGAGAGCCCGGAGACCACGGCGACCTCGATACCACCCTGAACCTCGATCACGGGCCAGCTCCGTTGCTCTCAGCTCCGTCGCTACCCAGGGCGGCGAGCACCGCCCGCGCAGTGTTCGGGCCAACCCCGGGTACCTCGGTGAGCTCGGACACGCTGGCCTGCCGGATGCGGCGTACCGAGCCGAAGTGCTTGAGCAACGCGGTGCGCCGGGTCTGCCCGAGCCCGGCGACGTCGTCCAACGCGGAGCTGGTCATCCGCGCCGACCGCTTCTGCCGGTGGTAGCTGATCGCGAACCGGTGCGCCTCGTCCCGCGCCCGCTGCAGCAGGTAGAGGCCCTCGCTGGTGCGCGGCAAGATCACCGGATCGATCTCGCCGGGTAACCAGACCTCCTCCAGCCGCTTGGCCAGCCCGGCGATCGCCACGTCGGTGATGCCGAGCTCGACCAGCGCCTGGGCCGCCGCGGCCACCTGCGCCGGGCCGCCGTCAACAACAAGCAGGTTCGGCGGGTAGGCGAACCTGCGGGGACGCCCGGTACCGGGGTCCAGCCCCGGCCTGTCGGCCGACGGGTCCAGCTCGTTTTCCCGCAGGTAGCGGGCGAAGCGCCGGCGGACCACCTCAGCAATGCTTGCCACGTCATCGGAGTGCCCCGCGCCGGCGGCATCTCGGATCGAGAAACGCCGGTAGTCCGATTTGCGCGGCAACCCGTCCTCGAAGACCACCAGCGAGGCCACCACATCGTTGCCCTGCACGTGGCTGACATCAATGCACTCGATACGCAGCGGGGCAGTGTTCAGCCCCAGCTGTTCCTGGATCTCCTGCAGTGCCGCCGCGCGGGCGGTCAGGTCACCCACGCGACGCAGCTTGTGCTGGGCGAAAGCCTCAGCGGCATTGCGCGCCACAGTGTCGGCCAGGGCACGTTTGTCTCCCCGCTGCGGCACCCGTAGCTGCACTCGTGCGCCGCGTAGCCCGCACAGCCACTCGGTCAGCGTGTCAGCGTCCTCGGGTAGCTCAGGGACCAGCACCTCCTGGGGAACCGGTTGGTTGGCATCGTCGGCGGCCCCGGCCAACGCGGCCTGCTCACCGTAGAACTGGGTCAGGAACTGGCCGACCAGATCGACCTGCTCGACCTTCTCGATCACCCAGCCGCGCTGCCCACGGACCCGTCCGCCTCGGACGTGGAACACCTGCACCGCCGCTTCGAGCTCATCGCAGGCGAAGGCGACCACGTCCGCGTCAGTGCCGTCACCGAGCACCACCGCCTGCTTCTCCATCACCCGGCGCAGCGCCCCGAGACGATCGCGCAGCCGCGCGGCACGCTCGAACTCCAGCTCGGCGGCGGCCGCTTCCATCTCCCGCTCGAGCCGGCGGATCATCTTGTCGGTTCGGCCGGCGAGGAAATCGCAGAAATCCTTGACGATGGCGCGATGTTCGGCAGCGGTGACGTTACCGACACACGGCGCCGAGCACTTATCGATATAACCCAGCAGGCATGGCCGGCCGATCTGGCCGTGCCGCGTGAATACCCCGCCCGAGCACACCCGGGCCGGAAACACCCGGGTAAGCAGGTCGAGCGTCTCCCGGATCGCCCAAGCGTGCGCGTATGGCCCGAAATACCGGACGCCCCGCTGGCGGGGCCCACGATAGACGTGCAGTCGGGGATACTCTTCGTTCAGCGTCACAGCCAGCACCGGATAGGACTTGTCGTCGCGATACCGGATGTTGAACCGGGGGTCGAATTCCTTGATCCAGTTGTATTCCAGCTGCAGCGCCTCGACTTCGGTGCTGACCACCGTCCACTCCACCGAAACCGCCGTAGTGACCATCTGCCGGGTCCGCGGGTGCAGCCCGGACAGGTCGGCAAAGTAGGAGTTCAGCCGGCTTCGCAGGTTCTTCGCCTTACCGACGTAGATCACCCGTCGGTGCTCGTCGCGGAAGCGGTACACCCCTGGCGCGTCAGGGATCGTCCCCGGCGCCGGGCGGTAGGTGTAGGGATCGGCCATCAGCCTGCCAGCCTAACGGCAGCCAGCTCGCGCTGCCCAGGCTGCCCGCTAGCCGCCAGGCCATGACCCACCACCGATCCGGCGCACCGCGACACGCAGGGCCAGGACGTAGACCCCGAGCGCCACGACACCGCCCATGACGAGCAGTGCGACATCGGCGAGCCGGTCGCCGCCATGGACCTGGTCACCACCACTGATCTGGGCAAACCACCACATCGCGACGGCCACCGGCAGCATCACCACGGTGGCCACCAGCGCACCAGCCAGGAGGCGGGGGTCGAGGAACCGCTCGGGCCGGATCGCCCGGCGCAGCCGGACCAACACCGTCCCCGCCGCGGCAAGCTCACTGACCAGAATCGCCACCACCAGCCAGATCAACCGAGACCCATCTGCAGGCAGCACCAGGGCCACCACCGCAGCAAGCAGCACCACACCAAAAGCCACCTCACTGGCCCGGCGCGGAACACGATCATCCAACCGGGCGAACAACGCCTGGCGACCAAGGTCATGCACCCCACCGACCAGCTGAGCCACCGCCACCACCCCCAAACAGGTGGCCAGCGGCCCGATCAAAGCCGCGTGCCGCAACGCACCGTTGGCCAGGAGATTCGCGGTGGGTCTGGTGAGCAGGCCGAGGAGCACCAGCAGCGGCAGGCTGGCGATGACGGCATAGGACAGACCTTGGCGCCACGCCGAGCCGAACGTCACGCCATCCGCACGATGAGCGGCGTACGCCAGCCCAGGCAACGCAGCCATCGACACCGCCCGAGCACTGACGTAGGACAGCGAATGGAACACCAGGAACGACAACTGCACGACGAAGACGCCACCGGGCACCGAACCAGCCAGCGCGAGCAGCACATACATCGCCGCCGCCGGCCACGCCGCCACCCCAACCGAACGCACCAACCGGCGGCTGACCGCGCGGACCTCAGGATCACGCCGCCAGCTCATCGACGGCCAGGCCAGCAAGCCGATCCGCGCGGTCCCATACAGTTGCAACGCCGCATGCAGGGCCACAGCCGCCGTGCTGCCCACGCCGAGCACGACCACCAGATCGACCGGCACCTGCCGCACGTCCAAGCCCGTCCCGTAATACCAGCCGGCCAACACCACCGTCAGGATCAAGACACCGTTCTCCACCGCCGGAGCACCCGCCGCCAGCGCGAAACGCCCCCGCGCCTGCTGAGCAGCCATACCCAAGTGCGCCAGGACGTACAGCAGGACCTGGGGTGCGATAAGCAGAACCAGCAGCGTAGACAGCCACAGGCCCCGCGCTCGGGCAGTGGGATCCGGGATTCCGAAGGTCAGCGTCCACGCCACCACCGGCGAGAGGATCATCAGCAACGCAACCACCACAGCCGAGACGGCAAGCAGCCATCCGCTCACCCCTGCGAGCACGTCCCGGGCCCGCGCCACGCCGCTGGCACCGATGGTGCGGATCACGCCGGGTACCAGCACCATCGCCAACACCGGTCCAGCGATCGACATGAACACCAGGTGCAGAACGAGGTATCCGGCCTGGAAGGCATTGGCGAAATAGGTCGGCCCCAGCACCGCCCCGAACACCACCACCCGCAGCAACCCAGTGGCCCTGCTGACCAATCCCCAACCGGCAACGGTGGCCGAATCCCGCGCTGTCGTGGTGGAGACCCGCTCTTCCAGCACTGTCATGCCAGGCCAAATCCCCTCGTCAAGTGGTAGCGCACCGCACACGGGCGGTCACGTTAGCGGATCCACTCGGCCTGTCGCGGCAAAGCGAGCGGGACCACCGCGTTGCCACGATCTGGGGACCACTTGGGTCAATCTACGGTGATTATCGTTACTCTCTGTGTGTCAACACGGTATGATCACACAGGACCGCAGTCATCGCTCCTGCCCCGACTCAAGAGCAACCAGCAGCGCGCGCAGCGCAGGCAACGCACGGGCGAGAGCCTGACGATCAGCGACGGCAAGCTCCGCCACGCCATCCGCGAGGAGGTCAATACGGGCCTGATGCCACGCCACTAATCGCTGGGTCGCCGCCTCGGTCAACCACAACCGGGCCGCGCGACGATCATCGGGAGCGGTCTGGCGCACCAGCATCCCCAGTTCGATGAGCTGGTTGACCAGCGTACTCACCGAGTTGGCCGCCAGGTACAGGGCACGTCCCGCCGGCCCAATCCCGATGCCCGGCTGCTTCTCGATCACCTGCAACAGCTCCACATGGGCACCCCGTAACGGCGGCTCGGGCACCACCGACCGCAGCCTCCGACGCACCAAGCGCCGCAGCGCGGCCATGGTCGTCATCAGCTCCTCACCCAACACACTCTGGTCAAGGCTCGTCACACGACGACGATAGCTGTGCAGAGACCCACCACTCGGGTCTTTGTCGCCAACCCAAAAATAGCTCTATGTAATCTGCTCTGCTCGACCGGTGGCGCCTGCGATCAGCGGGCCAGCCGACCGAGCAAGGCGGAGGCGATACTGATCATCACCACCGAGGCCACGATCAGCACGCCGAAATCCAGCCACAGCTGCGCGGGAGTGCCGATGAGCAGGCCTCTCAGCGCGTCGACCTCGTAGCCGAGTGGGTTGACATGGTTGAACACTTTCAGCCAGCCGGGCATGAGGTTCACCGGGTACAAGGCGCTGGAGCCGAAGAACAGCGGCATGGTGATCGCCTGCCCAATACCCATCAACCGGTCATGGGTGAGTACCAACCCGGCGATCGTGATCGACAGGCAACAGAAGAAGGTCGAGCCGAGGATCACCGCTGCCGCCATCGCCAGTAATTTGAGGGGGTTAGTGGTCAACCCCACGCCTAGCAGCGCCGCGAGTATCAGGACCATCAGGGCTTGGATGAGGGCCCGCACCGCGGCGGCGAAGGCTTTGCCGGTGACCAGCGCCATCCGTGGGGTGGGGGTCACCAGCAGCTTGGTCAGCATCCCGGCGTCGCGTTCCCAGATGATCTGGATGCCGTAGAAGATCGCGATGAACAGCGCGGACTGGGCGAGGATTCCGGGTGCGAGATAGTCGAGATAGGGGACGTTGCCAGTCGGGATGGCCCGCAACCGGGTGAAGGTCTCACCGAAGATCAGCAACCATAGCGCCGGCTGGATCGCGCGGGTGAGCAGCTCGGTGCGGTCGTGACGCAACTTCTGCAATTCGACCAGGCACATGGTGCCGATCCGGGAGAGCAGCAGTCGGGGTAGCCCAACCGGGGCTAATTCAGCCCAGTCGGTGAGCGGTACGGCGAGTTGCTCGGACATCGCGCATCCTTTCTCCAGCGTTGCTCACCAGCTCGTCGCCGGTGGCGGCCCGGAACACGTCGTCCAGCGTGGCGCCCGGGCCGACTCGGGCCTTGAGCTCGGCCGGTGTGCCCAGCGCCCGGATCCGACCCCGGTGCATGAGAGCTATCTGGTCGCAGTGCTGGTCGGCCTCGTCCATGTAGTGGGTCGTGACCAGCACCGTCATCCCGGTGTTCGCGCGGACCTCCACGATCCGCTCCCACACGTTGGCCCGGCCGATCGGGTCCAGGCCGATTGTCGGCTCGTCCAGTACCAACAGCCGTGGCGTATTCACCAGAGCCTGGGCAAGTTCCAGCCGGCGGATCATGCCACCGGAGTAGGTGCCCACGATCCGATCGGCGACCTCGGCCAAGTCGACCGACGTCAGCGCGTCGGCCACGATCCGACGCCGTCGAGCGCGGGGTACATCGAACAGCCGCGCGAACAGCGCCACGTTCTCCCGGCCGGTCAGCGTCCCGTCAGCGGAGAGCTGCTGCGGCACATACCCGATCAATCGCCGCACGGCCAGCTTGTGACGGGCCGGGTCCACCCCGAAGACTTCGATCGACCCGGGCGGCACCGGCAGCAGTGTCGTGATCATGCGGATCGTGGTGGTCTTGCCCGCACCGTTCGGCCCGAGCAGCCCGAACACCGTCCCCGCAGCGACGTCGAGGTCAATGTCGTCGACGGCGACCATGTCACCGTAGCGGTGCCGGATCCCGGTGCCCCGCACCGCAAGCATTCCCGCACTCTCCACAGCAAGCGGCGCGGTCATTGCCCCTCCCCCGCTTCAAGAGCGACCAGCAGCGCACGTAGCGCAGGCAACGCCCCAGTGAGAGCCTCGCGATCGGCAACGGGCAGCCCCGCCAGCCCGCCCGCGACCAGCTCAGTGCGGGCCTGACGCCCCGCCGCCAATCGCTGGGTCGCCGCCTCGGTCAACCACAGCCGCGCGGCGCGACGATCGTCGGGATCAGTCTGACGCACCACCATCCCCAGGCCGATGAGCTGCTCGACCAACATGCTCACCGTGTTGGCCGCCAGGTGCAGGACACGCGCTGCCGGCGTGATCCCGATACCCGGCTGCTTCTCGATCACCTGCAACAGCTCCACGTGCGCACCCCGCAACGGCGGCCCGCCCAGCTCCGACCGCAGCCTCCGACGCACCAAGCGCCGCAGCGCAGCCACGGTCACCATCAGTTCCTCACCCAGCACATTTTGATCAAGACTCGTCATACGACGAAGATACGTCTCAATGAGAACTGATCGCAATAAAATGTATTTGAGCGGGTCTCCGGGATGCGCGAGCCGAAGGCGAGCGAACAGACGTGGCATCACGGTCGGTAGGGTGCCGCCCCAATCGGGAAGCTGCCGCTGGTTGACCCGCTCGGCATGGGAGGTGTGGTGGCCAAGGTCTTCATCAGCCACGCCAGCGTCGATCGAAAGCCAGCCGCTGAAGTGCGCCGATGGCTGGTTGCCGAGCACCATGAGGTGTTCCTGGATCAGCATCCCCGTGATGGCCTTGAGGTCGGCGAGGCGTGGGAGCAGCGGCTGCATGAGCGGCTGCGCTGGGCCGACGCGGTGGTCTGCGTGGTCACCTCGGCTTTTCTGGCCTCGCAGTGGTGTACCCAGGAGGTGGCGTGCGCCCGGGCCCGGGGCAGCCGGTTGTTGCCGGTGCACGCCGAGCCGAAGGTGAAGCATCCGCTGCTGAGCTCTGCGCATCGCGCTGAGCTCTCCCCCGCTGGGCGTGCGGTGCTGGTGGAGGCGTTGCGCCGGGTTGACGCCGCCGGCGGGCTGGGGTGGCCGGATGACCGGTCACCGTTTCCGGGGCTGCGCCCGTTCGACGTCAACGATCATCAAGTGTTCTTCGGACGCAGTGGCGAGGTGCACCAGCTCGCCGGCCTGTTGCGCTCACCCGTCGAGCGCGCGGAGCGAGCGGTGCTGCTGGTCGTCGGCCCCTCAGGAGGTGGCAAGTCATCCTTGGTCCGGGCCGGGCTGCTGCATGTGATGGCCGAGGAACCGGGCTGGTGGACGCTGCCCCCGATCCTGCCCGGCAACGACCCAGTGGCCGCGTTGGTCCGGCAACTGGCCACCACGACACGGCAGACCGTGGCGCAGATACGTCACGGTCTTGCCGACAACGGCCTCACCGGACTGGCCGATGAGCTGCTGCAGGCCGCCGGGGCGCATCGGATGCTGGTCGTGGTGGATCAGTTCGAGGAGCTGCTCACCCAGGCGTCACCCGGGCAACGAGCCCAGTTCGCGCAGCTGCTGGGCGCAGCGTTGGGCGGGCCGGTGCAGGTGTGGTCGCCACCCTGCGGCCAGAGTTCCTGGGCCAGCTCCTGGCCGACCCCGAGCTGGCCGGGTTGTCGACTCGCACCCACCCCCTGCGGCCGTTACGCCGCGACGCGCTGCGGACCGTGATCGAAGGCCCAGCCCAGCTAGCCGGGATCACCGTCGACGACGAGCTGGTGACCCGATTGGTCGCTGACACCGACAGTGGAGAGGCATTGCCGCTGCTGGCGTTCACCCTCTCCCAGCTCGCCGAGGGCGTCCGCCGTGGCGGCGAGCTGCCCACCGCACGTTACGACGACCTCGGTGGGGTCCAGGGTGCCCTAGCCCGCCAGGCCGACGCGGCCCTGGCCGACGCGACCGCAGCCACGGGTCGGCGCGGCAAGGATGTCATCGCCGGGTTATTGCGATTGGTCACCGTGGACGAGCAGGGCCGACCCACCCGCTGGCGGATCCCTCGTGCTGAGCTGTCTGAGCTGGTGACCCGAGAGTTGGACGCCTTCGTCGCCCGGCGGCTGCTGACCACCGACACAGGCAACGACAACGTGGTGGTCATCGGAGTGGCCCACGAGGCGTTCCTGTCCGCCTGGTCCCCACTGGCTCAGGGGATCAACGAGAACGCGTCGGCGTTGCGCGCCCGCAGTGCGATCGACAAGGCCGCCACCGAATGGGACGACGATGGCCGCCGACCCGTCCGGCTGTGGGAACGCGGCCAGCTCGCCGCCGCGGTGGCCGACACCGGCGCCCGCATCCAGGCCCGCGAGCTGGTCACCGACCACGTGGAGCTCAGCGCGAGCGCCCGCACGTTCCTGCGCGAGAGCATTCGCCGGGACCGCTGGCGCCGAAGGCGTGCCGTCACTGTCTTGTCGGTGCTGCTCGTCCTCGCGGTGGTGGCAGCGGGGATCGCCGTCATCCAGCGGGGCGCCGCAGAACAGCAACGCACCATTGCGGTGTCTCGGCAGATTGCAGCACAGGCCCCCGCGCTGCGCGCGACCAACTCGTCCCTGGCCGCGCAACTCAGCCTGGCCGCCTACCGGCTGGCCCCCACCACGGAAGCTCGCGGCAACGTGCTCAGCACCTTCGCCACCCCCTATTCCACCCAGCTGGCTGTGGGTGACATCGTCTCCTCGGTGGCCTACAGCCCCGACGGGCGCACCCTGGCCACCGCCAGCTACGACAAGACCGTGCGCCTGTGGGATGTCAGCGACCCGCACCGCCCCAACCCGCTGAGCATCCTCTCCGGCCACACCGACGCCGTCCTCTCAGTGGTTTTCAGTCCCACCGGGCAGACCCTGGTCACTACCAGTAAAGACACCACCGCCCGATTGTGGGACGTCCACGACCCCCGCAACCCCCACCCGCTCAGCACCCTGACTGGCCACACCAAACCCGTCCACTCGGCGGCCTTCAGCCCGGACAGCACCATCGTGGCCACCGCCAGCGACGACACCACCGCGCGGTTGTGGGACGTCCACGACCCCTACCACCCCCGCCCACTCAGCACCCTGCCCGGCCACACCGACAACGTCACAGCGGTGGCCTTCAGCCCGGACGGGCACACCCTGGCCACCGCCAGCGCCGACAAGACCGCGCGGCTGTGGGACGTCCGTGACCCTGGCCGACCCACCCTGCTGCGCACCCTCACCGGCCCCATCAACGCCATCCTCTCGCTGGCCTTCAGCCCCGATGGGCGTACCCTGGCCACCGCCAGCTATGTCACCGATTTCACCGTCGACAGCTCCGTGCGGTTGTGGGATGTGAGTGACCCTCTTCAGTCTCTTCAGCTGGGTGTCCTCCCCGACTACATCAACGCGGTTCGCTCGGTGACCTTCAGCCCGGACGGGCGCAACCTGGTCACCGGCAGTGACGACATCACCACGCGGTTGTGGGACGTCCGTGACCCGCACAAGCCCACCCTGTTGCGGATCCTCAACGGCCACACCAACGCTGTCTACTCAGTGGCTTTCAGCCCGGACGGGCGCACCCTGACCACCGCCAGCTACGACGCCACTGTGCGGCTGTGGGATCTTCCCGGACCCATCGTGACCGGCCACACCGATGTCGTGTTCTCGGTGGCCTACAGCCCCGACGGACACACCTTGGCCACCGCCAGTGACGACACCACCGCGCGACTGTGGGACGTTCATGATCCCGACAACCCCAGCCTGCTGAGCGTCCTCACCGGCCATACCCAGCATGTCAAAGGGGTGGCCTACAGCCCCGACGGGAACATCGTGGCGATCGCCAGCAATGACAAGACCGTGCGACTGTGGGACGTCCACGACCCCCGCAACCCACGTCTGTTGGGTGTCCTCACCGGTCACCACGACGCAGTCAAAGTGGTGGCCTTCAGCCCTGACGGACGCACCGTGGTCACCGGCAGCAACGACAACACCGCGCGCTTGTGGGACGTTCACGACCTGCGCAATCCCCGTCCACTGGGGACCCTGATGGGCCACAGCCGCACCGTCTGGTCGGTGGCTTTCAGCCCGGACGGGCGCACTCTGGCCACCGGCAGCTACGACCACATCGCGCGCTTGTGGAAGGTCAGCGATCCGCGCGATCCTCAACCGCTCGGTATCCTCACCGGCCACACCGATGTCGTTTTCTCGGTGGCCTTCAGCCCCGATGGGCGCACCCTGGCCACCGCCAGCGCAGACCGGACCGCGCGGCTGTGGGAGACCAACCCCGAGAGCGTTGCCGCTCGGATTTGTGCCATGACCCCCACCATCACCCCCACAGACTGGGACCAGTACCTACCTGACGTGCCGTACCAGCCCCCATGCCCGCACGATGCCCGCACGAGTTCACGGCGGTGACCGCCACCAGTGGGTCTCGGGCAGGGGTTACCGTGTTGGGGTGCACAGCCGCGAAATCAGCATCCAGACCGGCTCGCGCGAGCAGGTACACGACCTCACAGCGGAATGTCGTGCGTTCCTCCACCACGCGGGCGCGCACGACGGCCTGCTGCACGTGTGGGTACCGCATGCCACCGCCGGCCTCGCCGTGATCGAGACCGGGGCGGGCAGCGACACCGACCTACTCGCCGCGCTGAGTGAGCTGCTGCCCTCCGACGGACGGTGGCGCCACCAGCACGGCTCCCCCGGGCACGGCAGGCACCACATACTGCCCGCCCTGCTTGCGCCCTACGCCAGCGTCCCGGTGCTCGGCGGGCAGCTCATGCTGGGTACCTGGCAGTCGATCTGCCTGGTGGACACCAATGTTGACAACCCGGTCCGCACCGTCCGGTTGAGCTTCCTGCCCGGTTAGCTCCCGCCGGACCGCTAACCCTGACTTTTCATCCCGGACACGCAGCTGATCGGCGCGTCGACCGTAAAAGGTGCTCCTGACCTGGGAGGATAAGAGTGCTGAAGCCCTTGTCCGTGCCAGGTTGAGGAGCACCTTGAGAGTG